>NZ_JAYGJQ010000002.1:600000-1200000 GCF_035013165.1 Bacteriovorax sp. PP10
CCAAACCCAACAATCACAGCACTTGATGCTGCTAAAGTTGGTGGTGGGGCCGTTTCAAATACAGAGTTTAGTTATCTTGATGGAGTAACGAGCTCAATTCAAACTCAATTAAATGCAAAACTATCTGCTGAAACTGATCCGTCGGTTACAGCTTTCGCCAAGGCCGCTCTGCCAAATTGTTCTGCTGGCCAGGTTTTAAAAGGTGATGGAACAAGTTTAACTTGTGTGACTGATAATGCCGGAGCAGGAGCGTACACAGGTGGAAATAATTTTGTTGTTGTAACAGATGGGTCAGGAGCTCTTAGTGACTCAACTATAACAACTACCAAGTTAGGTTATTTAAGTGGTGTGTCTTCTGACATCCAAACTCAATTAAATGCTAAACAAGCTACGATCAGTAAAACAACTACACAAGATGTAAGTAAGATTCGTATCTATGGCGCGAACGCTACAAATTACGTAGAGCTAACAGCTGCGACATTAACAGGAAACAGAAGTCTTATTTTTCCAGATTCAGATGGAACTAATGGACAAGTTTTATCTACAAATGGTTCAGGTACTTTAAGTTGGTCAACTGTAGGTGGCGGTCCAACTGGAGCTGCTGGTGGAGACTTAAGCGGAACTTATCCAAACCCAACGATCACAGCACTTGATGCTGCTAAAGTTGGTGGTGGTGCCGTTTCAAATACAGAGTTCAGTTATCTTGATGGAGTAACGAGTTCAATTCAAACTCAGTTAACTGCAAAAGAGCCAGCGATCACAGCTGCTGCAACGACAACTTATCTTCGTGGTGATAAAACTTTCGTTACTTTAAATACAACAGTAGTTCCAGAAGGAACAAATTTATATTTTACAAATGCCAGAGCACTAGGACTTGTCTTAACTGGTTTTGATAATACGTTAACAGGTCAAGTGGCCGCGACTGATACAATGTTGCAGGCATTTGGAAGAGTTCAAAATCAAATTAATTCACTTTCAAGTGGTGGATCAAATTATTTAATTAAAAATGGCCCGGATACTTTATCTGGTGCAATCACTCTTACTAATGTTATTACAGCATCAGGTGCAGGGGATATTATTGTTAACAGTGTTCCTCTAACAATGACTTCGGCAGTTAACAAAACTTATGCTGATGGAAAGTTAGATAAGGCCGCTGGTGGAACAGTTGCTGGAGTTGTGACTCTTGATAATGATTTAAAAATTAAAGGTGGATCAAACTACGTGACGATTAAAGGTCATGCCACTTCTGCTGCTTATAATTTAGTATTACCATCTAGTGCTGGAACAGCAGGATATGTTTTATCAACTGATGGAAGTGGAAACACTTCATGGATCACTGCCGCTGGTGGTGGAGCTCCAACTGGAGCGGCCGGTGGAGATTTAAGTGGAACTTATCCAAACCCAACAATCACAGCACTTGATGCTGCTAAGGTTGGTGGTGGGGCCGTTTCAAATGCAGAGTTCAGTTATTTAGACGGAGTGACAAGTTCAATTCAAACTCAGTTAGCTGCAAAACAAGCTACGATCAGTAAAACAACTACACAAGACGTAAGTAAAATTCGTATCTATGGTGCCAATGCTACAAATTACGTAGAGCTTTCAGCTGCGACATTAACTGGAAATAGAAGTCTTATTTTTCCAGACTCAGATGGAACTACCGGACAAGCTTTAACGACAAATGGTTCTGGTGTATTAAGCTGGACAACAGTAAGTGGTGGTGGTGCTCCGACTGGAGCTGCAGGTGGAGACTTAAGCGGAACTTATCCAAACCCAACAATCACAGCGCTTGATGCTGCCAAAGTTGGTGGTGGGGCCGTTTCAAATACTGAGTATAGTTATCTAGATGGAGTAACGAGCTCAATTCAAACTCAATTAACTGGAAAAGAACCTGCAATCACTGCAGGAACGACAGCACAATATCTTCGTGGTGATAAATCGCTTGCAACTTTTGCTACTGATGTAAGAGCAACAACTCTTACTGGATTATCATCGACAGCAGGAACAATTGCAGCAGGTGATACTGTTCTCGCTGCATTTGGAAAAATGCTAAACACTCAGTCTGATTATGTTTCTAAATCTGGTTCTACTACAGTTACCGGAAGTTTTAATATCGTAGGGATCACGGCCTTCTTAAATATTCCTACTCCAACTGGAGCAACGCTTAATGAAGCGGCCAACGTTGATTATGTAAAAACATATGTAGATGCTTATGGGCAGTGGACGAAGAGTGGAAGTGATGCTTATCGCTCAACTGGTAACGTCAGTATCGGTTCAACTCCAGTGACAAATACAAAACTAAACGTTGAAGGACAGATAAGATCAAAATCTTTTTCTGGGACTACAGGGGCCATCGATTGGGCCAATGGGAACTCAGGAACAACTAGTTATAGTTGTGCTGCAAACCTAACTTTCGCCAATCTTCGTGATGGTGGTAGTTATATTCTGGCCGTCACTAGTACAGCGACGACTCAATGTAGTTTTAGTACAACAACAACAGGTGATGATGCTGGAACCGTTTCTTATCGTTTTATTCCAGCAAATGCTGTTCGAACAGCAAGTACACATACAATTTATTCATTACAAAGAATTGGTTCAGTTGTCTATGTTTCATGGATAACAGGATTTTAAATGTTAAAATATATTTCAATTTTTTTATTTTTCATTAGTACTAATCTTTACGCTCAAAGAGTGAATATTGGTTTTTGGAAACCTGCTGCTACAGTTAGTTGTACTGTAACTTATGGGCCAGCCGTTAGTGTAAATGGTGAAGTTAGAACCATGTTAGTTGATGGAACAACAACTTATATCGGTGGAAGTTTTACAACTGTTCAAGGTGTTGCTCGAAAAAATCTAGCAGCGATTGATTCTACAGGTGCTGTATTACCTTTTAATCCTAATGTGAACGAAAGAGTACAGGCATTAGCAATGTCTGGAACTACGTTATATGCTGGCGGATATTTTACCGCGGTAAATGATATGATTGATACTCAGGGGACTCAGATTAATGCTGCTGGAGTTGTTAATACCGCTTTTCCATCAGTGAATGGATTTGTCGGAGCTGCTATTCCCGATGGAGCTGGTGGTTGGTATATCGGTGGCTATTTTACTCAGGTTGGAGGTGTTGCTCGCAATAGAATAGCTCGAATCAATAGTGATGGAACTCTTCATCCTTTTAATCCAAATGCTAATAATGATGTTTATACTCTAGCTCTTTCTGGAACAACTTTGTATGTAGGTGGAATTTTTACAAATATCGCCGGCGTAGGACGAACTCGAATAGCTGCGATTGATACAACTCTGGACACTGCTAATGCGACAGCTTGGAATCCAGGTGCAACAGGTGGTTCAGGTTACGTTAATACCATGATTGTTTCCGGTACAACTTTGTATATCGGTGGAAAATTTTCAACGGCAGGTGGAGTATCAAGAACTAATATCGCGGCACTTGATATGACAGTTAACACTTCTAATGCGACAGCTTGGAATCCTGGTGCGAATAGTGACGTATGGACGATGGCACTCTCGGGTACAACTTTATATGTCGGTGGAAAATTTTCTACACTTGGCGGGGCAGCCAGAAATAGTCTAGGGGCAGTTGATACAACCATTAACACTGCGAATGCGACTGCGTTTAATCCAGGTCCAAACAATTCCGTTAGGACGATATTAATTTCTGGGACAACTTTATATGTTGGTGGATATTTCAATAGCATTGGAGGCCAGTCAAGGTATTATATCGCGGCCGTTGATACTACAACTTCTAATGCGACAGCTTGGGATCCAGATGCATATGATTACGTCGAAGGTTTAGGACTGTCTGGTACAACTTTATATGTCGCTGGAAGTTTTAAATTAATCGGTGGGCAAACAAGAAGTGGATTAGCGGCCCTTGATACAACTGTTAATACTAATAATGCGACATCGTGGAATCCAAATGCCGGTGGTGACGCTTTTACAATAGGAATGTCTGGCACAGATGTATATGTCGGTGGAAACTTTACAAGCATCGGTGGAACAATAAGAAATTTCGTTGCAGCGTTTGATACAACAGTTGCCACGGCCAATTATACAGCTTGGAATCCTGGTGCAAATGGCTTTGTCTATGCACTCACTTTGTCCGGCACAACATTGTATGCAGGTGGAGGATTTTGGAAGTTAGGAGGATCAAATCGTAATTACATTGGAGCTCTGAATACAGGAAGTAACACTGCAACCTCATGGAACCCAAGTGCAGATTGGTATATTTATTCTTTAGTACTTTCCGGGACAACTATGTATGCCGGTGGAGAATTTACAGTAATCGGTGGGCAATCAAGAAGTAAAATAGCAGCACTGAATACAGCAAATAATAATGCAACTTCTTGGAACCCATATGGAGATGATTTTGTTGAAACGATGGCACTTTCTGGGACAACTATGTATGTCGGAGGAAATTTTACATATCTCGGTGGTCAATCAAGAAGTAAAATAGCAGCGCTGGATACGACAGTTGCTACAGGTAATGCGACAGCTTGGAATCCAGGTGCAAATGATTTAGTGATGGGTGTAGCAGTGGATGGTACAAAATTATATGTCGCTGGGAAGTTTACAACCATAGCTGGAGTCACAAGAAATCGATTAGCGGTTCTTAATACAACAATTAATACTAGTAATGCGCTAGCATGGGATCCCAATGCAAATGCACAGATGAATAACGTAACGGTGAATGGGGCAACTTTGCAAGCAGGAGGAATATTCACTTCGCTCGGAGGTTCTGGTACTCGCGCAGGATTTGCAACAATGAATACTTGCCCTTAAAAATTAATTACTCAAGAATACTGTTGTAAAATAAATATTTTTCTCTTGATTGCAATTAGTTCATAACTCAAACTATATAAAACATCTGTGAACGCTTCAAAGTTCACATACAATTTATTCATTTAAAAAATTAGATTAGTTTTTTATATTTCATGAATTAAAGGATTTAAAAATGGCAAAATTTTTTGCAATTTTTTTAATTTTGATAAGCACAAATCTTTACGCTCAAAGAGTTAATATTGGATTCTGGAAAGGAACCGCTCTTCCAAGTTGCACTGTAACTTATGGCCCGGCAGTAAAAGTAGTTGGTGAAGTTAGAACCACGTTAGTTGATGGAACAACAACTTATATTGGTGGTGAGTTTACAACTGTTCAAGGTGTTGCTCGAAATAATTTAGCCGCGATTGATGCTACCGGAGCAGTTCTACCTTTTAATCCTAATCTAAATGGTTTAGTGCAGTCATTGCAAATGTCAGGAACTACCTTATACGCTGGTGGCATGTTTACAACTGTTGGCGATTATATGGCGACCCAAGGGGCCACTGTTAATTCTTCTGGAGTTGTTAATATCGCTTTTCCTGCAGTTACTAATGGAAAGATCTCTGTTGTAATACCTGATGGAGCAGGTGGCTGGTATATCGGTGGTAATTTTACGAAGATTGGACTAGCAACTCGCCGTGGAATCGCACGCATCAATAGCGATGGCAGCTTACATAATTTTGCCTCCAATACTAACGGTACAGTTATGGCCTTAGCTCTTTCTGGAGGTACGTTATATGCCGGCGGGGACTTTATCGTTATTGGGACTCAAGGTAGAAATAGAGTAGCAGCACTTGATGCAACCACGGGAACTCCGACAAGTTGGAATCCAAATATAAATGGTGATGTTTATAGTTTAGCAATTTCGGGCACAACTTTGTATATCGGTGGGGATTTTACAAGGGTAGCTAGCACGGTAGTAAGAAATAGAATAGCGGCACTTGATACAACAGTGGATACTGGTGTTACGACAGCGACAGCTTGGAATCCAAACGCAAGCGGCATTGTACGTACTTTAGCGATGTCTGGCACAACCTTATATGCTGGTGGGAACTTTGTCACAATTGATGGGCAATCAAGAAATTATCTGGCCGCACTCGATACAACAGTTACTACTAGTATCGCGACTGCTTTTGATCCCAGTCCTAATAGCGAAGTACATACGTTATTGCTTTCTGGTACAACTTTATTTGCAGGTGGATTTTTTACAAGTATTGGGGGACAGGCAAGAAATTATATAGCGGCCATCAATACAACACTTAACACTGCCAATGCGACAGCTTGGAATCCAAACGCAGGTTCTTACGTTGAAAATTTAGCACTTTCTGGCACAACTTTGTATACAGCAGGACAGTTTCTCAGCATCGGTGGGAAAGTAAGAAACCGACTAGCGGCGCTCGATACAACAGTTGATACAAATAATGCGACAACATGGAATCCAAATCCAAACAACACTGTCTGGGCCGTAGCGGCCTCTGGTTCCGATGTGTATGTAGGTGGAGATTTTTTACAAATTGGTGGAACAGCAAGAAATCGCATCGGTGCATTTGATACAACTATTAATACAAGCAATATGACATCGTGGGATCCTGGTTCAGATGGTTTAGTTTATACACTCTTGGTGTCTGGATCGAATATATATGCAGGTGGAGAATTTTTAAATATTGGTGGAGCAGCTCGAAATAGAATAGCTGCAATTGATTTGACTACTGGGGCCGCGACAGCTTGGAATCCAAATTCTAATAATAAGATTTATACACTGGCAATGTCCGGTACAACTTTGTATGTAGGTGGACAGTTTACTAATATTGGTGGGGCAGCTCGAAGTAGAATTGCTGCTCTTGATACAACCACGGGAGTTGCGACAAGTTGGAATCCAGACGCTGCTGATTATATTGAAACGATGGCACTCACTGGAACAACCTTGTATATCGGAGGAGATTTTACATTAGTTGGTGGGCAAGTAAGAAACCGATTAGCTGCTCTCGATACGACTGTTGATACTAATAATGCGACAGCTTGGAATCCCAACGTAAATTCGTATGTAACGGGTCTCGCAGTTAGTGGGACAACGGTATATGTCGGTGGAGGTTTTTCAACTATAGCGGGAGTCACAAGAAATAATATAGCGGCGATTAGTACAATAACTAATAGTAGTAATGCGCTGGCGTGGAATCCAAATGCAAATACAGATGTAAATAACATAACGGTGTCAGGTACAACAGTAATGGCCGGAGGATCTTTTACTACGCTTGGTGGATCCAGCACTCGAGCAGGCTATGCAACTATGAACACTTGTCCTTAAAAAATAAAAACACTCAGTTATTTATATTCACAAAAGAATATTTTATCCTTGATCGAAATTAGTTCATAGCTCAAACTATGTTCAATACATTTTCATATCAAGGATTGATATTTATGAAAGCTCTCACTCTTGCGACAGTATGTCTTCTTGCAACTTCTTCTTATGCTCAGGATACTTATAACCAGCCAGCAATGCCGGTAGCGAATCCAACACCAGCTCCAACGACAACAACAATCATTACGCCTGCACCTCAGGCCGCTCCAGTAGTTCTACCAGGACCTCCTCCTGTTCCTCAAAATCAGGCCGTTGCTCCTGCTGTATTTTACGCTCCAGCATCAGGAGATAGAACGGTAACTCCTCAAGCTTTGGAAGTTGAAGTGCCGGTGTACGCACCTTCTCAAATAAAAGCTAAAGTACAAAAAATTTATACAGAAATATCAACATCGCAATTTTTCGTAGAGCTTAATCCACTAAGCTTAAAAATTTCAACACTGGATTTTCAATCCAATTATATGGAAGATGGAAATCGTGCACTGGAGTTTGATACAAATGATTTTAAGGCCCGCTTAGTGCCTCTCGATTTTAAATTTGGATTTGAAAATCAGGGATGGGGGAGCTTTGCAGAGGTTCTCATTTCTGATGGAGAAGACTCTTCGGATCTTACTATTTATGCAAAACTTGGAGAACACAAACTTGGTGGAGGAATGGTTTTAAGCAGCTACGATTATGATGCAAAAATTAAACGTTTTGGAGCGACGACTGGAACAGGTTCAGCTAATTCAGTGGAAGTCGGATCCTATTTCTATGCTTCATTTCAATTAAGCAATGACGATTCTATTTCTGTTGAACAATGGAATAAGATTGGTGGTTTTTATGAAGATACATCAGGCGGTGGCGTGACGGTTAAAGGCGTTTCATTTGTCTTTAATCCTGCTTTAGATATTATGTTCAAAATCAATCCCAAGCTGCAAATTGGTACAGGGATGGAGTTTGAATACAGAAGATTTAGTGGCGATGTTCAAGTGAATAGTCTTCCAAAACGTGATGGAGTTGGAAATTCATTCAGCTTTGAATTGAATCTGATTAAAACAAAATTTCTGTTTTAAATCGGTTTAGAGGGCCTTTGTGGCCCTCGTGATAATACAGTCGCGCCCATCAATTGCAGGCCGATATAGAGCTAGTAATGGCTTTTCAGAGTGCTTTTAAAATTGAATTGAAATAGGTGAGTGATTGATTAGAAATTCTCTTCCTCTAATGGTCAGAGGAAGAGAGTTGCCACTTCTTAGTGAAGCTTGTCTTCGATAGATTTCTTTAGATCCTTAACCGAGTCTGCCAGGTGTCTTGATTCTTTTTCCAAACGTAACGTGAACTCATTCATCATGACTCTCGTTTTAGAAAACAGGTCTTCCACTTCTTCACTGCGCTTCAACTGATCCATCAGGCTGTCTGATTCGTTAATAAGATCATTGAAACTTAAAACTTTAAGGTAATCAGAGAAGTTTCCTTCTCTCTTTTGGTTTTTCCACTGATCTAGTCTGACTAGATTTTCCCCGTCGATATTCATTTGTTCCCATCCCCCAAAGATTTGTCAGTCCTTATCCACCACCCAGGACGACTTTTCAATTTTAATTTCGGGGACTGAAGAAATTACAAGATAAGTTCAAGGTAGCTAAGAGAAATATTGTAGAAAACCATTTTTCCCTATGAAGAATTTACTTTCTAATTAAGAATTCCTTTCTCTAAACTTTGATTGTGTGTCTTCAAAAGTTGGTTTTTGACCAAAAAGGTGAGGAATGAATCAGGTCAGATGCAAGTTTGAGTGCTTTGATCAGGCCTTGCATTCATTAAACTCGATAAAATATAACTAGGGAAAGGTAGGTTCGCAATTGCTAGAACTTCCTCTAAATGTCCATAAAAACCTGAGAAACTAGGTACTTATACCTTGTCCTTTTTTGTTAAAAGAGTAAGCTTTATATCTAAAGATCTTAGAGTCCTGTGCCGATAAATTAACGAAATGTAATAAAAAACGAATTAACCGTTTCCGTGGAGAAAAAAATGGATCCAAAAGCCTATATTCCTAATCCAATTGTTATTGAACAAACTGCGAGAGGGGAGAGACAATACGATATTTATTCAAGACTTCTTCTGGATAGAATCGTGTTTTTGGGAACAGAAGTTAACGATACAGTAGCTAACCTTCTGATTGCTCAGATGCTTTTTCTAGAACAGTCTGATTCAGAAGCGCCAATTCACTTTTATATCAATAGCCCAGGGGGATCGGTTTACGCTGGTCTTGGGATTTACGATATTATGCAACACATTTCATGCCCGGTTTATACGTACTGCGTAGGTATGGCCGCTAGTATGGGGTCTTTACTTTTAACTGCAGGAGCAGCAGGATTCAGACATTCAATGCCACATTCGCGCATTATGATTCACCAGCCATTAGGTGGAGCACGCGGACAGGCTTCTGACATCCAGATTCAAGCAAATGAAATCCAAGATCTAAAGAAGCAATTAAATGGTATCTACGTTCGTCACTCTTCATCAGGAATGACAATGGATAGAATTGAAAAAGAAACTGACCGTGACAACTACCTTAGCCCATACAAAGCAATTGAACTTGGGTTGATCGACGTTGTTATTGATAAATCAGAAAGAAAAATTAAAAAGTAATTGAGAAAATATAAATAGGTCAGTTGTGTTTCGCGAGTATAAGGAAAATTAAAATGACAAAAGAAAAAGCAAATTTCGGAAGTGCTCTTCACTGTAACTTCTGTGGGAAATCACAAAAAGAAGTTAAAAAGCTGATCGCAGGTCCAGGATGTTATATTTGTGATGAATGTATCGAACTATGTAATGACATCATTTTTGAGGACTCTCAAAAAAGTAGTGCAAAAGCAGTAGTTGATAATGTTCCTAAACCTCATGAGATTAAAGCTCACTTGGATAACTATGTTATCGGTCAGGACAGAGCTAAAAAAATCATCTCAGTAGCGGTTCACAACCACTATAAGAGAATTGCTCACAAGACTGGTGACTCACGTAAAGGTGATGCAGTTGAACTGGCGAAATCAAACATTCTTCTAGCGGGGCCAACAGGTTCTGGTAAGACGTTGATCGCTCAGTCACTTGCAAAATTCCTAAACGTTCCTTTCGCTATCGCTGACGCTACTTCATTAACTGAAGCAGGGTACGTAGGGGAAGACGTTGAGAACATCATCCTTAACCTTTTACAAAACTGTGACTTCGATGTTGAGCGTGCTCAACGCGGAATCGTGTACATCGATGAGATCGATAAGATCGCTCGTAAATCTGAAAACCCATCGATCACTCGTGACGTTTCAGGTGAAGGTGTTCAGCAGGCACTTCTAAAAATCGTAGAAGGAACGATTGCTTCTGTTCCGCCAAAAGGTGGACGTAAGCATCCTCAACAAGAATTCATTCAAGTTGATACAAAAAATATCCTTTTCATCTGTGCGGGAGCTTTCGTAGGTCTGGATAAGATCATCGAAAAACGTATGACGAAAAGACCAATGGGATTAATCGCTGAGAAATCAGAAGCAGAGCAATCTGTGATTGAAAAACTTGGTGGGATCGAGCCTGAGGATCTTTCAAGATTCGGTTTAATTCCAGAGTTCATCGGACGTCTTCCAGTAAACGCTATGCTTACTGAACTAGATGAAGCCGCTCTTGTTTCAATTTTAACTGAGCCAAAAAATGCTCTTACAAAACAATACGCAAAACTTTTTGAGTACGAAGGGATTGAACTAGAGTTCGAACCAGCAGCACTTAAAGAAGTAGCTCGCCAGGCACTTGATAGAAAGACCGGAGCACGTGGTTTAAGAGCGATTTTAGAGCAGTCTATGTTAGATGTTATGTACGATGTTCCAGCAAACGAAAAGGTTTGTAAGGTTATCATTACTGTTGAATCAGTAACTGGTAGAGGAACTCCGAAAGTTGTTGAAGGGCCAAGAAAAACTCCAGCTGTAACATCGGGAACAGCGACAGTAGCTCCGAAGAAAAACATCGAATCAGCTTAAGTTTACAAAAATTAAAATGATTTCAAAGAGGCCACCTTCGGGGGGCCTTTTTTTTTGAGTCGCGATCTAGTTAACATGAATTAAAAGCATTAAATATGCCCTTAAAGGCCACAAACGATCTGACAGCGATAAAATGGTCTAAGATGGCCAATAAGCAGCTAAAAAGGGCCCACACACTTACAAACGATAGAAAACAGCAACTGAAGCCAAGTTAATGAGATTCTAATTAAAACTCAAAAAATGGTCATAAATTTAAAATGTTTTTTTTTAAAGCATACTCATTTATGAATGAGTTTATGAAGGAAACTTGACAGTTGTGCACCACTAGTAAAAAAATCAAAAAAATAATTTTTTCTTCCTATAAAAAGGCCACTTTGAGAGGCAGTTTTATTCTAAACTGAATTTGTCAAAAATTAAGTTTCAATTAATTTTTTCACTATGACCCTTAACCGATAATGATTAAGTACAGAGAACATACAGGGGATATTATGTTTAAAAACAAAAGTTTGAACTTCAAATTGAGAGCTTCTTTTGGATGCTTAATTTTATTACTTCTTTTTATCGGTGGAGTGAATATTCAGATGTTGAAAAAGACTTCATCTGAGTATGAGCATGTAACGAAGATAAACCTTCAAAACTCGATTTCACTAAAAAACCTTGATTCAGGTTCGCGTGAAACTTTAAGAAGAATGCTTCAATACACTATAAGAGGAAATGAAGAAAAGGATTTTGAAAGAATTGATAAGGCCATTGCTGAGCAATTGGAAATTTATGAAAAGGCCCGTGTTAAATATGAAGCAGTACCTTTTGTAGAAGGTGAAGCAGAGCTTTATAAGAATGTGAATGATAACTGGCAGGCGATGCAACCATTGTTTAAAGAGATGCCTCAATATGCAAAATCTAAGAAAGAAGAGGATCAGATAAAGTTTGGAAATATGTATAGACATGATTTAAAGACATCTCGAGACTCTTTTTTCGCAGCACTTGATAAATTAACAAATTTTCAAATTCAGCAATCAGAAATCTGGTCAGCAAAAGCAGAAGAGACATCGGCCATGGCAGATAAGATCACGATGGTTACAGTGGCCCTTGGAATTATCTTTGGAAGTTTTATTGCCTACTTTATTTCAACTGGTCTTACAACTCAGCTTCGCAATCTGGCCATTAGTTTATCAGAAGGATCAGAAACGGTGTCGAAAGCGTCAGATAGTATCGCCCATTCAAGCGAAGAGCTTTCTTCAAGCGTAAACGAGCAGGCCGCTGCAATTCAAGAGACAACAGCTTCTACAGAAGAGCTCTCGGCAATGGTAAAAAAGAACCAGGAAAATGCTTTTCAATCGAATATTGTTTCTAAGAAAAGTGCTGATGCGGCCAATCTTGGAAAGCAATCAGTTGAACAAATGATTACGGCCATCGAAGATATCCACCAGTCAAACCAAAACATGATGACGTCGGTTGAGCATAGTAACTCTAATATTGAAGAGATCATCAAAGTTATTCATGAAATTTCTAATAAGACTAAAGTCATTAACGAAATCGTTTTTCAAACTAAGCTTCTTTCATTCAATGCTTCAGTAGAAGCAGCACGTGCGGGAGAACATGGAAAAGGATTTTCGGTGGTAGCTGAAGAGATTGGAAATCTGGCAACTATGAGTGGAACTGCTGCTCAGGAAATTGCTACAATGCTTGGAGAGAGTACAACAAAAGTTGTGTCAATTGTTAACACTACTAAGTCAGAAGTGGGAGCATTGATGGTCGAAGGAAAGAAAAAAGTTGAGATGGGAATCACTGTCGCAAAACGATGCAATGATGTTCTCGATGATATCGTAGGGCACGTTCAAGAAGTCGATACGATGGTCTCTGATATCACTGTTGCTTCAGAGGAGCAGAGTAAAGGGATTATCGAAATTTCAAAGGCAATGGGACAATTAGATCAGGCCACACAAATGAATGCGGACTCTTCAAGACAGATGGCCTTCTCTGCAGAAGAGCTTTCCGGGCAGTCTCGCAAGTTAAATGGGCTTGTAGAAGACCTGAAGAACACCGTCGAGGGTAAAGTAGGCTAAAAAATTCACAGTTAAATTCAGTCGGATATAGGTGCATTTTTGCACCTATACGACTGGTTTTTATTCAACTTACACTTCCTTACAATCTGCCCCTACAAACAAATTCAGGAAATACATTTAGTTAGCGTGTAGATGGTTTTAATACACTATAAAAACTAGTCATATTCAATTTGTTTTATTGTCGAAAAAAAGCAATTTATACCATTTCTTTTATTTTGCAAAAGGAACGATTTATATGTCATCATTTTATTAGACCCTCCATATCCCAAAAGGAAATCAGGAAGTGAGCCTAGGGATAGGGAGGAGGTAACAAATAGTGCAGGAGGTACTATGTCTCAAGGTTTTTCAGAGTCTAAAAAGTTCCCATTATTACCACTTAGGGACATGATCATTTTTCCACACATGGTAGTACCTCTATTCGTGGGGAGAGAAAAATCAATCTCTGCTTTAGAAGAAGCACAAAGAAACAACAATGAAATTTTTCTAGTCACACAAAAAGACGCCAGCGTTCTAAATCCGGACCGCGAAGATATCTATGAAACAGGTGTTGTAGTCAACATCATTCAGATGCTTCGTCTTCCAGACAATACTGTAAAAGTATTGATCGAAGGAAAGTACCGCGCAAAAATCAAAACTTTTGAATCGGGTAGCGAAGGCTATTTCGCGGAAGTCGAGAAATGCGTTTCAGAAACGAAGGACCCAGTTACTCTTGAAGCTACCATCAGAAGCATCAAAGGAATCTTTGAACAGTATGTGAAGCTAAATAAGAGAATTCCGCCTGAGCTTTTGATGAGCATTTCTTCGATTACGGATCCTTCTCGCTTAGCAGATATCATGGTTGCTCACTTAACTATGAAAATTTCTGAGAAACAAGAAATCCTTGAAGCAGTTGAAGTAGGAAGACGTTTAGAACTTCTACTTGAAAAAATGCAAGGTGAAATCGAAATCATCAACGTTGAAAGACGTATCCGTACGAGAGTAAAAACTCAGATGGAAAAGTCGCAGAAAGAATACTATTTGAATGAGCAAATGAACGCTATTCAAAAAGAGCTTGGGCAAAAAGACGACGGTAAGACTGATATCCAGGAAATGGAAGAAAAGCTTGCTGCTAAGAAAATGCCAGAAGAAGCTCGTGAGAAAACTGCGAAAGAAATTAAAAAACTTAAATCAATGTCTCCAATGTCAGCTGAATCAGCTGTTGTTAGAAACTACGTTGATTGGATGCTTTCACTTCCGTGGGATGAGTACACTACAGATAACAACTCTGTTGCTCGTGCAAAAGAAATTCTTGATGACCACCATTACGGAATGAAAGATGTAAAAGAAAGAATCACAGAATATCTTGCTGTTCGTTCACTTCTAAAAGGTGAAGGAAAAGGAACTATTCTATGTCTATCAGGACCTCCAGGTGTTGGTAAGACATCTATCGCTAAGTCTCTTGCTGAATCTCTAGGAAGATCATTCCAACGTATCGCCCTTGGTGGAGTACGTGATGAATCTGAAATCCGCGGACACAGAAGAACTTACGTAGGAGCAATGCCAGGTAAGATCATGATGGCCATGAAAAAGGCCGGAACATCTAATCCACTTATCCTATTAGATGAGATCGATAAAATGTCATCTGATATGCGTGGCGATCCTTCAGCAGCAATGCTTGAAGTATTAGATCCTGAGCAAAACAAAAACTTTGCTGATCACTATATCGAAGTTGAATACGATCTTTCGAAAGTTATGTTCGTAATGACAGCTAACGATTTAGGAAAAATCCCAGGTCCACTAAGAGACCGTATGGAAATCATCCATTTATCTGGTTACACTCCACAAGAGAAACTAGAAATTGGGAAACGTTACTTACTGAAAAAAGCAGTAGCAGCTAACGGATTAACAGAGCACGAAGTACAAATTGGTGATTCATGTATGACTGATGTCATCCGTGGATGGTCAAAAGAAGCTGGTGTTCGTGAGTTCGAAAGATTGCTTAACACTGTAGTAAGAAAAATCGCTACTGAAGTTGTAACGAAAGAAGTACCAGCTGGGAAAAAATTCAATGTAACTTCAAAACAACTTGCTAAATATCTTGGACCTCGTCGTTTCGACCAGACAGATATCGAAAGCGGAGCTCAAGTTGGTCTGGTAAACGGATTAGCATGGACGTCAGTTGGTGGTGAACTTCTTCACATTGAAGTAGTAACTGTAGAAGGAAATGGAAAAATCCAAATCACTGGTAAGTTAGGTGAAGTAATGCAAGAGTCGGCGAAAGCAGCTCTTTCTTACGTGAGAGCAATCTCTCCAAAACTTGGAATCAGTGCTGAATGGTATACAAAGAACGATATCCATATTCACGTACCAGAAGGAGCGACTCCAAAAGACGGACCTTCAGCGGGTGTGACAATGGTTACAGCTCTAACATCAGCGATCACGGGAATTGCAGTTCGTCAGGACGTAGCAATGACTGGAGAGGTGACAATTAGAGGTAGAGTACTTCCAATCGGTGGTCTAAAAGAAAAACTTCTTGCTGCTAAACACGCAGGAGTTAAAACGGTTATCATTCCAGCTAGAAACGTAAAAGATTTAGCTGATATTCCTGAAGAGATTCAATCAGGACTGGAAATTTTTCCATGTGACCATGTAGACCAAGTATTAAAAGTTGCTCTAGATCTTACGAACCCAGAAAAGTTCCTTCAAGCAGTTACTCCGAACCTTACGGTTGTGGAAGGTGCAAGAGGAATGGAAGTCGCTAACTAAAATTTTCTGAAACACTTTTTTAATAATCGGGCCTCCTTTGGGAGGCCCTTTTAGTTTGTGATACATACTTCATGTTACGATAAGGTATGACTCAAGTATTAATTGCATTCAATGACAATCAGCTACTCGCCAATGAAATTCAATCCTACCTTTCTGAAAGTTTTGGATTCGAAGTTATCGTACGCTACGATCTTTTAGACACTCTAACCATGTTAGAAATATTTTCTGAAATAGATATCGTTATCTGTACTGAAAGTTTCTCCACTAAAATTTTTGAAAACCTGATTAAAAATTACGAAGAATCCAAAAAGGCCATCGATGTCCTGGTATTAGGAAATGTGAGAACACCTTACCCACAGGCCAGGTCAATTAAGTATCCATCAAGTCCAAGAAAGATCATTAATTCACTAAAAGAGATTTTAGGTATAAAGGACGAAGTAGAAGAGCAGGGCGATGTTAAGTTGCGCACCTTAGTTGGTGAAGCCCCGGCAGCGATAACATACTCTGCTATTAACAGGCTCTATTTTAAAGAATTACATCAAGTAAAATTTCCTTTCAATGTTTATAGCAGAATAAAAAAGAATAGCGGGTTTGAGTACCTCTTAAAAATTTCAGCAGGGGCGACATTATCAGAAAATGAGATGGAAAGGCTGATGCTTCGAACAGGTAAAGAATTTTTCGTCATGGATAAAAACTTTGAAGAGGCTTCTTTATTTTTGCATGAAAATTTAATGAATAAGTTTCATCAAGAAAATATAACAACTGAAAAAAAGATGCATCTCAACTCTGATTGTTTTGAAATCATTATGGATCTTTTTAAAAATGAAACAATAGATAAGTCGATTTCTATAGTTGTAAAACAACTTATTAGTTCATGGAAGCAGGCAATCGTCGATCCGGAATCCTTGAATAACTTTATAAGTAACCCCATTAATAAAAAACTGTTTTATGGTTACAGACATAGTTATATGACTTGTTTGTTAATGCTTCAGTGCTCTAAGCATTTTGTCTTCAGGATTGAAAGAATCGAAATTAAAATGCTCTATCTATGTTTATTTCATGACATGACTCTTCAAAATGAACGCCTGCTAAAGCTTCATCATAATTTCGAAAAAGAACGTGGACAGTTATCCGAAGAGGAAATGATTATAGTGCTAGAGCACTCTCATCGGGCAGCGCTCAAGTTGGAGTCGATGATCAATTCTCCAGAAGAGCTGATTTCGCTGATTCGAGAACACCATGGAATGAAGAGTGGCAAAATGTTTGCGGATAATCTTAGTTTAAGTATTTCACCGTTAAATATGGTTTTTATGGTGGTTGAGGATTTTGTCACAAATTTCATAAATGCTTGGGATAAGTCAGCGGATGAGAATTTAGCACAAGAGCAGATAGGCGTGATAGTAAATGAGTTAAAAGTTAAATACAGTAAACTAATTTATAAAGATGCAGTAGATGCCTTAGAAAAAATAGTGAATGCCGGATAACTAATTACCCGGCATTCAAATTTAAAAATTACTTAGCAACATTACAAGTAGCGTATGAACTTAAATCATCGCCTCTGTGGTTTGTAGCGATTGTTGAAATGTAAACTTCAACTTCATCGTTATCATTCGTTGTCATGTTAAGAACCTTAGCAGCACCTTGAAGATAGTGAGGTGCAGTTAATTTTTGAGTAGCTGATACTTCACCTGTCACTTCATTAACTGAATAGTTTGAAGATGAATCTACAACTGTAAATCCAACTGAGTTTTTCTTAGTTGTGATGAAAACTGAAACAGCGTCTGAAGCTGTTACAACTTTAACTGAACATTTTTCAGTCCCGTTAGTTCCGTAGTATTCACCGTTAGCAAGTAGTGCCGTTACCGCAGTAGTAGCTGGAGTTGCTGCCATTGCAGAAGCAGATAGAGCAAAAGTCATAGCAAGTAATAATGATTTCATTAAAATTCCCCTCGTGAAATTAATCTTGGTTTTTATTAGATTTGTTTTTTTGTGATTTATCGTAGAAAAAATAATGCGACAAGCTCACGGGCCGAAAGCTTAGGGGATCGGGAATTAATTACACAATTCCCTCAAGGTGCCCTCATAAGAGACTGAAAATAATATTCATTGTTTAAATTTTTTTTCAAAATGCTGATTTTTAGAATTGACATATCTTAGGGCTTTGACTATCTTTGACACCATTCAAGTATGGAAATGGGAGTTTAGCTCAGCTGGTAGAGCGCTACCCTTACAAGGTAGATGCCGGGGGTTCGAGCCCCTCAACTCCCACCATTTTGTTACTTGTCCGACCTTCATCCCTAATCAAAAAATCCTTTAAATTAACAAAGTCTCAATGCATAATGAATTATGTTTATTAAATCTATTCATACTTATGTTGCAATTATTGGTGCCTTGGCGCTCTTCCAAGCAAATGCTCGCGCAGAAGATTTAGTTAATCAGACTGCATCCGTAAGTCTGGGCTATGTAATCGCAAAATATAAATTATCCGCATCTAATGTCGATCAAACCATTGATAGTGATACCTTGAAGTTAAAAGGGGCCTACTCGAGACTTCTTAATCTTAAGTACGTTCTTTTTTCTACGGCCCAACTTTATAAAGTGACGATGGCAGACTCGGCAACAAACTCAGAAAAAAATGAACTGATGGGTGGATTAGAAGTAGGTGTGAGGTATTTAATTAACCCGCGCTTTTCAGCAACTCTAAGTGGAGAGCTTCAGCGTCTGGTGTTTTTTAAAGCTAATAACACGACTGTATCAGGCGGCGGGCACTGGTCGCCAACTATAAGTGCGGCCGGATTCTATCAGGCCATTTCACGCGAACGCTTCAGCATCATCCCTTCAGTCAAAGCATCGCTGATTCTAGGAGCAGGAGACAGTAAGACGGGAATCGCTTATCTGGTGAATGCCACTTATAACCATTATTTGCCAGAATTAAGGCTAAGCGCCTCGTTAGGGTATGAATCCCGTACGCAAAAGTACAATGAGCTTAAATTGACTGAATCAGGCCCACAATTGACGGTTGGTGTAGGGAAGTCGTTTTAAGATTCTAGATTCCGACAATGTTCTTTTTAATTAAACGAATCGCCATGGCCAGAAGGATTGTTCCAAAGAACTTTCTTAGAATGATGCTTCCAGTGACTCCCACTTTTTTATCGATAAAAGCAGAAGCTCTCAACACAAAAAAGACAAAGATCAGGTTAAAGAAGACTCCCAGGATAATATTGATCCTGTGGTATTCAGCGTTCAATGAAATAAGTGTTGTCATTGATCCGGCACCCGCAATTAACGGGAAGGCCAGAGGAACGATAGGAGACGATTGAGAAAGTTGAGGATCGTGTTTGAAGATTTCAATGTTCAAGACCATTTCTAATCCAAGAAAGAACATGATCAGACCACCGGCAACGGCGAAGGATTGAACATCAACTCCAAAAAGAGTCAGGATGGACTCACCAATAAACAAAAAAGAATAAAGAAGAAGACCAGACACAATGGTGATCTTTAAAGCATCTATTTTTTTAAATTTTCTTTTCAGGTCAATAATGAATGGCAAGGCACCAAGGATATCGATGACCGAGAATAGAATAAGTGTAACTGAGAAGAATTCTTTGAAATTTATTGCATCCATATAGTGATGCTAACTCATTATCTGTAAAAAATACACTGACATAGATTTGTTTTTTAAATTCGCCCCCGGCCTGATACATGAAGGTTAACTTAAGCTTTCCCAGGGGGGATATTATGATTAGAAACATTTTTGTTTCATCAACATTAGCAGTCGTTTTAGCATTGGGAGCACAACCTGCTTCAGCTGGACTTCTTGATGGCATATTTGCTAACAAATACGAAATTACGCTTCCAGAAGAAGCAGTAAACAAAGTTATTGGTGTAAGACTTGAAGACGTTGTTAATAACTTTTCAAACCTTGTTCCAGGACTTGTGAATCTTTCAAACCACGTTAAAAAAAATCCAGCTCTATTCTTTAAGAACGGAGAAGTTCTGGTTGTTCATAATGTTTTCATGAGTAAACTTCCGGAAAACAGAGATGGACAGGTAACGGTTAACCTTACTGCATATGTTAAGTATAAAGGTGTATCGAACTTCGAAAAATTAACAGTTAACTATAGCAACCGCGCTTTAACTCCAGCTGATTTATCAATCGTAACTGACGAAGTGATCAACTTAAAAACTATGGCCTTCAAGGTTCAAGTTGGTTTAGTTGATAGAAAAGTGATCGTGACTGACGATGCTGATAAAGTAAAAATGGTTTTCCCTAACGGTGTTGGTGGATTCGACGAAGGTGTTTTAAACGAAGGAACTGTAAGTCTTCTTACTCCACGTTTCCACAATGGATTTCTTGACCAAAGAGCAGTTATCTCTAAAAGAGAAAAGCCAAGATACTTCGATGGAAAGCCTTTCATCAGAATCTTAAAAGGACCTTCGCTAGTTGACGATATGACAGCAATCGGATTTCACACTGAAATCAACGATGAATTCGTAAGAGGATTTGACTCTCACGGATGTATGAGACTTCGTCTTCCGGATTTAATGATGCTTCACGATCTAATTATGGATGGTGGTGTTCAACAAACTCCAATCACTGTTCTTTATAGAACAAAAGATCAGGCAGATCACCCTGCTGGAAAGAGAAACAAGCTCTACAAAACAGTTTCAAACACTGGAACAGTAGAAAGCCCATTCTTTCCTCTTGATAAGGACAATTTAGTTCAACTTAGATACAAAGAAGCAGTAGCTCCAATGGATAAGTTAGTTGACCTTAAAGACGATAACTACGAAGACGTGTTCAGCTACGATACTCAGCTTCAGCTACAAGACCAGAATGCTCGTCGTAAAAATGAGTGTAAGGCAAAACTTATGGCCGGTAAGATCGGAACAAAAGAAAAAGACATGGAAGCTTGTTTGAACGCTGGTAAACGCCAGGGATCAGCAACTGACGGGATCTATAGAAAGTGGATGGGAATTGGATATATCGGAAGCCCAGACCTGTTTTAATTAAGAAAAAAGTTTCTGTCCTAGAATATATAAGGCCTTAGAAGATTGATAAATTTTACATGATCTGAGTTAAAGAACCATAACTTGGATCATAATAAGAGATATCTTTTTTTTAAGGTCTTTTTTTATTTTAAGGAACTCGTTATGAAAACTACCATTTTTTCGTTCTGCGCTCTTCTTGTATTATCTTTTAACTCTGCATCCGCGAGGACAGTTGTTATTAGTGATATCGACGACACAATCAAAATGACAGGTGTTTTAAATAACAAACTTCATGTTGGATTTAACGGACTATTTAGTAAAAGAGCATTCGCTGGAATGAGCGAGTTGTATCATGAGTATCACGATAGAGGGTACGGTATTTATTATGTAAGTGGATCTCCTAAGATGATCGATTGTCGCATTGAAGACTTCCTGGTTGAAAAAGACTTTCCTCAAGCAGATCAAAGATTCTTAAAAGATAAAATCAGCAGCGATACATATAAATTTAAAATGGAATCGATTAGAAATGTTATCGCCAAAGAAAATCCAACAAGCCTTATTCTAATTGGTGATGATACGGAACACGATCCAGATGTTTATAATGATATTTCAAAAGAGTATCCTGGATTAGTAGAGGCCATCTATATCCGTGCAGTTCAAGATGCAAAATTGCCAGTAAGTACATTGATGAGAAATTTCTTTTCTTCAGTTGAAATCGCCGCTAATGAAATGATCAGAGGTGAGTTGGAT
This sequence comes from Bacteriovorax sp. PP10, assembly GCF_035013165.1. Classification (NCBI taxonomy): domain Bacteria; kingdom Pseudomonadati; phylum Bdellovibrionota; class Bacteriovoracia; order Bacteriovoracales; family Bacteriovoracaceae; genus Bacteriovorax; species Bacteriovorax antarcticus. Next base: position 621,738 of record NZ_JAYGJQ010000002.1, read on the forward strand.
TATAAAGGATTAGATAATGTTGCTAATGGCTTTGTTGAACAAACTAAGGACAGTGGAATTCAGTTAGATGACTTCTACTGCCCAAAATCTGGAAGAGATGAAATTAATAATTTAATGTCACATAGCAAATTATCAGATACAAAAATTGTTAAGCTTTTATTGCGCGTTCAAAATAAAATCATGAAGACGTGTAAAGACAGATAATTATTTTGTAAGGTGATCTGGCGTAAACGATAACGGCATTAAGTCTGAAAACTTCATGACTGTTTCTTTTCCGGCCACGTCACCAATGATAACTTCCATATCACTCGTTGCGAACTCACTCATTACCTGACGGCACATTCCACATGGTGGCCATCCTTCTTTGGTATACACATACACTTTTTTGATTTGCATTTTTTTGTCTGAAACAGCTTTCAGGATAGCTACGCGTTCAGCACAGATTGTTCCACCGTAACTTGCGTTTTCGATATTGCATCCAGTGTAGATACTTCCGTCGCTCATTTCAATCGCACTACCAACTTTGGCGTGAGAGTAAGGAGAGTAGGCAGCTTCTGAAGCTTCTTGAGCTTTTTGACGAAGGACTTTTTTGATTTCCATATTTACTTCCTTACTAAAATTTAGCGATGGCATTGTTTAGAAGAGCTGTGAAGTTATCCATAACTTTTAGCGCTTCGTCTTTAATGTCTTCATGTTTTAATTTTTGATCGATGATACCAGCACCCATGTTTGTTACACATGAGATCCCACAAACTTTAAGTCCAATGTGGTTAGCGATAATCACTTCGTGAACTGTACTCATACCAACAACATCACCACCAAGAATTCTGAACATTTTGATTTCAGCTGGTGTCTCATAAGTTGGCCCTAGAACTCCCATGTACACACCTTGCTGAGTTTTGATTTTTAAATCAGCACTCACTTTTCCTAGTGTATCGATTAATTCCTGGTTGAAAGCGTGACCCATATCAGGGAAGCGAGGTCCCATTGATTCATCGTTTGGCCCCATTAGTGGGTTTCTTCCTGTGAAATTGATTTGATCAGTTAAGATCACCAGATCACCAGGTTTATAACCTAAGTTCACACCACCAGCAGCGTTTGTTAAAACAACTGTGTCGATACCAAGTTTATGAAGAACGCGGATAGGGTAAACAACGTCGGCCATATCGTGACCTTCGTATAAGTGGAAGCGGCCTTGAAGAGCTGCAACTTCGACACCGTTAACTGTTCCCAGGATCAGTTTTCCATCGTGGCCTTGAACTGTGACTTTTTTGAAGTGTGGGATGTCGTTGTACGAGATGATGGTTTTGTTTTCCATCTTCTCAACGAAATCTCCCAATCCTGATCCTAAAACCACTCCAACTTTTGGAGAGCATTTTTTGATTGAGTGAATGTACGCGACTGTCTGATCTAATTTTTCTTTAAGAGCTTGCATATTTTACTTCTTTGCCTTTTTTGCAGGAGCTTTAGTTTTTGCCTTAGCTTTTGCAGGTGTTTTTTTAACTGGTGCAAACTTCGTCTGCACTTCAATGATTAATTTTTTCTTAGCGCGAGGTTTAGTTGCACTGATTGTAATATCTCTCGAATTTACAAGTAATGCGATTTCCTCAGCGATCTTCATTTGGTGGTCGTGGCAGTGAATCGTCATCAGGCTTTCACCCTTAGAAACTTTATCACCAATTTTTTTGTTCATAACGAAACCAACTGCGAAGTCGATTTTATCTCCGGTTTTTTGTCTTCCACCACCTAAGCGTACGCAGTGTTTTCCAAGTTCCGTACATTCCATCTTTGTAATGAATCCAGCTTTCTTTGATTTTACTTCGAAAGTTGATTCTGTTTGTGGAAGCAGGTCGTAGTTATCGACAACGTGAGCGTCTCCACCTTGGTTCGAAATAAGTTCACGGAATTTTTCTAGAGCACTTCCATCATCAATAGATGCTTGTGCTTTTTTAATACCGTCTTTAAGTGTTTTTGAAAGTCCGGCAAGATAAATCATCCCACCAGCAAGAGCAACTGAGAGTTCAGTTAAATCTTTTGGACCACGACCTTTTAATGTCTCGATACTTTCAATAATCTCTAGCGAGTTTCCAACAGCTAGACCTAATGGCTCTGACATATCAGTAATCATCGTCATCATGTTTTTATCAAAACGTAATCCGGTTTTTCTAATACTGTCTGCTAATTTTTTAGCGTCACTTAATTTTGACATGAAAGCACCGTTACCAGTCTTAATGTCCATGACGATCCCTTTAGCACCTTCAGCAAGTTTTTTACTCATGATTGAAGCAGTGATTAGGGGAATAGATTCTACAGTTGCTGTTACATCTCTTAGAGCATAGATTTTTTTATCAGCAGGTGCGATGTCTTTTGTTTGTCCGATAAGAACTAAACCGCGCTCTTTTAAAAGGCGTTCAAATTCCTCGAGAGGTAAATCTGTTTTGAAACCTTTGATAGATTCAATTTTATCGATTGTTCCACCAGTGTGACCAAGGCCACGACCTGCAATCATTGGAACTTTTACACCACAAGCAGCTGCGATAGGCGCCAGGATGAAAGAAGCTTTGTCGCCAACTCCACCGGTAGAGTGTTTGTCGATATAGTGCTGTTCTGGAAAGTTGAGAACTTTACCCGAGTATAACATTGCATCGGTCAAGTATGAGGTTTCTTCAATGTCCATTCCACATAGGAAAATGGCCATTAAAAGTGCGCTCATTTGATAGTCTTCAATGTAGCCTTCAGTAAGACCAGTGATGAACCAGTTGATTTCTTCTTTAGTAAGTCTTCCTTTATCTCGTTTCTTTTGTATAATGGAATAAGCTGAGAATTGTTGAGTCATGGATCCCTTATTTGGTTTTGGTTTAATCGCTAAAAAATTGAGTAAGAGGGAGATTATAATAAATTGACTCACGAAAATCAAAAATAATGCGTGGCAAAGGTTCAAGGAAAAAAAATCAAATGAAATCTCTATTAACTTTAATTATAACTGCAGTGATTCTTATTAATCCAACTCAACAAGTTTATGCGCAAGACAACACGTCGCAAACGGGAGTTTTGGATGAGTCGCTTGCTGACTTAACTTTAGTTTTAGGGGCCGGAGCGGTTGGTGCTATTCTTGGTCTATCGACACTGTCATTCGTAGATAAACCTAAGGATAAGTTAGAAAATGTTGCTATTGGTGGTGCTGTTGGGATCGTTGTTGGGGTAGGGATTGCTCTTTTTGGGCAAGCTACAAAACAAACTGCGGTTATCACGCAATCAGCTCCTCAGGATGCAAATTCAGTTGAAAGCTACGCTCGCCTAGATTTCTCAAAGCAGAAAATTGCTGAGTCCTATTTAGTTCAACCTACTGTTGGTTACAATTTTAGCTTCTAGTTCGCTCTCTAACTTTTTTTTAAATTTTTTTTAGAAAAGCGCGACATTTTCCTCCTTTGTATCTTCGTTCTTCATAAGGTATCCTGAATAAGATTTGTAAGATTTAAAGGATTTATCATGGCCAAACAGTTAATTATCAACCAGACACTCAATGAGTGTCGGGCAGCTCTTATTGAGAACGGTGAAATTCTCGATTTTTTAATGGAGCGTTCTTTTCACCATAACCCAGAAAATAATCATGTCGATTTTCCGTTTGTAGGGGATATCTACAAAGGAAAAGTTGTGCGCGTTCTTCCCGGAATGCAGTCAGCTTTCGTTGATATTGGTTATGAGAAAGCAGCTTTTCTCTATGTAGACGACGCTTACATTCCGACTATCGAAGAACAACGAGATATGGCGGAAAAAAGTAAAAAGTCTCTGGAAGGAAAAGACCGTCTTGGAGAAATTATTCCAGACGAGCTTTCAACTTTATCAGAAGCCGTTAACATGCGCTTTCGTCCGGATGTGAGTATTGAATCTTTCATCAAGGAAGGAGACGAAATTTTAGTTCAGGTGGCAAAAGAGCCGATCTCAACTAAAGGGCCGCGTGTTACCAGACACATCACTTTCGCCGGAAGACATATCGTATTCATGCCATTCATTGAGCACACTGGTGTTTCAAGAAGAATTGAAAGCGAAAAAGAGCGCGAACGTTTAAAAGAAATTTTAGAAACAGTAAGACCGGAAGGAACTGGAGTTATCGCTCGTACAGTTGCAGAAGGACAAAGCTATAAGACACTAAAGTTCGACTTCAATATGCTAGTGAAGATCTGGAAAGATGTTTCAAAGAAAGCTGAGAAGGTAAGAGCTCCAACTGTTGTTCACCAGGATTTAAGTTTCATTCAAAGAGTCTTCCGTGACATTACGGATGAAGATGTTGATGAAATCATCCTGGATTCAAAAGACAATTTAAAAGAAGCTGAAAAGTTCGTGCAGAAGTTCCTTCCTACAATGAAAGGAAAGTTCAAACACTATGCTGATGAGTCGATTCCTATTTTTGAAAAATTCGGGATTGATTTAGAAGTAGAGCGCGCGATTGATAACAAAGTATTCTTGAAATCAGGTGGATCACTTAACATCGATCAAACGGAAGCTCTTGTTTCTGTCGACGTTAATACTGGTAAATACATCGGAAGAAAAACTTTCGAAGAGACGATTTTGAAAACGAACCTTGAAGCAGTTAAAGAGATTGCTTACCAGTTACGTTTAAGAAATTGCGGTGGGATCATCATTATCGATTTCATCGATATGGAAAAAGAAGAAAATAGAATTACTGTCTACAATGCTTTACTAGAAGCATTGAAGAAAGATAGAGCAAAGACTAACGTACTTCCGATTTCAGGCCTTGGTCTGGTTGAGATGACTCGTAAGAGAACACGTGACACTTTATCTCGCATTATGTGTGAGCCATGTCCTTACTGTGAAGGGACGGGAAGAGTGAAGTCTACGTTGTCGGTTTGTTATGAACTGATTCGTGAACTAAACAAGGTACTGGCTAAATCAAAAGGGACAAAAGTTTCAATCTACGCTCACCCTGAGGTGACGGCGACTTTAACTGGCGAAGACTTTGATTTGATCGATACACTTGAAGAAGCTCACGGTAAGTCGATTCAGATTCGTTCTGAAAACAACTACCACATCGAACAATACGAAATTTTTCCACAAGAGTATTAAAGGTTATGAGAGTTGAGAGTTTTTATTATAAAGACATCTTAGCTCTCATCCCCAAGCTTGCCGAACTCCGCATAAAAGTTTTTCGTGATTACCCTTATCTTTATGAAGGCAGTCTTGATTACGAAAAAAATTACCTGAAAATTTATACATCAAGTACCCAGAGTGTAATCGTCGCTGCTTTTGACGGCGATGAACTCGTTGGGGCCGCAACAGCGATTCCTCTTCGTGATGAAGCAGACTACATTCAAAAACCGTTTTTAGATGCGGGGATAGATGTCACTGAGATTTACTATTTCGGTGAGAGTGTTCTTTTAAAAGAGTACAGAGGTCAGGGGATTGGTCATAAGTTTTTTGAAGGAAGAGAATCGGCCGCTTTAAAATTTGGTTTTCATACGACTTGTTTTTGTGCAGTGGAGAGACCGGCAGGTCATCCAATGATGCCAGCTGATTATAGTCCGCTTGATGAGTTCTGGAAGAAACGTGGCTACGCCAAACATAATGAATTAAGAAGTGAGTTCTCATGGCCGGATATCGGAGAAATTGAAGAAACACTAAAGCCTATGATCTATTGGATGAAACAATGTTAAAAATAGCAGCAGCTCAGTATTTACTTAGTCCTCATAACTCGCTTGAAGATTTTAAAATCAGCGTAGAAAAATGGGTGAAAGAAGCAAGTGATAATGGGGCCAGGCTATTAGTTTTCCCCGAGTATGGATCAATTGAGTTAGTTTCGCTCTTATCAGAAGAAGTTCAAAAAAATTTAGCTCAGCAATTAAGTGACATTCAAAATTTTAGAGATGAATTCATCCAGCTTTATGTTGAACTTGCCAAGAAGTACGACGTTTATATTGTGGCCCCAAGTTTTCCATGGCTAGAAACTCCAGATTTTTTTGTGAACCGCGCTTTTTTAATCAATCCTAATGGGCTTTACAGCTATCAGGATAAACAGATGATGACTCGCTTTGAAGATGAGCAGTGGATGGTTTCAACACCAAAAGAGAAGGTTTTAAACTCATTTGATGTTGATGGCGTGAAAGTGGGAATTTCCATTTGTTTTGATGTTGAGTTTCCGGATTTCGCTCGCGAACTTGCAGCTGAAGGTGTGGAAGTTTTAGTGGCACCATCATGCACAGAAGGTTTGGCAGGGATGAACCGTATCCACGTAGGAGCTCGCGCTCGCGCACTTGAAAATCAATTTTATGTTGTCGTTTCTCAAACAGTCGGGATGGTTCATTATTCAGAGGCCATCGATAAAAACACTGGAATGGCCGCAATTTATTCGACATGTGATTTAGGTTTTCCTGACGATGGAATTATTGTTCAGGGAACGTTAAATGTTCCGCAATGGGTTTACGCTGAAATCAACACAAAACTGGTTGAAGACGTACGAAAAAATGGCCATGTTTTTAATTTTCAAAAGATCAAAGCTTTAAGATAACCTTTTTAAATTAAGGGCTTTGACACTGGTTGGACGAGCGCTGTCTACGCCTTGTCTCAACAAAAACCGAATACATTAATGCTATAAATTCTAAGAGGATTTAATTTCTTTCTCCCTTAGGAATTTATAATGAAAATTGCCGTTATTGGATCAGGAATTTCAGGCTTATCGAGTGCATGGTTATTAAACCGCACAGAAGGCCATGAAGTGACTTTATTTGAGTCTATGGATTACCTTGGTGGTCATTCAAACACAGTCGACGTAACGCTAAATGGAGTAACGAGTCCAGTGGACACTGGCTTTCTTGTTCACAACCCCAACACATACCCAAACCTGATTGCTTTTTTAAAACTGCTGAATGTCGAGGTGATTGAATCTGATATGACTTTCAGTGTGAAGTTAGGCGAGAGAAAAATTGAATGGGCCGGAACAAATTTAAGAACAGTTTTTTCTCAAAAGAAAAATTTAATAAGCCCTTCATTTTGGAAAATGATTTTAGATATCATGCATTTTAATAAAAATGTTCATGCTTACCTGGAAGAATCACGCCATAAGAAATTAAGTCTTGGTGAACTCTTACATGAAAAACAATACTCACGTGAGTTTTGTGACTGGTACCTGATTCCCATGGGAGCGGCGATCTGGTCAACATCAACTGAAGACATGAAAAAATTTCCGGCCGAGAATTTTATTCAGTTCGGGATTAACCATTCCTTGTTTCAGGTAGAAGGCAGGCCTGTCTGGAGAACTATTAAAAATGGTTCGCGTGAATATGTTAAGAAGATAGCTAAAGATCTACCGCGTGTTTTTCTCAACGAGCCGGTACTTGCAGTAAGACGTGGTGAAAAAGTTGAAGTCGTGACAACACAGAGAACTGAATTTTTTGATAAGGTTATCTTTGCGACCCATACTGATATAACGGCCAGTATTCTTCAGGATGCAACTCCTGCTGAAAAACAAATTTTAAGAAAAGTTGAGTACTCGGAGAATATCGCTTATTTGCATTACGATGAATCACACTTACCGGATTCAAAGAATGTCTGGTCAGCGTGGAATTATTTTAGTGAGACGGATGCTAATAGCAAGCAAGCAGTGGCCGTGAGTTATTTAATTTCGAAACTGCAGCCGCTTCCTTTTAAAGTCCCCATTATTGTGACACTCAATCCGGTAAGAGTTCCAGATCCATCAAAAACAATTAAGACTATTATTTATCATCATCCTTTGTTTGATCAGAAGGCGATTGATGCTCAAAAAATGTTATCTGAGATTCAGGGAGAAAATCATACTTACTTTGCGGGAGCGTGGTGCGGGTATGGATTTCATGAAGATGGTTTAAAGTCCGGCATTGCTGTCGCAAAAATGCTGGGAGCGAAAATCCCATGGTAAACAATTATATTGTTGAAGGGGCGGTCTACCATGAGAGGCTGAAGCCCTTTAATCACAAATTTTTATATAATGTTTTTCTTTTAAAATTTCCCTTGGATGAAATCGAACAATTGAAGAGTCCGTTATTTTCCTTTAATCGCTTTAATTTGTTTTCTTTTTATTTCAAAGATTACCTCGATGGAAGTGACAGGCCTTTAAAGCAAAAAATTCAAGAGGTATTAAATGCTGAAGGGATTAAAGCAGAAGGGAAGATTGTCCTGCAGACCATTCCTCGTATTTTAGGATACGGGTTTAATCCGGTGAGCTTTTGGTACATCTATGATCTGGAAGACAAACTTGAGGCCATCTTATCAGAAGTGAATAATACTTTTGGTGATAGACACTATTATCTGCTCCAAGGATTTTCTGAATATAAAAGAATCACCATGCAGAAGGTTTTTCATGTATCGCCATTTTTTGATATCGAAGGTGAGTATCAGTTTTCTTTTACCCCAAAGAGTGTTGTGATCAATTATTTTGATCCTAAAGAGAATGATTATTTTTTCAAGAGCACTTTAAATGTAGTTCACAGTAGAGAATTTTCTACGAAAAATTTATTAAAAATGTTTTTTAAATACCCCATGATGACTTTTGTTGTGATGGGAAGAATTCATTGGCAAGCAGTAAAGCTCTTTTTTAAAAAGGCACAGTTTTTTTCTCATCCACCGCCACCAGAGAAAATATTATCTAAGGAAGTACGTCATGATGGGTAAACATTCATTTAAAACAAAATTATTTTTAAAGATTATGGACCAGATCCAGGTCGGACACTTTGCTTTGGTTATGCCTGATGGTGAAAAGAGAGACTATCACGGAAAAATACCAGGCAGGCGAGGAGAATTAATTATTCATGACTATGCGGCCATTTCTAAAATTGTGGCAAGTGGAGATATCGGTCTAGCAGAAGCTTATCGCGATGGCATGATTGATTCACCGGATATGACGGCATTACTGCTTCTGTGTATTGAAAATCAGAGTGCACTGGAGGCCGTATTCAGAGGAAATTTCTTCGGGATGATTTATTATCGTCTTCGCCATCTTTTTAGAGGAAATTCAAGAAAGGGGAGTAAGAAAAATATTGAAGCTCACTACGATCTTGGAAATAGTTTTTATAAATTATGGCTCGATCCAACTATGACTTATTCTGCGGCGATTTTTAAACACGCAGATGAGTCTCTTGAAGAAGCTCAGAGAAATAAATACCAAAGAATCATTGATACGCTCAAACCTAAGAGTACGGACCATATTCTCGAAGTAGGTTGTGGATGGGGAGCATTTGCGACAATGGCCGCATTTCAGACGGGGTGCAAGGTAACTTGCCTCACACTGTCACAAGAGCAGTACCAATATGCCACAGACCTAGTACGTAAAATGGGGCTAGATACTCAAGTAACCATTAAAATCTGTGATTATCGCGATGAGATAGGTACCTATGATCACATTGTCTCGATTGAGATGATTGAAGCTGTTGGCGAAGAATACTGGGAGCAATATTTCGACATGATTGAGGCCAAACTTCGTCCTGGCGGGAAAGCAATGCTGCAATCAATTTATATTGTGGATGATTTATTTGATAACTATAGAAAATCAACAGACTTCATCCAACAGTACATTTTCCCTGGGGGAATGGTACTAGCTCCGCAGGTTTTCGAGAAGTATTCAGTAAAAAACAACTTAGAGATTAAGGACTTTTATAAGTTCGGATTAGATTACGCTCAAACACTTAATTTATGGAGAAAAGAATTTAAAGAGAAGTATGAACAGGTAAAACAAATCGGTTTTGACGACGCTTTTTTAAAGATATGGGACTTTTATTACATTTACTGTGAAGCAGGCTTTTTATCACGCAGGATTGATGTGGCACAGATCGTGCTTGAGAAAAGATAAGAAAATCTCAAGGGGGTTTGCTGTGAGTCTATGTAATTGTTGTTTTTGTCACAGATTTCAATAAAAAAGGAAGGTACTGACATGTTTCCAATCAACGTTGTAGAAAAAGAAACCAACATAAGTAAATATTTACTTAGAATGTGGGAACGCCGTTATTCTTTCCCAAGACCTGAGCGCGATCAAAAAGGCGAAAGAGTCTACACGAGCGACGACATTGAAAAATTAAAGCTGGTAAAGAAGCTGATGGAAGAAGGTTATAGACCTTCAAAAATCATCGATCAGGCACTTCCAGAACTGCGTGAGTTATCCAAGTCATTTGCGGCCAATAAAACCGCTCCAGAGGCCGATATTGTGGTCCTGGTGACGAGTTCTGATCTTGAAGAAGACGTCATTCGTGCCCTGGGAAATCATCAGGTTAGAAAGATCATTGTGATCAACGGCCAGGATGATATTCAAAAGTTAAATTTACATTAAGGAAGTCGATACTCTTTGACTGAAATTAGGGGACAAGGTAACTTGTCCCTAATTTTGGAGGGTATTATGAAAACTTTAATTGCAACTGCATTGATGATTCTTTCGATTTCTTCTTTTGGTGCTGAACTTGGATCTGTGGATTCTTTTTTATCGGTTCTTCCAGTAGGTAGCTACTTAGGACATGACGATAAAGGCGTTGAGTGCGTAGTGAATGTTAATGAAGTTAACTTTCCTGCAAAAGCACTTTTAGTTTCAGCAACTAATGACAAAAATAAAACTACAAAAGTAATTAAAGACGGGTCTGAATTTGTTTTCAGAGCTTATAAGCAAGAGTTTATTCAGACTGATCGTTATTATGTTGATGCTTCTAGAAACGCTTATGTTGAGAAGATTGTGAGAACGGTTAATGCTGGTATAAATCGTTTGTATGTTGTGGTGTCGAGTGAAGTGACGATTAATAGAGATCGCAGTGTTGAAACTGTTGAATGTGTTGTTAATCCTAAATAGTTCTTCAAATAAAATTTTTAAGATTTAAAATGCAGCTTAGGCTGCATTTTTTTTGTCCATTTATCATTTTTTGATCTCCATCTATATTTCATATTTTAAAATCCAATACTTAAAGACTAAGCCCATCTAGGCTCCGTGCTATTTCTTAGTTGATATTGACTTGTACGTAAAAAATACGTACTTTGAGGTGTGGCTTGGAAATTATCTACACAAAAAAAGCTGTAAAAAACATTGAGAAATTACCAAAGCATATCCAAGCAAAAATGTTTTTTTGGCTAGATTTAATAGATGATGTGGGGCCAGTTATGTCCCGCAAGTATCCAGGCTTTAATGATGAAGCTCTTCATGGAAAAAGAAAGGGGCAGCGATCTGTCAGACTATCAAAAGGGTACAGATTATTTTATCAAGAGCTGCCGTGTGAGTATGCAGTCCTTATTGAAATATTAGAGGTAAATAAACATGACTATTAAAAAACCGAATTTAGGATTGGCATTATTTATAAAAAGTCATCGTTTAGGGGAAGAACTTACTCAAGCTCAGATGGCAAAATGTCTTGGAATATCTAAGCAAAGATTAAGTGATATTGAAAATGATCGAAACAATGTAAGTATTAAATTATGTCAGAAGTTTGCGAAAAAGTTAGGCTTTCCAGCAGAATGGTTAGTTAAGCTTGCGCTTCAAGATCAAATTAATAAAGCAAAGCTAAATCTAAAAGTAGTTCATATATAAAAAAAGGGAGCCGAAGCTCCCTTTTTTTAAACTTTCGTTATAACAAAACTGCCAACCACTTCATCATCGATATTCACTTCTACCGATAATCCAGAAAGAGTTGCTTGAGCTTTAATTGCCTGAGCTAACGTTTGATCCTGGATATACTTCGAGTGAGTCGGGCTCGACATAATTTCATTGAATTTATCGTTACCTTTAAAATCAATATTAATTCTGTCGTCAACTTTTAGGTTGATTGTCTTTCTTTGTTTTTGAATAGCACTTGAGATCTCTCTCGCAGTCCCTTCATCAATCAGAGTCTGATCAAGTTTCGTATCAATATCAACCGAGATAAAGCGGTTACTCATCGCTTCTGTCCCTTCTTTTGCTTCTCTAAAAATTAAGATCTCTTCCGGGAAGAATTTTACATCTTCGATCATCAGTGACCCTTCATCTTCAAGCTCGATTAAAGCAGCACCGTCTAGTTTTTCAATTAGTGCTTTGTATTTACCCATTTCTTTCCCAAGTTTTTTACCTAGAAGAGGAAGGTTCGCTTTAGCGTATAGCTTGATGAATTTAGATTCATCGTGAGACAGCTCAATGTGTTTAACGTTTAGTTCAGTCTGGATGTACTCAGAAAGTTTATTGATTTCCTGAAGTAATTTTTCATCTTTGTGAATGATCGTTAAGCGCTTAAGCGGAGTCTTAACTTTAATCTGAACTTGATTTCTCTTCTGTCTTCCAAGAAGGATAATCTGTTGCATTCTTCCAACGGCCACTTCAAGGTCGCTGTTGATTAGTGTTTCGTCAGCAATTGGGTAAGAGCAAAGGTGAACTGAAAGTGGTTCAGCTTTATTCATCTTACGAAGCTCTTGGAATACGTGTTCAGAGAAGAATGGAGTGAATGGTGCCATTGAAATTGTAAGCTCTCTTAGAGCTGTATACAGAGTCGAGTAGGCAGCACACTTATCATCGTTAAGGCCGTCTCCCCAGAAGCGAGCACGGTTAAGTCTGATGTACCAGTTTGTTAAGTCTTCAATGAAAGTAAATAGGGCCGGTACAACGTTGTACAGGTGATACTCTTCCATTTCTTTTGTAATATTTTTCTTCATTGTTTGAAGGTTAGATAATAACCATCTATCAACGATGTTGTCTGAAGTTTTGAAGTTTTCAACTGGCGACCATCCATCAACTTCCGCGTATGTCTGGAAGAATTTGAATGAGTTTTGCCATGGAAGAAGTGCTTTTCTTACCATGTCTTTTACACCAGAGTCCACGAAGCGTTGCTCTTCACCTTTTACTAACCCTGAGTTGATTAGATAAAGTCTTAAAGCATCAGCACCGAATGATTCCATTAAATTTTCTGGTGGCGTGTAGTTGTTTAAACTCTTAGACATTTTTTTACCGTCTTCGGCCATAACCAGACCGTTAACGATAACGTTTTTGAAAGCGGGCTTGTCATATAAAGCTGCCGATAAAACTGTTAGAGTGTAAAACCATCCACGAGTTTGATCTAAACCTTCAGCAATGAATTCAGCTGGGAATCCATTTTCGAACATTTCTTTATTTTCAAAAGGGTAGTGAAGTTGAGCGTATGGCATTGAACCAGACTCAAACCAGCAGTCTAGTACTTCTGGAATTCTTCTATAAACACCTTCTTCACCTTCGTGAGTAAACGTTAAGTCATCAACACTTTCTTTGTGAAGGTCAGTAACTTTTGTTCCTGTACGAAGGTATAGATCATCGATTGAACTGATGCAAATTCTGTTGTTTGTTTTATCGTTGATCCAGATAGGAATCGGTGTTCCCCAAATTCTGTTTCTTGAAATTGACCAGTCACGAGAACCTTCAAGCCATTTACCGAAGCGGCCTTCTTTAATGTGAGAAGGAGTCCAGTTGATTTGAGCGTTCGCAGCTAATAAGCGGTCTTTGATTTTTTCTACAGCTACATACCAAGATGGAATTGCTTTGTAGATTAATGGAGTATCTGAACGTGGGCAGAATGGGTAACTGTGAACAAGAACGCCTTGATCATAAAGTTTCCCTTCGTCTTTTAATTTTTTGATAATGTCTTTATCAGCAGTCTTAACGTGAACACCAACGAAGTCTGTGACTTCTGCTGTGAACTTTCCTGCGTCGTCTACCGGACACTCAAGAGCAGAAATTCCCGCTTCTTTCATAATACGATTATCGTCTTCCCCAAATGCAGGAGCGATGTGAACGATACCTGTACCGTCAGTTGTTGTAACGTATCCGTCGTTTAATACAACGAAGGCTCCAACGTCTGCATCTTTTTTGAAGTATGGAAACAATGGCTCGTAACGAAGACCTTTTAATTCAGCACCCGTGTGAGTTGAAAGAACTTCATAGTTTCTTTTCTTCGAGTAAGCTTCAACTCGCTCTTTTGCGATGATGAACTTAATGTCTTTATCTTTATCGTGAATTTTTACGTATTCAATTTCCGGACCCATACATAGAGCAAGGTTCGATGGAAGTGTCCAAGGAGTTGTCGTCCATGCAGCGATATGGAAGTCTTGGTCTTTTACTTTGAAGAGAACAGTAACCGCCGGGTCTTGAACGTCCTGGTAGTTTGAACTTGCTTCGAAGTTTGAAAGTACTGTTCCTAATGCTGTTGAGAAAGGAACAACTTTTGTTCCTTGATAGATTAAATCTTTATCCCAAAGTTGTCCGATAACCCACCAAACAGATTCCATGAATTCTGGATCCATTGTTTTGTAATCGTTTTCGAAATCAACCCAACGGCCGATTCTTGTGATTGTGCGTTCCCACTCTGAAGTGAAACGTTGAACAATTGAGCGACACTCATCGTTGTAACCTTTTACACCAAGTTGTTTAACTGCATCTTGAGCAGACATACCTAATTTTTTATCGATCTGATGTTCGATTGGAAGACCATGACAGTCCCAACCAAAACGTCTTTCAACGTAGCGACCTTTCATCGTGAAGTATCTTGGAATGATATCCTTTAACGTTGAAGCGAGAAGGTGACCGTGGTGAGGAAGACCTGTTGCAAATGGAGGCCCATCATAGAAAATATAGGGTTTACCTTTTCTCGTTTGATCTAGCGACTTCTTGAAAATTTCATTTTCTTTCCAAAAATCCAAAATCTTGTGTTCGCTCTTAACGAAAGAAAAAGAGGTATTCTCCGATTCATTTACTTCGGTATTGACATCATTTGACACGTGCAAGGCTCCTTACTGTTGATTCACGGTGCAAATTTTATCATTAAGAGGGGGATTTTGGAAGTGATTAGCTACACTTCTAGAGGGAGAATGCCGAATAATGATGTATGAAAATGAATCTTCTCACTGCATTGATTGTCTTAACGACTAGCTTCTTTTTTGAAGTGCGTGCGGATGAACCAAAGGTTCCCGCCAAAGTCGAATTCAAAGATCAAAAGCAAAGTGTCACGCCTTGGGGGAGTATCCCGTTGAATTCTTTTTTATCATTCAAAGAATGGAAGGAAGAAAGTGATATTAGGGACCAGGTTCCTGAATGGGAAAAGATCATCAGAGAGAGAAACCACCGTGAATTAGTGGGCCGCATTTACCAATGTATTGGAACGTGCCGCATTGATCGTGGGGAGAGCTTTTTTAATGGCTCACACCGCACAGGTCTATACGAAGGCGATGAGATTCAGACGGTAGGCGATAGTTACGCTTGGATCTTTTTGTTTGATGGGACGATGGTGAGACTGTCTCCGAGATCATCAATAACTTTTAATGAATTGAACATTGGTGTAAATGAAAATTTTTTGAACGCGAGATTTAACGCCGGAAATATTTTGTGGTTGTCTCGTAATGAACAGACTTACCAAGAAAGCAATGTCAGAGAAACTGACGTGATGTTTTTCCCTTATGCTGAATATGAATCTCTGCCGATTACTGAAAAGAAATTGTATATGGAAGACGATTTAATTGAGTTGCTTGCAGAGAGTAAGTCGCAATTAAATCATTACAAATCTTTGAATGAAGCGGTTCTTGCCAATAATAAAAGAACACATGGAAAACCGACTTATGCTTTTTTAGTTATGCCCAATGCAACACTCATGGGAGTTTCTCCAAGTGTAGAAGTGGTGACGTTAATTGGTGGAAAAACATTTCTAAAAAAACGATCATCACAGACTTTAGGTTTAGACGTAAAAGATGAAATTCCCAATGATGTTTTTTTACAACTAAGGGGTTTTGATAATAAAACGCTGACAACAATCCAGGATGATTTATGGATTACTGTCGATGAAAAAGGGCGCAATTACGCTCAAAGTGAAGACGTGCGCTGGCTTGATGTTGGTGAATTTATCACCAGAAGAATTCCTAGTATTATGCTTGGACGTGAAATCTTTTTAAAACGTTATTCAGAATTTGCTTTCAGAGAAAAATACGATCCGGTTGTTCTTGCGAGGGCCGATGGTTATCGCATGTGGGGCAAACTGACATCAACTGAAGGCGCTCCAAAAGATGATCTTGAGCTTCGTTTGGAATTCTTAAAAGAGTATTTCAGAAGAGTCGAGACTTCCAATCTCCTTACCAGTTCACGTTTTAGAGAGCGTTTTGAAAAACGCGGAGAAACAAATGTAACTACAGAGTATGGTAATTACTTTTTTATCACTGCACTCAACAAATATTACAAGTTTGGCGAAGTCTTAAACGAAAAATCTAATGACAAAGAAACCGGAGAAGTTTTAAACTCAACAACAAAACTTCTTTGGAAAAAAATGCATGGAATCAGGTAAATTTAGTCTTGTACTGGGATCTCAAAGTCCTAGAAGAAAAGAGCTGCTGTCGTGGCTTAATATCCCTTTTAAAATTATCACAGCTGATCTGGCCGAGATCTCAAGCGAGACGGTGTCTGAAAAGATTGCGATGGATATTGCTTCTCAAAAAGCACACGCTGTTTTAGCTCAGGCAAGTGCCGTGTTAAATCCTTTCATCATTTCATCGGACACGATTGTTGTTTTAGATGAGAAACTTTATGGCAAACCAAAAGACAGAGACGACGCCAGAGTGATTTTGTCTGAGCTTTCAGATAAAACTCACAAGGTGGTAACGGGAGTAAGCTTTTTATTCCACGATAAAAATACCAATAAAATGCGTGAGCATCTTTTCTATGATCTTACTGAAGTGACTTTTAATGAGATTACGAATGATTTGATGGAGAGTTACATTGCGACAGGGGATTCATTGGATAAAGCGGGAGCTTACGGTATCCAAGGCCCTAGCTTAACCTTTATTTCAAAGGTCAATGGTAGTTACTCGAACGTAGTCGGCTTCCCGCTTGATAAAGTCGTAAGTGAGCTTGCCATCATCTTAGGTGATGACTGGAAAAAGAACTTCTAATCCTATCTCGATTTTTTAGCAAACGTAGGCTTGAAGCTATTGTTCTTCTTAACAGACTTCGTAGGTCTTAAGCTAAGAGTTTTCATAGCGTTCGTTGCCTTGTCTACAGCTTTAGAAGAGACGTTTCTTCCAATAGACGTGGCCTTCGAGTAGGTAGTTTCTTCAATTGAAATCGTTGTTTGGTTGTCAGTAGTCATTGCATCCTCTTTTGTTAAATCAGTTAATGTTTGAAAACGGTTTTTTCTGTAACCATTTCAACCAATAACAAATTCCCAGAGGAGTGTTGTAGAAGGTTCGAGTAGGTTACTTACTAGGTAAAGTCGCCAATAGGTTTCTCCTTTTAATAAGAGCAAAACCGACTAAAGTACTCCCTTATCGGTTTTGATTACTAAGTTCTTAAGTGAATTATACTCCTCATCACACCTTTTTCCTACCCCCCCTGTAATAGGCAAACTTTCCCATTGTGATTCGGTTGTAAATCATTGAAATGTAGGGCAATCTAATAAGCAAAATGGATTTTATATTGCCAACAAAACAAGGAAAGCTTGTATGAATAAGCTTCGTTTAATCGTAGCGACTGTCACTTTCGGGACCCTGTTATCTTCATGTTCGACATTCAATAAAGCAGCCGTAGGTGGATCTTCCGACCTTATCTACAATGCAAGTAATGCTCTTCTTGGTGAATCAAACTTCGATATTTTCAAAAATGGTGTAGCTGGAAATCTGGTATTGATTGAAGGTCTACTTGCCCAATCTCCTAGGAATCAAAATCTCCTGGCAACTCTGAATAAGGGTTATGCAGGTTATGCATTTGCAGTGAATGAAACGCAAATGAATGAAGAAGAGTGGAGTGAGGCCAAAACTGAAGATGGAAAAAAGCAGGCCTTGTTTAATTACACGCGTTCGCTTAATTTTGGGATTCGTTATTTAAAAGAAGAAGGGATTGAGTTTAGCGATATCATTGCCCGCATGAATGAGCCGCAAGGAATTCACCAGATTTTAGATAAGAAGTTAAGCGACGATAAACGCGATTTAGAAGTGGTACTTTTTACTGCTCAATCGTTTGCTGCTTTAGTTAATCTACAAAAAGATAATATGGGATTTGTTTCTCAACTTTCGGCCGCAAAAGGAATGTTTGATTGGGTTTGCCAAAAAGATCCATCAATCAACTACGGGACTTGCGATATTTTCTACGGAGCATATGAAGCGGGAAGACCTACTATGCTTGGTGGGAATCCACAAAAAGGGCGTGATATTTTTCTTAAGGCCATCAGCAAGCATCCACACAACTGGTTGATCAGAACGAGTTACATGCAGTTTTATTTAATTCCACAAAATGATGAAGACGGATTCAAAGAACAAATGCTTGCTCTAAAAGTTTTCAATGAAGAGTTTAGCAGATACTACATCTTCGATAATGAATCGAGAGTAGAAGGGCCGTGGACCAGAGAAGAAGGCCTGCGTTTTTATCAGACGCTCGCACTTAAAAGATATGACTTAATGACACATTTTCAAAAGAAGTTTTTTTAATAGGCATAAAAAAAGGTATTACAAATGAAAACAATTTTACTCTCTCTGACAATGCTCGCATCTCTTAATCTTCACGCTGCGGTTAAAGTAGGGGTTCTTGCTCCTGAAGGAACTGGTTGGGCAAAAAATATTAAGAAGATGGCCTCTGAAATTAAAGACGCTACCAAGGGTAACGTTGAATTTAAAATCTACTACGGTGGATCTCAAGGTGATGAGCAGGACGTTTTAAGAAAAATCAGAATTGGACAACTTCAAGGTGGGATCTTTACTGGAAAGACTCTTGGAGAAATCAATGGTGACGTTCGTGTTATCGAAATCCCATTCACATTTAATCACAACCGTGAAAAAGCTCTAAGAACTCTTCAGGCAATGGAGCCGTTCTTTGATCAAAAATTCGCAGAGAAGAAATTTAAAAGTTTAGCGACTTTTGAAATTGGTCAGGTTTACTTTGTAACTCAAAAGAAAGTGACTGATCTAAACGGAATTAAGAACTTAAAAATCTGGTCATGGGATGGAGATCCAATCGTAACAAATATGTTTGAATCAATGAACCTTACAGGTGTTCCTCTAGCTCTACCGGACGTTCTTGCATCTTTATCGACAGGAATCATCGACGCTGCTTACGCTCCACCAATCGGGATGATTGCTCTTCAGTGGAACACAAAAGTTAAGTACATGATCGATTTCCCGGTTTCTTACTCAATTGGTGCTTTCGTTATTACAAGTGATGCATGGGCAAAAGTAAGTCCAGCTGATCAGAAACTTACAATGGAAATTGCTAAGAAGTATGAAAAAGAAATCAACCTTGGAAACGCAAAAGATAACGAAGATGCACTAGCTGCTATGAAAGCTCAGAAAATTGAATTCGTAAAATTTAGTGATGCTGAAATTAAAGTGGCCCAAGGTTATAGAAATGCCATGGTTAAGAAATTAACTGGAAAGTTATTTACTCCAGATGCATTAAAGAAACTTGAAGCAGAAATAGCTAAGAAATAGGGGATACTCTAGTGATAGTATTTAAAAAAATAGATAATTTCATTGATAAGTTCGCATCGTTCTTTTTAGTTCTATGTGTGCTTTCGGTTTTATTTTTAAGTTCAGGTGCCATCATCCTTAGATGGTTTCACATCAATCTTTATTGGATTGACTCTTTTGTCCGTCACACTGTATTTCTGTCTGCCTTCTTAGGTGGAGTAGTGGCAACGGGAAGATCAAACCATATTGCGATTGATTTAATCAGTAAATTTTTAGAATTAAAAAAGAAAGAGCACGCTCGTATCATCATTCATAGAATCATTTTAGTTTGTTCAGGGATCATCCTATTGTGGCTTTTTAAAGCTTCAATGGATTTCATGAAGATCGAAATGGAATTTAGCAAAGAAGAGTTCTGGGGAATTGGAAGTGGATACTTAGTTGGGATCATCCCGGTTGGAGTAGCGTTGATGACGATCAGATTCTTTACATTGTTTATCATCAGTTTTGATAAAGATGCACCGGCACTTCATAGCGTGGGAGAAATTAAATGAGTGGAATTGTAGCTACAGTCGGGATTTGCTTACTGGCAAGTCTTGGAATCCCTTTATTTATCATTATGACTCTCGCATCTCTTGTCGCTTTTTCTATGGCCGATGTTAACGTTTCAATTGTGGCGCAGGAGATTTATAAAATCGCTGCTCAACCAACAATTGTAACGATTCCTCTTTTTACTTTTGCCGGATACCTGATTGCTGAAAGTAAATCTCCACAAAGATTAATGAGACTTGCTGAAACTGGTTTAGGCTGGATTCCTGGTGGGATCTCAATCGTGACTCTAATTGTGTGCGCATTTTTTACGG
The DNA here is from genome assembly GCF_035013165.1 of Bacteriovorax sp. PP10. NCBI lineage: Bacteria > Pseudomonadati > Bdellovibrionota > Bacteriovoracia > Bacteriovoracales > Bacteriovoracaceae > Bacteriovorax > Bacteriovorax antarcticus. The sequence goes on from NZ_JAYGJQ010000002.1 coordinate 641,984, forward strand.
CCTTCACGGGAGCGTCTGGAGTAACGATCATCGCTCTTGGTGGTGTTATTTATCCGATCTTAATTAAAGAAGGGTACTCAGAAAAGTTCACGCTTGGAACAATCACAGCTTCTGGATCTCTTGGATTATTATTTCCTCCATCACTACCCATCATCCTTTATGGAATGGTAGGGAAGGTTGATATTGATAAATTGTTTAAGGCCGGGATCATTCCTGGTTTTGTTATCATCATGATCCTTGGAGCATGGTCGATTTATAACGGGCCTAAAAATTTAGAAACAAGAAAGTTTATTTTAAAAGATTTTTTAAGTGCACTAAAAGAAGCATGGTTAGAAGCGATTCTGCCGGTTGCTGTTTTAGTGGGTATCTACGGTGGATTCACGACTGTAACTGAAGCTGCGGCCTTTACAGCTCTGTATGTTCTTATCGTAGAAGTGCTAGTCTACAAAGATTTAAACCTGTTTAAAGATGTTCCTAAGATTGCAGTCGATGCAATGAGCTTAGTTGCTGCGATCCTTCTGGTTCTTTGTTGCGCTCTTGCTTTCACTAACTGGATGGTTGATGAAGACATTCCTCTAAAGATCTTTGATCTAATGAGAACTCACATCGACAACAAGTACACTTTCTTACTGTTCTTAAATATCTTCTTACTAATCGTTGGATCGGTAATGGATATCTTCAGTGCGATCGTAGTAGTTGTTCCTTTAATCCTACCAATCGCTCGTGACTTCGGAGTTGATCCGGTTCACATGGCGATGATCTTCTTAACAAACCTTGAAATTGGATACCTTCACCCGCCCATTGGGATTAACCTCTTTATTGCGAGTAACAGGTTTAAGAAACCCATTACGGCACTCTATGCGGCCTCGATACCGTTTCTGGTGTTAATGGTTATTGCACTGGCCATTATTACTTATGTGCCGTCTCTAAGTTTATTCTGGTTTCAATAATGATTAGTGCCCAAAAAATTAAATCAATTGTCCTAACTCTCGCCGTGCTTAGTAGCACGGCGGTTTTTAGTGCAGAAGATAATAATTTAAATGAATACTACCTTGGTGTATTCATGGGTGAAAAGAAAACTCCCAACTATTCAGGCCCTCTTGACCCTCGCACTGAAATTTCATCGGGCGGTCTTATTTTATTAGATGATATTTTTAAAGACCAATACCTGAATCAACAGATTCAGGATGTACCTTTTTCACTTCACCGTTACTGGTTTAATGAAGTGGTAGAGAAGTCGACTTGTCCTGATTCTACACTTAATGAGAATATGGATTATATCCGTTATCTCTACCGTCTGGTGACGATGAGTTATTTATTTGAAGGGGTAAAACTCAACAATAAAATGGCCAGTCAATTAGGTGGAAAGAATATTTGCTCGATCTCTTTTAAAGATGTCTTTCAGGGGTGTACTCCTGAATCGACGGATATGAAGAAGTTCTATGAAAGAGTGTATGGGAAATTTGTAAACGAGATTGAAAAGTCTCACACGCCACAGTTGTCTAAAAAAGATATGGCCACATTTATCGATGAGTTTCAGGGATCGACGTCACTGACGAGTAACCCGACATTCTCGAGACTACATGACTGGTGTATCGCTAATAAGAAAAATTGCAGAGCTCTTAAAATTGAAGAAATCAAAGAGGCCTTAGGTGGCTTTTGTAATGATGATAAAAAAATGATGAAAGTCCTTTGTTCTGAAAAGGATAACTTTTATGGACTCTCAGGAATTAGCATTGCGACTGACCTGATTAAAACATCAAATGCTTTTAACTTGATCAACCAAACGGGGATGGGGGAAGAGTGTTTACGTCGTTATGGAAAATTATTTCAAGGTAAAGAGTCGCCTTATGCGTCTTTATCAAAGCAGTACCCATTAATGTATTCTTACCTGTTAAAAAATAATACGACTTATCCACAAGGTGAATTGTTTCTTCCAGGGGCACTTAAAGAATTTGATATGAAAGGTCTGAGTGACTTTTTATCTGCGCTTAAACCGCCAAAGGTTGAGCCTGTAGTCATTGTAAGGCCGAAACCTAAACCGAAGCCAAAACCGGTTGTGGTGATAGCTCCTAAAGTAGAAGAGAAAGCTCCTGAAGTGGTTCCAGTGGTGGTCGCTGAGCCTGAAAAACCACATGTTTCAGAATTTGAGCATGGGGTTCTAGAGATGAAAGAAAAAAATCTTTCTTCATACTCATTGGATATGGATACTTTTAGGGATGACTTCGAATTTACGTCGGCGATGATTGCGGAATTGTCAGGGCCTATTAAGAAATTCCAGACTAGATCGGCATTAAACGATATGAAGTCTTATGATCTACTGGGGTCAGCGGAAGCGCCGGTTGGATTAGTGTTTTTGAAGTTTTTAATTGATACTGAAAATCATCAAGGTCTCTATAACATTGTTCAGGTTTTAGGAGAGAAGTTTTACGTCTCAAATGATATTGAGAAAAAGACGACTGCTCATTACATCGAACTGAAGAATGATGCTTCTACTAAAAATCGCTGGACTATTATCATGCTTAAAAAATAAAAAACCCGGAAGAACTCCGGGTTTTTTTATAAAGAATATATCGGGAAAGAATTTTCTATTTATATTTTTTAGCTACAGATTTCAGCTGAGTTTGCGTCGTTGAGCTCATGTCCAGCATTAAAAGAATCCCAGCGTTTTCACCGTTTGCATCTTCTCCAACAAGCGAGATATTTCCGATGCGGTCTTTACCTGTATAGTATCTAGCAGTAATGATCGATGTTCCGATTCCTAAAGTCTTCACCGGGATGAACACCCCGAAAACCTTTGGGCCTAAGTAGAAACCCATGTTTTTAAACTTTTCGATTGAAAAAGCTACCGCAGGTAACTTTCCACCGGCAACACCCGGAAGGGAGCGCCCACCAGGCAGAGTTGCCGGGTTTAGTTGTTGAAGGCTTGTATTAAAAACGTCTTGAAGAGAAACACTGATGGCCATAAGTGTACCAGCAGATGCTAAGTCAGGAGAGATTTCCAGGTACGAATTTGGGTACTTTGGAATGTTGTAACGAAGTCCACCATCAAGTTGAAGGCCATCGAATACCATCGAGATTAAAACATTGTCTTGAACTAGAGTCACAGACATGTTGCTTACTCCAGGAACCTGGATGTTTGAAGCACTAGTACCATCACCACATGAAGTAGACAGGATACCAGCTGTAAGTGCGACTGAGAGAACGAGAGCTTTTGTGTTTGAGAAAATATTCATTTTTGATCCACGAGAAAGCTTGCTGTGATTTTTCTTAACAACGAATTCAACTTGAGCGGACGTACCGTAGAAAACTCACAAACGTATTCAAATTTTTGTATTGCAAGATTACAAGTGAATGGTGTGAACTTCAACGGACGCAAGTGTGAATCCATTTTTAATAGGTTAGGAAAACTAAATAATAAAAAATCTGCCCACAATTAGTGGTTCTTTAAGATAGGGTCCGATAAATACAGGAAAAATATTTAAATCAAGAAGTCGACCACCTCAACATATTCACCCTCAATTGTTTGAGAGGAAGTTGTGTGAGCGAAGGCCATGATTCTGACGACCGAAGCACGAGAAGCGTATGCAGATTTAATTCCAGTGGGAGAGTCTTCGAAGATAATTGTACTATCGTAAGTTGTTCCCAATCTTTTCATTGCTTCAAGATAAGGATCTGGATGAGGTTTTGTCAGTACCGTTTGATTTCTTCCCATTTGAAGTTCCACGAATTTATCGATGCCAAAACATTTAAGAGTTTCAAGCACGATGATGTCTTCACTTGCACTAACGACAGCGCATTTTTTATTTTCATCTTTTAGGTGTTGTAAAAAAGGGAAGAGTCCTGGAGTGATGTAGTTTTCTTTTTCGTGATCAGGAAGATTATTAAAGAGCTTTATTAACTGAAAGTTTTTTTGCTCGATACATTTATCAATTTCGGCATCAGTTAAATGCGGGCAAACTGTTTTTAAAACGATGTGATCGGTCATTCCGTAGAATTGATCGATTGTGGCCATAAGGTCTACTTCAACACCAAGATCGCGTAAAACGATGACGGCCGCTTTGGCATGCAGAGGCTCAGTATTAACTAATGTCCCATCCATATCAAAGATAATCACGTCTTTATGTTTTACCAGAGCTTTTAGGTCAGTCATGTTTTGCCTGCTAATGTTATTCATCAAAATAAGCTATCATTGTACATAGAGCGAACCGGGATTACACCATGAAAATCTTTCCAAAAGACTCGACAGTAAATACTTCTGCGCCAGCGCAAAGGGCCACTACTACTAAAGAGGGCAGTCCTTCTAAAAAGAAAGTCGCTGCACCAGTAAAAAAAGAAATGAGCGCGGCGGCGATTAAAGAAAAATTAGCGGCACACGTAGAAACTTCTGACGCTGCAAAAAACATGGCCATTAAAAATACTAAGAGATTAGGTGATAATTTTATGAGTGATACAATCAAGCCGATTGTAGACACTGTCTCTGTTGATGCACCAAAGCTTGGAGCCGCGTCCGGTGAAGAAGAAATCAAAACACCAAATACAAAAGATTTAACAATCAAGAGTGATATTGCACTCAATGATCCAAAAGACACTAACACTCAGGAAAAGCTGAAAACGGCTTTAACCAGAGGTGCATTTAACTTTAACCCTAAAGAGCGTGAAGCTCTCGAAAAAATCTTAGCAGGCTAATCAATTAATATGTCGAAATATATTATTTATCCATTTATTGTTGGTTGCGGATTTTTTATTTATTTTTTGCTATGGAAGTTCACGACACTATCAGTGGTCTTACTTCCTAGTGTGAGTTTCTTTGCATTCCTTCCCATCGTTTTATATTTTGAACATAAGTACCCATTCAAAGAAGAGTGGAATCATAATCTTGGTGATTTTAAAGCAGACGTGATCACCACACTTATTATTCTTCCAGTGCTGACGGGAGCGATTGAAAAGATAGAATTGTATATGAACGATTCATTTTTACGTTTTTCATGGGCAGAGCATTTTTCTTTCTGGCATCAGTTCTGGATTGTTTTTTTCACCAGCGAATTTTTATTCTATTGGTATCACCGCTATTCTCATAAGCAAAAAACTCTATTGAAATACCATAGTGTCCATCATGGTGCGGGCAGAATGTACTGGGCCAATTCCGGAAGATTCCATTTTATGGACATCATTATTCAGTTCATTATTTATTTTATTCCAATTTATTTATTTAAGGCCTCGGTCGATGTTGCAGCGATGCTTTTAATGATTACGGCCGTAACTGGAACGATGGAGCATGCAAACATCAGATACTCGACAATCTATTTATCGTATTTTTTTAATACAGGTGAACTTCACCATCTTCATCACTCGCCGGATATCAAGGTGTGTAATAAGAACTTTGGTAAAGTGACAATTATTTTTGATTTGATTTTTGGGACATACATGAAGTCGGAAGAGACTCGTGAAAATCTAAAACCAGGTCTGCCATTTAACAAATACATGCCAGTTGATCTATTAGGTCAATTGAAGTTTCCCTTCGTAAATTCTAAGAAATAAAAAAAGATTAAGAATGACCTTTTGCGAGTTCTTTCGCTTCAGTCATAAGAAGCATTTCGTGAAGCTTATCAACAGTGGTCTTGATAACTGAATCAAGAGTTCCTTTGATGATTGCTGCAGCAGAGTGATCGTGACCACCACCACCAAGAGCGCGTGCCATAATTCCTACATCCACAGTACCGATTGATCTAAGTGAAACTTTGATCTCCGCTCCCATTTCTCTAAACATTAAAGCGACTTTGATATTATCTAAAACCAAAAGATGGTTGATGAAAGCTAGAGTGTCTTCAGTGTCTACGTGAAATTTTTCTAAAAGGTCTTCTGTTAGTGTTAACCAAGCGACTTTTTCGTCTTTCGTCGTGTGAGCACTTGCCAGGACTTTTCCTAAAAGCTTCATATACGTAAGCTTTTTAGTTCCGTAGATCATATTGTAAGCATGCGGTGGACGCACGCCTGTATCCATCAAACTTCCAATCAAACGGTGAGTGTTACCAGTCACAGTTGGATAACGGAAACTTGAAGTATCAATTAAAATTGCAGTGTAAAGAGGTAATGCCATCTCGCGGTTAAGCGGAATACCAAGAGACTGGATCAGTTCTCCAGCTAGTTCACCAGTTGCTGCTTTACTCGTATCGATACAGTTTTCTTCCATCACTTCTTTCGGGCATGGATGGTGATCGATAAATAATAAACTTGGAGCAGTTAGTGCGATAGCTTTCATACCATCACCGATACGCTCAAGAGAGTTTGTATCAGTCACAATGAACAGATCAATTTCTGCTTCAGCGTAGAAAGACATATATTCTGAGCGAGAAATAACAGTATTGTCGGGGTCCAGGTATCTGTAGCGCTCAAGAAGGGGCTCTTCGTTTACACAAATAGCATTCTTTCCTTGAGATCTCAGTGCCAGACATAGAGCGATTTCACTCCCGATTCCATCAGCATCAGGAATGATGTGAGTAGAGATCACGATGTTGTCAGCTTTTTGAGTGAAGAATTTAAATCGTTCAGTAATATTCATAGCAATAATAATTTACACTAAATTTTTTTCAATTGCTGTAATTTTTGTTACGATTTTCCTGATAAGTCGTCTTTTTATTGGCTTTTTACTAAATAACAGCGTGGTCCTATGGAATTAGCGATTGAAATTGAGAATTTGTGCAAGTCCTATCCTGGACGCATGGCTTTAGATAATATTTCCTTCTCCGTCAAAAAAGGAAGTATTCATGGATTTCTTGGGCCTAACGGCGCAGGTAAATCTACGACAATGAAAATTTTAAGTGGTCTCATTCCTGAAACGAGTGGCCGCTATAAAGTGAATGGGAAAGTAGGATTTCTTCCAGAACATCCTCCGGTTTATCCCAACATGTCAGTGTATGATTATTTAAAGTTTGTGTTTTCCATTTACGCAGGTGCAGTAAACGAAGCGCGCATTGATGAAGTCATGTCAAAAACAGGACTTACCGATGTCAGTTCTCGCCTCATTGGGAATTTATCTAAGGGATACCAACAAAGAGTGGGTATTGCCCAGGCCATTATTCATTCACCAGAAATTATCATCCTTGATGAGCCAACAGTGGGTCTTGACCCTGTTGCTATCGCGGATATCAGGTCTCTTATTTTAGAATTAAAAAAAGAGCACACCGTTTTATTTTCATCTCACCAGCTTCACGATGTTGAACTTCTTTGTTCAGATATCACACTTATTAATCGTGGAGAGATTGTTGTCTCAGGTGCGATTGATACGATTCTTGCCAGCTTAAAAACGAATATGATTTTAAAGGCGAGAGTGCAGAATTTTTCAGAAGAACAAAAAAAGAAACTCATCAGCACCTTTGGTGTGGATTCAATAGAAGTGACTCAGGATCTTGAACAAAAAAATACATTGTTAAAAATTGCGACTAAAGGCAAGGCCGATATTCGCGCTGAACTTGCACGCCACTTAGTAGATCCATCGATTGGACTATTGGAGTTTATGGAAGAGCGTGGGGATTTAGAAGATTTATTTAAACGGATGCACGAATGATTTATACAAAAAAAGTCATGATTTTAGCTCGAAAGGAATTGAAGGATGCTTTTTCTTCTCCTCTTATTTACATTTTATCTGGGCTCTTCTCGCTGATGATGGGATGGTTATTTTTTAACTATCTGATCCAGTCAACACAGATGACGACCACGACGATGACCCAAGGGGTGATTACACCGATCTTCGGGAATATCAATTTTATTTTTATTTTCTTATGCCCTCTGATCACGATGAGATCGTTTGCAGAAGAAAAGAAACAGTTCACATTGGATCTTCTTTTAAGATCAGAACTAACAGAGATGCAGATCATTCTTGGGAAATTTATTTCCAACGTGGCCATGGTTCTCTTCATGTTATCGCTGACACTTTTATTCCCGTTGATTCTTTCATTTTCTGGTTACAGTGACTGGGGAGTAGTTGCCAGTTCATACCTGGGGATTGTGTTGTCTCTTATGGCCTACACAGCAGTCGGATTATTTTGCTCAAGCCTGACAGATAATCAAATCGTGGCCAGCCTTTTAACTTTTTGTATTTTACTTGGGTCAATGCTTTTGGTTATTTCAGTGAATGCGACAAATAATTATTTATTCGCTCTACTGGTTCAGTACACGACGATTCCTTTTCACTATGAAGGGTTCACTCGTGGAGTGCTCAAGTCCTACAGCTTTGTGTACTTTGCCTGCTATTTAACGTTTTTCTTTTTATTAACCCTGAAGTCTCTTCAGTCGAGAAAATGGTAAGGGGATAAAAATGAAAATGAAAAAATGGTATAATGTTTTACTCGCAATCGTGACCAGCATTCTTTATCTGGTGGTTGTGGCCCTGTGGATTTCGATTCCAGATGAGTTGACACTGAATCTTGCAGTGACTGTGCTGGCGATGGCCGTGACTCTTGTTTTAATCTTCTTAAACCGTCTTCCTTTGAGTGTTTATTATCACAGTAACCAATTTAAAAAGCTTCAAGAGACCATTGTCTTTTTTGGGCTTTTATTTTGTATTTTTGGAGTAGTGAACTACTGGACTTATAAACATCCTAAGCAGTTAGATCTTTCAGTTATCAAGCTGAACTCTCTAACGGATCAAACGAAGAATATTTTAAAAGAGATGAATGAGCCTCTGACTTTTAAAATGTTTGCCAGAAAGAATGATTCACTGGCGTGGATGGCCTTATTAGAATTCTACCGCACAGAAAAAAATAATATTCAGATTGAAAAGATCGATATTGATGTTCGTCCGGATTTAGTAGGGGATTATCACATTAGTGATGCTGCGACGTTGGTGATTGAGTATAAAGGCAAGCGCCAGAATGTAACGGAGAGAGATGAATTAAATATCACGAATGCTTTAATTAAGATTTCTCGCGGAAGTGACCCGGTTGTGTACTTTGTTCAAGGGCACGGCGAAGGGGATATCAATTCTCAGGAAAATGAAGGTTTAAAGTTTATCTATGAGACGGCGAAAAACTCAGCACTTGATATCAGACAGATTAATCTATTAAGCACTCAGGAAATTCCATACGATGCTAAAGCACTTGTTCTGTGGGGCCCTAAAACTGCGCTTCAACCAAGTGAAGTGGATGTCATCAAGAGATTCTTAGAGAGAAAAGGGAATCTGATGATTGCCCTTGATCCGGATCTTAACGGCGATCATTTTGAAAATGTCAGAGCTCTAATGCGCAATTATAAGATCATTATGAGAAACGATATGATCATTGATCGTAAGAGTTTCGTAAATGGATCTAATGGATCAATTCCACTAGTAGATCATTTTGATAACAGCATTGAGATTACAAAAAACTTTAAGGGACAGATTTTCTTCCCATTAGTTTCTTCTCTTGAGCAAATCCCAGATGAGATTCTTCCAGGTGTTAAGGGGGTCGTGAAGACGATTACTGGTTCAACTCCTTTTCCGGATTCATGGGGAGAGACGAGCTTAAAAGAAATGGCCGCTCAGGATATGAGTTATACAAAAGGGACTGATAAACCAGGGCCGCTTTATATGACGATGTCGTACGAGAGTCCCGATAATAGAATTGTGGCCTTTGGTAACTCAACTTTTGTTATCAATGCTTATTCTAAGTTTGGAGCAAACTATACATTCTTCTTAAACTCACTTTCATGGACAGTGGGCGAAGACAGATTGATCTCGTTTAACCTGCCAATCGTTCAAAGTCAGCCGATCTTTATTTCAGCACCTCAAATGGGAATTATTTTTTACTTCTCAGTATTGTTTTCGCCATTAGTTCTCTTTGGATTAGCGGTCTATATGTACAGAAGAAAAAGAGACAGATAGTTATGAAAGAAAAAATTCTTAAGCACAAAAACCTCGCACTTTTTTTAGTTTTAGTCCTGGCACTTGCCGGGACTTATATTTTTGAAGAAAAAAGTAACCGTACTGCAGAAGCTGAGCATGCTAAAAAAACTCAGTTATTAGATACGGAAAAACTAGGGGACATTCAGGGGATTCAAGGGATTAAGTTGAACTTTGAAAAAAGAGGAAATCTCTTTTTTGATAAGGACACAAACCTGCAATTATCTGAGCCAAGGCTTGATGAGTTCTTTCAGATTCTCGCTGGGCTAAAAGTTAAGACATTTTTAAACCAAGCTGAAGTCGCTAAAGTCGGAATGAATTTTTATATTCCTGATCCTTCAATGAAGATGACGTTTCGTTTTGAAAAAGGTGAGCTGACTTTTACATTGGGGAAAAAACTGGATTTCGATCAGTCGTTCTATATGGAAGTGACGAGAGATGGTGTCTCTCAAGTCGTGATCGTGAATGATGAATCACCAGACCCAAGTGTTTACCAAAGTGATGAAGAGTATAAAAAATCAGATGTTAAATATAAGCGCATACAAATCGTTTTCCTTTTAACTAACAAATACTTCTACGACACCAGAGTCTTTAAAGAATTTAAATACACAGATGAGAGAATTAACTTTAAGACGATTTCTATCGCTACGTTTAGAAATAAAAAATATGCCATTGATTTTGAAAAATCTCAAACGATTCCACCTCCACCAAAGGGGATTGGTTACTACGAAGACAATTGGGTTTCCTTCCTGGAGTTTTTAACGAAGCTTGAAGGAAAAAATCTTTATTACCCGGCCGATCCAAAACTTCTGACAGAAATTCTTTCAGAGTTTGAAGTGGTGGATAGAGAAGGGCGCAAGTACACGCTGGATGTTTATAAGAAATACGGTGAAGAATCGGGCTACTTTTTGAAGACGACTTTAGACAATATCGTTTATCAGTTAAAACCTGCAGATGCTCAGTACTTCTTTGTGAATGTACAGGATTTCTGGCAGAAACGAATTATGCCAAAAGAAAAAGAGTTCAATTTTAAAATTACGTTTCTGGATAACCAAACAGAGACGGTAAAGATCTCTGACAAGGAACTTTTCAAAGTAATGCCTACGGATTCCAGATTCACAGAAGGAACAATCCGCGCACTAGAGTTTAAAAGACTGATCGAATTTTTTAAGACAGAAGGAAATCACGTCACAGAATTAACGGAAAGTCCGAGTGAGATACTCAAGAAAAATATCCTGAGAGTTCAGTTTGATAATAGAAATTTGAGTGTTATCCTAGATGAGAATGGCGCGAGTATAGTAGATTTTGATCAGAAGATCATGGTCCATTATTATCTTGGGGCCAAACTTCCATTTAGTATTAAACACGAAGATTACTTTATAGCAGCGAAAAAATGATTCAATCACTCTCTCTTTTTTTTCATACGTTCCTAGCTCCCACTAAACGCTCAGTTGATGGGGAGAGAATAACGTATTTTGAAGTGATGGGGATTTCGTGGTCTCTGCACATCATTTATGCTTTTTACTCGATCTTTGCCCTTTACCTGGGGATCGTGAGTTATGAGTATCTTTCAAACTCACAAAGCTACACCCATTTATTATTCGAATCATTCTCTGTAACGACTCAGAAAATCTCTTTGATGATGACGCTCGTTCAGGTAATTTTTTATCCCTTCATTTTCCAATTCGCTTTTAAGTTCTGGGCCTATCTTTTAAGATTTTTTGCTCAGATTTTTGACTACGATGGGGACCGTGAACTGGATGTGGAGATCGAAGAGTTATTAAACTCGATTTTTACGGCCAATATCTTCTTAATCATTCCTATTTTTGGAAGTGTCCTTAGTACTTTGGCCCAAGCGTATTACATGTTCATTGGTCTGCGTGCAAAATTAGGATTTACGAGAGTGCAAGCAGTTTTAGTGCTTATGACGCCACTATTTTTGATGTTTTTAATCACTGTACTCATCGCGTCTTACTTTACGCTCCTAATCTCGCTGCTGCTAACAACTTAAATTTTGTTGATGTTAGAAATTGCTAGTGAAACCTCATTGAAAACTTTGATTTGATCTGCCAAGATGGCAGAACACACACACAATTGTTACTGATATTTTTGAGACATTTTGGGGAGAAATCTATGACTCTATTTGCAGGGATGACAGGTAGTTCTGGGAGTATTGAGGTCGTTTGCGGTCCGATGTTTTCTGGGAAGACCGAAGAGCTAATTCGTAGACTAAAAAGAGCGCAGATTGCTCGCCAAAAAGTTCAAATCTTTAAACCAGCTATTGATAATCGTTATCATGAAACTGAAGTTGTTTCACACTCTTCACTTTCAATTGAAGCGACTCCAGTAAATACATCAATCGAAATTCTGCAAAAAGTTTACGATTCAACGAGAGTTGTAGGGATTGATGAAGTTCAATTCTTCGACGAAAACATCTCTGTGGTAGTTGAGAAACTAGCTCGTAGAGGGATTCGTGTGATCATGGCAGGCCTTGACCAGGACTATATGGGAAAACCATTTGGGCCGATGGCAAACCTTCTAGCGATCGCTGACAGTGTTGATAAAATTCACGCTATCTGTACTGTTTGTGGAGCTCCGGCACCTAAAACTTTCAGAAAAAATCCCAATAATACTGACCAGGTTTTAGTTGGTGAGACTGATTTGTACGAAGCGCGCTGCCGTGCTCACGCTGATTTCTTCGGTGAAGACCAGGATCAGTTAGCATTCTTCGTGAATTTAAACGAGTCTCGTTCCAAAACTCAAAATTTATAGTACACTTATAGGCATTATCACTTCCTCCCCATAAGGATTAGGATGACTCAGAGTAATGCCTCTATCGGTGAATTCATTTCAGAAGCTAAAATCCAGGCGCGAGTTAAAGAACTTGCAGCGATGATTAACAAAGACTACGCAGGTCAGGAAGTTATCATTGTTGGTGTTTTGAATGGTTCATTTATTTTCTGCGCGGATTTATTCCGTCATCTTACCATTCCATGCCAAATTGAATTCGTCTCTCTAAGCTCTTACGAAGGAACTGAAAGTTCTGGTGAAGTGAGTTTTAGAATGGACGTTAAACAATCACTGGTTGGAAAAAACGTGATTCTAGTCGAAGACATCGTCGATACGGGTCTGACGATTACTTTTTTACTAAAACACATGAAGTTAAAAAACCTTAAGAGTTTAAAGCTGTGTTCACTGCTACTAAAGCGTGCGCGCTTAAAAGTAGAAGTGCCAGTGGATTACTTAGGATTTGATATTGAAGATAAATTTGTAATTGGTTATGGATTGGATTTTGATGGTCGCTACCGTGAACTTCCATATATTGGAGTGTACGGTGAGTAAGATAACGACAGTAGAGGGTTCAGTTCGCGTAGATTTACTAGGGGGAACCCTGGATCTGGTGCCTATTAATTTAATTCTTCCAGATGTTGTTACATTGAATCTAGCGACGTCATTAAAAGCAAAAGTTGTGATCACACCGATTGATTTTGATGGTGTTGAAATCGTTTCAAAAGATTATAAGACAACTGATAAGTTTAACTCGAGAGATTTCACTGCTGAGAATTTCCAGAATAAGTTTTTTGGAAACCTTGAGTTCATCGCTCGCATTTTACATTTATTTGGGCTTCATTCAGGTGTTCGCATGGAACTTGAATCTGGATCACCTCCAGGTGCTGGTCTTGGTGGATCGTCTGCCATGGGAGTGACTTGTTATTCTGCTATCGCCACTCACATGAAAATTCCTTACGAGAGAGTGGAAGCCATTCAGAAAGTGAATGCGATTGAAGCTCTTATTATTGATTGCCCAGCTGGTTATCAAGACTATTACCCTGCTTTATTTGGAGGAGTACTAGGATTAAAACCAAGCCCGGGAAGAGTTGAAGTGATTCAGCTTTTTACAGAAGAATTAAAAGAAATTTTAGAAAGCCACGTGACACTTGTTTACTCAGGTGAAACGAGAAACTCTGGAATTAATAACTGGGAAGTTTATAAAGCATTTTTTAACAAAGATGCAGCGGTAAGAGCAGGCCTTGCTGAAATAGCCAACCTTTCTAACAAAGCTCTTAAAGCAATCCAGTCAAAAAACTATGAGGCCTTAATTCCATTAATTGGAGCTGAAGGTGAAGAGAGAAGAAAATTATTTCCAGGGATTTTAACTCAGAATATGAATCAACTTCATATGGTTTTAAAAGATCAGGGACCTCACTTCGGAATGAAAATTTGTGGAGCAGGTGGTGGAGGATGTTTCCTTATCACTCACAGGCCATCAGATAGAGAATACATTGATCAGTTACTAGCTAAGTTCCAAATGAAACGTCTGCCGTTTAAAGTGGAGAGACCCCTTTGACTGAAATAAGCAACATCGGAAGCTTGAGCATGAAAGGTGGAAGGAACGATAACTTCTACTTCTGTCTGATTGAGTACTTTCCCGATAGCAAAAGATGGTTCTTAAAATCTCTTTTACCCGTAAAGGAAGAAGAGGCCGCTGATAGCAACGAAGCGATTCATGCCTGGATCTCAAATTTCAACATTAAGCAGTTGGTTGTGGATTTTCCTCTTTCAAAACCTGTGAGCGAGTCGAATAACTACGATGATCAAGGGGTTTTGAAATGCTCGGACAATACTCTGGAGATCGTGCAGGAAAAAATCAAACATCTTTTAGATGAAGACCAAAGACTTGTGAACGAAAATCCTAAGCGCTATGAGCAGGAAAGAAATAAGGCCGATGAGATCGTCTATAACCGCGATATTTTCTCGAAAGAGACAGCTCATCACCTTCTATCAAGATCATTTAAGAGACGCCTTAAAAAGGGCTTTCTTCCTTACTGGAACCGCTCGCTGGATTTCTGGGTTTGGAAATACTACTACGATCAGATTTTAGAACTCTTCAATACGTCTTTTGATTCATTTGGAAACGTTTCATTAATGATTCTTTTCCGCTTCAACTATATTAAGCGTCAGTTCCCAAAGGACCTGGAGTTTTTTGAAGCGAATGAACAGATTATTTTAGTTGAGTTACTAAGAGCTAAAATCATCCTGAAAAAAGACATTTCACTTTTAAATGACGTGGATATCGGAATTGAAGCAAGACTTGATACGATTAAAAAGATTGAAAGCAAGCTTGATATCTTTATCTATAATCACGACCTGGAAATTCTGGTAAAAAATCCTAGAGCTTTCGATTCATTCTTGTTGGCGCTGGCAGGACAAAACGTTCTTCAAAAGAAGAATGTAAAGTTGCCTGACTGGACGAAACCAGAAGATACAAAGTTCATCATTCCTAATTTTCACTTAGATTAATTAAGCGCGAGCTAGAATTCGGCCGCTCACTTCAAGTGTCATCACTACACCGGTGATGGCACCGATTAACCATAACATTGAGAACTCTAAGAAGAAGTTGGGATTCATAATTCCGAAGAATCCGATTGAGCTTAGAATTAAGGCAGCAGCAGCTAGAGTTTTATGAAACTTTAGAGCGCGGATTTCGTCACGTTGTAAAACGATTGCGGCCATGGCCGTTGAAGTGGCCGTGAAGAAGAGTCCACATAGGAAATAACAAGCAGGCATACCAAAAACCATGAACTCGTTCATTAGGTTAACTGGAAGCTTGAAGATTTTAAATCCGAACTGAGGGCACACTGAAAGAGTGATAACTGCTGTCAGTAAATGAACAGAAAATAGTTTCAAAATCAAATGACTAAGTTTTGGATGAAGTTTGGCACGAACAGTCCCCAGGATTTGTTCTGTAATATGATTTGGTATTTTATTCATAGTGCTTCACCTTTTTTTAAACGCCCCACCATGCGGCTGAGAGTTTTTCTTAAAGAGACTTCGCTCTTATTAACGATCTTGGCAATTTCCTGATACGAGAGTTCATCAATGAACTTCATCTCTAAAAGTTCCTGTTGATCGCTGTCTAGATTTTTAAGTAGAGACATATCAACTTCCGAGGACTCAAGGACTTCAGGTTCATAATTGGCCATTCGGTCCTGGTATCTTTTGTTGGCCCTGAAATAATCCAATGCCTGTGTTCTTGCAATGACAAAAAGCCATTGCTCGAACTTATACTTAGCGCTGTAAAGGTGCTTGCTTTCGTGAATCTTGATAAAAACTTTCTGCAATAAATCTTCACCATCGACAGAGTTTTTAACTTTTTTATTCAGGAAATTAAACACGCGCTGACTGTAACGAGAGTAAAGCTCATTAAAAGCAGCGTAGGCTTCATCGGGTGAATGTGTTTGGTATCGGAGCATAAGCTCTTCTGCCGTTATTTCTTTTAAGTCTCTCAAGTAGATCCCTGAAGCCCTTTTCTAATAGGTATACGTCACAAATTTGAAATGTGTGACGTATGGTTATTGATTCACATAATCTTAGCAAGGGGCGGACGTGTTCACCAAACTTTTAACAGTTAGTTGTCTATTTTTATCCATTATGGGGACGAAAGCAGAAGCGCATCCTGTGGCATTTGCAGGGTCTTACTCCATTATGACCTGGAACAGTAAGGAGATGAGCGACTGGATGTTCACTCATAGCTTTACATCGAATTATTCACTTGCGGCCCGCTACCTGCGCCTTGATACCAAAGATGGGGAGAGAACTTTCTATATTCCTCAGGTGAACTTCCTGCTTAAAAGATGGAATGAACTTGATAGCCAGGCCAACATTTATTTGAGTCTTGGGCATGGGGGAGAGAAAGTTAACTCGTCATTTAAAAACACATCATCAGTTGCACTAGAAACTGATTGGGAATCAAGAAAATACTATGTGTCTTTTAGAGAAGACGTTTTAATTTCACATAAAAATTCAGACCGAAATGTTTATCAGACTAAGGTTCGCGCCGGTTTTGCTCCTTACTTAGCTGAATTTAACGAAATGAATACCTGGTTTATTTTACAAGGGGATACTTCCAATACAATGGATAAAGACTTTAAGCTTACTCCGTTTATCAGACTCTTTTATCACAACGTCCTGACTGAATTCGGTGTGAGTTCAAAAGGCGATGCTCAATTTAACTTTATGGTTCACTTCTAAGGAGATATAGATGAAAACATTACTAATGGTCCTGGCACTGACTCTAACGACAACGGCCTTTGCTGCTGAAAAAATTGAAATCACAGTAAAAGGAATGGTTTGTTCATTCTGTTCACAAGGGATTACAAAAAAGTTCAATGAAGAAAAAGTAAAAAGTGTAAACGTTGATTTAGGAAAACACCTTGTCACTTTAGAGCTTAATGAAGGCCAAAAACTTTCAAGTGAAAGAATCACGGAAATCTTAACAGACTCAGGATACGGAGTAGAAAAAATTGAAATCAAATAACGATTTACAAAAAAACATCTGGATTTCATTTTTTAGTTTATTCACTTCGATGAGCACACTTATCTGTTGTGCGCTTCCGGCCTTATTTGTTTCAATAGGGTTGGGCGCGACGATGGTGGGATTGGTGACAACTTTTCCTTCACTCATCTGGCTTTCGGAAAATAAACTACCGGTCTTTGCCGGGTCATTTCTCATGTTGAGTTTTAGCTCTTATATGCAATACCGAGCGCGCTTCTTGCCGTGCCCGATTGATCCGAATGAAGCACGTGCTTGTACGACGGCCAGAATGTGGTCGAAGCGCATAACGATCTTTTCAATTGTTGTTTGGGTTATAGGGGCGAGCTTTGCACTATTGCCGATGATTCTTTAAGTAATTTAGAAAACACGTAATACCCGCCAATGTAAATGAGCATTGGCAGTAGGGCGTAAGCAGAACTTAGCACCGCTATAACAAATGCCACGACAAATCCAAACACCGCAAAGAATTTCAAGTAGAGATAGGCCGCTCTTTTTTTCTTCCAGGCCATGATGTAAACCACAGTTTGAGCAGCAAGAAATAACAAGAGAGCAAAGGTCAGGCTTTGCAGTAGCACTTTATAAAGCTGGATTTGGAAGTCTGGAGAGTCGACTTTCCCTTCAAGATTGTGAGTGTAGCGCCCGTAGTTGGTCGCTCTAAAATAGAGCCAGGCAATCAGAGTCAAGTCCGTTAGGTAACAGCATGCCATCGCCAGTTTTTTTTGTTGAGATCTATTCATCCTCAAAGTATAGGAATTTTAAAAATTAATGGATAGTTTTTTGATGTTTTAATTTTAAAATTGGCGATAATTGACTCATGAAGAAAATTTTTATCGTCCTTTTAGTTACCATCATCTCCACAGCAGTAGGTTTATACTTCAGACCGAGTTATGCCTTAATCGGCCAGCTTGATTGGATCAATGTACTTACCAAAGGTTATTTCGTGGGTTCTATTTCAGGGTTTTTCAGCCAGGGCTATCTGGATGAATCATTCTGGTACGTCATGAGATACACGATGGGGGGACTCATTGTAGGAATGATCTTAATGTCGTTTGTTGGTGGATCGAAGAGTTCGGGAAAAGCGAAAAAGAAATAGGCTAGTCGTTATAGTCTCTTCTTTGTAGTTTTCTCTGCACATCTTTCTCTTTATCAGACTCACGTTTATCGTGAAGTTTCTTTCCTTTCCCTAAAGCAAATTCAAGTTTCACTTTTGAGTCTTTGAAATAAATTTTAGTTACGACTAGAGCGAGTTGCTGAGTTTTCATCTCGTGATGAATACGATTGATTTCAACGCGATTTAAGAGCAATTTTTTAATCCTGCTCTCTGAGTGGTTATTGATGTTTCCGAAGGCGTACATCGGTATCATGACGTTATAGGCCCATACTTCACCGTTGCCATCGATTGCAACGTAAGCTTCCGATAAAGAAACTTTTCCTTCGCGCAGAACTTTAAGTTCTGTCCCTTGTAACATGATGCCCGCTTCAAAAGTTTCTTTTAAAGAATAATCGAAGCCTGCACGTTTATTTGTCCCGATGATTTTAATGCTCATATTTAAAAATTAAATTTCACTCCCATACTTCCAGCTAGGATATACCCGCCAATATCGTAGCCAGGGGCCCCGATTTTTGGTCCTGCCGTTCCATTTTCCTGGTTCGCACTTTTTGTAACGTGCTTATCCATAATATGATGATACTGAAGAGACGCTCCTAAGTGAACATCTTTCGACCAAATGACCATACGATATTGAATTCCCCCCGTTCCAATCACGGTGTCAGCGTCGATTGAATTTCCACTGCCGCTGAAATCTCCCTTTAGTGGAGTCATACGGTATTGCGCACCTAAAAGTGTGCTCCATCTGTTAGTGATATTGTATTTAACTCCAACTCTTGGATTGATCGTGTCTCTAGTTTGAAGTTTTTCATAGTTCGCACTTGGAACAATAACCCCACCGTTTTTTACTACTTCCATTGTCGGAGCTTTGTAGTTAGTCCACATCTGGTACTCAAGACCAGCGTAGTACTCAAAGTTGCCGCCAGAAAATTGTGTTCCTAGACGGAAAGTGTGTGGATCATAAAAAATCATCGAGTTCATCGACGAATCAAAAAGTGCCAGAGAAGGGTTAGTGATTTCCCCGTGAACGATGGCCTTAAGATTCGATTTCATCTCTTGTTGGTAAGTGAAGTATGCCGTCATGAAGTCAAAGCGTTTTGTCACAGAAACAATAGCACCTAGTGAAGGTGAAACTTTCGACTGACCGCTGGCCCATGATCCGTAACTCGCACCATTTAAACTCATGTTAGTAGAAACATCGGCCGTTGCCTGGAATCCTAAGATTGTTCCAAGAGAAAAGGCCAGAGTGTCATTCCACTTGGTAGCGAAGTTAATGAAGGCCGACGTTCTTTGATGACGAGAGCGATACATAACGTATTCAGGTTTAAAAGCGTCACCTGAGTTTGATCTAACGATATCCCCAATTGGTAAAAATACTGAAAGAGCAAGTGTCCCTAAATGGTTTTTTCCACCAACAGGCACAGCTGCGTGAAGAGCAGTCCCATAAAATTTTGGATAATCAGTACGTGCACTTCCCGTTGTCGGAGAATTGTTTGAGTTAATACTGTTTGTCACTGTGATGTTATTAATTGGTTTGAAATGAACCGCTGTTGATGTCGCCTGAAGAACAACGTTGAAGTTCTCAGAGAAACCTAAAACTGAAGGAGCGTAGTAGTTGTTACTTGGATCGTTGGCATCAAGGTTGGCCTGATTTCCAATTCCCGACGTTGTAAAACTAGAACCGAAAAGTTCAGGGTAACTTGCATGAGCATTCATTGAAACTAAAACTAATAAGACAGCGAGGATTCTCATTTTTTTAACATCCTGTAGAGATTAAGAACCTGATCAAGTGTCAGTGCTTCCCCTCTAATCGTTAAAGGTACATTGATGGACTCAAAACTTTGTTGAATCAATTCAATTGGGAAAGAGGCCTTAAGCATTCCACCTAATTGTTTTCTTCTTTGAGAAAACAGGAGTCTTAAGAATTTTTCTAATTTATGAAACTCTTCCATTGGCACTAGAGGAATTTCTTTTCTCGTCATCGTTAAAACAGCTGAGTCAACTTTTGGTGCTGGAACGAAAGCTCCTGGTGGAACTTTAATTAAAAGAGCACTGTCGAAGTAGGCCTGGTTTAGAGCGTGAAGAGATCCCATGAAGTTTCTCGTTGTCGAAAAAGGGAAAACCTTATCTGCAACTTCTTTCTGGAACATCAACGTCATGAATTTAATTTCTGTCGCTTGAAGAAAGTTAATTAAAAGTGGAGTTGAAATATTGTAAGGAAGGTTAGACACCAACCAGATTTTTTTATCTGCAATTCCTTTTTCTTTGAACCATTCACTAAGATTAACGGCAAGAGCATCTGTCATCGTGATTTGATCTTCATGAATAAACTGGCGAAGGTAATCAGGAAAACGGTCATCTTTTTCAATAACAAAAAATGGAATACCTTCTTCTTTCGCGCGAGTTGCAAGCGACTCAGTTAGAATACCAGGGCCAGGCCCGATTTCTACGATAGCTTCTGCTTCGCCTTTGAAGTCTGAACAAATGCGAGAGATCACACCTTGGTCTTTTAAAAAGTGTTGTCCTAAGCTTTTATTCGCTAATGGTAGTTCTAATTTGTTCATTATAATTTTTCGCCTTTACGTTGCTCTTCAAGTTTATGTTTTTTAGATACGAACTGTCCGCGAGCATCCAGTGCCAGGCATTCAGGAAAAGAGATGGCATGATGAAAAATACGAAGAGCGTAGTTTGCAATCATGGCACCGTTGTCTGTACAGAATTTTGGAGCAACGAAATGAACGTTAGAAAAATTCTTATGCAGGTTTCTTCTTAGTTCAGAGTTACAAGCAACACCACCACCAACAACAATTGGAAGATTTTGAGCGTTACCAATTTCTTGTGCCTTTTTTAGTTTGCGAGAAAGTGCTTCAACAATCGCGTGTTGATAAGAAGCACACACATCTTCCATTTTAAAATCTTTATCCGGGTGAGCTTCGATGAAATTTCTCAAAGATGTTTTTACACCTGAGAAACTTAAAGTTGCATCGCCTGAATCAAGCATTGAAATAGGGAATTTATATTTTGTAGCATCGCCGTTTAAGGCAAGGTCATCAATAATTTTTCCGGCCGGGTATCCAAGGCCCAAAAGCTTGCCACCCTTGTCAAAGGCTTCGCCGGCAGCATCATCAATCGTATTCCCCAGAATTTCGAAGTCAGTTGGAGAAGTCACTTTTAAATAAATACTGTGCCCGCCGCTGACTAAAAGTCCCAAATAGGGATATGGGACATTTGTGGTAAGGTGAATTGCCTCAAGGTGAGCGTAGAGATGATTCACTGACGCGATTGGAAGATTGTGCATAAGCGATAAAGTTTTTGCACAGTTAATTCCAGTCAGTAATGGCCCTAATAGTCCTGGGTGAGTGGTAACTGCCACAATATCTATGTCTTCGATAGATATTTGGGCCTGTTTGAAACATGAGTCAAGCAGAGGCGTGATCTTCTCAAGGTGATTACGCGCAGCGATTTCCGGAACAACTCCTCCCCATTTAGCAAGCATCAACTCTTGTGAGAAAGATTGATGAGCAAGGAGTGTAGGAATTTGCCCCAAATCATCTGGATTTCCCTTGATAAGAGCAAAGGATGTGTCGTCGCAACTGGTCTCGATTCCGAGTATTATTTTTTCTTTCATCTTTAGAATTTGTAGTTTTTTTATTGAGTTTTTCGCCATAATACATCAACCTAATCAGAATGAAAAACATTCATGGTTCAAGGAGGACTTAAATGAAATTAATTATCGGACTTTTGGCACTTGTAGCTACTACTTCTGTATTTGCAGCTGACTCATCTTCGGGTTGTGGAATGGGTTACGAAGTTGCTCCTAAGCAATCTCTTGTATCTTCTTCAACAAGAGCAATCGTTAACGCTACTTTTTCAAACTCAATCGCTATGACGCTTGGGACTTCTGGATGCGCTAAGCACTCAATCGTAAAGAACGACGCAAAAGGAATCCACTTTGCTGAAGCTAACATGAACCAACTTGCTGTAGAAATGGCACGTGGAAATGGGGAATTCGTAGCTTCTTTTGCATCTGTTTACGGATGTAACAACTCTGAAGCTTTCGGATCAATGGTTCAATCAAACTACGAATCAGTTCTTCCATCTGCAAACACAACTGGTGTTGAACTTTACAACAATGTAAAAGCTCAAATCAGAAACAACGCTGCACTTTCAGCGTCTTGTTCACTTATCTAGTTTTTAATCGCTGCCGAGAAATCGGCAGCGTTCTTCTTTTCATCTGACTTTAATCCGCATATGATTTTCCCATCTAGCTTATTTGATCCCAAGGACCAGATTCATCATGCGTTTTTACTCATTTGCATTTCTATTTTTAAGTATTTTTTCAGTCGCGAGTCTCCAAGCTAAATCAATGGATTTTGATTACAAGTATTGGGAAAAACTTCTGCACTTTAAAAAAGGTGAGTCTCTTGCTGATGGTGAAAAGTTTTTCCTATCTCCTAATGGAAAGAAAAATCCCGAAGCAGAATTACGAGCGACGATTTCAGCTTTTTTTGATCCTAATATGAAAGTGGGCTGGTTTAATTATCATCCTCAGTGTGTTTTTAGAGCGCGCTATGAATTTTTTAAAGAGTCTGGATTATTAAAAGATGCTCCAGTTATTGCTTGTCCTGAGCTTGATGAATGGAAGGCCGGTCTGAATGCTGAATCAATCACTTTGATCTTTTCTTCTTCCTATCCAAACAATCCATCATCGCTTTTTGGGCATACTCTTCTAAGACTTAATCAAAAAGATAAGAAGAATGACTTACTTGATTACGCTGTCGCGTTTTCTGCTGTTCCTGAGAAAGATGATCCGGGGCTTATCTTTGCTTTTAAAGGATTCTTCGGTGGATACAAAGGACTTTTTGAAGTCACAAAATATTATACGAAAGTTAATGAGTACAATAATGGAGAGTCGAGAGACCTGATTGAATACAATCTTTCAATGACTCCTGCAGAGCTTGATAGAACGATTAATCACCTATGGGAATTGTATCAGACGACGTACTTTGATTATTATTTCGCTGATGAAAACTGCTCAGCAGTTCTCGCTGATTTAATCGCTGTTGGTTACAAAGATGATGTCCGTGTGAACGCTCATGCCAGATGGTATTATCTTCCAGGGGAGATGGTAAAACACTTCTCAACTTTAGATGGAAGAATTAAATCGACTAACTATAGACCAAGTTTGAAAAAACAAGTCGCAAAGATGTGGGAGCATTTAACGCCTGCGGAAATTAGTGAAGTCAAAGACATCGTTGATATGGATGAATTGCCAGAAGGAATCACGAATACAAAAGTTTTAGATGCAGTGATTGGATACCTGGATTTCACTCACTATCGAATAAAACATAGCTTAAGTGAGGGGCAACAAAAGATGCTTCGTAAAGCGCTTATTAAGCGTGCGACACTTCCCAAGGCCGAGATGGTTAAGGAAATATATGATCAATCAAATATGCCTGAGTTCTCTCATAATCCGCAAAAGTTTTCATTTTTCACTCGCGTAGAAAATCACAACACACTTGCTGGTTTTGAAATTAAACAGGGTTATCACGATCTCATGAGCAATGATCGTGGCTTTGATGCTTTTTCTCAATTCGATTTTTTAAATGCTTCTTTAATTTACGACTTTAAAAATAAGAAGGTGGATTACGATAAGATTACTGTCGTCGATCTGATATCACTTCATGAATATAGATTCTATGATCCACAATTGTCCTGGAGAGCAAAAGTTACCAATGAGCGCATCTATGATTTAGACTGCAAGCTTTGCCATAAGGTTAACGGAAATGCTTATGGTGGATTGTCGTTTAGATCTCCTAAGACTGTTTTTAGTGTGATGTTAGGAGTGTTCGGAGAAGTGAGTAGCAATTTAAAGAAAGGATTCCGTGCAGGGCCAGGATCAGAAATTTCTTTCTACGCTCAGCTGGGAGAAATGTATAAAATCGGTCTTTATAATGAAATCCGTTTTGATGCTACTAAGAAGATAGCTGATGATTACTACAATCAGTTTGGTCTTCGCCATTCATTTTTTACAGATAATAAAAGAGACTACCGATTTGAAAGTTCTGTTGTCTCGCAGTTTGGAAGCTTTAAGAAAAATACAGTGATCCACCAGGTGACTTATGGGCAATTTTTCTAAAATACTTTTTGCATGCTTGTTTTTAACAGGATGTACGTCACTTATTTATCAACCTGATAAATACCTGTACGCGCACCCGGATCAGTTTAAAACTAAGTTTGAGGCCTTCACATTTAATTCTCTTGATGGGACGAAGCTTTCTGCCTGGAAGTTATTTTCTAAAACGAAGAATCCTAAAAACCTACTGGTGTTTTTTCATGGGAACGCTCAAAACTTAACTTCTCATTTTGTGAATGCTGTCTGGATGGCCGAACATGGTTATGACATTCTCATTTTTGATTATAGAGGTTATGGATTAAGTGAAGGAAAGCCTTACCCTAAAGGTGTATCGGAAGATGGGCTGGCCTTTTTAAATTATGCTTATGGTGATTTTAAAAAAGGTGGGTATGAAAAGTTCATCGTTTACACTCAGAGTTTAGGAGGGGCGATTGCTCTTAGATCATTAGAGGATTTTAATCACAGAGATGAAATCTCACTTCTGGTTTTAGATTCAACGTTCTTAAGCCCGAGAGAAGTCGCTCGTGAAAAAACCAACAGACTCTTTAAGTATCTTATCAGTAATGACTATACGGCCAATCCAGAGCTCAAGCATTTAACGATGCCTGTTCTTTCTATTCACTCAACTGAAGACTTCGTGATTGCTTATTTCTTAGGGCAAGACTTGTTTAATAAAATCCCAAACCCACATAAAGAGTTTTGGACTTTTAATGTACGAGGGCATGGGGATGTCTTTTTTGTTGAAAACCAAAAGTATCGCGACTTATTTTTGAAATATGTCCAAAATCTAAAATAATCTTCCACCAATTTATAAAGTTCTACAAATTAGTTTAAAACGACATTGTTAGGGCCATTTTAAGGTTAGATATTGAGCTAATTTTAAGTAACTTATGTCCTAAATAAAGTTGTAAGATTCCAAGGATCTCAACAGTTTGGATCATTTTTACTAAATCTTTACGGGAGAGACTCCCAATCCTTACTAAATCTTGATCCAAATTTCGCTAGTATGATCTTGTGTTCAATATGATTCTCGGAGGTTTTTATGGACTTCATTTTGACCGGGCTAATTTCGGTTGGTGTGTTTATCTATCTTTTTTACTGTTTGATTTATCCGGATAAATTTTAGGAGTTTTTTATGAATGGTTATGATTTTTTACAAATCATTTTTGTGTTATTTGCCTTGGTTCTTTTTACTCCTATTCTCGGAGCATTTTTTCACAAGTCGCTTTCAGGACAATCAAATCTTTTAACTAAGATCGGTTCTCCTTTTGAAAAGCTACTTTATAAAATTTGCTGTGTCGACGAGAAAGAGGAAATGGGATGGAAGCAGTATTTGCTGTCCGTACTTGTTTTTAATTTTATCGGATTTTTATTTGTCTTTTTAGTTCTTATGTTCCAAGGCAGCTTGCCTTTGAACCCTGCCCATCTGCCAAACTTAAGCTGGCACCTATCATTAAATACGGCCATTAGTTTTATGACCAACACTAACTGGCAATCATATGCTGGTGAAGCGACGATGAGTCACTTCTCGCAGATGGTTGCTCTTGCCGGACAGAACTTCTTTTCTGCGGCGACAGGGCTTTCTGTCTTATTAGTGCTTATCCGCGCTTTCAAAAATAACCAGTCAAAGAAGCTGGGGAATTTTTGGCTAGATTTAAATCGCTCGATTATTTATGTACTTCTTCCCTTATCAATTCTTTGGGCCGTCGTTTTATCTTCAGAAGGTGTGATTCAAAACTTTTCTGCACCAGAACAGGTGAGAACACTGGAAGGTAAAGAGCAAATGATTTCTCAAGGCCCAGTTGCTTCTCAAGTTGCGATTAAACAATTGGGAACAAATGGTGGGGGATTTTTTAATACAAATAGTACACACCCTTATGAGAACCCAACTCCGTTATCGAACTTCTTTCAATTGTTAGCTCTTCTGTTAATTCCAGCGGCACTGACTTTAACTTTTGGTTACATGATTAATAAACCAAAAGAAGGATGGATTTTATTTTCGGCCATGATGATTGTTCTTGTGATGGGGCTCAGTGTTTCGTTGTGGTCTGAATATCAAAGTAACTCTTTGACTGCTAACCATTATGCCATGGAAGGAAAAGAAGTACGTTTTGGTGTAACGAACTCAATCTTATGGTCAACATTTACCACAGCAGCAAGTAACGGTTCTGTAAATGCTATGCACTCATCTCTGACTCCATTAGCAGGAGGAGTGGCGATGCTGAACATGCTTTTTGGTGAAATCATTTTTGGCGGTATCGGAAGTGGGTTATATGGGATGCTTCTTTATGTAATCCTGACAGTTTTCATTGCAGGACTTATGGTTGGACGAACTCCAGAGTACCTGGGAAAAAAGATCGAAGCTTTCGATATCAAGATGGCCATCATCGGAATTCTTGCTCCAAGTTTTGTGATCCTATTCGGGACAGCTTTTAGTCTTCTGACTCCATCGATTATGTCGAGCTTGATGCATAAAGGTCCTCATGGATTCAGTGAAATCTTTTATGCCCTAACTTCGGCCGCAGGAAATAATGGAAGTGCATTCGCAGGACTTAATGCCAATACTCCCATTTTAAACTGCCTTTTAGGTTTTGGGATGTTAATGGGACGATTTGCCGTTTTAATTCCAGTGATGGCCTTAGCAGGAAATCTTTCTGGGAAAAAGATTATGCCAGAGTCATCAGGGACTTTTAAGACAGACAACTTTTTATTCGTTTTTCTTTTGGTCAGCGTAATTGTCATTGTTGGCGCACTGACATTCTTCCCGGCCTTAAGCCTTGGACCGATTGTTGAGCAGATCATGTTTATTCAGGAAAAAACTTTTTAATAGAGATATATATGAAACAAAAAATACTAACAAAAGAAATATACTTACAAGCAATAGGGGATTCATTCATTAAATTGAATCCTAAGACCCTCATTAAAAATCCAGTTATCTTTATCACTGGTATTGGGGCCCTGATCACAACATGCATTTTATTAACAAATACGTTTAACTGGTTTGAGTTTCAAATTGCCTTATGGCTTTGGTTTACTGTTTTATTTGCTAACTTTTCAGAAGCAATTGCTGAAGGGAAAGGGAAAGCTCAGGCAGACTCTTTAAGAAAATCCAGAACTCAAACGTTGGCGAGATTGCTTAAAGGTAAAACAGAATCCCAAGTGAATGCAACGGAATTAAGAAAAGGGGACCTGGTTGTTTGCGAAACAAACGACATCATTCCAGCTGACGGTGAAATCGTAGAAGGTTTAGCTTCAGTTGATGAGTCGGCGATTACAGGTGAGTCTGCTCCGGTAGTAAGAGAAAGTGGTGGAGATAGAAGTGCAGTAACTGGTGGGACGAGAGTTCTTAGTGACAGGATCGTGATTAAAATTACGATGGATCCGGGAGAAGGATTTTTAGACCGTATGATTTCTTTAGTAGAAGGAGCAAGTAGACAAAAAACTCCGAATGAAATCGCTCTATCACTTTTATTAACTGCGCTGACATTAGTATTCTTAGCTGCAGTTGTGACTTTAAAGTTCTTTGCTGATTATGCTGGTGAACATGTGAGCATTCCGGTTTTAGTATCATTACTAGTTTGTCTAATCCCAACTACGATTGGTGGACTTCTAAGTGCCATTGGTATTTCAGGGATGGACCGCTTGATTCAAAAGAATGTTATCGCCCTTAGTGGACGTGCCGTTGAAGCAGCAGGCGATATTGATATTTTATTATTAGATAAAACAGGAACAATCACTTACGGAAACAGAATGGCGACTGAATTTATTTCAGCTCCTAATGTTGATGAAGTTGAAATGTATAGAATCGCACACCTTGCTTCAATGAGTGATGAAACTCCAGAAGGGCGATCTATTATTGATTTCGCTAGAACAAAATACGCTAAGCTTGACCGTGAAAACGAAGTCCTAAAAGTTGAGTTCGTTCCTTTCACAGCTCAAACACGTATGAGTGGTGTGAACCATGAATCAAAACAAATTAGAAAAGGTGCCCTTGATTCTATTGAGAAATTCATTGTGAGTCTTGGTGGGAAAATGCCTGCCGAAACAGTGAAAGCAGCAGAAACGATTGCTAGAAGTGGTGGGACTCCCTTAGTTGTTTGTGAAAACGAAAAAGTTATCGGAGTGATCTATTTAAAAGACGTTGTTAAAAACGGCATTAAAGAGCGTTTCTTAGAGCTTAGAAAAATGGGGATTAAAACCGTCATGATTACTGGGGATAACCCATTAACTGCGGCCTCAATCGCAGCAGAAGCTGGTGTCGATGACTTCATGGCACAAGCAACTCCTGAAATGAAATTAAAACGTATTCGAGATGAACAAGAAAAAGGTCACCTGGTCGCAATGACAGGGGATGGAACAAACGATGCTCCAGCACTTGCCCAAGCAGATGTTGGAGTAGCGATGAATACTGGGACTCAAGCAGCAAGAGAAGCTGGGAACATGATCGATCTCGATAGTAACCCAACGAAGCTGATTGAAATTGTCGAAACAGGAAAGCAAATTTTAATGACTCGTGGATCGCTGACAACTTTTAGTATCGCTAACGACGTTGCTAAATACTTTGCAATCCTACCTGCCTTGTTTGCTTCTCTATACGCAACTAATAATGGAGCTGGCCCGCTTTCCGTGCTCAATGTGATGCATTTAGTTTCTCCAAAGTCTGCTATATTGAGCGCGGTCATATTTAATGCTTTAGTTATTGTTGCTTTAATTCCATTAGCTCTTCGTGGTGTTGCTTATAAACCAATCGGAGCGAGTGCATTACTTAGAAGAAACATTCTTCTGTATGGAGTTGGAGGATTAGTCACTCCATTTATTGGGATTAAGCTGATCGATATTATGATTAATTTGATTTAAGAGGAATTTATGAAAACTATAAAACAAGGTCTGTTAATTTTCTGTACGCTGACAGTGATTGTCGGTGGGATTTATCCTGCATTCGTTTATGGGATTTCCCAAATATTCTTTGCCGAAAAGGCACGCGGCGGAATCGTCATGTACAAAGACCAAAAAGTTGGTGCACGTCTGATCGCTCAAGAGTTTACAAACGATAAGTACTTCTGGGGAAGACCGTCGGCCGCAGGATACAATGCATCTGCAAGTGGTGCTTCTAACTACGCTTTAACAAATAAAGATCATCAAGCTGCTGTTAAAGAAAGAAAAGACAAAGGGTTAGATTATGATCTACTTACGACTTCAGGCAGTGGACTCGATCCACATATTTCTCCCGATGCGGCCTATCTTCAAGTTGAGCGTGTCGCAAAGTCTAGGGGATTAAATCCTGAGGTGGTTACTAAACTTGTGAAAGAAAATATTGAAGGAAGACAACTAGGTTTTCTGGGTGAAGAGAGAGTAAATGTGCTAAGGTTGAACCTAAGTTTGGAGACACTAGTTCATGAATGATAATAACGATCGCCCTAATCCAGAAGATTTACTGAAGGCCGTGAATCGCATGGAGCCTCAGAAAAAAAGAGGAAAGCTTAAAATATTTTTAGGTATGTGCCCTGGTGTTGGTAAAACATACTCCATGCTTAAAGTGGGAGCTGAGAAAGTTGCTCGCGGAGAAAATGTTTTTATCGGAGTCGTGGAAACTCATGGCCGTGCTGAAACGGAATTAGTGAGCCAAGCGATTCCTAAAATTCCAAAAATTTCTGTATCTTATAAAAATACGAATGTTGAAGAGATGAACTTAGAGGCGATTCTTTCACAGAAACCAGATTTGGTTTTAGTGGATGAACTGGCCCACAGTAATATTGAATCATCGAGGCATAAAAAGCGTTATCAAGATATTGAAGAGATCCTGGCAAAAGGGATTGATGTTTATACGACAGTTAACATTCAGCACATCGAAAGTATCAAGGACTCGGTTTTAAAAATCACTGGAGTCAATGTTAGAGAGACTGTGCCTGACTATTTTTTCGATCTTGCTGATCAGATTGAAATTGTCGATTTAGCACCAGAAGAGTTGCTCCTTCGTTTAAAAGAAGGAAAAGTTTATCTGGGTGATAGAGCAGATCGTGCCGCTGAGAACTTTTTTAAGATCGAGCATCTTATTGCTCTAAGAGAATTAGCTCTAAGATTTATCGCTGAAAAAGTAGATCATGAGCTTCAAGACCAGATGGTGCTTAAAGGTTTAAGTGGTGGCTGGAAGACCAGTGAAAAACTTTTAGTTGGTATTAGCCATAGTCCATATTCAGAAAGACTTATTAGGTCGACGAGAAGAATGTCTTCAATGATTGATTGTCCTTGGTTCGCTCTTTACGTGCAAACAGGAGAGAATCTTTCTGAAGAGGATCAAAAACAGCTTCGCGCTAATATTGAGTTAGTCCAAAACCTTGGTGGTGAGTTGATTACCAGCATGGATACTGATCTTCTAAATGCTTTTAGAAGAACATGTAATGATAAACGTATTACGCAAATCATTTTAGGGCGCCCTGATAAACGCTTGTTCAAAGATCTTCTCCTGGGTGGAAATATTCTCGATCGCTTAGTTGATTCAAAAAGCGAAGTCGACATTCACGTTATTCGCTCTGAAAGACTTCCGGTCTACAAAGGATTGACTTCAAAAATCTTTAAGGCACTTCCTAAAATTAACACTTCTTTTTATAGCTACTACGGAGCGACTTGGCTTATTTTAGCTATTTCAATTGTGGCCTATGGGATTACTCCCTTTATGGGCTATCGCTCGATGGGATCTTTATTCCTGGTGGCCATTTTATTCTTTTCGACTTTCTTAACGAGAGGTCCATTAATTTATTGTGCTTTCTTAAGTGCTTTCATCTGGAACTTCTTTTTTATTCCACCTAAGTTTACCTTAGCGATTCAGACTAAAGAAGATATTCTCATGGTCGTATCTTATTTCATCGCGGCCTTGGTTGGTGGGATACTTACTTCTAAAATTAAGCGTCAGGAAGAAATTCTTGAGCGCAGAGAAAAGTTAACCAGAACGCTTTATGAATTCACGAAAGAGCTTTCTTCTCAATCTGATGAAAAGAAAATCATTCATTTCCTAAGAGGAACACTGGAAGATAACTTTGGAACAAACGTTAAGATTCTCGTTAGTGACCAAAGTGAAAAAACATTAATCAACGATCTTTTATTAAATGAGAAAGACTACTCGGTTGCGATCTGGTCATATCACCACAACAAAAAGGCCGGATGGTCGACAGCGACCTTATCAGCTGCTGATTGTATCAGTATGCCGCTATCAGGTGAGAGTGAAGTGTTAGGAACAGTTTTATTTTATCCAGAGGATAAAAAGAAGCAGTTTAATATTGAACAGGAAATCTTAATTGACTCTCTAATGAAGCAAGCTTCTTTGGCACTTGAGCGCGTAATCTTCGGAAGACAAGCTCAGAAACTAAAATTAGCTGAAGAGTCTAAAAAACTTCACGAGACATTACTTAACTCTGTCTCTCATGAAATGCGTACACCACTGACCGCATTGATTGGTTCAGCTTCTGCTTTAACGAATAAAGTAGTGGTCGAAAATGCAGAGACACGTGAGCTTCTAACTGGAGAGATTATCTCTTCTGCTAAACGACTTAACCGAGTTGTTGAAAATCTTTTGGACTTAAGTCGTCTTGAACGCGAAGGTTTTTCCCTAAAGCGTGAGTGGTTTAGTTTTGAAGAATTCTTCCATGATCTAAAAAATCAAGGGAGAGATGAACTTGGTGCTAAAAATATTCAAATCAGTGGCAATCAAGCAGATCTTTTGGAAGCAGACTTTACGTTGCTTCTTCACGCTTTTAGCAATTTAGTTTCAAATGCTATTCGTTATGCCGGGAAAGACGCGGAAATAAGAATTATGCTGGAAGATGACAGTCAAAAAGAATTCACTCTTTATTTCACTGACAATGGGCCTGGGATTCAAAACAAATATAAAGATGATATCTTTGAAAAGTTTTTTAGACTTCCCAACTCAGCGGCCGGTGGATTAGGATTAGGTTTAGCTATCGTGAAGAACATTATTGAGCTTCATAAGGGGCATATTGAGCTTTCTGATAAATTTAAAGGGGCCTGTTATAAAATAACACTTCCAAAGAAAAAGATCCCAACCTCTATGACAGAATTGGTGAATGAAAATGAATAAGATTTTAGTTATCGACGACGAAACATCTATCCGCAAATTTTTGAAAGTCTCACTTGAGGCCAGTGGCTTCGAAGTACATGAAGCTCAAACTGGGCAGGAAGGACTTCAAAAAATTATTGAAGTGAAACCATCCTTAGTGATCCTGGATCACGGTCTGCCGGATATGAATGGAGTGGAAGTTCTTATCAAACTCAGAGAGTGGTCGACAGTTCCGGTTATCTTTTTAACCGTGAGAGATAATGATGAAGATAAAGTTCTCGCTCTTGATAACGGCGCAGATGACTACCTGACAAAGCCTTTTAGTTTACCGGAGCTTTTGGCAAGAATCAGAGTGGGAATCAGGCATTCTAAGACAGAAGAGACGAGACCGGTTTTAACTTTTGGGAAACTAAGTTTAAATCAGGCCACCCATAAAGCGACTTATGCTGATCATGAATTAAAACTCACTTCGACTGAATATGACCTGCTTAAAATCTTATTACGTAATGGTGAAAAGCTGGTTCCTCATAGAATGATTCTAAAAGAAATCTGGGGACCCAACTCTGTTGAGCACACTCATTACCTGCGCGTGTATTTCGGGCAATTAAGAAAGAAATTAGACAGCGCGAGTGCTGGTGCAGGGGAAATTATTGAAAATGAATCAGGGGTCGGTTATAGGCTTAGGCCACTAGCTTAGTTGAGAATACTTTTCAGCAAAACTAGAAGTGATCATGGATTCTTCTAAAGGAAGAAAACTCAGACCTTTCTTTTTGCATTCAATAATCAAATGCTCAAGTGCTAGTAGAAATTCGTTTTGTTTAGACGCTTGATGACTGTCATGTAAAAGAACAATACTTCCAGATGAAATAGACGGAAGCTTTTTATTTACGGCCTTTACACTTAATCCGTATTTCGTATCATAAAAGCGCACATCCCAAAGAATTAACGGAATGTTTTTCTCAGATAAAATTTTATTAAGAGGCGGCGTCTTGATTCCTACCGGAGAGCGAAAGCCAATCGTTTTGATCTGAAGCTTTTCAAAAATCTCTTGTGATTCTTTTAACCAGTCGGTCATTCCAGCAGCGCCAGAAAAATACCTTTTTGTATTGTGATCAATCGAATGATTCCCAATATGATGACCTTCTTGTTGAATTCTTTTTGTAAGTTCAAGCTCTGCTTTGGCCTTATTCCCAATGAGAAAGAAAGTCGCACGCACTTGATGCTTTTTTAAAAGATCTAAAACTTGAGGTGTACACAGGGGATTTGGGCCATCATCAAAAGTTAAATAGACTGCATTTTTAGGCGAGTCTTTATAAGCAATTCGACGAATGCATTTCCCAGTGAAGTAATCATATAAAGAGTTATTCAACATGGGCACTAATCTGAATCTGGTAGTTTTGAGGACGATTAAAAGAAAACGATGAAGAAGTCTTTAAGGCCTCATGAATAAGCTCAAGACCATTAGATGGATAATAAGAAGGAAAAAAATCAGTGTGAGTCGTCTTGCTGTTTTTGATTTGGATATCAGAAATCGCAGGAGCAATAAATTGATCGTAGAAAGGAGAGCTTGTCGGAATAAAAAGACCAGCACAAGAGCCGCTGACTAAATCAACTTGCTCATGATAAGTGTTTTGCTTTTTAATCTCTAAAGTCTTTTCACTATAAACATCTGTCCCAATAATTAAAATCGGGTTACTTGAAGTAGATGCCAAAGCAGAGTCCAGGGCCATTTCAAAAGAGATGTCACCATTACTAAGGGTTGTCCCTGAAGCAATGTGAGAGACCGCAAGTGAAAGAGCGCCTAATGTTGAGTTGTGAAGACTGTTTTGGAAAACTAGTGGTCTCGTACGTTCACCATTGGCTAAATTTTTATAAAACTCAAAAGTTTGAGAAAGTTCACCTTCACCAGTGCAAAAAATAACATCGATCAAAGTATTCTTTAAAAAGTCATGAGTTTTTAATTGCTCAAAAATATCATTAGCGGCAGCGATCGCAAAAAGCATATTCGATGATTTCTTGCGGTTGCTTTCATCATCAAGCTCACTTTGCAGATCAATAGTTCTTTTTTTAGAAAATGCGACTAACTTAAGCATGGGCCACCTTCCCAATAATAAAAGCAGAATTCACTCCACCAAAACCAAGTGTGGTTTTAGCAATAAAGCGAATGTCTTGCTTTACTGTTTCCACTGGAAGATTTAGAGCAATTAATTCATCCTGATTTACTAAACCAGTGACAGGTGGAATCACACCTTCATTTAAAATCTTCAAACAAATCCCCAGCTCAATAGCACCACTAGCTCCCAGAGCGTGGCCATGAACACCTTTTGTACTGATGGTTGGTGGTTTGTGAGAAAAGATATTTAAAAGAGCGTGAGACTCAGATTGATCATTTTGAATAGATCCTGTGCCATGAGCATGAACCATTGAAATATCATCTGGAGAAAGATTGTTTTTCTTTAAAGCAGAAAGCAGAGCTTTTTGCATTCCCGTACCTTCAACACTAGGTGAGGTCATATGGTATGAATCTAAAAATGTATCTCCTGCATATAAATAGGCAAGAGGAGTGACCGTCGGATGTTTTTCAATTGTATAAAACGCAGCACCTTCAGAAAGATTAATTCCCACTCGGGACTGATCAAAGGGTCTACATGGTTCAAGACTTAAAAGTTTTAAACAATTAAATCCATTGATTGTTAATTCACTTAACTCTTCAACTCCACCAGCAATCGCTCTTTGTGCTCTATTAGTTGCAAGATAATTGTGGGCAGTGATGATCGCTTGAGTCGAAGCGCTACAAGCAGAAGCGAGAATGAGAATTTTTCCAGGAAAATTCAATGCACTCTTTATGCTCTCAGCAAGACTTTGCATCGGCTGCCTTGATAATTTATCAGTATCAACCGGCAGAGGGGATTCTACTTTTAAAAGTTGGATCAACTCTTTTTCCCATAAACTAATCTGGCCGGTTGTCGTTCCAATGATAATGACATCGGTTTCATTAAGTGAAGTCCATGCAGCAAGATCAATAGCATTAGTAATCGAGTGCAGAGTAAAAAGTAGAGACCTTGAAAAATAGGCAGGTTTATTAACCAACCATTTCGAAGTTAATAATTGATTCCAAAGTTCTTGAATATCATTATCGGAAATATGGCCAAGACCCGCTTTAATAAAGCTCGTGCTATTCAGGCAATTTTCCCATAACGGATTAATGCCACTGCCAGCAGGAGTGATTGACCCCATACCTGTAATTGAAAATGAGAGTTGAGATGAATGCATTATTTTTTTGATTTTACGAAATCAGCAATTGTTTGCAGACTTTGAAAATGCTTTGCACCATCTTTAGCGTCGACGATGTAAACTTTGTATTTTTCTTCAATAGTTGCAACAGATTCAAGAATATCAATAGAGTCGAGGTTAAAAGGATTTTCAGTCAGTTTCGTTTCACCAGTTACAGATGAAAGGTCGATATTTTTTTGTCCTGTGGCTTCCGAGATTAATGTCGCAATTTCTTGAATCAGTTTTTCGTCGCCAGTCATAGAACTTCCTTTTTAGCTTTAGATATGGATATAATCTAGGGAATTATAATAAATGAAACTAACCTAGTCTATAACCATGGTCACCCGATGACGCGTCGAAACTTTAGTATTTTTTTTCTTTGCCTTATTTGTTTAATTCCAAACTTGGGATTTCCGCTGGATATTTGGCAAAAATACGCAAAATTAAAAAAACTTTCAGCTAATTTCTCTCAAACCAAAGAATTAAAAAATATTGGTGTGACACTTAAATCTAGCGGGACAATCCACTTTGAAAGGCCAAATCTTTTTGAATGGAAAGTCGAAAGCCCTAAAAACTTTGTTTTCCAATTTAAAGACGACAACATTTCCTTAATGGAAGAGGGTAAAGTCATTAAAAATGCTGACACAGCAAAGTTTGATAAAAAGATGCTGGATGCTATTTCACACTTAAAAGCGTGGATGATGATTGATCAGAAATTCATTGAAGACAATTATACGATCAGGCCGGTTTCAAATACTGTCTATGAATTCACTCCTAAATTAGAAGCAAAGATGTTTAAGAGTATTTTAATTGAACTTGGTAAAGATGCTCCGATCAAAAAGATCTCTCTAACAGAAATTAGCAATGACTTAATCGTGATTGAGTTTTCTAAAAGTAAACTGACTTATGAAAAGTAGTATTGCCATCCTTTGTGCTTTAGTTTTATTTCTGGCCGTTAAGCGCACAGATATGATCGATACTGGACAGAGTCTATTCTTTCCTAAAGACACTTATGAGAAAATTCATGACTTCAGTTTATTTCAACTGGGCCAATGGAATAATGTTATTGTTCCCAATGAAAAAGATGCCCTTGGCCTTTGCCAGGAGCTTAGACAAAACAAACTCGTTCTAAAAGTTTTGTGTGAGCCTGCGCTGACAGATTTTTCTCCTTTAGTAAAAAGCTATCTTGGAGATCAGTTTTTTAATTATAAAGCTCCCACAAAAATTGAGTTTGAAAATTTATCTAATGGTGAGTTGGCAAAACTAAGTGTCCTTATGGGGCCACAAGGTCAGGAACTTTTAGAGTTCATGAGACTGGACCCGGTAAATCATAAAGAAGCTCTGCTTGATAAAGTGAAAACGAAACTCAATGCGAACTTTGAGTGGAAAGAAGGTTTATTAAGGCACAAGGGAAGTCCTGCTATTTTAATTCCCGTACAGTTTTCATATAAACCTGAGCAGATTGAAAAAAGTGCCGAGATTGAAGTGATACTCTCAAAGTACAATGCCGTAATGATAGGTGTGCACCAGGGACACTTAAGCAATCAAGGGACAATTATCAGCGATCTCAACAATGTTGGAATCGTGGGAACAATTGTGACCATCTTCGCTTTAATTTTCATCTGGTACTTTAAATTATTTAAACTCGCAAAGCTGATTCTTCCAAATGCTCTTGGTGTGTGCGTTTCCATCATTATCACATGGCTGGTTTTTGGAAAGGTTCACGCTATTACGATTACTTTTGGTACAGGGATCATTGGTCTTGCGGTAGACTTTGGTCTGCATGCCATTTTCTTAGAAGACAAAAAACAAGTCTGGCATAGTAACCTTTACGGGTTTCTTACGACATTGGCCGTGTTCATTATTTTTATCTTCAGTGAGATTCCACTGATTAAACAAATGATGTTCTTTTCAACAGTGGCATTGATGGGATCTTATCTGTTTACGTATCTACTCGTCGGAAACGACTACATTCCTGTGTCTCACGACATCATCATTAAAAAAAGCCGCTGGCACTTAATCCCATTGATTATTTCTCTGGTTGGGTTATTCCATTTAACAACGTTTAAAATGGATACATCAGTTAAGCGTTTTAACTACACATCGCAAAAAGTAGAAGAGACACAAACCTGGTTTTACTCTCAAATGAAGAATGAGAAGATTTTCTTTAAGATTTATCCCAAGTCAAAATGGGGTGATATTGAGACTGATTTTAAAAAAGGTGAAGAGATTGGAGTTCGTAGTGAGAGTATCTACTCTTTAATTCCGACAGCTAATATTCAAAAAGAGAATCTTGATAGCTGGATTCAATTGAGAGACAGCAAATTTAAAACAACTTCTGATAAAGAAAAAATCTTTGCACCATTCTTTGAAAAGCTTAATGCACTTAGGCCCAATGATCGAATAACTCTTGAGCATCCTCCAGAGTATTTAAAACACATGGTTCAAGAGGATAAAGCGCTTAACCTATGGTTTGTGAAAGGTGGGGAGCTTGAAGAGAAGAAGATCAAAGAAAATATTCCCGGTGCCGAAAGTTTAGTTGAAATCTTTTTAAATTTTACCAAGAGAATGACGGATGAAGTGATTCACTTTATACCGATTACTTTTTTACTTATTTTTGTTCTACTTTTTATTAAATACAGAAGTGTCGTCAAGTCACTAATCTGTCTCATTCCATTCTTATTTGCCCTAGGACTTTATGGGCTTCTATATAGGTATTTCAATTTCCCAATGAGTTTCATGACTCTCTTGGGACTTTTTCTTATTTATGGATTAAGTGTGGATTACGGGATTTTTACAACAGATTTATTCACTGAGAGCAATCAAAGTGTCAAAACAGAATCATCTTTCAATTTTGGGTTAATCTTAACGTGGATCACAAACTTTTTAGGTTTTGCTCCATTGTTATTTTGCAATCACCCGATCTTAAAAGACCTGGGATTAGTTTTAGTCGTAGGAATGATTGGTGTATTCTACGGGACATTTTTTGTGTTGCCGGCAGTTTTTATTAAAGCTGGTAAAGCATGAAAAATATTTTATTTTCTCTTCTTTTAATTGTGTGTTCACTTGGAATTTTTGCCAATTACTTAGGAACGGCCATTCCTCTTGATATCAAAGATGGAAGTGGACCTCCTGCGATCTTTATTGAAAGAACAGCAAACTCTCACCGCCATATCATTTTGCAAGGGGCCAGTTACCATCGTGGACTAGAGTTTGGAAAATACACCTCTGATGTTTTAAGAATGCAAGAGACGTTGATGGTTTCAAAATTAGACCAATTTATTGGAAAT
Organism: Bacteriovorax sp. PP10; assembly: GCF_035013165.1. NCBI lineage: Bacteria > Pseudomonadati > Bdellovibrionota > Bacteriovoracia > Bacteriovoracales > Bacteriovoracaceae > Bacteriovorax > Bacteriovorax antarcticus. The sequence continues at coordinate 681,075 of NZ_JAYGJQ010000002.1, forward strand.
AGTTTTGTTCAAAAAATATTCTTTAGTACATTGATGTTATGGTTTCACGATGTCGACAAACATATCGACCGCGATTCACTGGAAGAAATGCAGGGGATTTCCAAGTATGCTCCAGATGAATTCCAAAGACTCACGACTAATTACACCAGACAAATTGCTTATCATGGGCTTCATGAAGTCGGGCAAATGTTTGTCGATGAAGACCGCGTAGATATGGGATGTTTTGTCAGTGCAATTCAATCTGAACAAAACAAATGGGTGATTGGACGCAATTTTGATTTTGATATCGATGGAATCTTTGATCGCGAGAAAGTGATGAAATGGGTTTACCCACAAGAGGGTTACGCTTACTTGTCTGTTGTCTGGCCGGGAATGGTAGGTGTTGTTTCAGGTATCAATGATCAAGGGATCTATGCTTCGATAAATGCTGCTGGATCAGATGATTTTTCAAGAGTAGGAACGCCGACAACAATTGTTGTAAAAAACGTCCTTTTAAAAGCTCGCACACTGGAAGAAGCGATTCTTATTTTTCAAAATGCTAAAACATTTATCGCTGAAATTTTTGTGATCGGAGATCGAAAAACAAATCGAGTGGCCATTATCGAGAAGTCTCCAGCTAGAATGAATGTAAAGATCCTGACGAAATCTGAAGTCACGGCCAATCACTTAGAAAGTGAAATCTGGGCCAAGGATACGATCAATGCTAAAAGAAAAACGGAGCTCACATCTGATTTAAGAAAAAAACGAGGGTTAGAGCTGATCACTGAAAATACTTATAAAGATCCCATCAGCAAGACGGTTCAAATCCTAAGAGACAGATCTCTCTTTGATGGACGCCAAACTCACCTTGGAAATCGTGGGGCGATAGATTCCATGATTGCTTCTCAAAGTCTTATCTACGATATGGAAAAGAACATTCTGTTTGTTAACCTGGGGCCAGGAACAATCGGCAAGTATTTAGGTTATGACTTAACCGCAAGTTTTGAAAAAAAATACCCAGTCGTCGTGAAAGAGCTTTCAGCTGATTCGATGACGACAGCTGAATATATAAGCTGGCAGGATTCAATGATGAAAGTCATTGAAGGAAAAAGACATCTGGCAAAAAACGAATGCCGCCAAACGGGGGAGATCTTAAACCTGTTAACAAAAAAGAGTTTTGTTCATTATGATAAAAGTCGCCTGGCAGGGGACTATTCTATGAAATGCTTAGATAACAGCGCCCAGGCCAAAATTTATTGGAAAGAGGCCCTGGCCTTTTATCCTCCCTATGAAAAACAAAGACGATACCTAGAGGAAAAACTGAAATGATAAAATACCTCGCTCTCTTATTTTTATTTTCTTGTGCCTCAACACCCAAAACTCCAGTAGTAAAACTATTTCCTTTTGGGACTTATCATCACAACGTAAAGGTCACGACTAAAACCAATGAAATGAGTTTTGTGGGGATCAATCAATGGACTAAAGAGCGTTTTGTCGTCGTGGGTCTGGGCCCCATGGACATGACGATGATTAAGTATGAAGAAAACAAAGTCGCTTACACAAAAGACCTCTACATTAATAGAGAGCTCATGCCATTAGAAGATAGACATGCCCTGCAATTGCTTTCATTGATTAAAGACATGTACGACTGGGATAGATCTATCTGCGAAGGCCAGCACTGCTCTAAACGCGTGTGGGGGATTCCTGTGAAGATAGAACTCAACACAGAAAACCAGGTTTCACAAATATCGGTAGCAAAAGATAATATTACGGTCGTGGTGGATGTAACTGCTTATGAAAAAGTCCTTTAACTATTTTTTACTGGTGATTTTGGCCATCCTGTCAGTCGCAATTATTTACCTGCGTATGAAAGGAAGTATTCCTAGTCAGATTCCTTCATGGCTTATGGTCACTGTTATAGGGATTAATAGTGGGTGGATTTTTTGGAATTTGCGAGGGCCTCTTCTGAAGGAAGAGCAGACCAGAATGGAAAGAAATTAAACCACTGAGTCGGGTAAATCTTTAAGAAATGCTCCAGTGTCTCAGTGTACTTCGTCGCCATCTCAATTAAGGCCATCTGTTTGCCTTTCACTAAAAAATCTTCCGGCATTAAGGGGTCTGTAATGAATAAATCATAAGATTGATTTTTTCCTTTAAACCCTAATGTAAAAGATAAAGGAGACTTCTTTGCCAAGGCAATTTTAAATGGAGTCGAGTCGATAGCAGCAAGTTTTCCAAAAAAGAGAATCAATTCTGTATTGTGATTAGTAACTCGATCACCCATAAAGATGACAGCTTCATTTTGGAAAAGGGCATGATTGATTTTGAAAATCGCTTCTATATCAGAGTTTTGAATAAACTTTAATTTCGAGTTTTCAATTTTATTTTGAGAGTTTTGTCCTGCACCAGTGTTGAATTCGACAACATTGATTGGAGGAAGTTTCAGGTTTTCAGAAGTATCGATATCAAAAGTTTTTGCTGAGAAAATCCATCCACCAACGTGAGCACCAACCAGGATTAATCCTTTTTTGTGTACCAGTGTTTGTTCCAGATGGTGTCTACCGGTGCGATTCAAAGTGAAAAGAGCGTAACCTTTGTTGGCCGTATAAATATTATCAATGAGAACTTGCCCCAACTTAAAGAATGTTTTCATTACCAGAACCTGGCGTTTGAAAAAACCTACGTGCGGGTAGAGTATTTTAAAATACTGATTGTGAGAGATAACTGCCTTTGGAGCACACAAGTAAAAGTACGGGCAGATGAAATATAAAAAGAAGTAGGCCGTCTTTGGGCCAAAGTGAGTGGTCATTTGTCTCATGAAGAAGTTTCCGAAACGACCTCCACGAGTTTTTCCCGTCCATGCTTTTTTTCTGCCTCTTTTTTTCGTGACGACAAAAGTTAAGAGACCAGTAATCGCGGCCAGCGCCAAACCTAAAATAATAGATCCGACAAATAAAGTAGCGAAGAAGTTTTTAGCATTTTCAACGATGTGTTCATCAAGTGAGAAGATAATCGGTGTCTCAATGATCTTGCTTCCAATTTTCAGACTAATGAAAGTCCAGATGGGAATAAGTGGAGGAAGTGAGATATTCCCGGCTAAAAACATCAAAGGGAAATTAAGTCTGAATAAAAAGCTTACTAATGCCGCTGCAAAAACCTGGAAGCCATAAATGGGCATGACACCAATAAAGACTCCAATAGACATTGAAGCAATGATTTTTCCTCGAGAGATGTTCGATTTTAAAAGCGATACAATCACGAGAACTGTATTGAGTAGGGAGATCTTTACATTGTCGCGGAATTTATCAAAGTGAGAAACGCGCTCTTCAGGAGGCGGATAATAAACATCAATTCCCACTTCTTTGACTTCAACTTTATTCCAAAGCAAGCGAATCAGGACTTCAATTTCGAAATCATATTTTTTTGTATAAAACTTTAAGTGTTGAACATAAAAGATTGGATAAGCTCTAAATCCACTTTGAGAGTCTTCAATCGTCTGATCAGTTTGATACTTGACCCAGAAATTTGAAAAAGCTCTGCCGAATTTAGAAGACCCAGGCACGTGGACGCCATCGAGTTTTCTTTTTCCAATAATCATCGCCCAAGGTGAAGTGACGATTGCATCAAGGAGAACGGGAAGGTCAGAGGCCTTATGTTGAGCATCTCCATCCATCGTAATGATGTGAGTAAAGTTCATGGCAAGAGCAAGTTTGAACGCTTGCTGGATGGCCGCGCCCTTTCCTTTATTTTCACTGAAGCGGTGAACTGTTAAGTGAAGTGAATCCAGGTGAGGAATTAAAGAGCTGTCTTGTCTTAATAAATCAATCACCGGCGTATCAGAGCCATCATCAATTACAAGCACAGGTAAGTGACTTAGCGTAAGCGTTTCTTTCACAACGGCAACAATACTTCCGCTGTTATTATATGTGGGGATACAGACTAAACACCTAACGATCATGCACTTATTTCCAGTAATTTTTTTTCCATGATGTCATGAACGTATTGACTTAATTCTGCGCTCGAAGAGAACTGATTTGGTGAAACAGCTTCAAGAGAAACGATAGAGATCTTATGTCTAAAATCCATTTCACGTTTACCGCGAGGCCAGACATAGTCAGTTCCAGAAATCACAACAGGGATAATTTGGATGTTATTTTCGCGTGCAATCTGGAAAGCAGTCAATCTAAATTTTTGAATTCCTGTTTCGCCTTGATCACAACGAGTCATCTCGGGGAAAAATAAAACGGCATGCAGTAGGGTGCAAGCTTCTTTAATTGCTTTTAGTGTTTTTTTATAAACCTCAACATCTCCTTTTTTCATCGGAAAGTGTTTGGACATTTTCATCATCTGACCAAGTACCGGAATTCTAAAAATTCTGGAATTGGCCACAGCGCGAAGCTTGTAGACGTTAGCGAGCATAATAAACATATCAAGATGTGAGCGGTGATTTGCGACCACCATAAAACCATCGTGAGAAAGATCAGAAATGGGATCAATTTGTTTTAGTGAAAACTTCAGTGGGCTCAGAAAAATATAAAATTTGGCCGCATAAAGTAACACAAAATAATAAGCGCTCATGGCAATGGGAAATAGCAGTGAAATTGCTGCAAAAAGCATCAAGGCAGGGATAATTGACAAGAATAAAAACCAGCCGATGACGGCAAAGTATACTAATGACAATTGCTTTATGAATTTGCTACTATTTTTCATTTACGATTAACTCTTTTGTGTAGACGGAATTATGTCATCAAAAAATAATGTTGTCATTGTTACAGGTGGGGCCACAGGTATTGGCCGTGCGATTTCTTTGAGACTCGCTAAGGACGGCTATTTCGTTCTTATCCATTTCAATTCAAGTGTAGAAGCAGCGAACTCTCTGTTGAGTGAGATCACTGAGTCAGGTGGAGCAGCAGCTTGTCTGTCATTTGATGTAAGAGATAGAGTGGCGGGTGAAGAAAAATTATTTGATTTTTTCACGAAACATCCCGAGCTTTCTCTCTATGGATTAGTCAACAATGCTGGAATTACCAAAGACACACTTGTTGGTTTGATGAGTGATGAAGAATTCACTGATGTCATCGAGACCAATGTCTACGGGGCCTTTTATCTTATGCGTTGGGCAGTGAAAAAAATGCTGATGAAAAAATCAGGTGCCATCGTCAACATGTCTTCAATCTCTGGGCAGACTGGAAATGCAGGGCAATTTAATTACGCAGCAAGTAAGGCAGCCGTGATTGCGATGACAAAATCTCTCGCTCAAGAAGTGGGAAGAAAAGGAATCAGAGTTAATGCAGTTGCTCCTGGTGTAATTGAAACGAAAATGACGGAAGTCGTACCGTTTCTAGAAAATATTAAAAACAATATTCCCATGAAACGCTTCGGGAAAGCTGAAGAAGTGGCCGCTGTGGTTTCATTCTTACTTTCACCAGATGCTTCATATGTGACCGGACAAACCATCAGTGTGAACGGCGGATTGTTCTCGTCATGAAAAAAAATGTCCTCATAATGGGATCAGGGATTAGTTCACTGACCATGGGAATCTTACTTTTGAAAGCGGGTTTCAATGTCCGCATTCTTGAGCAGCATTACCGCGCGGGCGGATACCTACATTGCTTCAAAAGATTTGGATTTAATTTCGAAACCGGAGGCCATTATATGGGCGCTCTTGGCGAAGGATTACCTTTCCAAAAAATCCTAAATTACCTAGGTGTTTTTCATAAAGAAGACTATATCGAACTCGATCAAAACAATCTTGATCAATACCAATTTGATGGATGGAAATTCAGCTACGGTATCGGTTACGAAGAAAATATTAAAAAATTAATTAATGAATTTCCGTCGGAAAAAGAAAAAATTGTGAAGTACTTTGAGATGATCAAAAGTGCAGCCGAGGCCTTTCCGACTTATTATTTTAAAACTAATTACGACCAATCTGTCGTTATGAAATACCTGGAACTTTCTCTTGCTCAAGGTTTCGATTTATTCGGAATTAATGGAAGATTGAGAGAAGTTCTGCAAGCTCCCTGCATTTTACACGGAGTCGCTCCACAAGATGTTTCATTGGGGATTCACGCCATTTTAATCGATTCCATCATGATTTCTTCTCACGGATTTAGTTCAGGTGGGGAAGTGCTGGCCGATCGTTTTGTAGCAAAAATTAAAGAGCTTGGAGGAGAAGTTTTACTTAATCACAAAGTTTCTGAAATCCAGGTTGCAGACGAAGTGGTGACAAAAGTTATTTGTGAAAATGGAGCAGAGTTTGTTGCTGATGAGTACGTAGCAGGGATTCATCCGAAGATTGTTTTTGAAATGATTGGTGCGGAAAATCTTCGCCCAGCTTTTAGAAATCGTTTGATGATCGCCCCTGAATCGACTCCTTTTATCGGTGCTTATTTAGTACTCAAAAATAATATCGGGATTAATCCGCGTTCAAATTATTATTTCATGCCAAAAGATGCCCAAGATCATTTCCGATCAGATGACTTAAAATTTGATAATCAATTTGGTTTTTTTGCCAGCCCAATGAGAAATTACGCAGGTAGTGGTGAATTTCCACTTTCTGTTCATGCTTCGTGTCCAGCGTTGCATTTTGCCTCGTGGAAGCCCGGTAAGAAAAAAAACATGGATTTAGAATACCTTGAGCAAAAAGAAAAAGTATTCGCATCACTTTTTCGCAAAATTGATCACTTATTTGATGGATTTTCCGAAGCAATTGTTGATAAATGTTATAGTTCAAATTTAACGAATATTCGCTACAACCCATCCCCAAACGGATCGGCGTATGGCCTGTATCATGACGGGAAAGTTACCGGCGCCCGGGCCCTAGGTCCACGCACGCATTTTTCTAATTTATATTTGACCGGACAAAACACTTTATTTCCTGGTTTGTTGGGAGCAACAATTTCTGGTCTTAGGACGAGCAATTTTTTTACCGGAATTAAAGAGATACTAAAAGAATTGGAATGAGAATTGTAATAAAGAGTAGAAAATGGAAAAAGTAGTCATAACAGGAATGGGAATCATTAGTTCATTGGGGAATTCTCCTGAACTTATGTTCGAAAATCTTGAAAAAGGTGTCTGCGCTTTTCGTTCTGAACCTGAATGGGAACAGTACGTAGGCCTGGAAACTCATGTCAGTGCTCCAGCTCACGCCTACGATGTTTCAGCGCTGCCAAGACAGTGCAGAAGATCTATGTCTCCAATGTCTGAAATGGGCTACATTGCGGCCGTTGATGCGCTTAAAGATGCACAATTAACTGTTGGCAGAGACCCGGATATTAACAATCCATTTTTCCGTCCTGATCCAATGAAAGTCGGACTTATTTTAGGAAGCACTTCAGGGTCACCGGTTTTTTTAGAAAGTTATTTTAAAAAAATGTTTGAAAACGGCGGGCCGAAAGGTCAGATGTCGACTTCGTTTTTTAAAGTGATGAATCACAGTGTGGCGGCCAACGTTGCTTTAGCACTTGATTACTCAGGCCCTTTAATTTCTCCTTCATCGGCGTGCAGTACATCTTCACAGGCCGCGATTTTAGCAATGCAACTTATTCGTGCTGGAGTTTTTGATGTGGCCATCGTTGGTGGTGCTGATGAACTTCACTACACATCGGTTGCAGTATTTGACACCGTTAAAGCGAGTGCAAAAAATTATAATCACAATCCTCAAATGATCCCGGGGCCGTTCGCTGCTAATCGCGATGGTCTGGTTGTTTCAGAGGGAGCGGGAGTGATTATTTTAGAATCTGAAAGTCATGCTAAGAAAAGAAAAGCAAAAGTGTACGCTGAAATTTCTGGTGGAGCTTATTTCTGTGACGGAATTCACATGAGTCAGCCACAGGCCGATCAAATGGCCGTGACAATGAATCAAGCATTAAAAGATGCCGGCCTTTCTGCTTCCCAAATTGACTACGTCAACGCTCATGCAACAGGAACACAAGTTGGCGATGAACAGGAAGTAAAAGGGATCATGTCAGTATTTCCTGAGCAAAAAATCCCAGTAAGTAGCTTAAAAGGTCACTTCGGGCACAGTTTAGCTGCTTGTGGTGTTATAGAAATTATTGCTATCATTGAGATGATGAAAAATAAAAAAGTCATCGGTAATAGAAATGTGACTGAAGTTCCGGAAGGATTTAACAAGGTCGACATTCTTACTGAAAATAAGAAAGCTGCGATTCAATACGCGCTTTCGAACAACTTTGCTTTTGGGGGAATGAACACCTCACTAATTTTGAAGAACTTGCTTTAGGAGCACCATGCAGCGTCAAGAGATCGTAGATATTGTTAATAAAACTCTAATTGAGAACTTCGAACTAAAGGCAGAAGACTTAACTCCAGACGCTCTTATTGGCGAAAATTTAAAGCTAGATAGCTTGGATGCTGTTGATATGTTGGTTCACCTGGAAGATCGTCTAGGAACAAAATATGACATCGAAAAATTCAAAGAAGTCCGTAAACTAAATGATATTTATAATTTAGTTGAAGAAGCTATCTCTAAGTAATCTGAAAAACTAACTTACTCACAATGACATCATTTTGATTGGTAAAATCCATCGACCAGGATTGATTTGCAGAGTCGCGTTTCACTCTGACAGAAAGCATATCTTCCGGCCTTATAACTTCAGAAAATTTAGATGATTTGATAGTCAGAAACATGCTTTTTACTTTAGAATCTATTCGATTTGCAATAACTAAACTTAAGTCGAGCAGAGCGACCGCCGGAAGGACTGGATTGCCTGGAAAATGACCTTCAAAATAAGGCAGATCTTTTGGCACGTTCCAATTGATGTGAACTTCATTGTCGGCATTAAGAGCAAATGATTGGTCAGCATTAAATGTGAAAATGTTTTCTGGATTGATCATGAGAAATGGTAATGAGTTTTTAATATTATGAAAAGCCGAATCTACATTGAGGCCTTCGACTGTGTGACGAGCACGGGTGCTAATCCAGAATTATTCTGGAGCGCGCTTGATCAGAATATTTCTGGAGTCAATCGTACAAACGTAGACGCCTGGCCAGATCGTTTTCAGAAATTCTGGAGTGATCAAAATCATTCGCCCATTTCATGTACGATTAAAAATCATTTAACGAATGCAACTGAGACACTTTCTACTTTTTTAAGTAAGAGTGCGCTAAAGACATTAAACGATGTGAACCCAAATTCTAAAATGGGAATTATCTTTTCTAGCACTAAGGGTGCGATTGAAGATTTCGTCTGGGAAGAAAACCTTTCAAATGATATTGACCCTCTTAATATCGTGCTTGTTGAAACAATAAAAAAATTACCAGCATTCACATGGACACTTAAACAAGTGGTCAGCAACTCATGTGCTTCTTCGCACGCTTCGATAGCACTTGCGCAGAAGTGGATTGAAGCTGGGGCCTGCGATAAAGTTTTAATTATTGCCGGTGATTTAATCGGACCTTTCATTCACAGTGGTTTTCAAACTCTGAAAGCACTTAGTGGAGAAATGGCCAGACCCTTTCAAGACGAACGTGATGGATTAGTTTTAGGTGAGGCGATGACCGCGATTCTTTTATCAAATAAAGAATCAGAGTTTGAGTTACTAGATTGCCAGATTTTTAATGAGGCCCATACCGTGACAGGAGCTTCTCCTGAAGGTCGTGGACTCCTTGAGTGTATCAAACGTTTAAGAATTGAAAATCCTTCTCCTGACTTTGCTATCGCTCATGGAACAGCTACCCAATTAAATGATCAGATTGAAGATCTGGTTTTATCAAAAACTCAAAAGTTATTTGATCGTCCTTTTTATATCACTGGTACAAAGTGGTCCGTAGGACACACTCTTGGTGCTAGTGGATCAGTGGATCTCATTGCAGCGATGATGAGTCTTCGTCATCAAAGAGTTTTTTCTTTGAATGCCAAAGCTGGTGTGGTGAACACTCAGTGCCTGGCGCAGAATTATATGAGTGATAAATCTCAACCCGCCAAACTTGAATCAGCTTTGATTACATCGCTAGGTTTTGGTGGAACGAACGGTGCCTTAATTGTTAAAAGGCACGGTGTATGAGTTTAAATATTTCTTACCAGTTTAATGATATCACCTTAGATAAAACCATTACACCAATATGGGCAGAACAAATTAAGCGCTGGAGTCAGCTGGATGAGGCCTCTTTTGTTTTAGCAGAAGCTGTTTCAAAGAATATGGATTTCTTCGGGGAAGGTTTTGATCAGTTGGTTGTTGTTTCTACTCAAGGATCTCTTCATACCGATCGCCTGTTCGTGAATGATGTAAAGATCTCACCATCAAATTTTGTTCACACACTACCAAACGTGCGATCAATCGTGTTTTCAGTTCTGACTAAATGGGAAGGACCGCTATTTTGTCTTTCACAGGGAACTCATTCTCTTGTTTCATTTTTAAATGAAGCTAGGCTGGTTCATCAGGATCAAAAAACGTTAGTGATCAGTTTAAATAAATTAAATAATATCCATCAGTGTGACTTTTACCTGGTTGGAAAAAATTGTAAGAACTCTCAGTACACTTTTACAAGTGCCGACCAAATCGAAAGTGATTTCACTTTTAGGTCGAAGCTGATGAGCTTAAGGAAGATGAATTAATGAAATACGTAATCGGCGCAAAACATATTAGCTTTGCAGACGTGCTCAAAATGCACCATGAAGAAGAAATTGATTTCGATCAAGAACTTATCGAGAGAGTGAATAAGTCTCACGAAAACTTTAAGCGCCATTTCGCTAAAGAAATTCCGATCTATGGAGTGACGACTGGTTTCGGTGACAGCTGCCACCGCTCTGTTCGAAATGAAGACTCGGAAATCCTGCAAGACAACCTTGTGTCTTATCTGATGATGGGAACAGGAAAGAATTTATCTAAAGACGTTGGTGCTTCAATGCTACTTTTTAGAATCATCTCACTTTCACGTGGGTATTCTGGAGTTTCAATTGAACTGCTTAACAAAATGAAAGAGCTCTACAATAAAAAAATCTTCCCAGTGATTCCAAGAGAAGGATCTTTAGGAGCAAGTGGAGATTTAATCCCACTAGCGTACATTGCCAACAATGTTCGTGGCCAGGGAAGAGTTTATTATAAAAATGAAGAATGTGACCTTGAAACTTTAGTGGCCAGTGGAGTGTACACACCTCATAAGCTGCTACCGAAAGAAGGTCTGGCCATGGTTAATGGTACGACAAGTATGACGGCACTAAGCTTTCACAACTTCCAGCTGGGAACTTATCTAAACGAACTAGCGATGCTTTGCTCGGGATGGTTATGTTTAACAATCCATGGAAGAGTTGAGGCCTTCGGAACACTTGTTAACAACGAAGCTAAAAAGTTCGCAGGACAAAGTTTTGCTGCTGAAAAAATCACTGAAATTCTAACGAAAGAAAATTATACAGGTGTAAGCTACCACGCGATCAACAAAAACGCTGAAGATGGTCTTACAACTCACTTGGTTCAAGATCCATACTCACTAAGATGTGCTCCACAAGTTTTAGGCCCGGTGTCTGATACTCTAAGCATGATTGAGCAGTGGATTGAAATGGAAATCAACGGCGTTTCAGACAATCCTCTTTTTGATCAGGAAGACCGACTTGCTAACGGTGGAAACTTTTACGGTGGCTACCTTGCTCACTCAATGGATTATCTAAAAATCTGTATGGGAAATATTGCTGACCTAATGGACAGACAATTAACTCTTTTAATCAGTGAAAAAACCAATCGTGGGTTAACTCCCAACCTTGCGAACTGGGAAGGAATTGATATCGAAAAACGCCACCTGTCTCACGGACTAAAAGGCGTTCATCAAAACGTTTCAGCGATCACCTCTGACATCATGGCAAAGTGTATCCCCAATACAATTTTCAGCCGCTCTTCAGAGTCACATAACCAGGATAAGGTTTCTCTTGGTATGACGGCCGCAGTTCAAAGCAGCGAGCAGTTAGAAGTATTAGTGACAGTTTTTGCTTGTTACTTATGTTGTCTTGCTCAGGCCGTAGACCTGAGAAAAATAAAGCTTCAAGGTGAAGTCTCAAAAAGATACTACGACCTTGTTCGCTCACAAATCCCGTTTGTTGAAAAAGATATGAGATTAGATATTGGCATTATGAAATTAAGAGACAGATTGCTTGTTGAAGCAAAGGAGAGAGGACATGTCTTCGTATGATGTAATTGTTGTTGGTGGTGGCCCAGGTGGATGCACGACTGCAACTTATCTTGCTTTAAAAGGGCATAAAGTATTATTGATTGAAAAAGAAGTTTTCCCACGTTTTAAAATTGGTGAATCTCTTCTTCCATTTTCTATGGAAGTTATGAAGGAAACTGGTTTTTATGATGTGCTTTCGTCAGGAAAGTATATTCAAAAAAATGGCGCCTACTTTTTTGATTCAGTAACAAACGACAATATCTACTTCGATTTCGCCAATGGTGGAAAAGCAGAATTCCCTCATGCTTATGAAGTGATCCGCTCTGAATTTGATAAAGACCTTCTTGAGTACGCTCAGAAAAAAGGTGTAGAAGTCAGACAACCGGAAGAATTCGTCAACGCTGAATTCAGCGATACAGGCGTCATGGTAAAAACCAACAAAGGGATTTATCACTCGAAGTATATCGTTGATGGAAGTGGAAGAGCTTCGATTGTAACGAGCCCATTCCAAAAGAAAGTTAAAAACCCATTCTATATAAATAACTTTGCCGTTTTCGCTCACTTTGAAGGCGTTGACCGCAGTTACTTAAAAAGTGAAGGGGATATCTGTGTTGGTATCTTAAAAAATAAAGCATGGTCTTGGACTATTCCATTTAAAGGAAACACGACTTCAGTGGGAATCGTATCAACTCAGGAATTTGTAGTTGAAATGCAACAAAGTGAAGAGTTTTTCGACCAACGTGTAGCTGACAATCCATTTTTCCACCAGATTATGAAAAATGCGAAACGCACGTCACCTTTCATGATTCAATCAAACTTCTCATACGCTAACGAAAAATTTGTCGGCAACAGATGGGGAACAGTTGGGGATGCCATGAGCTTCCTTGATCCAGTATTCAGCTCTGGAGTTCACGTTTCATTGATGTCAGCAAAATACCTTTCAACAAATATCGACTTCGCTTTAAGAAACGGTGAAATCGGCCTTGATGATCCGGCCAACGTTCATAATTATGAAGAGCTGATGAAAATGGGTGTTGGAAGATTCCATAACCTTCTGCAGATTTTTTATGAAGGAGACTTCATTAATAAAATTAGAAATATCGAAGGCAAGGAGCACTCAATGGGTGCCATGATTGCAGCAGTATCAGGTGGAATGTGGCGTGACTCAAACTCGCTTATGAGATTTGGTATTCTATAAATGAAAAAAATAATTATCTGGCGAGGCCACCACGGAAAGGAGATCTTTGATTTAATTCAAAGCACTCTGAACTCGCCCGATAATTTACTTATTTTGTGCCCGCCTCGTATTGAAGCTCTGGAAGACTATTTTTCTTTTTTACCGGATGGGATGATTGAATTTAGAGGAGAGCTTTCAGATCGCTCGAGTCTCATCAATCAATCGAACGTAAACTATCCGGAAAACCCAAGCTTCGGTCTTTTTAGTTCAGGAACGACGGATGCCGGTGCAAAGTTGATTTTATATTCTAAGAAAAACTTAGAGTCAGCTTGCGATGGAATTTTTTCTTTCTTTAAAGATCTCAACATCACAAATGTATTTTCTTACCCTCAGCCCTATCATATTTTTGGTTTGTCACTAGGGTATATCGCTGCGGCCAGATTCGACTGGAAGCTAATCTATGAAGATGGGAGCTACTCAAGCGCTCATCATGAAAAATGGGTTCAGGCCGTAGAGACACAAGGTGCGAATCTTTTAACTCTGGGAACACCGACACACTTTTTAGATGCGATTACATACACTACTAATAATAGAATTTCTTTAAAACCAAGTAAGGCCTCGATTGCCGGTGGAGCAAAAGTGGAAGTCTCACTTTGGGACAAAATGCAAAGTGAACTTCGTATTACTAACCCAAGTGTTGGTTACGGTTGTTCAGAAGCAAGCCCAGGTGTCACTCATTTAACTCCAGGACTTCGTCCGGAAGAAGATGGCGACTTAGGATTTGTTTTACCCAATGGAAAGCTTCTAGAGACTCCAGAAGGTTTTGTGTATCGTGGAGACAATGTTTGTCTGGCGATTATTCAAAATAAAACGATCACGTTTCCAGCAGGACAATACTTATTGTCTGATACGCTGGCCTTAGATTCAAAAGGTCACTATCACTTTAAGAAAAGATCAGACCTGATTCTTAACCGCGGTGGAGAGAAATTCTCCCTGGAAGAAATCGAATCAGAAATCAAAAGAACTTTTCAAATCAACTGTGTCGCAATACCAGTTAAAGACCATAGACTCGGCGAAGAGTTAGGAATTGTTTTTGAAGGGGCACAAAACCTGGATAAAGATATTCACTACAAAGTAAGCGACGTTTTTAAGCGCAATTTTAAGATTGAATACTTTCTTGGTGTAGAGGCAATCCCCGTGAATGCTAACGCTAAATTCGACCGCAGGAAATGCTCAGAACTCATGATGGAGAGGTTAGGATGAACACAATGACTTCCACTCAAGACCTGGCAGGTTTTTTACCACACCAAGGCCATATGGTTTGGATTGACTACGTTGTTGAAGCAAATGAAACAGGTGGAACATGCCTGGTAATTGTTGATAAAAATAAATATTATTTTGGAGAAGAACAAGTCAGACAGTCATCGTTCATTGAATGGATGGCACAGGGATTTGGTTTTTCCAATGCACTAAAAGTAAAACAAGGTCTGGCACAAGGATCTGTGACTAATGCTTTTTTAGTAGGCTTTAATAATGTGAAGTTTGGTGACACTCTACCGCAAGAGGCAGAAGAGCTTTTGATCACGACGAACGCCACTAGATCCATCGGCCCCATTACTTATATTGAAGGAAAAGTTCAATCAAAGGTGAGTGGAGTGATCTATTGCGAAGCTCAGCTAAAATTATTCTCTAACTGATGAAGTAATACCTTTAAGCTTAAAATCAAGACCACGATTGTAGTTGTAAACAATTCTATCCAGAAGTTGTTTTCCAATATCATTTTTCATGTTCATGGTATTTTCTAAAACCACAACTCCCACTTTAGAGTTGTTATCAAAGCCCATAAAGCTTGTGTAGCCACTGATGATTCCATTGGCGTAAATCACTTCACGTCTTGATTTCGTAAGTGTTTCAATAAACCATCCAAGACCAACACTTCCTTCTGGAGTTTTAGTTCGTCTGGCATGGGCCACATCAAAATTCATCTGAACTGGTTCTTTGCTGATCCCCATATTCATTTTTAAAAAGTTAATTAAGTCAGGAGCAGTAGAGTAAAGACTTCCAGCTGCGCGCAGTCCTCTTTTAATTACCCAAGGCTCCATGTAACGGCCTGCTCTCATAAATGGCGGAGCATCCCCACTGTAACCTGAGGCCACGCGGGAAATTTGTTCAGGAGTTAAGTCAAACTTTGTGTCTTTTAAGTGCATAGGAGAAAGGATTTCTTTTTCCAATAAGGCTTCGTAATCTTTTCCGGGAACAGCATAGTTAAGAAGATTCCCCAGGAGAATATAACCAACATTAGAGTAGCGGTAACGTCCGCTATGAATGGTTCCGAAATCAAATTCATTAAAGAAGTCCCACATGTCTTTTTCATCGAAGGTCTTCCAGATATTTTCGCCTGTCCATAAAAAGCTCAGCGTGTTTCCAATCATCGTAAATGACTGGTGTTCTCCCGGAAGTCCAGAAGAGTGGCCAGAAAGGGATTCAAACGTTAAATCACCCAGGTTTTTAGTGACCGGATGAAATTTATCAGGGAATAGTTTTTTAATAGGATCTTTGATCGAAAAAACTTTTTGTTGATCAAGTCTCACCATGAGAGAGCTGGTAAAGATTTTTGTTACTGACCCAATCTGAAACAAAGTATCGGGAGTCATCGGCTCGTTTTTTTCAACGTCCTTATACCCATACGAGTAATAACTTTCACCTTCAGGAGTGACGACAGCAATGACGATTCCTTTAGCGTGATGGGTAATGAGTTGATCTTGGGCCAGGTTATCAATGACTGTTTTGATATCGCCGTTGTTGGCCAGGAGTTTTGCCGACTCTTCAGCGGTAAAAACTCCTGGTGAACTTGAACATGAAATAACAGAAAAGCAAATTGTTGCTAATAGAAAAATCTTTTTAAACATGGGGACTATTTTAGAACTAACTTCACATCCGAAGCAATAACTTTATCAGGCTGACCTGCGTTGTTAGAGTCATAAACGTTCTTAATTTTTACAAAATAATCACCTGTCGCAGCAAGAATTTCTTTGTTACCGCAGTAAACGTGGAATTCTTTGAAAGACTCAGCAGGCAACATGATGTATTGGTCGCTTACTTTACCGATTCCTCTGACAACACCAACAGTTTCTCCTCTTCCGCATGTGATTTCGTCTTTTCTAATAACAACAGACTTTCCAGTCGCGCTGTTACCATTAAGAGCTAAATCAAACCCTTTAGATTTAGTTTTGAAAAAAAGCACGTTCATTTTCGCAACATTTGGAACAGAAAATTCTTTCGTTTGAAGCGGAACGACCACGCTTGAGCACGATGCAGAAAGTAATAGGGCAAGTGATAGAGAAAACAGCTTTTTCATGACGACTCCTTAATTGATTCTAGGACAACTCATTTTCTTATAGTTCTCGTTAAATTTCTCATTCACTTTTATTCCACTGTCATACCACTCTGGAGATTGATCTTGAGTGTGACAGCCTAGGCACTTATTTTTGATATTAAATTCGATGTCTTTTTGCGCAAGCTTCTTCGTGTCTTTAGTAGGAGAGAGCTCTTCCACAGCGTGACAGCTTAAACACTGAACGTTGGCGAAGTTACTTTTAACTCCTGCTTTTTTATCCAGAGCAAACCATTGCACAGAAACTTTCTTAACGTCAGCAGGACTTGCTTTTCTTACTGATTCAACATGAGCACTGATTTTTTTGACTTCATCCCAGTATCCTTTCATCGGTTTGCCTTTGAAAGTCACCATGTTCTTTTGAGTTGTGTATCCACGAGGGTCATTGAGTCCAAGAGAGTGGCATCCGATACATGAAAGATTATTGGCCTCATTAACTTTTATTAGAGTCGTGTAAGCAATGGCGTGAGGAGTACCTTGCCAGAACTCAGCTTGTTTTTTATGAGACTCTAAATAGCTTGCAGCGGTCTTAAACTTCGTTACGTTGGCATTAACTGATTCGTGAAGAGTTTCACTCATTCCCATTTTAGCTTGCTCTTTAATCTGCAAGTCATTCATCTTTGCTTTATGGTCGTCAATGAAAGCTCTCAGCGGATTCGGCTCGATATTTCTTTCCAGTTCATCGCGAACTTCGTGCAGCTCATAAGTATCAGTTTGTTTCTTAGAGTTTAAATCAATCTTGATATCACCGATGTAATGATTTTTAGAAAGTGTCTGAACCATTTTTACATTCCCTTCGTCTTTTGAGTAACGAAGGAAGCTTTGTGAGTGAGCACCGATAATCCAGTCAATAAAAGGAAATTGTTTTGCCAGTTGCTCATCCGGATCAATTCCAGCGTGAGATAAAATAACTAAGCGGTGGTAGTCGTTCTTTTTGTCGTAACCAGCTTTTGTGATCTCTTCAATAATTCCAGGAAGAGCGTCTGCTGGTTTCGTAAAGTAATGAGCTGCCGGGCCATTGAAGGCTTCAGGATCAACTAAACCCACAAGAAAGATTTTTGTCTTGTTTCTATCAATGATGGCAAACTTTTTGTGCTTAAGAAGATTCTCATCACTTAAGTTCCCAATTAAGAATTCAAACTTTCTAGAGTTCGCTACACCCTGAAGAAACTGCACACCCATGGCAAAGTCCTGGTCTCCAGGAACGAAGTACTTAAGTCCAACCTGATCTAAACCAATCGCCAGGTTATTAGCTGCAAAAGTTAATGAGTCTTTCATTGAAACAGGAACAACTGATGACGGAAAAAAAGTATCTCCCGTATCAACATATAAAAGTTCACTGTCGTTTGAAATTTTTGCAAAAAGACCTGCCACTTGCGGAAGCCCACCTAAAGGAAAGTTCCTGCAACCACATGGATGAGTTTCACCACTGATATTGTGAGAAAAAAGTAATGAAAACTTCTTCTCCTGTGCGGCCTTGGGAACACTCGTTTTATCGATCTGATCGATAAAGTTTGAGCAAGAGGCAAGAGTCAACAACAGGGGAAGAATAAGTTTTTTCATAATGAATCTCTTTGAAGTAAATCTTTTACTTTCTTAGTTTGGCAGCTTCAGTTGCTTCTTTGCTTTTTGGAAAGCGAGAAATCAATTCATCGTAAGTCATGTTGGCCTCTTCTTTCGATTTAGTGGCCGTGAATGTCTTACCAAGGTTAAGTAGGGCAGCTGGAGCAAAAGATGAATTTGGATTGTCGCTGAACACTTTAGAGAAGTGCACTTTTGCAGCGTCATAGTTTTTAGCTTTAAGCTCGATCATTCCAAGATAGTGAGTCGCACCTTCACGGTTCTTCTTACTAGCTTTTTTGTTATCTGCGACTTCTTTAAAAATAGCTTTAGCGCTTTCTAAGTCTTTTGCCTTATAGGCCTTTAGTCCACCATCAAAAGTCGCAGGAGCATCATCAGCATCTAGTTCAACACTATCTGGATTTACTGCTTTTTTTTTTGAACTAGACGGAGCTGGTTTCTCAGAAAGTTTTGCAAGAGAGGCGATAACTTCTTCGATGTAACCACTTTGGTTGTTAACTTTTTCAGTTAACGCTTTTAAGTATTCAACTGATTTTTTATTAGCTTCTTCCAGAGCATTGATGCGCTCTGAGAGTTGTTGGTTTTCTTTTAATGTCTGAGCACGGTTGTGATTAGACTCTTCAACTTGACCTGTCAGCCTTTGCATTTGCTCTTCAATTGACTGAAAGCGTGAGTTACCAGAAGCTGCGGTCTTTTTTGTTTCTTGAATTTCTGAATTTAAGTTTTGAACAGTTTGTTCGCGACGAATGTCTTCCTGAGTTTTACAACCAGCAAAAGTTACTAAAAGAAGAGCACAAATAAAGATTTGAGAACGTTTCATGAAATACCTCGTCCAATGAGTCATAAAGAATTTAAAAAATATTACTTATAAATTTTCTAACGTCTTCTTTCTGATTGCAACATATTCCGCTCTTTCAGAGTATTTTTTGGATAGAAGTGCGTATTGTTGAGCTTTATTGAAGTACTTACGTTTGTATGA
Source organism: Bacteriovorax sp. PP10 (assembly GCF_035013165.1). Taxonomy (NCBI): domain Bacteria; kingdom Pseudomonadati; phylum Bdellovibrionota; class Bacteriovoracia; order Bacteriovoracales; family Bacteriovoracaceae; genus Bacteriovorax; species Bacteriovorax antarcticus. The sequence goes on from NZ_JAYGJQ010000002.1 coordinate 700,309, forward strand.
GGATTTGGCCTTTAGATAATAATACTCGGCCTTTCGGTAAAGCCCTGGAGCTTTGATATCTGCTTGAGCTTCTTTTGCGGCCATGAAGGCCGTCTGTGCCATGGACATTTCAAGTTTCGGGCGTGTGGTCGTTAAACCACACGCTGAAACAAATAGAACTATGAAAATAAGAAAAATTTTATTTTTCAAAACTGCCTTTCGCTAACTATTTTTCAGTTACTACGAAGTTACCTCTACGGTTTTTTGACCAAGACTCTTCATCGTGTCCGAAAGATACTGGTTTTTCTTTACCAAGAGAAATGATCGAAAGTCTGCTAGAAGCGATACCTTGAGTTAGTAAATAATCTTTTACAGATTTCGCTCTTTTTTCTCCAAGTGCAAGGTTGAATTGAACACTTCCGCGCTCATCACAGTGACCTTCTACTTGAACTTTTACAGATGCATTCTTCTTTAAGAATTCTGCGTTAGCATTAAGTGTATCACGAGTTGATCCAGTGATAGCAGCTGAGCTGTAATCGAAATAAACAGTTTGTAATGCACCAGCACGGTTTGAATCAGAGTCACCGTTAAGTTCTAGCGCTACACCACCAGCATTATTTCCATTATCCAAAGTAGTTGAGTCAACATTAACGTTGTCTCCGCCATCAGTTTTTTTCTTGTTACTAGCACAAGAAGTAAGCGTTAAAGTCGCAGCAAGGATAGTTAAAATAAGTACCGATCTAAGTTTCATGAATAAGCTCCTTTATAGTTGAAAAACGCACAAGATTAATTCAAAAGATTTCCAAATGGTTCTAAAGACAGCTATGATTATGCCTACTTTACTGTATGAAAGGAAGAAAAAAATGGTCGGGTTTCGCGTTTCTGTCGTTACGTTCGTCTTTTGTTGTGCGCTCTTTTCTCCAATGGGATTTGCAAAAAGCGTTAATCTGAAAACCATAAAAGTGAATTTGCCTACCGATTTTGGGACGCTACAAACAGAGATTCATTTTGACGATAGAGATCTAGATGTCGCAATGAAAGTGAAGAAGATCGTCGAGCAAGACTTGATCAAAGTAATCAACTACTTCAAGTATGTTCCTAGAAATACAGTTCATTTTAACGTTGATCCTTACTTGCGTCTGACAAATGGTAACGCGACACCTTTCCCGACTAATACCATCAATCTTTATAATTTCCCTGCAAGCAACAGCGATCACCTCATTATCATGCAAGACTGGTTAAGAGGATTAGTGTTTCACGAGTTCACTCACATCACTCATCTAGATCAAACAAGAGGCTATCTCGAAGTGGGCCGCCAGATTTTCGGATCAATCGCCAAAATCCCGGCCGGCATTACACCACGCTGGTTCACTGAAGGGATTGCTGTTTGGAGTGAATCACATCTTATAGATGGTGGACGTCTTAACAATCCATTATTCAGAAAAGAGTTACTCATCCAATTTTTACGTAAAGAGTACTGCGAGACAATCGACTGTCTTGATGAGCCTGGAGTTTATCCTGGTGGACAACTTGCTTACTGGGCCGGATCTCATTTCATTGAATATGTTGAAAATAAAAAACCAGGTGCTGTTAAATGCTTAGTGCATGATAACGCTGGAAATGTTCCGTTCTTCTTAAATCAATCTTTCAAACTTTGTACTGGGAACAATGCTCAGGCCATGTTTACTGAATTCCGCGAAAACTTCATTAAGGATCAGCCGGTAGAAACGGCGGAGAGTGAAGCGTGGGGAGACAAGATCAGCAATGCTTTTGGGAGTGATGATCTTCAAAAAGGAATTTACTTAGATGGAAATACACTTTTTAAAGTAGAAAAAGAAAGACTAAGCGAAGCTCTCGTTAGTTATGACTTAAAAGAAAACGTTAATATGATGATTGCCAAGTATCAGTATCCCATTGCTGATATCTCAGGAATCACAACTGTTCCCAACGCTGATATTGAACAAACGGACCAAGGGAAATTCCTGATCGTCTCTTTCAATGAAGACCCACGCTACAGAACTCAAAACCGCGTGTGGAAATTAATCAATACAGAAACTCTTTTAATCGAAGCGACACTGCCATTTAAGAATGACCCTTCATATGTCATCGGTCTTGGAAACAACCGCTACCTGACTGCAAGTTTCATTAACAACAAATGGATTATTGAAAAACAAAGAATCGATATGGGCGCAAAGTCTGTAAGTGATTCAGAAGTTGTTCGTTACTTTGGTTTTGATGTGAACCTGACTTACTTTAAAAAAGAAGGTCAGAAGATTTATATCAAACTCAATAGAGGAGACCTGGGGAATGCACTTTATGTAAGTGATCTGACGCTAGAGAATTTCTATAAGATCTATGAATCAAAAAACTATTTTGATTTCCCGGCCATCAATGAAAATTTCGTTGTGGTAAGAGATCTTAAAGAATTAAAGCTTATCGAAATCAGCGAAGACATGAAGAAGATGACAACGAGTGATATCGCTAAAGGTGTGATGGATCGAGTGACTTTTTCGGAAATCACGACTGATAGAATTTTGGTTTTAGACACTCGTTTGAAAACAAAAGAGATGGGTCTTCCTGAAATCATGGCCTACTTAAAAAGGAATGTGGGGAAGCCGGTAACCAGCAATATAATTACTGCTAACTTTCAAGATGTTGTGGCACCAGATACTTTAGCGAATACGGATGCTGAAAATTTTCCACAATTTCGTCATATGCTGCCTCACTACTGGTTCTTTGCAACAGGATCAAATGAAAATATTTCAAGCTTCGGAGCGATGACAACGTTTTCAGATCCAATGAATTTGAATGTTTTAAATGCGACAGCATTAATTTATCCAAGTGAAAGCAAAGTTGGTGGTAATTTAGATTTTCTTCATAAGTTTTCAAGCGTGAGTGATCTGTGGACAGCGAATGCATTTTTTAATAAAGAATACTCAAAAACAGACTTCAATGAAAAGATCAGCGAAAAGACCGAAGCCTCTATTGGAACTCAATATGCATTTTTACTAAAGCGCTGGACTGTTATGCCAGGTGTTTACCTGGGAACAACAAAAACCAACGACTTCATCTCTAATAGAACAGTCGATACTGTCGGAGTAAGTACAGTTGTTACTTATGGTGCTGAAAGCTTCGATGACTTTTTCCAAAGCTTAACTCTGCAAACAAAGTTTCAACAAGACAATCCGGACGTAGGAGACAGTTTCCTTAATACTCAAACAAGAATTGCAGCAGAAGGAAGATTCCATGAACGTTTAGTAGGAGGAATCAAATCTTCGTACGGAAAACTTGTGAAATCAGGTTTTGCAGGCGGAGTTTTATACGGTGGTGGAAGTTCAGACATCTCTAATACACGCTGGCACGAATTCTACGGAATCCCATACAGCAACGCTTATGGAAATGAGATATTCACTTTCAGAGCTTATATTGATTGGAACTTCTGGTACATTTACCGCGGTAGTGGATTCGCCCCATTCTTCTTAAAAGAGGCCCACTTATTATTAGGCCGCGAGTTAATGAGTGCAGACCGCATCTGGCTTGGAGGAAAAAGATATGACAACAAAACCGTTCACTCGTTCTTCGTAGGCCCGGTATTAAAGACAAATCTTTTCTACTACGTACCAACAGATATCGAATTCATCTTCTCGACAATCAAGCGCCCAACAGGCAACGGAAGTGTGAATCAGTTTGAAGTGAATATTAAAGCAAACGTTTTCTAGAATGGATCTCTCGTATACTTCCAAAGATTATCTTTGATAATATTCGGAACGAAAAAAGACAGTACGCCCGCAATTCTTCTAATGCGGGCGAAACTTTTCATCCCCCACGGATAGTGCGAAAGCAGAATCGTCTGGTCTAAGACCTCAAAGAAATAATCCATAATTAAAGCAAGAATAATCAGGTCATCGAGTAACCCAATAACTGGAATCCAGTCTGGGATGATATCGATTGGGGAAATGAGTAGGGCAACCATAGCGACAAGGACCTTCTTGTCTCTTGATGGAATGCGCTCATCATTAGCTGTTTCTGTTAAAAAGTTTTTAAGTTTTACAAAGAAGTTTTTCATGAGCGCTATATTAGCAATTTATTAATCAACAAAGAAGCAATTACTTGCACGAACTAAATGCCCGCGAGATTCAACCCACTGAAGCCCGTCATCACCACGACCGTGCTTAATTTCGATACTTCCACAAACCTTAGTGAAAGATTGTGGGGGAACGTAAACACCAGCATGGCTTTTGTTTGCGATCACTTCGTAGTCTTCGTTAGTCCCACGAGAGCTTGTAATGTCGATATTGCAACGGATCCCACGAGAGTATGGATTCGTTAAAGAGGCATCATAATAAGCAGTCGCACGTCTTGAAACCAGGCGGTCATCAACGCGAGTGATGTTAATTGAAACTCCGTTATATCTTAGATACTCAGATTGCTTTGGAGACATCATTCCATGGCCGTAATCTTCAGCATGAAGGTTCATTGCCCCAGTTAAAACTAAAATAGACGCGAGTAGCATTTTTTTCATAATTCCTCCGAATAAAGATCCTCGAATTTTTATAACGAAGGCGGGGAATCAAGCAACGATTAATAAGTTTAGCGCTGCGTAGATTAAGATAATACAGCTTCTTAACGCATACATGTTGTCATAGCTACTCGAGCGTGTTTACACTTAAAACATGAAAAATCATCTTAAAGCTACATCGACACTGTTTTTCCTAGGCCCTATCCTCGCAACAATCATGGGATTAATAGCTGTTCGCTATTTCGACATTCCATCGAATGTATTTTTTACGAATGCCATTGGTATCATCGTCGGAATCCCATTAGCGATGTTGATCATCTTTAAGTGGAAAAAAAGAATTAAGAAAGAACTCTTAATCGCAGCGTTCTCATGTATCGCTCTATTGGCGATTTGTTTTTTCTTCCCTGGCATCAACATGGTTTACCGTTGGATCCAACTAGGCGCAGTTGATATCAACGTTTCAATGATTGTTCTGCCTTTAATTTTATATTGTATCAATCAACTCCTTCGCGAGAGTTTTGTTACTTACGCTCTAATCATTCTATGTATCACAGGATTGATTCTTTCTATGCAACCAGACGCAGGTCAGGTGAGTGCATTCGGAGTCGCATCTCTCGTTTTATTTTTCATGAACAATGTTAAGTGGAGTATCAAGCTAGCTGCTGTTTTAGTCATCGCTCTAATTGGATTCTTAGGATGGAACAGAGTTGATTTACTTGAACCCGTTGATCAGGTTCAAGACGTTCTGGTTATGATTTACGACTTCGGACCTATTGGATACTTTGGTCTGTTTATCGTTTTAGCTGCTGCTTTTTACCCATTCGCTTGGTTTGCAGTTAAGGGTGAACGTACACTTTCAGTCGCTTTTATTTTGTACTTAATTGTTCAACTAATCGTAACTGAATTTGGAAATTATCCTGTTCCTTTACTAGGAGCGGGCGGTTCTGCCATTATCGGTTGGTATTTGATGTTGGGTCTTGCACCTAAAAACAAACATATCTAACTGAAACTTGTTCCTACTAGATTTATTTCATTTATCGGTGATAATGGAGATTCCACAGTACTGTTAATGTGAGGATATCTTCATGGCCGTGTATCTGATTTTTACGTTACCCGACGGGGAAGAGACAAAAGTTCATTTATCATCATCACTTATTGTAGGCCGAGCTGAAACCTGTGACGTCGTATTACGTGAATCTGGTGTCAGTTCAAACCACTGCAGCTTTGTTATCGATAAAGACGGAAAAGTGCAGGTACAGGATTTAAAGTCTTCTAACGGTACGTTTAAGAACGGCAATCCCATCAAAAAAACTTTTCTTCAAGTAAATGACATACTGAAAATCTACAAAGTAAAAGTGTCGATTGACGGGCGCAAGCTCAATCAGGAAGAACGCGATAGTATTGGTTTTACCAAAATCGTCGACGTTGACATGGAGCTCACTCTTCCGGGCCTAAGTGTTACAAAAACTAAGAAGCCTACTTAGTTAGATTTCTCACATCATCTATGCTACACTGATCTATCTCTAAATGGGGGTGCACCGGTTTCGACAGGGGGTACTGAAATTTGGTGGGCGTGTCCAGGTTGATCGGCATGGTCCTGGTAAAAAGTCGATCAAAAATTAAATGCTGAATCTAACGATTTTTCATACGCGATGGCTGCTTAATTAATTAAGCCCGTCTGTTGAGGTGGTTACGACCGATAAAAAAAATGTGACACCCCTTGTGCTAGTGAAGATTAAACATTAGCTGGAGAGTCGCCGGGAAGACTCCATAAAAAATCGCCGGGGTTGTTGGTGTACAAACCATCTAGTCTTCGCTCTGAGACCATAATTCAGAGATACACACGTAGTCCGCTTTATAGATGTCCTTTTGGACAAGGGTTCGATTCCCTTCACCTCCACCAAATTAAAGAATGAAGGAGCCACCGGAAGGTGGTTTTTTTATTTTTATCAATAAAAAATACTCCATTTCTAAATTTATCTAATTTTTTCAAGGAAGCCGAATATAAATCTAAGTTTTGTAATTTAAAATCTAGAGAAGTTATAATAGTTGAACTATTTGCTCCTGTTATTTTTTGATTCGCCCTTTTTTATTTTGAAATAAAATATTGCAGAGTGGTGGTCATTCTTGCCCCAGCCAATCTCGAATTCATGTATGAGATAATAAATAGGTAAAACTCGAGGATACTCTATGCAATCTTATTTCAAATATGTGAAAGGAATTAATGAAGTTTATGCAGAAGATGATTCTACAAATGAATTGTCCTACAGGTTGTTGCTTCATGATTTACTAAAAAAAATTACAACTAATTTAAATGCAAATATAAAAATCATTCATGAAGGCAAGTCTATCAAGAAAGCTGGTAAGCCTGATTTCTTTTTAAAGGATAAAAAAACTCTTTTAAACTTAAGCTTTATTGAAACAAAAGGAATATTTTCTAAAGAAATTGAAGAGCAGCATCATCAAATCGGTAGATATGTTCAAAATTTAGATATTGTTTGTACTACAGATTATTGTAACTTTAATCTTTTTATAAAAGGGAAAAAAGTAAAAGAAGTTGCATTGCTGTTGAAAAAAAAGAATCAATTTTTTTTAGATGAACAAAAAGTGCAATCTTTCGAAGAATTAATTTCGAAGTTGCTACAGCATTCGTATCAAAAAGAAGTAAGTTCACATGGTCTTGCTTTGTACTTAGCTTCTAAAGCGAAATTGATAAAGTCAACTCTAGAAGATTTGATTGATAGTCGAAAGCCTGAATCCCAAAAAATAATAATAGCTTTCAATTATTATCAAAAATCATTAAAGCCAGATTCAACAATTAATGAGTTTGTAAGTAATTACGTTCAGTGTTTGATATATGGATTATTCGTAGCAAAGATTGAGAACTCTACAGTAGAGATTAAAAAAGAAAATATAACTAATCTTTTATCTTCTAAGCAAGGCATTTTGAAAACCTTGTTTGGATTTTTGAATGAAGAGGAGTGTCTTGGCGAGCAAGTAAATTGGATATTGGACGATGTTGCAGCTTATTTGAATATTATTGATATCGATGCGATAAAAAAAGAATTTGATTATAATAATTGGAAAGAAGATCCAGTTATACATTTTTATGAAACCTTTATTAAGTACTATGATCCTAACGAAAAAACGGAGAAAGGTATTTTTTATACTCCTGACCCAGTGGTTTCGTATATTGTTGAGTCTGTAGATTTAATACTACGAAATCCTGCAACATTTAATAAAAAAACAGGTCTCGCTTCTAGCGGTGTTACTCTCTTGGATCCAGCAGCTGGAACAAGTACTTTCTTAGTTAAGTCTTTAAAAAAAGCATATTCTAATATGATGGATGAATCTTATCAGGGAAAAGCAAAAAAAGATTTAACGGAAAGTGTGTTGCCTAATTTTTTTGGAATGGAAATTTCATTAGCTCCCTACGTAATTTCGCATTTAAAATTATCGAAAATGTTAGAAGATTTTACTATTGAAAATAGTCAGGATAAGCATTTAAATTTATTTCTTACAAACACCTTGTCTATGAAAGAAGGTGAAAGTGGTGAGCTTGAATTTATGAAAGAGCTTGCAAAGGAAAATCATCGAGCAAATAGAGTAAAAAAAGAGCAGCCAATATTAGTAATTATAGGAAACCCTCCTTACTCTGCTTCTATTTCAAATTCTAAGTCGAAATTTATGGATAATTTAATCAAAGACTATAGGAAATTAAATACAAAAATAGAGAAAAATTCAAAAGCGCTTTCTAATGATTATGTGAAATTTATTAGATGGGGGGAATGGAAATTAGCTCAAAGTAGTAATTATGGAATTTTAGGTTTTATCACTTCAAATTCCTACCTAGATGGTGTAACGCATACCGGAATGAGGAAGCACTTGATGGCGAATTTTGATGAAATTTATATTCTTAATTTGCATGGAGACAATAGGCTTCCCAAATTAAACGGTGAAGAAAAAGATGAAAATGTTTTTGATATTAAAGAAGGTGTTTCTATTATATTTGGATTAAAAACTAGCTCAAATACCGCTAAGGCAGCAAAGGTATACTATCATGAAATTATTGGATCAAGATCACGTAAATATTTACATCTTCTTAATAAGAACATCGTAACAGATGAGTATGAGGAAATGAAGCCGTCTGCGCCATATTTCTTATTCAAACCCCAGTCTAATATATTAAGTATTGTCGAGGGAATGTCATTAGATTCAATCTTTATAAGTAAATATCAAGGTGTGAAAACACATCGAGATCATTTTGTTGTATCACACGATAAAGAAAACTTACTCAATAGACTACATATTGCGTCTTCAAAAAGAAAAACAGTTGATGAGATTTGTGAAGAGTTAGAATTAGAATCATCTGAAACTTGGTGCTCTAATGAGGCAATTATAAGATTGAAAAAAGATGGGTATTCAGAAGAAATCGTTCATTCATACGGCTATCGTCCATTTTTTAATTCTTTTATATATAATGACTCAAATTTAATTGATCGTCCAAGGAAAGAAATGCAAGATGACGTTCAAGTTAAGAATAATAGATTCTTGATCGTAGGTCGTTCAGGGAAAAATATTTCTGGTTCTTGGAATTTGGTTTTTTCTGCAGAAACTTTGGTTGATACTAATTTCTTCTACAGAGGTGGGGCGTACTGTTTTCCTGTATATAGTTCAAATGCTGACAAGCCACTTCTAGATACATATGAATCTAATATAAATATAGAGTTTATTAAAGATGTAAGAAAAAAATATGGATTGAATCAAATTAACGATATGGATGTATATTTTTACATTTTAGGTCTTTTAAATGATGAAAATTATATCGAAGAAAATAAAGAGCAACTTAATATTGATTTTCCTATTATCCCCATTAAATCCAAGAATAAATTTCTTCTTTATAGAGAATACGGTGAACTTATCGATGAATTATTTCTTAAAGGTATAGATCCAAAAGAAGTGGGGTTATCGTTAAAGATCTGTGGGAAAAATTTAAAGGTCGAAGAATTTAAATATATGGATTCAAAGCTGTATTTTAATGAAAAATCGTACATTGAAGGTTTATCAAGTGACCATTTAAATTTTACTCAAGGTGGTTATCCGATTATTGAAAAATTTTTCAAAGATCTGAAAAAGCAAGAACTAAGTCTAGATAAAAAATTTTTGAATGGCCTTGAAAGAGCTGTGGCATCGAAAGAGTTATTAATGGAAATTAAAGATGACTTAAAAGCGGATATATTAATTCTAGAAGAGTCTGCTCAAACTTCAAATTTAATACAGGAAAAATTATTGAAAAGATTGAATAAGCTAGAGAATAAAATAAAACTTAAAATTAGTTAGCGAGTAACTTTAAATGCTTTCGAGAGAGAGGGAGCTGAACTTTTTGAATAAGTTTTCCCTCACTTTGAGGAGTTTTAATTAGCACAAGAGTTTTGCGCTTTTTGAATTTTCTATACTTTAGATATTCAGCTAGTTTCATATTATTGTTTTAATCATTCCCTGCATGCATAGTAAAGTATTATAACAACTATGGTCTTAATGAGTTTGCATATGAAAACTAACGAGATTTGGCTTGCGTCAAGTTGTTGAGAAAACTATTGAAATAGGGGCTAATACACTTTTCTGGGTGCGGTGATACAAGATAAGTGTGTTGGAGTCGCCAGGAAGGCTCCATAAAGAATCGCCGGGGTTGTTGGTGTACAAACCATCTAGTCTTCGCTCTGAGACCATAATTCAGAGATACACACGTAGTCCGCTTTATAGATGTCCTTTTGGACGAGGGGTCGATTCCCTTCACCTCCACCATGGTGGGTATCTTCCCAAAATTATTCAGGAATTTTTTTAGAAAAAATGGTGCGTGCCAAATATGTGTCACGACTTATTTTATGATTCATAAAAATCGTAATCGTTTGAGTCGTAATCATCTTGATTGGAATAGAAGACACCTGTACGAGAGTTTCTTTGGCCATTAGCACTCTGTTCGAGATTCGCATCAATGTCTTCATTAAGATTTTTCGCAAAATCTGTACAAAAAATTGAAGAGTCATAAAAATTAAACTCTGGATAAGCATCAAAAAGTGTAGCTTTTAATCCAATACTCAAAGAGTATACCTGCAGGTTGCGAAGATTCATTTCTTTAAGATTTAACCTTTCCACAATTGGTTCATGAAATCCAAATCCCATTATGAAAAGATAGTTGGAGCGACGTATGATATTTCTTGCTTGCTCATAGTGTTCGTTATCATCATGAATGTCAGCCAATGAATTAATGCCGGTAGCGTGCTTGTGAAGAGCGTGGCCATCGAGGTTATAATCGCCATATGGTAAAGAATGACTTTCTTGTATTTCAAATTGTAAGGGTGGTAATCTCCCATGCAAGTGGAGAATCTTAGGCTTGTGACTTATTCCTCTGTTTAAAGAAAATTCATGAATAAAGTGTTGGAGAGATCGATCATAATTCAAGGTGATAAACGTAACATTACTTAATTTATGAATTAAACCTTCTTTTTGGATTGTAAGAAAAAAAGGCATGTACCAATGTTTATTACTAAAGAAAGTATCATTATTGCTAAGATCTTCGTGAGCTAAAATACATCTTAGAATCGCCATTTTTCCAAGTACTGCATATTTTGTAAAACTGTTAATTAATTCATCAATCGTAGAGTAGCCCCCACGAATTAATCTTGTTCTAAATTCTAAGCAGTCTTCCTTGGTAAAGCCAACTGCTTCAAAGTTTTTAATTATATTTTCGTTGAGCATATAATCAGCTACATTATCTCTTAGTTGTGTGTCAGTAGGAAAGCCGGCACTAACGCTGGAGCCAGCTCCCAGTAAAAAAGTAATTTTTTTATCTTCCCTTAGAAGATCTAAAAAAGATGTCATAGAAACTCCTTTAAAAGTTTGTGCTTAAGTTCCAATATATTTCTCTAGTCACTGAATAACTAGAAAGGTGTGATGAAGCTGTATTGGTTAAAATTTATCTAATTCGAGATAGTCATAAACATTTGTAGGTAATCTAAATTGAACTGTAATGAAGTCCTCCTTGAATTGTGAGTCTAGATATTCTCCAATAGCGATAATAGGGGATTGAGGGCAGTCAATATGCTTTTCGATACTGATGCTATTAAGTGAAAAGTTGAGTGTACAACTTTCTATTTCTAATTTACCCTGATTTCTTAATTCGGGTCTTATTGCTGGATTCATAGGTATATAGACACTTACTATTGAGAATTTTTTAAGCTCTTCAACTTTTTGTCCACCAGGATAGTCATCAAATATATCTGCATGGCCAGTATAGAAATATGTAATATATGGAAATGCATTCTCATTTAAATGTTTAAATGTCTCAGCAACACTAAGATAAGAAAATGAAGTAGGTTTTTGAAAGAACCGAACACTAGATTTATCATCACTTATAAATGAGACCAATACCGCTGTTTGATACATTTTTGGAACGTTTATGATTTCCTTACTGTGAAAACGGAATTTGACATTAAAAGCAACTCTGAAATCTCCTACCTTCGATTTATATTTCTTAAAACCTTTATCAAGTAATGAGCTTTTCTTTTCTAGAATTTCAAGTTGAGCGTTGAGTTCTTGTGTTGTACTTTTAAGTATTAGTTCATTTTCTTTTCTTAGGAGTACTTCCTTTTGAAGATGAGTAATAATTTCGTTATTTTTAGAAATCATTTTTTGATTATCATATTCAGTTTTAGGGAACAGATAAATATTTACAAAAGCAATCAATAGACCGATCAACATTAGGAGATATTTTACTCTGTTTTTCTCAAAGCTATAGTTGCTTCTAAAATCGATATAGATGAGAACGAAAGAAATGATAGTAGTACTCAATATCCAATATAAATTTGGATTTTTAATGAAATCTTTCATGGATACCTTTAAGTTAGAGAAGTAGAGGCGTTTCCGCTCAAAATTCTTTCATGTTCGATATTGTTCATTCTTCTACATACTTTTCATACTCATTTAGATTGGTCAAATAATCATTAATCGCAGTGGAATATTTTTCCATGTAACTATTTATTTCTAAGTGGTTATAATTATCTCATATGCACCTAGCGATTAGGATGATTCCAAGGGGCTGGGATTCCCAGTTTCCGTAATGAACTTTTACTTTTCCTTGCGAAATCTTTGAATTTACTCTTTCCCTTCGGTAAAGAGCAAACCCAAAGATATCGCCGGCTATTACAGTAGGTGTGTATGCTTGATCGTTTAAGGGCGCCTAAGAGCGCCCTTTTTAAATCAGTAATCGAATTAAAAACATGTATCGCTGCTGATGGCGTGTTGACTCCTCAGTTAGAGCCGCTCATTTTTTTTGTGTGTGGTGCAAGTCGTTTTTGTTCTATTAGTAAAAAGAATGTTCCTTCCTTTAGAAGAGAAGATTTAATTAATTTTCTAGAAACTAATTTTAAAAATACACATCCTTTCTTGGCTGAAAAAGTTTTTGAAAAATTACAGGAAAAGCAAAAAAGAAAGAATATTTACGATTTAGAGAAAGAGTTATTTGAGTTGTCGGACTTTGTTATTATTGTACTTGAAAGCAATAGCTCATTCTGTGAGCTTGGGGCATTTTCACACCGAATAGAATTAAGAAAAAAACTTATAGTCATTAACGATAAAAAATTCATTGATTCCAAGTCATTTATAAATACAGGGCCACTTGATCTTATAATGGACGAGGATAGAGATGAGGAGAGGGTTCTTTGGTATAAAATGAGCAATACTGATTATGCTGCTGACAGTATTGGCGACACTTATGAAGATCTAGAAAAGTTGGTTAATGGTATTAAGGGAAAAAATAGACAAAAAATTATCTTGAACCATGCATCGATGTCGAAAAGACAAATGCTATTCTTATGTGACTTAATTACTCTTTGTGGTCCAATTCGAAATAAAGAAATAATTGAAATTTTGAAAATTGTTTTTGGAAATCATGACTTCATTAATTTTACAACGATGCTGGCCTTGTTGGAAACTGTAGGCTTAATAAGCTACGACGAAAAAGAATTATACTACTCTAAGGTAGAAAATCTATTCTTTGAGTATAGGGGATTAAAAATTGCGAGTTTTAAATCTGCCTTTAGATTAAACGCACTACGAGAATTAAGACTATGATAAAAAGCCATATTCTTGAATTAATGATGAAAGACCTATCCTTAACGGAAGCCGATATAAATCAAATTATTTATAAAAATAAAATTTACAGAAGATTTCTTATAAAAAAACGATCTGGTGGATTTAGGTTAATCCATAGTGCGTCTCCGGAAGCAAAAATGATTCAAGTTTGGCTTGCAAGAAGATTTTTTGCCCGATTGGATAAAAGTAGTCATGCATTTGCATTTCGAAAGAATTGTTCAGTTATAAAAAATGCAAATTCACATAAAGATAATTTATATTTACTTAAGTATGATGTTAAAGATTTTTTTCCATCCATAACATACTCTCATTTTATGAAATTCTTAAATTATAATAAGTCTATTTACTCGAAAGAGGAGCAAGATGATTTTAAAATGCTAGAGTATTTGGTTAAAAGTTTTTGCTTTCTTAAAGAAAGAACGCTGCCTCAAGGTTTTTGTAGTTCTCCAATTATTTCTAATTCATTCATGGGGTATTTTGACATACAAATTGAAAATGCTTTAAAGCAAATATCTCCAGATTGTACTTTCACTCGCTATGCAGATGATATCTCTATTTCATTTAACACTTTGTCCAAGAGAAAAGAAATCAATGACTTTATTGTCAATTTCTTTTCTAGTACGTCATGTCCATTTAAGTTAAATCAGGATAAAACGCGCTTTGGTAAACGTAAGTCTGGCTCCATGTTTGTCAATGGTATTAAAATTTGTGAAAATGGTCGCCTTACAATTCATAGGGATTATAAAGATAAAATCAGAAGATTGTTTTATTCGTATGGTAAAAAAAAATTACCTAATTCCGAAAAGTTAGCCCTCTTAGGGCATTTATATTATCTACGTTCAGTAGATCCATTCTATTTTAATAAGCTATTTAAGAAAAACCTCATACTAATTAAAGAGTTAAGAACGGAAATTTCTGATCTTAAAAAGAATAGTAAGCAAATTATTTCTGCTAGTTAAAACAATAAATATAAGAGATCAATTTCATAATAAATCTCTTAACAAAAAATATGAATGAATAAAAATTGTTCTTCATGAGTATGATGTTCTTCTGCTAGAGCACACAGCACCTGCTCTAGCAAGTTCCGAGTTCACTGTTGTCCTTGCTGAGCGCTATAATGACGAAGTACTTCATGGCCAGAATAGTAATTTATTAGATAATGCTGCTAGAAAGATATTTAAGACTTGTGGTGATCTGCATGTTGCATGCAAAAAGAAACTTAAGATGTAAAAGAAAAGAGAGAAAGGTTCCATCACACTTTTCTGGTCGCACGAGTAAGGTAATTTGAAAATATTCCAAGAAGGCGATACACCTAAAATAAATTTTAAGATTCATCAAGAAGATTTTTTTGATCATAAATTAGAAATTGAGAATTTAACGTACAGGATACAGTCGGGCGCAGATATTACTTACCGCGAGGAACTTTCAAACAACTTAAGATTGATCTGTTAGCGATAAAAAAGAAATGCAGAATAAAACTAAAACGGATTCAATATAGATGAAATATAACTTAAAAATAAATATATTTAAAAAGAAGAGTAAAGCAAAGCAAGTCGAATTTATGAGAAACTGGTTTAGTGAAAGGTTTGAAGATCCTGCGCATGGAACTCCATATGACTCTTCCGAAGGGGGTTACCAGTGGATATATGGTGGCCCGTACGATGCTGAGGAAATATTAGATGGTAACTTTGCTGAGTTTGCGAAAAAGGGTGCAATCGAAGAATTAAGTGAGGAACTAAGTTATGAATGCTCTCATTGGACCAGGACGCGTTATTACGATGATGAGCTTTATCCCGACGAAGAAGATTGGGCATTTGATTTAGTATTTGAAGATTTTCAAATTATAGATAGAGCTAAGGCGAGTTTATCTTCTATAGAGAAGCTTTTGGGAAAAAGAAAGTTAGCATATGAAGAAAAAAAATTTAATGAAATGATGACTTTTAGTTTCTGCATCACGATTATGGAAACTTATCTTTCAGATATTTTTTTAAGAGTTATTTTAAAGAATGTAGACTTGAAGAAAAAATACTTGCAAAACGATAAGATTCTTTCAAAAACAAATATTTCTCTTGGGGAATTATTCGATAAATATGACAAAGTAGATGCAATTATGCGTGATCGAATTCACAATACTTCATTTCATAACTTAGCCACAGTTAAAGCCATTTTTAATACGGTGCTGGGAATAGATATAGGAGATATTTCAGTATTATCTAAATATGTTGAAAAAAGGCATGATTTCGTACATCGCGGTGGAAAGTCCAAAGAAGGACAACCGGTAAGCACGAGTGAAAAAGAAATTAAGGAACTTGTTCGACTTGTTCGACGTTGTTGCCTAGATCTGGACAGTAAAATCATTAACAAAAAACTTATCAAGGTTTCCGAGAACGAAATTGAATAGATAATACTCATATTGGATAAAGATTTAACCTAGAAGTTCTTGTTGTAGCTATTTGGGGCTACGTAGCCCACTGAAGGTGTTTTTTTTATTTCTAATAAAATAAATAACCTAGATATTAGTAATTCACTTTTAATATTACCTGAAGTCATCGCAAATCACCCATAGTTAGTTTTTGATTTAAGTATTTTTAATTCCTAACCGAATAGATGGCATCGAGAAATTGATCATCGACTATGCAATAAACGTTTGAGAGTAATGAGATTTTCTACGTTACCGTTACCGTTGCATTTGATTTTGTAAATATGTAGCTTAAATAACAATTGGAGTAGTGAATGATTGAAGCCTCTGCAACTTTATTGGGTTTGGCAAAGGGGGCTATTGCAATTGCAAATATTGTAAATAGTCTTTCAAGTATTAGTGGAATTGAAAAAAACTCTAATGAATCTTTAGCATTAATAAATTACTTGAAAAAGGTAATGGATGATACAAAAGCAATCAAAAGCTTACTTTTTAATCATGCAAATATTAACTTTGACTCTATTTATTTACCTCATCAAGTTGTTAAGTGCATTGACGAGAGTGTTAATAAAAAAGAAGTAATAACTTATAATAATTTCAATGAGCAAATTGAAATTTTTTCATTACATAAAAATATTACTTTCATTGGTAAAGCAGGTGTTGGGAAATCTACCTATATTCAATATATCACGCGAGAAAGTATTAAAAATGAATTTAGAATACCTGTTACAATTGAACTAAGGAAAATACAAAAGTTTACTGATCTTGATGTAATTGAATTAGTTGCGAGCAAGATAAACTCAGTCGTTGATCCCAAATATAGTATTACGGCTGATACATGTAAAGAGTTATGCAAGAGAGGTAAAGTTCTATTAATGTTAGATGGGGTAGACGAAATACCTTATGATTTACTTTCAGATGGATTTGATTTTATCAATAAAATTAAAATAAAGTACGGCGAAATGATCTTGATTATTACAAGTCGCCCAAATTCTAATACTGAAATATTAACTGATTTTCATTGCTTTGAAGTTATGGGACTTACGAAAACTCAAATTAATGAATTTATTAAAAATCTAAAATTATTAAAATATGATAAAGAGTTAATTGAAAACTTATCTAAAACTATTAATAATACAAAAAATAAAATTCTAGCTGAGTTTATTACAACTCCTTTATATTTAAACTTATACATTATGACGTTTAAAAATAAAACATCAGATGTGCCACAAAAAAAATACAAGTTTTACCAAAATATTGTTGAAGCGTTGATGTATTACCATGATACGAATTCCAAAAACTCATATAACAGATCTTTGGATTCCAAAGTTTCAAAAGATGATTTGGAATTAGTCTTAAAGGACTTTTCTTTGATTCAAACTTTAAAAAACGAATATGATTTTGACAAAAAAACTGTTAAGTCTAATTTTGAAAACATTAAGGCAAACGAAAGTCTTAAGTTTGATAATGAATTATTATTGATGGATTTATTAAGGGCAATTCCTTTATTCGTAAAGGGACAAGGTGATGTTTATAAGTTTTGTCACCGATTGTTTCAGGAGTATTTTTTTGCTTGTAAATTAAAGGAATTCTCTTCTTATGATGATAAAGAGCAGATTTACAATGTGATTTTTTCGTTAAAACGAACGCGCAATTTCGAGATTCTTGAGTTTTTAGAAGAGATAGATAGAGTGCATTTTAGCAAATATTTATTAAGCATTTTAATAGATAGAATTAAAACCATTAAAAACATTATTAAGAATAAAAATAATTTGCATCTATTTTTTCATGAAAATTCAGGTTTTTTAGTTTACAAGCACAAAGTCGGAAAGAAGCACGAGGTTGCTTTCACTGTCATGTTTAGTAGTCTCAGTGCGAGTAATTATATCGAGTTGAAAAATGTAGAACTTCGTAAGTTTGAGAGGGTTATTTATAACTTAATCGGCAATGAAATTTTAAATAAAAAAATTGAATTTGAAAAAGTTGGGAAAAAATTAAAAAATTCTAAGATAGCAAGTGATCATTTCGAATTTATTTCTCACAAAGAATTTAAAGAGAATATTTCACCAGCTTTTGACAATAACGAACAATTGTTTCTTGCTCTAAGTGAATATCTTTCGACACTTAAAAAATCTCAAGAAAATTTAGAAAAAGTTATATATCAAAAGAATGCCAATAGCTTAATAAAGAATATATTGGCAAAAAATAAGTCTTAACTTTTTTAAGAAAAGTGGGCGTAATTTTGGTTCCAGCACACTTCTCTGGTTGCGATGATACAAGAAAAGTGTGCTGGCTGGAACCTCAAGTAAGTTGTTGCAACTGCCATTGATTAACTGAACCCAAAATCTTCTACAAATCAAACTCCAAAATAGCATCAATAAAAATCTTCCCAAACTTCTTAAGTTTCTTAGGCCCAACCCCAAAAATATTTTCAAGTTCTCTTAAATCTTTTGGTTTTGTCTGCGCCATCTCTAAAAGAGTTTTATCCGGAAAAATTTTATAACTCTTGGTTCGTTTCGTTTTTGCCAGATTCGTACGAAAGACTTTGAGATTTTCAAAGAGCGTTTGCTCCGTCCCAGCAGCCGTTTTAAATTCTTTTGAAATTGCAGCCGTTGATTTCTTCCTAATTTTCTTTTTTGTAATTTTCTTTTTTACGAGTGGAGATTTTTTATCAACAGTCTTTTTATAATCGGCCCTAAGAAAAACTTCCTCTTTACCTTCTAAGACAGTAATCGCTCTGCGAGTGAGCTTTAATTCTGACTTACCATCCATCAGCATTTTTAAATGGCCTTGAGCGATCAGTTGGCGGTAAACGGAAAACCAAAGAGACTGCTCGCCCTCATGGCGATTAACCATGTACTGTACGTTGTATTTTTGCTTTATTTCGTAAACCGCACGCAGAGCCTCAATGGCCAATTGAGTGGCATTGATTTGTTTGGTAGAAGGAGCAAGACATGCATCGCAGTTTTCACAAGGGCCAAGATACGAATCATCAAAATAACCAAGGAGAACTTCACGTCTGCATTTTGTAGTCTCACAAAAACCTAATATAGCATCAAGTTTTTCATCGTTGACTCGTTTTCTAGCCGCGGTTTTTAATCCCTTATTTGTAATGCGTTTTAATAGAACCAGATCTGCAAGTCCATATAGCATCCATGCATGTGATGGGAGTCCATCTCGGCCAGCTCGACCTGTTTCCTGGTAATAGGACTCCAGGCATTTGGGAAGATCCATATGGGCCACAAAACGTACATCTGGTTTATCGATGCCCATTCCAAAAGCAATGGTAGCAACCACTATGACAGATTCTTCTTTGATAAATTTTTCTTGGACACTGTTACGATATTCCTGGGCGAGTCCGGCGTGATAAGGCATGGCCTTAAGGCCTGCCTTCGTAAGGAAGGCCGCGACTTCTTCCGTACTTTTTCTCGATAGACAATAAACAATGCCAGCATGATTTAGGTGTTCTTCTTTAATAAATTTTAAAAGCTTATCTCTATTGTCAGCTTTTGATCCTTTCTTAGAAACACTATAGCGGATATTTGGACGATCAAAAGAGCTGATATAGACGGGAGCATCTTCTAGAGAGAGGCAACTGATAATTTCTTTTTTGGTCGCGGCACCTGCAGTTGCCGTGAGTGCGATTCTTGGAGTGTTAGGGAAACGTTCAGATAACATCGAAAGTTCCATATACTCAGGTCTGAAGTCATGGCCCCATTGGGATACACAATGGGCCTCATCGATAGCAAATAGAGAAATTCTTATCTTGTCTAAAATGTTTTGAAAAAAAGAAGTCATCATTCGCTCAGGTGAGACGTAGAGGATTTTTAAATTTCCTTGAAGAAGTTCTTTTTCAATTGATCGTTGTTCTGACTTTGTTATGGATGAATTTAAAAAAGCAACTTTGATATCTTTTTTTAGGAGAGCATCCACCTGGTCTTTCATCAGAGCGATCAGGGGAGAGATGACTATTGCGGTTCCAGTCCTCGCTAGTGCCGGGATTTGATAACAAAGTGACTTTCCGCCACCCGTCGGCATTAGAATAAGGGCATTCTCACCAGCGATCACGGAGTTGACAATTTTTTCCTGATCACCGCGGAATTGATCAAAGTTAAATATGTTTTTTAAAATGGTGCGAGAGTCGAGCATTTATCAATTTTTGATTATTTTTACTGGTTTTGATAGTAAAATTTAATCCAATTATTGCTTTAGTTCATTATATTTTTTATTAAACAAATTAGTGAAGGCGCCGATATCATCTTCCCAGTTCTTAGAATCCATATTGTCGAGGGCCTTAGTATAATCTTTTACATTAACAGAATTAGCGTGAATGCGTCCAAGGATGTAGGCTTCAAAGTTAATAATTTCTTTGTTGTCCTTATCGCTTGAGTCAGCAAGTGTGACACCCATGTTTCCAGAGAATTTAGGACGAAGTAACATGTTTTTTCCCTGAATGTTAAACACGTTATAATAATGAGAAGAATTATCTCCCTGAGTAATTTGTAGCGTTTTTTTCATGCGAGAATTTTGATCAGGAATGGGAGCAGTCGCAACTGGAACAATAGAAGGCGCGACCAGTTCTTTTAACTCCAGTTGTATAAGTTGATTTTGAGTATTAGTAATAAGAATTTCATATCTTTGAAGACCACCTGAGCCTCCTCCAACTTTTGAAGTCGCAACCATATCTAATACACGTAAGTTTTCGCTTTTATATTGTGCCTGAAGAAGTGAAGTGAGTTGTACTTTGAGATTTTGTCCAACTTCTTCCATTGTGCTTTTTCTCTTAAATGCATTTCCTTGAAGTTTTTTAGCAGCGATTTGCATACCTGCTTTCGTTGCATCTTTATCCATTGATAGAATCGCATCGGGAATCTTTGCGTTTTTTCCCTTTAATCCATCACTGTAGGAGTTAAGAATGTCCTGAGAACTGATGTTGGGCATATATAAACGCGAACTCACCAGAATACGAAGTAGATCATAGGCAACCGGGCAAGGCCCAGAATCATCCAGATCATTCATCGTGAAAATAGTAGAATTATCATCTTGAATAAGAATTCCAAAGTTTTCGGGATGAGCATCACCAACACACCAGCCATTGAATGAACCTGCTTTTTTAGCGATATTAAGCGAGTCTGTATTTTTAGCGATTACTCCAAAGTAATAATCAACGAAAGACCTTAAAAAGAAAAATGAGTTTTCACTGGCATTCACTTTAGTCTGATCAAAATTATAATTGATATCTTGAAGTGAACTTGTCCTAGCAAGTGCCACGTTTGAAAGAAGCATTAATCCAGTAGTAAGTGCAATAGCCTTCTTCATAACATTCATAAAAACTCCAAACGAAAACGTGACGAGAAAATGACTCATCCTTAACACGGCTTTGGTTGAAATTTTATTTCATGTAAAAAATATAGGGTGCTTTCAATTCATCTCTCTCAAAGACTTTTAATCAACGCCTTCCTAGGCCCGGCCCCACTTTGAACACCACCCGAAGTAAAAGGAGTCATTATTCCGTCAGTCCCCAAGCTAAGTGGAAAAATCTTATCTTCGACATAATCCATAACGTAAGCAAATTTACCAGTGCCATCAACAACTATAGACTCTAGTTGAGTGCCTACGGCCACTGCAGCTTGAGTGCTCGCTTGTAACAATCCATTACTTCCGATAGTGAACATCGAGACAGTGCTATCTGCCATATTCGTTGTATAAAGAAAGTTTCCAGAAATCGTCATATGTGATGGTAGAGCTCCTGTGCTCACGACTTGCTCTGAGTGAAGCGTTCCATCATTAGCAACAGAATAAGCTTCAATCTCATCTGTTGAGCAACTAAGAACATAAATGAAATCAATTCCACTTTTTGATTGTGCCGATAAGATTGGTCCCGAAGGACAGCCGCGCGAGGATACTGTCGCCGGAGTTAATGGAGTAAAAGAACCATCTGCCGCTACTCTATATTGAGAAATATCTGTGATCGCATCGTTTACCATATAAGCGAACTTTCCCGACGAAGAAAAAGTCATTGCTACGGGATTGTTAGGATAAGTCCAATTGTTTAAAAGAGTCAGTTCTCCATCTGATCCCAAACTATATTGAGAAATATTTCCATCATATCCAAGTGAATAAAGAAAGCGATGATCTAGAGACATCACGAGGGATTCTGTAAATGCACTTGAAGCAATTGGCGTTGTTAATTCAGATAAAGTTCCATCTACTCCAGTTTTATATTGTGTAATTGTTTGGCTCCCAATATTTGCCACATACAAGCTGTTGTGTTGTTCATCCATGGCCATCGCTCTTGGGTAATCGTCAGTCGCGATTGATGGAGCTAACGTCGTCAATGTTCCATCACTTCCTATTTTCCACTGACCGATTGTGTTGTCGGCAGAATTTAGCACATACATCACTTGTGTTTTTGGAATGGGGATTGGCATTGGCATTGGGTTTGGGATGCTAAAATTTTTTGGGCTGCATCCGATTAAGCAAATGAACAATGGTAAAATAAGTTTTAGTGTTTTCATAAGCAGTTTAAAAGCACGAAGAGTGCCAATAGCTTGTTGGTGGTAACTGCTTGGAAAATCAATTTTTAAAATGATCTCTGCCGGGAAATCGGCAAGTGAGCTTGGTGGGATTTCGGAAGATGTCGGAAATTCGGCAAGTGGAAGTTGTGAAGTAGGAAGTTTTAAAGGCTAGAGTTCAATTAGCTCTCTTGTTGGATGAATTACACTGCTATACCACATGTCTGCTGGCACCATACCACCATTCCATGCATTAATTTGTGCAACCATGATTACCTGAATGGTGCACTCTTTTCGGAGTTTTTTTGTATCTATTTTTTTAATTCCAAATAGAATTAGTTGTGGAGTTTAAAAAGCGTTGGAGTTTTATGATGATTTTACGTCTATTGAGTATAATTGGCCTGTTAACTTTTTCAAAGGTTCACTCAGAAGATATAATGAATGAATCTATGTACAACTTACAAAAAACTCTAAAAGAGAAATGTTCAAAAGGAGAAGCTGTACCTTTTTCTAAAGATTTTTTTCCACAGATTATCGATTTCACAGTGTTTACGAAACAGTTGGAAGCATTGTTAATCTCAAAGCCGTCCAATGCGTGTGATTTTTTAAAGCACCCTCAAATATTTTCAGCAATAAGTGTATTGCCTCAAATGCAGTATGATAAAGAAGCTAAGAGTGTGAATTATGATTATTTAAAAAAATTAGAAATAGAATATAGTAGAAAGTTTTATATATCCAAATTACTAGGGTTAAAGGAAAAGTTCTTAAGTGCTGAAAAAGAATCAATAGTAAAAAAGCAAGCATTGAATAGTACTGATTTTTACTTGAAAGGCCTTGTAGCATGTATTGATTCAAATTGTCCTGAATCTATTTACCAAATAATCAAAGATAAAATACCCAAAAAAAACTCTCAGCTAGTTTATGATGAGAATATAAAGAAGATATTTCTAGATGAAAACAATCTGGAAGCTTATTTTCGTGTCTCTTATTCTTTCGAAGATGGTGTTGATCTAACATATAACGGTTCTAAAGCTATGAAGAATTCAATCTTCCGCTTACCTTCAAAAAAATTACAGAAAACATTACAATATATAGAATCTTATCATCCGAATACTTTTGCAGTGATTAACGTGAAGGAATGGGTGAAATATCTATATAGTATGAATGAAATGAAGGAATCTTTTATCGAAATTAATGAATTGAAGTTTGATAAGTTTATTTCAAAAAATGTAATCGGGTTTGCTGAGCCATCGTCTAGGTTGTGGGAAATGGCATACGACTCTAGTTCTCAAAGGAAAGATTTTTTTGATACAATTAAACTTCTGAAAAAAGTTTATAATGCGGAATTAGTTGTTTATGAAAAACCAGATTGGAATAGTAGAGTTATTCATCCTAAGTTCGACTCACCTTTTAAGAAAAAAGAAATAGATTATGAAATTGATTATTATAACATTTATGGAGTCGTGAATTCTGAAAGTGGAAATTGGTTTTTATTAAAAGATGAAAACAATAAAGAGTTTTGGATTCACCAATCTCAATTTAATAGCGGTAAAAGTATTTCTTCAATCTTGCTAGATTCTAATCTTGCAGATGACGTTAGCTTTTACGAATCTCCAGATGGTACAAAGACAAAAAAAACAAGCTCAAATTTAATTTATCATGGATTTAATGCCAAGGCTTTTAGATGGATTAAAGATCAATTATGGATTTTAGTTGATACAAAGAATTTTGAGCCTTGTGATGGAGGAGAAGAGGCTGACCAAGGAGGGACGAATGTTCCAGTCAAAGATCTTTGGATTAAAGCATTTAGAGATGATGGAAAATATAATTTTTTGCATGCATCTAGAGGGTGCTAGAGAATGATGAAAGGCTAGAAATTGTTAACATCAATTAGGGTACCAGCAGACTTGTGGTAGCTACACTGCTATACCATAAGTCTGCTGGCACCCATATGAGGCATTTTGTCTTGTCTCCCCTAAAAAATGGGGTATAGGTCATTTAGTAGTTTGATCGTTCTCTAATCGTAAAAATCACGACAGCTTTTGAAGGAGCACCTTCTTTTTTAATAATCTGAAAATCTTCGGATCTCATAGAGTCTTTACTACGTTTAGCAAATTCTGAATTTAGTTCAGCAGTTGGGGTATGAAACATTCGTGCAACCATGTTTGAGCCTTCTGCCATGTTAAAAACTTTTACATGACGTGTATGTCCAATATCTTTTTTAAGAATATCTTTAATATGAGTTGCGCGATTTTCTGCCAATGTTATATCGGGTTTTGAAAGATCTCCTTTTGCAGGATGTTCTTTATCTGACCATACTGCCACTTCAATTTTGGTTATCTCTCCTTTTTCTTTTGCAGATTTTACCAAGTTATTAAGTTTGTCTTGATCCATCGTGCTTAAACTAGCTGTATCTTTATTAAAATCAAGTACAGCATTTTCAGTCGTATGTTTATAATACTTAGTAGATTTGGATTGCATATTTTTTTCTTTCATATGCATTGTCTCAGCATGGACAACAGGATTACCGACAATGAACGATGAAATTAAAATGGTTGCGAACAGGTTACACGTTTTCATAAATACTCCTTTTGAATTATTATTAAGTAGGACCTCTTAAAAATAAAACAGCAAGAATAAGGCCAAAGTTTTAATGATTCACTTTATTTTGAATAGAGCTTGTATGTTAACCATCGGTCAAAAGTTTTTGGTGATCTAGGGGAAATTATTTTGGATTGCATAAGAATGCTATCAGCAAAAGCTTCCGCAAACCATTCGTGCGCGTTAGTGTATGAATAATCAGAAACAAAATTATTTTTTTTTGCTTTTTCGACAGAGTCACTGTCAGGATGTTCTCTGAAAAAGGGCGAAGAGTTAAATGAAGTTATGACTCCATTGTCAAAAACCTCTCCCCATCCAAACTTTTCACAGAGTTCTTGAAATTCTTCGGGTTTAATGGCCCCTAGTAAAAATGCATGCCCGATTTCATGAGCAAGCGTTGATAAGAAATCAATCCTTTTTTTACCGACAAGTTGATGTGTATAATAGTTTGATCCACCAATACTTATTGCATGGGCTGCAAAGTGAAATGCAGCAATGTTATTTTTGTCATCATGATTTTGAAAGGCGTAGAGATATTTAATTTCATTAATCCATAAAGGTAATTTTCCAGGAAACATTTTCTTTAAAAGGTAAAAAAACTCTTTAAGCACATACGAAGAATGGTTTGTAGTATGCTCAATCGCTAGAATTTTAAAATGTTTCCAAAGTTCATACTGCCAATGTAGAACATCTTTTGTTGAAGACTCGAGGTGCTTTGGGAATGCATTTTTATCTACTGGAAAAATATTTTTTTGAAAAGGGTCGGGGTCAAGAATGTTTTCAATACCATCACCATCTATATCTGTGTCAAATGGATAGAGTATACGAGCTGGTTTTTCATCTGATTGAACGGACCAGTCAGGAAGCCCGTCCCCATCTGTGTCGATTTGAACGTAATACAGTAGGCACTGTAACCAAGCATGAAGATCAGGAGGGGGGACAAATTGCTCCGAACTTTTCCAATGCCAATAGATTTTTTTGAAAGTTTTATCATGTGCCGATATTTTATCGACAAGAGAATTCTCCCAATTCTGTGCAAGCACGCTATTCTCGCTGAAGCTTGGAGGTGTAGGAAGTGTAACCTTTCGATGAATACGAAATGGCTGACATGCTGGAAGCTCTGCCAATGCAACTTGATAAAAAACCAAGTAAAGGAGTATGGAAGAAAATATATTTTTGTACAATAAATAATTATAACAAAAAAAGAAAATTGGTGTTTGAAATTAAATTTTATTTTACAGAGCGATCTTACCAAAAAACTCAGGCAACAAATAGGCGAGTTATATGTGCCAGAAGTTATATAGAATATATTTATTGATTAGAGTTTTCAGCTATTTTTATCGCTCCAAAACCTTAAACGTTCTCGATGGTGCTTGATCAACTTTAACTACATTAAAATAAAGACGTGAGATCTCAGCTCCTGAACTTGTCTCAACAAGAATTTTCCATTCTCCAGCATCAAAATTAGATTTAAATGTAAAGGCCCTAAATCCTTCTTCGCGGCCGCCTCTAATCGCAACTGGAACCTTATCCATATTTTCCCAATCGCCCTTATTATTCTTTCTAAACCAGTGAACGATAACTTTATCTGAAATTCTCCCTGGAGAAAAAATTTGTGAATAAAAATAAATTTTATCACCTGGCTCAGCGTGGAAAGTTGTTTTACCAAAATCCCAAAAACTATTTTCATCCATTTCAGCATACAGATAATAATGAGAATCTCTCTTCTCCAGCTTATGATAAATACCCTGTTCCTTTACACTTAGGGGAACAGGTGGAATCAAGCCTAGAAAAAAGAAGCTTGTAAAAATAATCACTACTGTAACAACTGGAGCAAAGATCGCATGAAAGAGTAAGCCGGGCTCTGTTACTAAATTTCGTAATGATCTTAATTGCACAAATAAAATTGCAAGAGTACTCAAAACAGAAAAACAAAAGGGCACTAATCCAATGAATCCGAAGATAAGTGGATAAACAATAGAGAAGAACGAGAATAGGCAAATTGAATAGAGGCCGACTTTCAAGTTAACTTTTGTTGATTTTTTTACAAAGGGCAGCTCGTTCATGAAAATCATGAGGATCATTAAGAAGAGAAAAGCTGCACTACTGAATATTGAGGCACTTTTTATATAGAATAGGGAATAGACATTAAGCAAAGTTCCTAGGCAGAAATGAAGGGCAAAGTTTTGGTAGGGCCAAATCTTCACAGCAAAATTTGAAGGGTGCCATTTCTCTAGCCTGAAAAGCAATTCATAATGAATAAGCATGGCGATAATAAATAAGTATAAAGCTTGTTGAAGTATGACTAGAGGCTCATCTGGGAAGGCAACCATCCAGGCGTCAAAAACAAATCCACATATAAAAAATGTGATATCAAGTTTAGCTTCGTTTTTCTTTCTAAATTCTGAGAATTGTTCTGTCCATTTCATATAGCTTATCTTTCAGGTGAAATGGCGGAAATACAACTTTTATTCACCTCATACCTCAAGTAAGTGAAAGAAATCACATTAGACAAACTATGTAATATTTATGTTTTCCAGCCCTTAAAACTCAATCCATGCTAAGTCTAAACCTCAAATTCGAGGTACACAATGATCAAAACATTAAGCACAATCATAATCCTATCAATCTCATTTAACTCTCAAGCGAGTGAGAAGTTCGCAGGCATATATTTCGATTCATCACTCCCAGCTTCTCAGCTTAGAACAATGAAAGACGATCTCACTTATCTTTACAAAAATCCTATAACTGACTTCGATCCTGAATTCCAAACAATGGCCGAACTTCCAAAAGTAGACGGTCCACAAATGTACAATTGGATCTACAACCGAGTGAAATACATCATCGGCCAGGATTACCAATTCTCAGGACGTAATTTAGTAAAAAAAACTGGACACGTATTTCCTGCAACTCCTCTTCCGCCTTCAATCAGCAATCGTGCAAATGCCCTGGCCGGCATTATCATCATGTCTAATACTGGAGCCGACCTTTATTTAACAGGTAAGCGAGATAATATTTTAAGCGGTATAAAGCTTGATGGTGATAGTGTATTTGCTCCTTCTCCAAGAGTTGGGATTTTACAAGTCGGTGAAGGTCTCTTCCTGGAAAGATTAGCGGTCAATAAAGATCAAAACTCAGAAGCGAATAAAATTAAAAGAATCGGAACTATTTTTCATGAGGCCCGTCATAGTGATGGTCATGCGAACCACATTGGCTTTATCCATGATGAATGTCCTCCAGGGCACAATATGTCGGGATTTGAGGCATGTGACGGTTCGAGCAATGGATCTTATTCACTAGAGGCAGTTGCACTGAAGTCACTACTTCTGAATTGTTTAACATGCTCAAATGAAGATAAGACTAAATTGTCTGTGGACATTGCAGATTCATTCAATCGAGTGGTTCTTCGCACGCATGTTAAAACAGAAGCGCAACTAAAAGAGGAAATGGAGACTTACCAGAGGGTCATTGATTTCTATATCGGATATATTCCTCAAGTATCTAAAGAAGCAGCTGAGCCTTCTATTAAAGAGCTTAAGAGGCTGCAAGATTTGATGAAGGTGTGTGAGGCGCAGTTAAAGGAGCTTAAAACTCCATTAGTACCTAAAATATTAGATCCTAAACCTGAAGGACCATATGTTGAAGTTCCAGTTGAGACGTCATCTCAGCTCATGAACGCCTCAATTGCAAAATAATGAAAAAGCTTAGTATCGCAATTATAGTTTTGATCGGAGTGGCCCTTCTTTTATGGAAGGCTGCAACGACATCGAATGTTTCTAACGTTAGTGATAAATCTAATTCACAAGAGATGAGCACTTCAGTCGCACTTGATCGAAAGGATGAAGGCATTGTTAAAGAAAATAATAGTGATTCAGTAACTGAATTTTCCGATTATCAAAATAAACTTGAACGCGACTTTAAATCCCTGGCCACTGTTGATGATTTAAAAAGTCTTACGGCCAATGAAGTCCACCACACTCCTGAAGTACTAAAAAATGGGGGAGATCTTATTGGAAAAATTCATGACGAAGCTGAATCTGATCCTGTAAAGCGAGTTGATGCTTTGAATTTCTTTAAGAGATGTGCGGAGGATGGGCAGATAGCGACGGCCATTAGAGCTGTTTGTTTAAGCAAAGTTTATAAGCTTATACCGGAGTGGAAGCTTCCTGTTCCGTTGAGTGAAGAAAGGATTTCGCGTGAAGTATCAGAGCTTGCTATGAAGCTTCCTTAAAAAGGTTCCAACACACTCAAAATAAGTGTGTTGGAACATGTACTAGATAACAAATTAGTTCGCTTTATCTAAAAAAATTTCCAGCGCTTCAACAGTCGCAACTGGATTTTCTTCCATTAACCAGTGCCCAGTATTCTTAAGAGTGATCCCTTCTGCATGAGGTGCTACGATTTTCATTGTAGCTGCAAGTGGCATTCCCATCGCTTTTTCACCACCAATAGACAGAACTGGCATTCTTAAAAGAGTTTTCGAAAGTTCTTTATTATCTTTTGCATCCTGAGGGAAAGCTTTAAACCAATTCATTGCTGCTCTCATGTGTCCAGGAGCTGCGTATTGTTTTGCGAAGTAATTCTTTTTAGCATCAGGAAAGCTTGCAGGATTTGCTGAGAACGAAACCCATAAGTGATCGAGGTATTGTTTCTCACGGCCTTTCACTAAATTCTCTGCATTTTTTCCATAAAATCTAAAGTGCCAAATGTCTGGGCTGTTGTAAATGTCATCTCCAGGTCCAACACCAGGTAGGAATGCATCCATTACAGTAAGTGTCTGAGTGCTCTCAGGGTATTTTGCAGCAAAAGCATAGGCAACCATAAGGCCGATGTCATGACCCACAATATGGGCTTTATTAATGTTGTAATGATCAAGCAATGTTTTTACATCTGCTGCCATTTCAACTTTAGAGTATCCAGTTTCTGGCGCTTCACTTAATCCACCACCACGAAGATCGGGGACAATGATTTCGTATTTTGATGAAAGTGCTTTCATCACTGGTTCCCACATTAGGGCCGATTCACCCATTCCATGAAGAAGAACAACTGGCTTTCCTTGACCGCCTTTATAGACGTTCATTTTAAAACCGTTGATCTCAATTTTTTCCTGGCGAAACCCTTTTGGGATTTCAATCGCGTGAAGAGATAAGCTAGTTAAGCTAAGAGTTAGTAGGCTAGATAGTAGTAATGTTTTCATATAAGCTCCTTGATTGCTTGTTTGTTCCTAAAACTAGACTACGCCCCCTCAAAGTATTTGAGTATCCCCGAAAAGTGGTACATACTGTCCTTCATGAAGGACAATAAAGGTCTGATTGACCTAACTCAAGAAGGTATCATTTTCTATCACGTGGCCCTGTTACATGGGTTTAGGGCGGCCGCTACCCATTTAGGATTATCTAAATCGATGGTAAGTAGTAAGGTAGCCTCTCTAGAAGGGCGCCTTGGAAGGAAGTTGCTGTTTCGCTCTACTCGAGATGTAACATTAACTCCGGAAGGAGAGATCTATTTTGAATCATGCCGAGTTTTATTTGCAGCTTCGCAAAAATTGCAACTGAGTGAAACGGGTATTCAATCAGGACTTGCTGGAAATTTTACAATTTCAGCACCGACTGACTTTATGAGTCTAATGCTCATTCCGCTTTTGCATAAATTTCAACTGATGCATCCGAAGATTCGCTTCAATCTTGTATCTGCCGATCAAGTCATGAATTTAGAAAAAAATAAAATTGATCTTGCGATTCGCGCAGGAGCAGATGGAGATAATCATTTATTCCGTACTCCTTTTATGAAAGTCAACCTGGGGCTTTATTGCAAACCCTCACTGCTTGTTGGAAAGAAATCAGAAAAAGACTATTTGGATCTTATTAAGAAAGAAGGTGTATTGGCATTTAGGCCTGGACGAGAAAGTTCATTTCAGTTAAATGGAAAAACTGAAAATGTTCAATTGCAAAGTAGATTTCAAGTTCATGATGTCTTATCGCTTAAGAGTTTAGTTATGGCGGGATCAGGGATTGGAATTTTGCCTGAATTCTCTATTACGAATGAAGTTCAATCAGGAGAACTAGTTCAAATTCTACCTAAGGCACAATTTAAAGTTATTCCTTTTGTTTTCTTATCTGGTTCTAAAAGAAAAGAAGATGAGAGACTAAACAGTGTTATTGAGTTTTTAATTCAAGAAGTAACAAAATAAGTCCTGTTAACGATTTACAGGAGACAAATATGGAATTGAATTTGCTACTTCTACAAACGATTAAACCAGATAGCTTCATTATCGTGATGAGCGACTAATTTTAAAGTCTCACCTTTAGTAAGGTTCATAGGTTTCGGTAACAGCTGTACGGCCTGCTTCCAGCAAGACAATTGCGGAAGGTAAGGAGCTGTACTAATGATTGTATCTTTATCAAGCTGCAACTCATACCAGTAAACAACTGCATGACAAAGACCTGACTCAGTTACTTCAAACGTAATCTCAACAGATTCATCTTTAGTATCTTTTAGAAAATCAAATTCAAAGATAGAAGCAATCTTACTTAGGGCCTTATGCTCCGACTTCTCAATATGGTATCCACTATATTCGTAAGATGAGAATTGATTAAAAGCGGACAAATCAAACCCTGATATTGTTTCCACACGATGATTCTTATAAATCTCACTCGATTCAATGCACATCGCATATACACGAGCACCACAAGGGATTAGCTGCGCATTCGGTTTCAATAAATGTTTTCTCGCATGCTCAATGGCCACAAGTGCATGCTCACCCAACAGACCATTATCAAATATCTCAGTAACTAAAATATCAGCACGCTCTGGAAAATCAGTTCCAGGAACAAGGGTTGTCGAAAGTTTATTAATAACCTGGATCTTATCTGCAAACCCATTGCGAGCTGTGATAATTTTAGCTTTCTCTGCAACCATCTCTACAAAGTCACATGTCGTGATGTGTGAAGCCCCATGACGAGCGGCCATCATCGAAAGCAATCCAGACCCTGACCCAATATCAAGAACAGTTCCACCATTCTTCAAAGCGGCCTTAAGCGCCTTCTCATAAGCATCATTACGAACATTGTCGTTCATCATGGGAAAATGCCATGGAACAAGCTCTGATGTTATGGCTACGTCGCCTGCAGCTATTTCTTCTGGAGTAAGTTCATCGATTAAATTGTTCATGATAGGGGCCTTATTGTTGGTTTAACATCACGATACTTATCTGGTCACTTGAAGTCCAAAAAAAAAGGGCTTAGTTCATTAGATAACTATATCAATATTTCACTTGCCCCTTGTCTCGCATCTAAATATTTTATATTGTTATTAGCTATGGGTATTTTTCCAGGCCCAAGCCAGGATAACAATTAGATGTTAAGAAATTTATTAGTTCTTACTGCTTTATTATTTTCATTCCAAACACTGGCCGTTGAAACGTGGAAAATAGCTTCTCTTGATTGGAAGCCCTACACGGGGGAGTCTCTCCCTGAGGGTGGTATTGGTATCGTCATACTTCGCGCGGCACTTAGAGCTGAAGGAATCGACCTTGTTGTAGAGTTTTATCCATGGACTCGCGCAATCCAAAAGGCCAGGGACCCGGCCTACGCTGGCCTTTATCCAGCATGGGATGAAGAGATTCTGGCCGGTTTTCTTAAATCACCGGTACTATTTAAATCTCCAGTTGGTTTTGTCGAACCAAGAAGCAGACCACTTGTTTGGACCAAACTAGAGGATTTGAAAGGTAAGACAATTGGAGTCGTGCAAGATTACGGGAACACTCTTGAGTTTATGGCACTGATAAAAAGCGGTGTGATTAAAACTGAAGTTGTTGTTTCTGATCTCTTTAATGTCAGAAAAGTTGCAGCAGGAAGAATTGATGGAGCATTTATTGATTTAAATAATCTTAGCTATCTTTTAAAAAACGATGCAAAAGATGTTGCTCACAAGGTACAGGCAAATCGCAAGGTGATTGATACAAAGGATTTGCTTTTGGCAATCAACGCTAAATTTAAAAATAAAAATGCATTCAGTATTTTACAAAGAGGTATCTCAAAAATACATCCTGATAAAATCATCAACGATTATAAGAAAAAATACATGAAATAAAGTGGCATGACTTCTGATGTAAAAGTTGATCGATTAAATTTTTCATAAGTAATTCAAACATATTTAAGAGCCCTTGGCTGTTCTAAGTTTGAGGGTTAAGCTAAAACCAGGTATGAAATTATTTTTATATATCATCATTTCTATTTTTTTTATCCCAAATGCTTTTAGCTTTGATCTGTCGTCTTTTGTGATGATTGGTTATGGCTCATATGAAAAGAAAGCAGGTGCTGAAATAAGTCTGGGTCTGCAACTGAGGCCATATGAATCGCTTAAAATAGAAATTTTACCTCTAACAGGAATTTTTAAACGTAAAGATGACCCTCGTTACTCGAGAGAAAAGGACGACGATAATAAGAGAGTCTGTAAAGACAAATCAACTGGAGAAGTTGTTGACACAAAATACTGTGGCGTGAATTTTACATATGCATTTGAGTCCTCTGTTAAATATCAACTTTCCGAAAAACTTGATATTGGTGCAGGGACTAGAATTGCAGACAGAACTTTAGTTTATGGTGTTGCTGTTTTTAGATTTACTCCTAGTTTTGGTCTCGAAGGTAAAGTGGGTGATAATTATAACAGTTTATTATTCAGAGTTGATTTCTAGCTCCAGCACACTTGTCTAATGCACTTTGAAACAAATGGCTTTGCAGATACCTAGCGCATAAATCTTTACTTATTTTTTGGAATATTATTCAAATCTGTTTTGCTTACAATTATTCCTTTTGATGGGAATGGAAATACTTTTTCTTGGTTTTCAAAGTTTACCGTCAATACTGCATAGAAATCAAAAGTACTAGGCATGTTATTTGTTCTACTGAAAAGTTTAAAAGTAGGATGCGATTCATTAAAGAAAACATACTTATAAGGGGAATCAGGTCTATTAATGCCAGTTTTAATTATTTTTTGAAGTTCAGTCTCATTTCCTTTGAATATTAAATCCCAATTTATTTTATCTGGATTTAAATAGTTTAAGTAGCTATATGGAGCCACAGTTTGATTAATTTCTCCTGAGCCTGAAATACCGACCTTATGATCAGTAAAATCATATCTATTAATAAATATAGGTTTTGGATTTCCATTATAAATTACAATATAATCATTAGAGGAAAACCTAATGATTTTGATATTTTCATCCCAGTTTCTAGTTTTTAGATAATCTAGGAGACTATTAGGAACTGAGATCAAAACTGTAGTTGCAGTAATTAAAGATGCTAATCCAATTACTACTATACTTAACGATTTAATTTTTTCTTTCATTATTTCCACTTTTCATTATTTTTTATTAAAAACATTACTAGCATGTATTCTAGGATTTCGGTAGTACGATAAAATGTTCTGCAGCTCCTCTACAAATGGTGCCAGCAGACTTTTCTGGTTGTAGTTCAGCAAGAAAGATATGTTGGAACCAGGAAAAGAAAGAATCAGCAAAAGCCTATTGGACCCTCTTAGAGTCAAAATCAAAAAAAATCACACTAATAAATGCCAGTAACTCCCCAAAAGCAGAGAATCCTCTAGACAGACATACCCTTTTTTCATAAAAACCCACTAAGCTAATTAATCCACTGATCCCTAGGTTAACGACATGTTATTTTCTAAGAATTTATATAAATTAAAAATGATCGCTCTAACGTGTTTACTTCTATCAGGTTGTGTTCCAAATCAGGACAACACTAATCAAAATGTAAATCTAGTTACAGGCTATAACGTCTTCGGACATAACGATAAAGAACTTGTGACTTCAACAGAGCGACAATTCAAATTAGTTGGAAGATTGATTGCACCAGATGGAACTTATTGTACGGCGAGCCTAGTTTGGAAAAATCTTATTTTAACAGCGGCCCACTGTGTATTCAAAGACGGTGAATACTTAAAAGGTAAATATCAGTTTCTTCTTGGCGCATCTAATGGAACTTCAGTCGCTGAAAGTGGAGTCTCATATATTTGGTGGGGGACTTCAGATCAACAAGCAAATAGAAACCAGGATTGGGCCATTCTAAAACTTGAAAAACCACTAGGGGAGAAGTTTGGGTATTTTGGATGGAAGTCTTCTACAGAAGAGAACTTAGAAAATATTATGCAAGCTGGTTATGGAAGTCTATTTTATCAAGGTAAGAGCATGACTGGTGTGCAAGAGTGCAGCGCCAAAGCATTTCTTCCAGAGAAAGGATTCATCTATCATGATTGTGATACATCTACAGGTGATTCAGGATCGCCATTATTTATCTGTGAGCAAAAAACATGCTTCATAGTTGCCCTACACGTTGCCGAACATCGTAACGGTGGGAATACGACCCTTGTACTGGATGAATACAACGACAAAAATGCAAACATTGCGATCTACACACAAAGCTTTGCGGCCAAATTAAAAGAGTTACGAGACGCCAATCCATAGGTGCCAGCAGACTTGTGGTAGCAATAGAGCGTTATTTTCAAAAGGATAAACAATGAAGACTTTTTTTATTAATAAAATTTTTAATGAAGATAAGAGCGTAACCATTCGCGAATTTAAAACTTTATCTCCTGACTTATTTAACAAAACAGTCGAAATGAATTCTGATTTGGGATTTTGCACGATCCTAGATACTGAAACAACCGGCCTTGATCATAACAAAGATGAAATCATAGAGATCGCTATCAGAAAGTGGATTTATCACAAGAGAGAGCATCACTTAATTAAGCCAGTTGAAGAATACTCAGAACTAAATGAACCAGTTCGCAATGAGATATCAGAGACCATTACTGAGCTTACAGGAATTACGAAAGAAGACGTTAAAGGCAAAAAAATTGACTGGAGTATTGTAGCTAAAATGATCGGGGAATCCGATTTTGTCCTTGCTCACAATGCAGGATTTGATAGGCCTATGATTGAAGCTGTCGCGGAAGTAAGTAAAGTATCATCAGCAAAGATTTGGACATGTTCATTTAAGCAGGTTGATTGGGCCCAGATGGGATTTTTATCAGCGAAGCAGGAACTACTAAGTCTTTTTCATGGTTTTCATTATTCAGGGCATAGAGCGCTTACTGACATCGATGCTCTGGCCAATCTAATACTGCAAGGGGATTACTTGAAAGAAATTTTAGCGAACGCTAAAACTAAGCAAGTTTGTGTTGATTGTGTTCAAGCTCCATTTGAGGCCAAAGATCTTTTAAAGAATAATGGGTTTTCATGGGATGCTCCAAATAAATTTTGGACGAAACTGGTTTCAGAGTCTGAGGTTGATGAGATGAAAAACTTTCTGACTGAGGAAGTTTATCCTAAAGGGAAGATGAAAGCTGAGTTTTCAACAATTGAGTTGAGAGATCGTTTTAAACCTTTGTAAGAAAAGAGTGAGAGTTCCAATACATCCTTCTTGTAATATTGTGACAAAAAAGTGTATTGGAAGCTCGTTGAAAAAATCTTAATTATTAAGCGACTTCTCTCTTAACATTAGAATGATTATGTACTGGATCTACAAAACCAATTCCCATCATCTGTAGTTGCATTTTATCTTGATCAGAATCAGGTTGATAACCTTGCTCAAGAAGATATTTTGCATAATGCTTATTGATTAAAAATGGAAATACAAGGCCAGAAAATCCGAATGTGACAACTGAGGCAATAAGACAAATTGCAGAATAAATATACCATCCTCTCAATAGAGGAACAAAAAAACCAAAAAATAGAGTTGTCCAAGAAAAACCTGTAGGTGTTTCTTTAAAAAAACCATTTGGATGCTTAAATCTAACCATTCACTAACTCCTTATTTTTGTTTGCAATGTATTCTTTTCGGAATAGTTGTGGGGTTGCTTAAATAAATATTTATTTAGATCCGTTCAATTAAATTAAAAAAGGTTCCCAAAAAGGTTCCAGCAGACTTCTCTGGAACCTGAATCTGTCGCTTATCCTAATTGAAGCGTATACGAATTTCGTCTTTGCGAAATGGATAGCCTTCAAGATTCATCAGCGTAACTCCTACTGCTAAACCCGCTCTGCCTTCAATCCCAACCTGCATGCCCGTTGCAGTAATTCGAGTTTCTGTAGATCCCAAATCACTACCCCAAGTCCTAACGCTGTCACATTTGCCGAAAGGCATCTGAATAATCACGATATTCGTATTGGGAGCAAAGTAAGCATGAGCTTCACAATTAGGCGTGTTGATATCTGGGTTTGCGGGTGAGAGTTCCATGTCTGCAAACGCCGTAGTTGTTGAGAGAGAAATTGCTAAAACCATTAAAAACTTTTTCATATGTAGCTCCATTTATTTTTTTCTTGGCAACTCGTTGTGAGATGTCTTTGTAAATGACTATTTCAATAGGTGTGCCAAAATCAAAAACTATTATAAATAGCTAGTTAGGAATCAGATGTTATGTCGGAAATTCGGCAGTGCCGGGAAATCGGTAAGCTTGTTGTCGGAATAGCGGCGGTGAAAATGTGGTCCACATTTTGTGTAGACCACATTTAATAAAAAATAAAATTACTTAAGTTGTGTTTCTGTTTCAGAAATAAACTCACTGGCCATTTTTCCACCGTGAGCGATAAAAAGTTTTTCGTACATTGGCGGAGGAATAATACCAGTCACAATTGGTGCTGATGCTTTTGAAAAACCAAACCATTGGCGAACATTCATAACACTTTTCATCTCTTTATTGATAAGAGTTACATTAAATGCCGATCCTGTAGAGGCAGAACCTGTTCCACCGATACAAGCTTCACATGAAAATGAGTATCCCATATCGTTAATAACCATAATGGCATCAACATTCAAAATTTCTAAAGATTTTTTTAAAAATTCTTTTTCTTTTTCTGTTTTCATAAGTGCGTCTGAATCTTGCCAGTTTTTATCAATCCCAAATGTCGCGATCCCTGCAACAGTTGTTGAAGAAGGTGCATCTTTTGTGTTAGCGAAACTTTGAAGTGTTCCCATCCAACCTGTAGCTTCAGCAGCGACTGGTGTTTCTTTTTTAAGAGTTGAAGTAACTAGTTCTTGAAACTTAGCGTTTTTTCTTAATTCTTCAAGAGTTAAGGCCTTGAATGGCAAGTGAGTTGAAGTATTGATAGATTTTACAAATTCGTTATATGAAAGTTCAGCTGCTTTTTGTCCATCAACTTCAGTAAAGTTTTTAGCAACCATTTTTACAAGATCCATAACCCCTGGTTTGTTTTGTTGTTTCGGATCGTCTCTGAATTCAATTTTTTCTGGAATTGAATAAGCAACGATTGCAACTCTTTTAATCGAAGTCACTTCGTCTTTTTTAAATGTTGCAGATCCACAACTTAACAACACTGATAGTAATGTTAAAAGTAATACATTCTTCATAAATAATTCCCCCAATAAATTTTTAATAATTAGATAAAAAGTTAGATAGATTGTCTATAGATACTTAAACGTGCCAGCAGACTTGTGGTAGCAATAGAGCGTTATAAAGTTTTTGTAGTGACACCGTTCTAGAGTCAGTATGATTAACCCATGAATTCCAACTCAAAGCTTAAAGATATCTTAAAAGAAGAACCTCTCCCTATTGCACTGGGAGCAGGTTTTTTTGGTTTCTTTGCTCACCTTGGTTTCATCGAAGCATTGAAACAAGAGGGAATTGAATTCTCTATGATCTCAGGCTCCAGCGCGGGTGCATTAGTTGGCGCCATACTTGGTTCAAATATTTCAACACCCGATGCTCTAAAATTACTCGCTGAAGTTCCGGTAAAAGATGTTTGGGATCCAGGATTTGGACTGGGTTATCTTAAATGGAAGAACGTAGAGAATATTCTCAGAGCTAATCTTCATCCAAGACTCGAAGAGCTGAGTCTTAACATTGCTGTATCAACATTCGAAGTTGGTACATTTAAGACCAAAATTTTTACTGAAGGCGAAACAGCTCCTATCGTCCGCGCTTCTTGCACTCCACCTTTTTTAGTTCACCCTGCAAAGATCAATGGTAAAAGGTATTTTGATGGAGGCATTTTTGATAAGCCTGGCATCATGGGAATCCCAAAAGAGAAGCGCTCCGTCTCACATTTTTTAATGTCCCATTTACGAGATAGAAACTGGGACTTCTCGCATAATCTAAAAAAAAGACGCCCCAATCAACTTATGATCTGCTTTTCTGATCTCATTGCAGTGAAGCCGAGTAATCTTAGTGTTGGATACGAAGCATTTGCTAGATGTTTTGAAAATACTATAAGATTATTAAATACAGATATAAGTGATCTAAAAAACCATAAGAGTTTTTATGGTGATCTAAAAGAATTTACGAATAGCATTTAAGAGGTAATATATGAATGGCCCAAAGTTTCTTTCGATCGTAATTATCATCGCATTAAGTTTCTTATCTGCTTGCAGTAAACATCAAGATTCAAAAGAAAAAGTTCTGACTGTTATCGCCGCCAGTGACATAAAAGGTTTTGATCCTATCATGTCGAGCGATGTAGGTTCAGCTGCACAAATCGCAAAAATTTATGAAGGGCTCCTTAGCTATCACTGGCTAAAGATTCCTTACGAACTTATTCCCAATCTTGCAGAAGAAATGCCCGTTATATCTGCAGACGGTATGACCTATACATTTAAAATAAAAAAAGGCGTGCACTTCCAAGACGACATTGCTTTTCCTAATGGTAAGGGAAGAGAGATGGAGGCCGCTGATTTCGTTTATTCAATTAAGCGACTTGCTGACACTAAAAACCAAGCAACAGGTTGGTGGATTCTTGATGGGAAAATCAAAGGACTCAATGAATGGAGAAATAAGTATCAGACGCAACCTTCTGCAAACTACGACGAAGAAGTTGCCGGCATAAAAGCGATTGATAAATATACACTTCAGTTTCAACTTTCTAAGCCCTTCCCACAATTTTTGTATTCACTGGCCATGCCTTACACTTTCGTTGTTCCAAAAGAAGCTGTAACAAAATACGGACCTGAATTTATCAACCACCCAGTTGGTACAGGCCCATATGTTTTACCTGTCTTTGATCAAGGTAAGAGAGTTGTCTTTACTAAAAATCCAACTTTCAGAGAAAAATTTTATCCAAGTGAAGCTTCTCCAGAGTACAAACATTTCCTAGGTGATGCTGGTAAAAAGCTTCCTCTAATAGATAAGATTATCGTCAATGTCATGGTTGAGTCGCAGCCAGCATGGTTGAAGTTCAATAAAGGTGAGATTGATTATTTGAATATTCCCAAAGATAACTTTAGTTCGACAATCGTTGGTAATAAGTTGTCTCAGGAAATGCTTGATAAAGGGATGAGCCTTACTATTATGCCAAGCCTAGATGTATATTATATCGGCTTTAACTTTGATTATAAGATTTTTCAGAACGTAAATCTTCGTCGAGCAATGAGCTTAGCTTATGATGTAAAGACTGCTAATAGACTATTCTATAACGATACAGGATTTCCTGCACAGTCAGTTGCTCCTCCGGGACTTGCTGGAAACGTTCCAAGTTTTAAGAATGAGTGGAAAGGTCCTAATATAGAGCTAGCTAAAAAGACTCTAGCTCTTGCTGGTTATCCAGAAGGAAAAGGACTTCCTGAAATTACTTTGGATACGATGAGTTCAACTACTGCTCGCCAAAAAGCGGAATTCTTCCAAGCGCAAATGGAAAAAATTGGCATCAAGATTAAAGTCGTGATGAATCTTAATCCTGAACTGCAAGCGAAAATCAAAAAGAGAGCTGTGCAGATGATCGATTACGGTTGGATTGGAGATTATCCTGATACAGAGAATTTCCTTCAAATCTTTTATGGGCCCAATTCAGCTCCTGGTGCCAATAGTGCGAATTACAACAATCCACAATTTAATAAGGATTTTGAAGTAGCAGTTAAGATGCAGCATTCTCCTAAAAGAACGGAATTGTATGAGAAGTTAAATCAGTATCTGGCCAATGAAGCTGTTGCTATTTTTACAGTTCATACACAGAGCTATATGCTACAGCAGAAATGGGTGAAGAATTATCATGATAGTGATTTTATCTTTGATTACCATCAGTATATGAATATTGATCAGTCCCAGAAGATGGATTATTTGAAGAAGTTTTAATTTATTCGGGCAATCCTTTCCTTAATCGATAAAGATTTTTATTAAAAGGTGAAATATGCAATGTTTAGCTACTCAAGAATTATATACTAATTTTTTGCCTTATTTTATAAGGATTTTTTCTTTATGTACATTACTTGCACTTGTTATGCTGTTTATAGTTCGTTATAGAAATAATGGACGTGAGATGCAATATTTGAAAAAATTTTTCATCGTAATTGATCTCCTGTTAATTTTATCTGTACTAGCTAACATCTTAATGCATACAAATCAGTTGAATAATAGTGTTACAGGAATGCGAATTTCAAATAGTAATGACTTTATAAATAAAGCTAAAGAACAAGCTGGTGAAAGCTTGAATTCTATAAAAAAAGAGTGTCCTTTAAATATTGCAGGATGTGAAATTTTAATAAGTACCTTGCAAGAGAAGATTGATAATGACAATGTACCGAAGGAAATAACTGTTTGGGTTGATGAAAAAATTTCTTCAAATAAGGTAATCAAAAATTTATTAACAGATTTTAGCCAAGAAATTAATAACTATCGATACAATAAGATACAACTAGAAACTAATAAAAAATCAATTAGAATGTTGCCGGAAAAAGATGAATCAAATATTAGATTGATATTTATTCTTCTACTTGCTGTTTTAACACCGTTCAAAATTGCTAAACACATTGATGATTATATGTCGGTAAATAATTGATGAACATTCCAAGCACAACAGGAAATCGACGAAAATTAGAGTTTGATAAAAAATTAAAGCAAATTGAAAGTGATGAGCTGAAGTTAAAGACGCTTGAGCAAGAACTTATAGTTCTTCAAGTGAGAGTGGCCACAGAGGCCACACCGATAGTAGATGAGTTTTGCGAATTAAGATTTGAAAATCTTAACAGACTAAAACAACATCGCACTGATTCTTATTTTAAGAAAAAAGAGAAACGTCAGATTATTCATCTAATGGTTGAGCTTGCTTATGGATTACAAAGCATGGGGGACGAGCGAGCAGAAGCTTTTCTTGATGAGCTTCTTCCAGAACAGGAGTCAGAGGCTGAAGAGAATGTTGATGAACCTGAGTCTTATACATATAAACCATCATCTCCTACACCGGCACAAACCGATGGTAAGCTTGAAATCAAATCTCTCTTTAGACAATTAGCTAAGGCCTTTCATCCGGATAAAGAGCCGTTAGAGCATCTTAAAGAAGAGAAGACGTCTCTCATGAAGAAGATTACGGCAGCCTATGAAAATCAAGATCTCTATGGACTTTTAAAACTTGAAAAAGAACATATGGGACCGAGAGAGTTTTCGGAAGACAAGATCGAGCTTTATATAAAGCATATTAATGATCGTTTGAAAGAGCTTAAGTCTTTTGAAGCCCAGTTGAAAAAGCATGGGCCACTGTCGACGATTTACAAATTTATCTACTCAAGACAAGTTACGACTCAAGAATATAATATTAAAAATGAGCTTTCGAAGATCGAAGAAGAAGTTCGTAAAGAGAAAGTGCTTCAGCAGATTATTTGGGATAGTGGATCGCTGAGGAATTATTTTAAATCTTAGTTAATTCGGTATGAAGTTTTAAAGCAATATTTCCAGCTTCCGATTTTACCTGATAAGCAGGTTTTTCAACTGAACCATTACGTTTAATTTTTGACCCCTTAATAATTTTTTCAATCGGAGCGAAGTGAACTTCTTCGACTTGGCCTTTAATCGTTCCGCCGGCCCAGTTCCAAGTCACTTTATCGCCAATTTCAAATGGTGTTATGTTTTTCATATAAGCTCATTATAAAAAATAAGAAATGCTCTTTACAGTGAATTGAAGACGGTAGAAGCGTTGTCGAGTTTGCCGATATCCCACCAACTCATTACCGGCTCACCGGCATCTGCCGAAATTTCGGCATGTTAAAACCAGCTAACTGTTTGATTTTGTAGATGAACGCAATGGCATTTCAACTGCAATATGAATTACATAGCCTTTGGAGGAACATATGAACAAATTATTTTTATTAGCTTTATTATCACTAGCAACTACTACAGCATTCGCTACACCTGGATGCGGACTTGGTGAAGTTCGCGCTTTTTCTAAAAGCGTAAACCCTGATGATGAAATCTGGACTAAGGCCGATGGAAGAAATTTACCTATCGTAGACAATCAAACTCTCTTCTCTTTAATCGGTGGTGTGTATGGTGGAGATCAACAGACTAATTTCAATCTTCCTAAAGTCGATGATCTTGAATTGAATGGAAAAAAATATCCTTACTATGTTTGCACACAAGGTGAGTACCCAGCTGGAAGAGTAGGAGCGGTTTCTTATATCATTCAATACCCAAATGTTTCTAGCTATGACATTGTTGAAGATTTTGGATTTGTGAATATGAATGCATCGGTTATGCTGCCATACTCTCAGCACGCGGCATATGCGGCCCTTATGCCTTATGAATTTTTCGATCAAGATAAAAATATTTTAGTTCCACAGGCCGTTCTTTCTGAAGTTGTAAAAAATGGTCCGGCTAAATTAAGAAACTATATGAGTGTTGATGGTGATTTTGTGATTGATGATTTGTATGATTGTGAGCAAGGTGGAATTTATTTTACTTTGACTACAAGAGCAGTGGAAGCTGGATCGAACTATAAAGAAATTTTTAGTGATAAAGTAGTGGGTGAAGTTTTGAAGGATGGTGTGAAATTGGATGCAAAGGTTAGAATCATGCAATGTGGAAGATAAGAATATACATGGGCCTCTCTTTTTTATAAAGAGAGGCTTCTCATTAATTAGCCGTCCGCTTTAAGCATATTAAATAAACGCCATAACCAAATATTAGCGAGCTCTTACTATTGTTAACTAAAGGTTAAGAGTAGATAACCATAATTCAATTTTAGTTAAGTTAGTTGAAAGATATATTGCCTCTACTTAGAAAATAATTTCAAGAGGGCAATTATGAAAAAGTTAATTTTATTCGCATTTCTAACAATCAGTTCATCAGTTTTTGCTGAAGATATCTATGTTTTAAGAACAACGATTGGCGATCATGTCTATAACGACATTTTAACTTACGAAAGCTGTACTCCCACTATGGTTATAAAAGGAACTTTAACTGTTCCAGGTAAGTTTACTTCTCAAATCGAAGATGGAAAATGCCACTATTCACATCGCAATGAACATCTTAATTTTAGAATATTAGTTCGTGAAAATAATGAAGAGTATTATGCTACTTATGGGCTTACAATTGCAGGCAAATCAATCGGCGGAAGAATTCTTAAAAATGGTGTAGAAATGGGCACGATTGAAGGTGAGTTAATTTACGAAGGTAAATAATTAATACAATAATAGGATCTCATTTTTTGAATGTTGTTTAACTATGTTTTTCGTTGCAAAATAATACCAAACTTTAATTGGTGGAAATATTATGAGCAACGAAACACAGACCCTTCCATGGGGACAAAAAGAAAAAGATCTTTGGTTTAAAGAGCAAGTCATTAAACGCTCATACCTGGAAGAAGTGGTTACTAAGATTAATAAACTTAGAGACACCTTTGAAATTTCACAATACGG
This sequence comes from Bacteriovorax sp. PP10, assembly GCF_035013165.1. Taxonomy (NCBI): domain Bacteria; kingdom Pseudomonadati; phylum Bdellovibrionota; class Bacteriovoracia; order Bacteriovoracales; family Bacteriovoracaceae; genus Bacteriovorax; species Bacteriovorax antarcticus. The sequence continues at coordinate 745,150 of NZ_JAYGJQ010000002.1, forward strand.
CTCACTTTCAATTGATCCAAATAAATACCCAGTTTTTTTAATGAAAACGAAAAACTTTGATTCTTCAAAACCAACTGTTCTCATTACTGGTGGCGTTCATGGATATGAAACGAGTGGAGTACACGGCGCTCTTCTTTTCATGGAAAAACACATCTCGAATTATTCAAACGATTTTAACTTCATTTGCGCTCCTTGTATCAGTCCTTGGGGCTATGAAACAGTTAATCGCTGGAACAATCTTGCCATCGATCCTAATCGTTCATTCTATCAGGATAGCCCTGCCGAAGAATGCAAACTGTTTTTGAACGCCATCTCAGCGCTTAACATAAACCTTTTTGCTCATTTCGATCTCCATGAAACAACTGACACAGACAACACTATTTTCAGAATCGCACTTGAACAAAGAGATGCTATCAAGAAAGAGTTTTCAGAAATCCCCGACGGCTTCTACGTTGTAGGTAGTACTCATAAACCTCAGGGCGAATTTCAAAAAGCTGTTATTGAATCTGTAAGAAAAATTACACACATTGCTCCAACAGATGAAAGAGGGATGCTAATCGGTAAAAAAATCGAAAGTGAAGGTGTCGTTAATTACGATATGAAAAAGCTTTTCCTATGCGGTGGTTTTTCTGATGCTGAATATTCAACGACTACTGAAGTTTATCCAGATAGTCCCAAAGTGACTGATGAGATTTGTAATCTTGCTCAAGTCGCAGCTATCTGCGGTGGTTTAGACTTTATAAAGAGATGTAAATAGGCAGCAGCTGTGTCCGGCTTTGAGAAGGGCATCTTAGTAAAATGCTTCGAGAAGAATTCATTGGGAATTTGAGCATTAAGTAGTGAATTTAATATTTTCATAATAAATAATGAGAACACAGTGCTGCCGATAAAAAGTCCATGTGATTTTGCCCCCGAGACACAGGACTAATCTTCAAAAACTATTTACCGAACTAAGAGGTTCGGGTCAAAAAAAGAAAACCTTAATTTTATTCTTATGTCCTTGAGCGCTTCTATTTTTGTGGCATCTGTATTGCAAATTTTATTAAAAAATAAACCAGAGGAAGAAGTATGGTAGCAAAAGCAGCAATGTCCAAAAAAGGTAACAAGAGAGAAACAAAAGCTTTAGAACGAGATTACGCTGATTCTTATAGTAAATTTAAAGAATTTGAAGATCGGCGTTATGCTGGGATGAAAAATAGTAGAAGTCGAAAATGGCATTATGAACCGGCCGACTGGATAGAAAAAACAATCGCACAGGAAGAGTGGGAAATTAATTATAAGAATCAAAGTGGAGAAGGGTGTAGAACTTAATCAACAAATAAGACGTCCATTAAGACAATGAACGTCTTTTACTTTTAATTTACTTTCTAAAGTTTGGTTTACAGATTTTATCCATAGCTCCTTTTATCTGACTCGGATTAAGATCTCGAGAGTGAGTCAAATCACCAAGAGATAAAATTCCGACGAGTCTTTTGTCACGGTTTAAAACAGGGAGCCTTCTGATTTGATTATCACCAAGATTTTCTATGACTTCATTTAAGTTTTGATCTTCAAAACAATAAAGGACTTTATCAGTCATGATTTCACCAACGTGGATTGATTTACAATCACGTCCTTCGGCCACGCATCTGATGGCGATGTCTCTGTCTGTAAGCATGCCTACCAAACGATCATTTTTTTGAACAGGAAGGAGCCCAAAATCCCCATCGCGCATTTTTTTTGCAGCTGCAGCAACATTCATGTCAGGCGTTACTAATTCTACTGATTTCGTCATACAGTCTTTTACAATCATAATCTTCTCCTTGATATTGTTATGGCCCCATGTTTTTTCTTAGGCCTTCAGTGTTACTTCCTTTTTATTTTGATCCTTGCCATGACTACTTCCTAGCATATCTGGTGCCAGAGTATAGAAAGCAGTATCTGATAAGAAAAAAGAGGAGAGATAATCAAGGATAGATTTGTGTGCTTGTCGCACTAGAGGCGATAAACGCAGCGAAACCCAAGAATTCCATACGAGGCATTTGGCTCAGAGTTCACATCCAATGTATAAATACCAGAACTGTCTCCATACCAGAAAGCACCACCGCGTACAGCATAACCACCGGTTGAATTAATTCCTGGATCATAACGTCCGATCCCGTCTGCACCAGTTAAATTTAGAAAAGTTGGCTGCCAAGTAGAAGGCTTCATTTCATCTGTCGCACCAACATTTACATCTAAATCTCTAAATTCTTCAAAACCTTGGGCCGTATTAATCGGGCGAGCAGCGACATAGGCCTTATTGGCAGGTGTAACGATCCAATCAATCCATTCCCAAACACTTCCAGCAAGATCCCAGATCACTTCACCATTAGAGAGAGTATGAGTTCGTCTGTATTTAAATGCGCCAGTTGCAGCACACGTATCGCTCCCGGTATTATAGAGGCAGCTCGCGTCTGTGGAAGGTGCTGGGCCGCTATTTAAAGCAGTCCATCCAATTGGTAAGACCCCTGAGCCAGCAGTTCCACCTGACCAGTTCGAATCAACACTCTCTATATTTCTGGCAATCGTCATCCATTCAGGATTTGAGATAAGATAAAACTTATTACTAACACCATTAATAGCATTCAAGTTGGAACAAGCAGTAATTGAATCGGGATGATTAATATTCGTCCAAGGTGTACCACTGGATTGTGATGTGGCAACGGCATTTACTCCCGGAGTAGATGTTGGACAACTTGCTCCCACACATCTCATTTCATATTTGGCCACACAGAAATCAGTTGTTGTTCCGACATTTGTATTAAAAGGAACTCCAAGAAAATTAGCAGGACATGAACTTATCACGTAGGCGACTGTCGCACTAGAGCAAGCAGAAGTATGAGTATAGGTGTTGGTTGAGTTGGCATAAAATGTATAAGCAGCAACTGCTAGAGTGGAGGTTGTTAAATCGATAGTTGTTCCTGCGGCCGTACCACTTGCGACCTGAGCAGTACACAAACTATTCGTGAAAAGCTTTACAACATCGCCACTCTTGACACCACTTACTCTTATTGTTGGAGTGCTCACTAAAGAAGGAGACGCTGATGGAGTTTGTAATGCAATTCCACTTGGAACATTTGGAGCAAGATTCGTTGTTATTGTTTGAGTTGTCGTATTAACATCAGTGGCACCTGTTGAGTCGAGTGCTCTCACTCGAAAAGTGTAAGAGGTATTTGGAGTGAAGCCTGTAAGAGTGAGAGTAGATGCAGGTGCAGGGATAGTTGTTATATACGAAGGAGTTCCTGCAACCATTCTATAAATTTGATAAGCAGAGGCGTCTGCATTATTCGTCCAGTTAAGTCTCATTGTTGTGTCAGTGACTTGATCAATTGAGGTAAGACCAGCGAAGACGATATCTGAGCTTCCTACTGTGCCGATTTCTCTTTGAAGTGCTTTAGGGTTTACTTTGATTTCATTGCAACCCGAAAGGCCTATGATAAGGCAAAAGGTGAAGAGTGAAGATCGAAAATAAGATAGCATCTTTAATATGTCCCATCATCAAAATGACTATTTATTAGCATAGTGAGGTTTCCTTCTATTTTCGTCATTTACTCAATAATAATTTAGTCAAGAATACCTCAAGTGTCCGGAAAGGAAGTAAATACCAACATTTAAGACAGTTGTAAGATGATTCAGATGCTATTAAAAATTTCCATAGACTGCTCATTAAGGAAGTCACCACCAGGTGAATATGGGCCAGCAAAAGGAATAGATTTGAAGCTGCACAATCTGAGGTTTCAAGTATCTTTTGACGAAAGCTTGCGGTCTACTTTAGACTGTGAGGGCCCTAAAATTGTACCGAGGTCCTAATGCAAAAATTGATTCTATTTTTAATCGCTGGTTTGATTTTGTCTTTCAATGCTTTTTCGCAAGAAGAAGTTCTTTCTGTAACAGACAATGACGACAATACTGAAATTTATAAACTTGTCGTTAAAGTAGACAAGAAAACGCAATCGTTAAAAGAAATTTATAAAGATACATATTCTGCTGATGGCGTGAAAATCAAAAGAACTGTTTTGAATCCGGAAGATCTTACTACTGACCACGGTGTGATCATGGAAGAGAGAGATGGGTACAATGTTCTTAATTTGAAGAGTGATAACTTTGATCATGATCGTGGTGGAAGGATTACGATTGATACGCTTTATAATGGGTTTACTGGAGAGCGTAGAGGTTATGATGTTGAGCTTGCTAAAGATAAAGTAGGCTGGAAGTTATTTGATAAGAATAAAGTCGTTACGAAATTTCATATTAAAGTTAATCGAGTCATCATGCTTGGAGTTGTAGGGATTAAAACTCTTATAATGGAATAAGATTTTATGAAGTAGTACTGCCCACCAATTGAGGTAGGGAAGTATGCTCTTTTCGGGCAAATATATCAAAATTATGATCAATTCCTTCATCGAGCTATAATACGAGCATGAAGAAAATTGATTTTAATAAATACAAATTTAAATTGAGAAGTCTTCCTAATTCCAAAACCGCTTCAAGGTACCTTGAGGCTGTTATTTACTTTATTATAATTTTTGTGATTTATAATTTTATTAATATCTGCTTATTTTCAGACGGCTTCATGCCCACTCTTCCTGCGCTACTTGTTCTTGCTCTTCCCATTGGTTTTATACATGTCTACAGCACTATAGAAACTGAATACAAAAATGTGAAGCGTGATACTTTTAAAGAAGTTATTGTTCATATAAGGCTGAGACAAACTCAATCATTGATAGAAAAGCTGGAAGACAATCCTGAAATTCTTAATGAAAAATATCAAAAGAAAAGTCTGCTCTACTGGGCAAAACACTACAAAAATATCCAGGCAAATTCGATAATCATCGAGCAAATGAAGAAGCCCAAGTAAAGGAGTAAAGGTGCCAGCAGACTTGCGGTAGTGATAAAGCGTTAAATTTTTAGTTAATAAACTCTTTCAATCTCATCCTTGTCATCCTTTAGTACGACAGACTCCCCGTCATTTTATGTGAAAATAATTAATTATTTTTACTCATCTTGCTCGGAGATTAATTATGTCAAAATTCAATATGGCAATCATCCTCACTTTGATCATGGTCATTTTATTGGGCCTGGCATCCTGCGGGGACAGTACTAGTGGGATAAATGGAACTGGTGCAACCAGTACTAGTTTTAAAAAAATTTACTTAGCAGCAGGAGTATTTTCCACTGGAGATTATGGAGTGGGTGATATTGATCTAACATGCAGCTCAGGATATCAGGCATTGATAGGAACGAGTACACGTCACCCAGATATAGGTTCAGGAGCAGCGAACTGGATTTTGCAGGCGAATACTGAATACCGTAGAGCAGATGGTACAACTGTAATTGGAACAACAAACGCGAGCGCAGTTTTTACTTTTCCTTTAACTAATTCTTTTGGGAGTAGTGCAGGGTCGTATTATACAGGAATAGAGAGTAATTGGAGTGTAGACCAGACCAAAAATTGTGGTGACTGGGGAAGCATGGCAGACGATAGAACTTACGGTAATGCGCTTTCTACAACTTCAGCGGCCATTAGTGCTGGCGTACATAATTGTGGAACATCAGGGCCTGCTGCTTTCGTCCTTTGTGTTGAGCAATAAGACGATTTTCTTGAAGTAGTCATCTCATGCAGGTATATTTTTTTTATGAATTCTATTACCGACGTTATTATTTGTGATGATCATTATATAAGTGCTGTCGGTATAGAGAGTCTTCTCAAAAAAATCTTAAATGAAAAAATCAGAACCAGACTTTCTTCTAGTGGAGAAGAAGGGCTGGCCTTGTTTCATGAGCAGGAGCCTGATCTTATGTTACTTGATTTAGGACTACCTAAAAAATCAGGACTTGATGTCTTGAAAGAGGTTATTCCACTTAGTAAAAAGTGCAAGTTTGTCGTTCTAACAGGAGCAGATGACCCTGCCCTTTTTCAGCAAGTTCTAAAGCAGAATATTCATGGCCTTCTAAGAAAATCTAATTCTGAACAAAACATTCGCGAAGTAATAAATTTTTTTGAGGAAGGTAAAGCTGGTGTTTATATTGATCCATCCGTAGCTGGGTTACTAAAGGTGGAATCAGGATTTCCTCTTACTCCGAGAGAGTATGAGGTCCTGGAATTAATGTCGAGAGGTCATACTAGCCAGGAGATTGCAGATTTATTGTCGTGCTCATTATCGACAATTAAAACTTATCGTATGCGTATTATGAATAAGTCAGGCGCAAGAAATTCTTCAGAAATGATAGCCTGGTTTTTTAAAAAAGAAGTAAATCGATGACCGTCCCGATAGTTCTTTTATTATGCAACATCTTAGTCTTTGTGGGCGCTTTTGCGACCATTGGGTTTGTCGCTAGTTCCTGGAAGATGCCTTCGATTCGTTGGTTAACAATATTAGTAAGCTCATTCTGTGTTGTTTCTTTTTGCACCCTGGGCGTCTACATTGCCCGTGATATAGAAACTCAAATTATTTTTTCCAGAATGAGATTTCTCACACTCGGATTATTAGCACCTAGTTGGTTAATGTTTTTATCTTCTATTTATCAAAAACCTAAATGGCTACAGCGACCGATTACTTCGCTCATTATTTTTACTCCAGGGTTAATCTCAACAGTGCTGACAATTGTTCCATCATGGCGAGATTATATTCTTAAAGATTTTTCTTCCCTAAGAATAGATCAATTTACTGTATTGCAGTTTGATAACGGTACATGGTTTCAATATCATTATTTTTGGGCGATGTTTTTAGTAGCAGCATCTCTTGCTTTAGGCGTTTATCTTTTCTTTAAAGAAAAAGGACTACGACGTCATCAAATTATTATCCTTACTGTTTGCAGTGTACTTGCTGCGGCAGTTGATATCTATTGCGTGCTTTTTAATCCACCTATGCGCTGGTTAATGCTTGCTAGTGGAACTTTCTTTATCAGTTTACTAGGAATCATTTTTTCTACAGTGAAATTAAAACTTTTAAATGTAACCACACTTGCTTTAGGGAGAGTTTTCCAAGAGTTTCCAGATCCCGTTATTGTTATAGATGGTGATAAAAGAATTCGTATGGCCAATAAAACGTCAGGACGGTTTTTCGATCTCAATAATCTTCCAGGGAGAAAGATATGCGAGGCCCTTCCTCAAATCAATTTAGTGGAAGGTGAAATAGCTCTTTTAGATCATAATGGAGAAAAGCATTTCTTTAACCTAAGCTTAGAAAAATTAGAAACAGATGTAGAGCATTCTTCCGGGCAAGTTATCTTTTTTCGTCAAATTACAGTGCAAAAAAGTATTGAAAAGCGCTTGAATGAAAACTTAGAATTTAAAGCAAGACTTCTTTCGCTAATCACTCATGATTTTATGGGACAAATTGAAGCCCAAACCCTGGTTTCAGCTTCTCTGCATGAAGATGTTATAGACTCTTCAATGAAGGAGAAGATTGATCTTCTGACAACTTCAACGAGTGCATCACAAGGCTTCATGGAAAATGTTTTAAGTTGGGTTAAGTCTCAAAAAGATAATTTCGAAGTGATTAATAAAGATTTCGAATGGAACACTTTAGTTAAAGAATGCATCGAGGAACAAAGTAGTCTTTGTAAGATGAAAAATATAAAAATCGATTTTCAATCCGACTCCTGGCCTTTAATCGGTCAAGGGGATTCAAATATGCTGGCTTCCGTTATTCGCAATTTACTTACAAATGCCATTCGAGCTACTAACAATGCTCAGTCTATAAAAGTAAATTTATATTCTTCTAATCAAGTCGTGAAAGTTGAAATTATTGATAGAGGAGTGGGAATGAATGAAGATGTATTACAAAAAATAAGAAATCTTTCTTCTTCATTTATCTTTGTTAATGAGAATCAATCAGAGTTTGGGAGTTTTGGAATCGGACTAATGATTGTAAAGCATTTCTTGAGTCTGCACAGGGGAGAGCTTTTTATAGAATCTACATTAAATCAAGGAACGGTTGTTTCTTTTGAAATAAAATAAGGCCCCTCAAAAAGAGGGGCCTATCGAAAATCTTTATTTGTAAGACGGATCTAAGTCATAACGATCAAGCTCCATCACCTTAACCCAGGCCTTCACGAAATCCTTCACAAATTTCTCTTTTGCATCTGCTGAAGCATAAACTTCTGCAACCGCACGAAGCTGAGCATGCGAACCAAAAATCAAGTCAACTCTCGTCGCAGTCCATTTCTTCACATCTGTCTTACGATCAGTCCCTTGAAACAATTGCTCAGTATCATCAACAGGAGTCCACTTAGTATTCATATTCAAAAGATTCACAAAGAAATCATTCGTCAGAACACCAATCTTATCAGTAAACACTCCATGCTTAGATCCATCACTATTGGCCCCAAGTACACGCATCCCACCAATAAGCACTGTCATCTCAGGCGCAGACAGCTTTAAAAGCTGTGCTTTATCAATAAGCAGCTCTTCTGCAGTTAAGCTATACACTTGCTTCAAATAATTTCTAAACCCGTCAGCAATCGGCTCAAGAGGCTCAAACGAATGAGCATCTGTTTGCTCCGCCGATGCATCCATACGTCCAGCTCTAAATGGAACAGTCGTCGCATGCCCTGCATCTGCCGCTGCTTTTTCAACGGCCGCACATCCTGCAAGAACAATCATATCTGCAAGAGAAACTTTTATCCCAGAGTCTTTACGAACTTTTTCAAGAATTTCTAATTCTTCTTTTAAAAGCTTCGGACGATTTGCTTCCCACTTATTTTGTGGTTCTAAACGCACGCGAGCTCCGTTAGCTCCACCACGTTTATCAGATCCACGAAAAGATGAGGCAGATGCCCACGCCACAGAAACTAGTCTTGAAACAGACAATCCTGAAGCGAGAATTTTTTCTTTAAGTATCTTGATATCATTTTGCTCAAGCGTGTAATCACACTTTGGAATCGGATCTTGCCAAATTAAATCTTCCTTCGGAACTTCTTTCCCAAGGTATCTAACTTTTGGCCCAAAATCTCTGTGAGTAAGCTTGAACCAGGCACGTCTGAAAGTTTCAGCGAAAAGTTTTGGATCCGCATGAAATTTACGAGCGATTTTCTCGTAAATAGGATCCATCTTCAGTGCCATATCTGCAGTCGTCATCATCGGAGCATGTTTCTTTTTTGGATCGTGAGCATCTTCTACAAGTGTGTCAGTTGCACGATCTTTTGGTCTCCACTGATGAGCACCAGCTGGAGATTTTGTTAACTCCCATTCATTATTTAAAAGCGTGTCTAGGTAACCCTGATCCCATCTTGTAGGATGTGGTTTCCATGCACCTTCAATTCCACTTGTGATGGCATCAACACCATGACCAGTGTTCATTGCATTTTTCCATCCTAGACCTTGATCAATTAAAGTTCCTGCGGCCGGTTCGCGACCAACATTTTTTGCATCTCCGGCACCGTGAGCTTTTCCGAATGTATGTCCACCAGCTACAAGCGCAACTGTTTCTTCATCGTTCATGGCCATACGAGCGAATGTTTCGCGGATGTCACGGGCCGAGCCAACTGGATCTGGAACTCCACCAGGTCCTTCCGGGTTTACATAGATAAGTCCCATCTGAATGGCAGCAAGAGGATCATCCATTTTTTTATCTTCAGTGATACGAGTATCACCAAGCCATTTATCTTCAGAGCCCCAGTAAATATCTTCTTCAGCTTCGAAAATATCAACGCGTCCACCACCGAATCCGAATGTGCCAAGGCCCATTGATTCAAGAGCGCAGTTTCCTGCAAGGACCATTAAGTCTGCCCATGAAATTTTCTTTCCGTATTTTTGTTTAATCGGCCACAGAAGCATACGCGCCTTATCCAGGTTGGCGTTGTCAGGCCAGCTATTCAGTGGTGGAAATCTTTGGCTTCCAGATCCTGAACCACCACGGCCATCTCCAGTACGATAAGTACCAGCACTATGCCATGCCATTCTGATAAATAGAGGACCGTAGTGTCCGTAATCTGCAGGCCACCAGTCTTGTGAGTCTCTCATTAAAACATTGATGTCTTTTTTGATTGCATCGAGATCTAGCTTTTTAAATTCATCAGCATATTTAAAATCTTCTCCTAGTGGATTTGATTTTGAAGTGTGTTGGTGAAGAACACTAATATTGAGTTGCTCTGGCCACCAGTCTTTGTTTGAGCGGTGTTTTCTTGATTTGTCGTCTTTGATTGGGTTGTTACTCATATGATCCTCCATAACTTTTAGCAAATTATAGGGACTATATTGGGGGATATCAAATAGTTTAAATTTAGTTGTCGATAGATGTTCTCGATGGTAACTCCCTGCGTAGGGTGCTGTAAGGTGCCCTGTAAGGTGCCAGCAGACTTATGGTAGCGATAGGGCGTTAAAGTCATATTTACATGGGCCGAGTTAATTTTCCATTTATCACATAAGTTTGATATACAGCTTTTAAATAATGATGAGGAAATAGATGAAAAAGGTAAGAGTTCAGTTTGTAAAATACGATATGACGAAAACGAAGAATCGTAACAGAAAAGATATGCTTGTAGATAGCAAGAGTGAAGATGCAGTTATTGCTCAACTTGAGAGAATCCACAAAGGCGAAAAAGTCGTTAAGATTCATGAAATCAATTGGGATGAAAAACAGATTCAAGAAGTTGTTCGTAAACAGAAGATAGACGATAGACATACATTCTCAGGAACTGTGAATTTCTTTGATATTGAAAAAGGATTTGGATTTATCCAGCCTGACGAAGAAATGGATGATTTATTTTTCCATAAGTCTGCATGCACTGATGGAGTGCCTTACGATAAAGATAGAGTTGAGTTTAGAATCAGCGAAGGGCCAAAAGGGTTGTGCGCGATTCATATTAGGATTGTAGAATCAGAGTCTGTCTAATCGTTCTTATTTCTTGCAAATACTCTCGCAGTTTTTATCTGCGCTTCCAGCGCGAGCACCAAGGATGGTGGCATCGTAATCTTTCTTTTCAAAAGAAGTATTCTTCGAGCAATCACTTGCATCGGCCAATTCTTTAAACCATCCAACTAAAACAGCAGACGGATAATCTAATTTTTTAGCGACATAACATCCAGCTAAGCAGTGACGGATTTTATCGTTGCCGCTTTCCTTTCTCGCATAATTTCTTGCTTCATTCGCAGTCGTTTCGATATCGGCTAATTTTTGCCATGATGGAAGATCAGGTTGGATTTTAATCCAATCTCTCACATCCATTTTAGATTTAGGATCTTTTTCAAGAGGAGAGCATAAAAGTGCTTTCTGATAAACTTGATCAACTTTTTTTTGAAATATAACTTTTGCAATTCCATCGCCGAAGTCAGCAAAAGAGGGTTGTGAAGCTATTAATAACAGCGTTGTGAGAAGGAAGGAAATTTTCATGATCTAAGTGTAATCTACAATGAAAAAATGGGCCAGAGGATAGCGAGAGGATCTTAAAAAGACACAATCATTCCAGTCGCAAATACTAAGTGACCAGAGTTACCAATATCGTGCGCCAGTTTTTCTGTCGAGTATTGGGAATATGTTTGTGCATAAGTCGGAGTGTATGAAGAAGTTGAAAATGGCCTGACATATCTTGCTTCGAAGTTGAAACCGATACCTCTTGTGAACATCAAATCTATTCCACCCATCACTTCACCATTTAAAGTGTTCATGTCACTGTCGTTATCATTGACCTGCATATAGCTTGTATGTTTAAGATTACTTTTTAAATATCCAGCTCCGGCACCAATGTAAGGTTGAAACCTTAGGTCTGAAAGCAGATAAATCTTAGTGTAGAGATCAACTCCATAACTTGAATAATCAAATTGGGAAATCACTTCTTCTTTTATTGTCATTGAACTAATCGTGAGTCCAAATCCTGTTACGAATCTTTCGTTGATTCTTGTCTCGGCCCTAATGCCTGCAGTGTATGTGGATTCATAGTCAAATTTGTTACTACTATATTGGGTCATACCAACAAAAGGTGTGATCTTGAAAGTTTCGTTGTAGCCCGTGTAAGATACGACATCATTATTTGCAAAGAGATATTGCCTGTCTTCGCCTCTGAAGCGCGCCAGAAGAATGTTTGCCTTTTCTTGGTCTGCAGACATTGAGATTACTTGCTGCTCTAATACTCCGTACATTTCTGCCGTCGCTCTTTCGGCATATTTCAATGCTTTCGCTCCAGCTAAAGTAGCATCGCCAGCATCCTTATTCAGAGTTGTATGTGAACATTTCCTCGCAGGTGTCGTTGAGTCTGGGTAATAGCCGCTTGTAAGGCCATTCATCATGTTCTTTGCGGAACAAGTGACGTAGCTTGCGGGGTTAGTAAGGTTTAAAAGGTCTATAGGTTTTCCGGGCATGTATTCGACGTAATTTGTATGGGCGTAGAAGTCCTGCACAGTATGAGTGATGTATCCGAAATTGGCCCTTGCGGTTTTCATGTCTCCGCTGATTATCGCAGTGGCCGCTATTTTCATGCGTGAACGCATAAGTGCTGAAGCAGCTTCAAAGGATTCGCTGTCGGCGTGTGTGGCCGGGTTGCTGCCTTCTTGTCTGTCTATATAGATGTTTGCGTCTGAGATCTGATCGATGGTGTTGATGGAAAAACCTATAGGCGAGAGTGCACGTGCCGTTACTGACCTGTGTAGGCTCCAGTCAAAGGCGTAGGCCTTTGGAAGGGTTGTGAATAGTAAGAAGAGCAGTAACTTCTTCATTTGCATCCATTCGTAGTGTTTTCACACAGGTGTATAAACTATCAACAGTTAGAGGTATCTAAGTTGTGATAAATAATAAGTATTAAATGTCTTAGGGGTTAGAGTGCAGGTTGAGGGCCAGTGATGCTTATTTAGCAGCTGACTTAAAAACGATATGAGGAGGGCATTTAAAGACAATTCCTTCTCGTTCTGATCCAGTGATAACAGATTCTTTGTTTTTGTAGATATAAAGTACTTGTCCGAATTTAGCAGCTTGATTTCTCAACTGAGTTAATGAATTTGAATTTCCAATTGATCCCATGAGTGGATTTCCACCACTAAGAAGATTTGAAGAGCTTGCAAAAACTCGCGCAACAGGTGTGCAGCCTTGGGCATATTTAACATCATTGATAATGATTAGTTTCTTCGATTCAGGAGTCACCGATGTACTCGCACATGACGAGAGAGTGATCATCAAAAACATAATGCTTAATAGTCTCATGAGTCTTCCATAGAAAGGTTTTTTAAAAAATATCACGGGAAGAGGGGGCGGAGAGCATTTTTGGAAATAATTATCAGGTGCTTAAACTTTAAACGCCTCTGAAAACGACCTCATCTTAGGGTGTAAAAAATATAGAGGTAAGTGCCATCATAGTAGGCGAATGATATCTAACCCTTAAATGAAATTCCTAATTCTACTTACTCTTCTTGTTTCAAGCCAGCTCTCTGCTTCAGAGACGGCCTTTGATATTTTCAATACCTACTCAGCATCAGTGGTTCAAATCCATTCAAAACTGAACGCTACTGGTACTGGTTTTTTTGTAACTCCAAGACTAATTCTGACAAATCGCCACGTGATTAGAAGCTTCAAGAAAAAAACAAATCAGTGGGATGCTCCTAGAGTTATCGTTTTAAAAGACGGAAGACAGATTACTAAATTCACTTCTATTCATTGCTCAGTGAGAGTTGATCTTTGTGCGATTAGTGTAGAACCTCAGGCCATTAAAGCTTTTTCTAAATTAGCGATTGCGCCTTCAGTTGTTGGACAAGATGTATATGTCTTAGGTCACCCGCAAGGATTATCAAATCCTATTATCAGTTCAGGTATTGTGAGTTCTGAAAATGTTTTGATTCCAGGGCAAGATCATAACGGGAAAGATATCGTCTTTAAGGGTTTTACTACGACAGCTGCAGTTTCTCCTGGAAGTTCAGGGTCTCCGGTTTTAAGTAAGTCAGGAGAGATTCTAGGGATCGCTGTTGGGATTCTTCGTGGTGGGCAGAATTTAAATGTGATCATTGGGTCTGAAGAATTGAGTATGTTTGCAAAGCAGATTGCGAAGCGTGATACTGAAGCTGTGTTTACTATTAAAACTGATGTTCAACCAAGTGTTAATCTAGTCTCATTAAAATAAGGCTAAGCGGCCTTTTCCAGTATTACTTTAAAATTTAATTTTGCTCTTCTGATTTGTTCTTCAAGAAGGATCGAAACAAATGATTCAGGAAGGTAGCCCATAATTTTTGCGAGTTTTACAGCTAACTCAATCGATGCATCTCTTCTACCTTTTTCAATGTCACAGATTAGTCCTTTCGAAACTTTAGCCCTTTTTGCTAAGTCAGTTTGAGAAATTTCATCTGTAGTTCTTAGCGAGTGAATCATTTGACCAAATGTTAATGGGCCACCCAACAGTGATTCAAAAAAAGCAATGGTTTCGTTACTATTAATAGTCATGTTTATTTACCTCGATAATTTCAACAAACTCAATTTGTCCGTTGAGTTTTACTATGTATATGGCCCGATAAGCTCTATTTAATCTAATTGAGCGTTGGCCTCTTCTTTTTCCCACTAGAGGTTCATCGTGAAGGCCTTTATTAAGTCGAACTTGTTGTATTCCAAATTTCATTACAGATTTGATCCACCAAAAAAGCTTACTCTGAACTTGCAATGGGATTTTAATAATGTCTTTTTGAGCTTTCTTGCTGAGGATTACATCCATGCTGGCCGGTTCTTGTAATGGTACTCGAAAATGAGTACTTGGTCAATTAATTTATTAAAAGGAACAATTACATGCATCCTTTTAAAGTTTTCAAGTTAAACATTTGATTATTAGGAGGGAGAGGAAAATGAATGAAAAAAAATGACATCAAAGATGACAACTTTTCCTTATATCTATTGATAAGCCTTTAAAGTTAAGTGCGCTATCCTAGCTTTAATCTCCTGTGTCTCTGTTACTTCTTGTTTGATTATCAACGACTTGAAAATGTGTATTGTAAATAATTCAGAGATGTTCGGCGATCTCATTTTTTGAGACTACCGATAGGTAAGATTTGATCAAATCAAATAGGAGCACTAAATGAATAACGATAAATATCTTAATAAAAAGATAGCAGAGTACTTACTTTTAAATATAAAGAAAAAAACTAAGAATGGAATGGAAGATGAATTCTTTACATTGGTTCATCAGATATTGACGTTGAAAGAGATTAAAACTCTTACAGATTTTTTTATAAAAGATTTGAATGAGTTTATTGAGAGGAGAGGAGTTAAAAAGAAATTAAAAAATGTTTCGAAGGAAACTTCTTATCAATATAGAGAATCTAGATTAAGAGATAAAATAGAGGAGTTAGAAGAATCTTATAAAGATACAGAGACATGGGGATATAAAATAGAGAGTTTGATAGAGGCAAATTCTAACGTTAAATCACGTTTTATAAAAGAAATAGGAAAAACGATATCTAGAAAAAATCATTATAGAGGCACTTCTGTTTATGAAAAGCATTTAAAAAAACTTGCATCAATATTTATGTTGAATCAAAAAGAACAAGATCTTGTGACTTTGTTCTATCTAATTTCAGTAGATGATCGCGTAGAGAGCTTTTTCACGCATCTGGGGCTTCGTCTTTCAAGGATGAATGGTTCAGCTAGAGTATTGTATCGCTTTTTCGATTACACACCCGCAAGTTTAAGAACGCTTCTTAATAAAAAATCAAACTTAGTGAGATCTGGTATCCTTACTAAAGAGAAGACAGACAATGGATCTGTAGGGTTGAATACGAGAATAGAAAGCTTTCTAGCTGGATTTGGTGAAGAAGATATTATCAGTACTTTTTTCAAGCTTGAAAAGGATACTAATCGTTTGAAGCAGGATGATTTTTTGGTAAGTGCCGATATGATCTCATCAACAAAAGACCTCCTCAGGTCTGACAAAGGAGTGAATATACTTTTGCATGGAGTTCCAGGAGCAGGGAAAACTGAGTTCTCTAAATTCCTAGGTACTGAATTAGGAATGAAAGTTTATTATATTGGACAAAATGATGATGATGGCGAAGAAGATCTGAATTTTAGAAAAAGTGGTATTGTTGCTGCTCAAAATATTCTTGATCCAAAAAATACAATTATTGTTGTAGATGAATGTGATAATATCGTGAACGTGCGTGATGCTTTTTGGAACTGTGAAGTGGAAAAAGGTGGCGATAAAAAAGCATGGATTAACTATTTGTTGGAGAGTTCGAAACATAATATTATTTGGATTTCGAACAGAGTCAACGGAGTAGACGATTCAACCAAAAGACGATTTTCTTATTCAATCGAATTTAAAACCTTTACTGTTAAACAGAGAATGAAGATCTGGGAAACTATCATTAATAAAGAAAAGATTGATTTTATTTCGAACG
The DNA here is from genome assembly GCF_035013165.1 of Bacteriovorax sp. PP10. Lineage (NCBI taxonomy): Bacteria > Pseudomonadati > Bdellovibrionota > Bacteriovoracia > Bacteriovoracales > Bacteriovoracaceae > Bacteriovorax > Bacteriovorax antarcticus. Next base: position 761,477 of record NZ_JAYGJQ010000002.1, read on the forward strand.
ATCAGATTGAAATGCTGGCCCAAAAATATAAAGTGAATGCCGGTGGTATTTCGCTGGCGATTCAAGATGTCATGGCAATGCCTCAATTGATTTCTAAAGAGGATAAAATCCAAAGAATTGATGCACTCTTGGCGCAACATCAGGAATTTGTTTTTGGGTTATCCACTGATATCTCCATGATTAACTCACATTACAAATTGGATCTCCTAAATTGTGATATGAATATGGATTTAGTTGTCAGCAGTGTTCAACATTTTTTGAAATATATTTCGGATAAAAAGAATACGGATATTCAGAATATGAATTTCTTACTTCAAGGTCCACCTGGGACTGGTAAGACTGAGTTTGTTAAATTCCTGGCAAAAACAGCTGGTGCCGAGCTTCTTGTGAAACGATTAAGTGATATAAGATCAAAATGGTATGGAGAGAGTTTACAAAATATTGCAGCTATTTTCAAAGAGGCCAGTGCTGAAGGAAAAATTTTATTTTTGGATGAGGCCGATTCTTTCTTCACAGATCGAGCTAATTCTTCTGAACATTCTGTCGCAGAAACGAATGAGCTTTTAACTCAGATGGAAAACTTCAAAGGGATTTTAATCTGTGCGACAAATTTTTCATCAATGATGGATCCAGCGAGTATGAGAAGATTTAACTTTAAAATTAAGTTTGATTACTTAAGTAATGACGGAAAGCTTCGTATGTTTCAACAACAGTTTGGAAAATATATTAAAGAATCGATGCCTATGGAATTTGAAAAACGAGTTATGGGTATTAATTATCTAACACCTGGCGATTTTAAAGTTGTTTATCAAAAGAATGCTTTTATGGAAAATGTGGCAATTGAAACTTTGATTGGCCAGTTGGAAATGGAGGTGAGTTATAAGAAAGGAGTGAGTAAACCGATTAGACTTGGTTAAATTGAAACTCAGGAATTTCTTTTTAAAATGAGCTCAGCTTTTTCTTTAAATGCCTTCTTTAAATCTTTATCAGAGATAATTTCAATATCCTGGCCATAAATGAAGAGAAGACCAATGAATTCGTCAATATTAGTAAATTGACATGTATATTCATCATAATCTTTAGTTTGTTCAGTTATTTCAGCATTAAAGATCCTTTTTTCTGAAAGGATCTTTTTAGAATCGCCATATACTCGAAATTTTGCTTTTTTCTCGACACCTGAAATGATACCTGATGTATTTTTGAAATACTCTTTAGGATTCCAGTTCTTCTCAAGTGGATACTTAAAAGTATCCTTAAGATCTTGAACTTTTTCTATTCGGGAGATTTTGTAAGCTCTGATATTTTCCTGTTTGATTTCTTGTTTGTATGCCATTAGATAAAGATCGTCTCTATACTGAGTAATAGTAAGAGGATAAATATCTATCGTTTTTCCTTTAAGATCTGAATTCCCTTTGTAATCAATAAGAAGCTTCCTGTTGCCAACGAGAGCTCTTATTATAGTCTCTAGATGGTTGTCATTTTCGCTAGCAGGATCTTTTACTTTTATCTTACAAAGATAGTGGAATTTTCTATCGAGATGTTTTGATGAAGCAGTGATTCCATCGGTATCAATTTTAGGAAAGAGGTGTCCGAGTTCTCGGTAAAAATTTAAAATAAATTGTATCTCTTGTGTACCTTCGAGATAATTGTACCAATCACATTGATTAAGTTGATAAGATATATTTCCCTCATCATCTTTCATCTCAAGTAAAACTGCTTTTCTTTGTCCTGAATCTTCCAAAAGTTCTTGTTTGAGTTTATACCACTGGGCCCTTGAAGGTTCACCTAATATGTCTTTAACTTTTTTTTCGGATAAAGATAACCGTGGAGATCGGCAAATGGTTTGAATAAGGAGGACGACTCTATCAGTTTTGTTACTATCTTTTTTCATGCAGAACTTTCGGAATAAGTAATTTTTACTTTAATACTAGATCGTTTAAGTTTCTCATTTCTTGAGACAAACTTGTAATAAGCTCCAATCAAAGTTCTTTAGCTTGCGGTAATTAATCCGAAAGGAATGGATATGAGATATTTAACAAAATCGCGATTTAAAATGGCTCTAGAGTGCCCAACGAAGCTCTATTACACTAAAAAACCAAAGGAGTATGCTGACAGCTCGATTGATGATCCATTTATGGAAGCACTCGCCAAAGGAGGGTTTCAGGTCGGGGAGCTGGCGAAGCTTTATTATCCCGACGGTGTGGAAGTTAGAGGCCTTGATTTCGATAAAACCTGGGAAGAGACTCAGGCGTTATTGAAAAATGAAAATGTGATTATTTACGAAGCTGCCATCAAGTATAAAAATCTTTTTATCAGAATAGATGTCTTAAAAAAGACTGGAAAAAAAATAGAGCTAATTGAAGCAAAATCAAAGTCCTTTAGCGGAAGTACTTTTGCGACGGATGTTTGGCAGAAAGCCAAACTTAAGAAAAATGAATATCAGGTCGCTTCTGATTGGAAACCTTATATCTTTGACGTGGCCTTTCAGACCTATGTCCTTAATCTGGCATTTCCAGAGTTTACAGTCATTCCATTTTTAATGTGTGCAGATAAAGATTTGGTCGCATCTAGTGATGGTTTGAATCAAAAATTTTTAATTGGAAAAGATGAAAAATCTAGAACGAAAATTACGATCATGGGAAAAACTGATTTATCCTCATTGGGCACGCCTATTTTGACCGCTGTCGACGTTTCTGAAGTTGTAAGTAAAATTCATAACAATACTGAAGAAAGTGAAATCTATGGTGAATTAAATTTTAAGGATGCAGTTGCATTTTTTGCTGATCATTATGAAAGAGATGTTCGCATTGTTTCAGAGGTGGATAAAGCGTGCAAGGGGTGTGAGTTCAGAACTGATGATAAGAAACTTAAAAATGGTTTTAACGAATGTTGGAAAGCTCATGGATTATCAGCGGAAGAATTGAATAAAACTTTTGTGTTTGATATGTGGTATGGCCCAAAAGTTTTGAATGATAAAATTTTTGTTGAAGATCTTGATGAAAATGATTTTGAAGTAAAAGAAAATGAGCCCGGCGTTGATGGCCTGAACAGGTCTCAAAGACAATGGCTTCAGATGGATAAAATTATCAGAGATGACGGATCTGAACACAAAGACCAAGACGGTATTAATAGAGAGTTTTCAACTTATACCTTTCCATTGCATTTTATAGATTTTGAGACAAGCATGGTGGCCATTCCGTTTAATAAGGGGAGAAGGCCTTATGAGCAGATGGCTTTTCAATTCTCACATCATGAAATGGATAAGGATGGAAAGTATCATCATGCAGGTGAATGGATATCTACGACACCTGGAGAGTTCCCAAATTTTAATTTTGTAAGGGCATTAAAGAAACAGCTCGAAAATGATAATGGTACTATTTTTAGATATTCTAATCATGAAAACACAGTTCTTAGTCAGATTATAGTTCAATTACAAAAATCTCTTGAACCTGATCGTGAAGAACTAATCAGCTGGATTAAAACAATTACCAAAAACAACGATAAAGTCGGCGGCTGGAAAGGCGATCGTTGCATGGTTGATCTTTGTGAAGTTGTTAAGAAATTCTACTATCATCCTGAAACTCACGGATCTAATTCGATTAAATATGTTCTACCTGCAGTTTTGAAAATGCAGGGGAAGGATCCTGATCCTTATGGTTCGTTACCAGCTATTTTTAGAGATTATGATGCTTCGACGATCGATTTCATTATGAAAAATGATGATTCGGGAGATGGTGGGGAGCAATTATCTAATGGTGGAGCTGCGATGATGGCCTATGCATTGATGCAGTTTACGGAAATGAGTGATGAGGAGAGAAGGCTTATTAAAGAGGCGCTTTTGAGGTATTGCAAATTGGATACTGAGGCGATGGTTTGGATATATCAATACTTGAGAGGAACGAATGACGATAAATAGTTCTATCGAATACACTATAAAAGAAATTTACGACTCAGTCACAAAGATGTTGGAAAATGCTAAAATACCTGCGGTTTATTTAAAGAATGAACATCTTGGATTTGATACTAAAGATGGTAACTATAGTGAGATGAATCCTGTTTTCAGCTTATTTCAAATTTTTGAAATGGTAGAAAATAAAAGTATTAAACTTCCTACTGTTCAACGTGGTTTTGTATGGAAAGCTAATCAAATTGAAAATCTATGGGATTCACTGTTAAGAGGATATCCTGTTGGCTGTTTTGTGTTAGCACCAGGACTAGATGGCTTTGATTTGTTAGATGGGCAGCAACGAGCAACTGCTCTTTGTCTTGGTAATTATCATCATGAAAAAGCAATTGCTGAAGGCGATATTTTGAATAGCTCATATGAGAAAATAAGAATATTCATAGATATGGAAAAACCATCTACCGATGATGAAAGTCGTAAATATTTCATAAGGGTGATTACACATTCTCATCCATGGGGATTTCAAAAGAAAGAAAACCATAAGACTTTAGAAAGTAATAAAATTCGACAGGCATTAAAAGCATTTAACCTTGATGATGAAAATTACTTTGATCAAGATCTGGGGAAAATGTGGCCCTTTGATTCAAAAAGACCAATACCTTTAGGGCTTTTTATTGATGCGGCCTTAAATGGTATATCACTTGAAAAATTGACAGAAACTATTTCAAATTGGGAGAATCAAAATAAAGAACTAGTTAAATTTTTAAATAAATCATCTAATGATCAAAATTTGAATCATGAAATTTTAGAAAGTGATTATCAAGATCCAAATGAAGAGATAAGCAGCATAAGTAATACCGAAAATCTTTTTATTAGAATGAATGCTGGTGGCACTCCTTTGAGCGGGGAAGAGTTAAACTATTCAATTTTAAAATCAAATATTAAACTAGAAGTGACAAATATATTAGAGAAAAGCTGTGCTGGGTTTATTAGACCTTCTCGTTTTATTACAATTGCCTATAGACTTTTTCAAAATGTGAATTTGATTTCTAGTCCTCAATTAAATAAACGAGAAATTCTTTCAATGAATGTGAAACCTCGACAGTTTCAAGGTGACATTAGAACAAATAGCGAAGCATTTGGGGAATTTCTTTTAATTTTAGTAAAAGATTTTAAGATCATTGAGAAGGTTAAAAATATTTTAATTTATGATAAAAACAACGAAAAAGATATTGGCTTACCAATAATTACAGCTTCAAAGTTTACGGAAAATTCAGCTGAAATAATCTTTATTCTTTTTTATAGATTATATGTGATGAATGATAAAATTGATTCGATAGAGAGTCGTCGAAAAGTTATTGGAATAGTTACTTTATTTTCATGGTTTGGGAAAAGTGGAAAGCAAAAGAATCATGCCGCTTTGTTGCGCAATGTCTGGCCTTGTGTAACAAACATTAAAGAGATGGCACGGTTTTGGTCAAGGGAGACTGTCGCTCGTGCAGGGTTGAAAGATTACGGGAAAGACGTTTTTATTAATGTTCCAAAATATAAAGAATTAGAAAAAATTGTAACAACAAATTATTTTAAAAACAAAGAAGACTATTCGAAAAATATATATAGTGAATTTATTTTTAAAATGTTTTTTAATAGAGATGCTATCTTGTACTCTCAAAGAGAGTTTTTATGTACGCAGTATGAGAATCTTTTTAAATCAAGCATAATGAGTGATATTAATCTCCCTTTTGATTGGGATCATATTTCTCCAAGTGAGAGAATAGATGGGCAAAGAAAAATCCCTGCAGCGATTCGTGACTGGTATGGCTCAGTTGGAAATTTTAGGGCTTGGCCATATGGCTGGAACAGGGCAGATGGAAGTAAAAGTCCTAAAGAAAAATTATCTGACTTAAGACTTGAATTAAAAGATGAAGAAGAAAAATGGTTCAAAAGGGCTGGGCAGCATTCGAAAAGCATTGAACGCTCTGAGTTTCGTCGAAATCTTCCGAAATTTTTATGCTCTTGGTCTTTTTGTAATAGTGCTTGGAAGGATTTTGATTTTAAGACAGACGAAATTCAGGGAAATACAATTGTAGCAAAGAAACTTAATAAGCTTATTATGGATAGAAACTTAGATGTCGCAAGAGAATGGTATGAAAAATTAAAAATTGAAGATCTATTGCTTGATTCTGAGTTTGATAATGTTAATTTTTCTAAGTTGTTAGATATGAGATCATGGCGTTCAATCAATATTAAAAATGAAAATCCAGAATATTGGGATAAGACAGATGTCGGAATTGAATTGCCGGTTAGTTTAGATGATCAAGTTACCTTGTTGATTTCTTATGTTGATTCAAAAGATCAATATCCAGCAATAAATCTTTCGGAGGAAAATATTTATGTAGCTTTGAGATTTCAAAGAAATGAGAGAAATTATTTTTGTAAAGATATGCCAGGTTATATAAGAGATCTTACTGATGCCAATGTTTTCTATATTACGACAGAGGAAAAAATAAATCTTTTATCATTTTCAGATGAATCTCATTATCACTTTCTTTGTGATGTTAAAAAATGGATTGAAAATATTCCGGATGAATATTTGGTGAAGTATGGACTTGATAAAGGATATATACTTGATCGATTTAAGTTCAGAGTTGTGAATTCAGCTTCAAAGTAGAGTAGCTTTAGGGCTTAGTTAAGTTTTAAGGAAGTTATTAATGAAGAAAGTAGAAGATTTTAGCAACGACATTCAGCTTGAATTAATTAAATTATACTTAAGCACATCGAGTTGGTCACATCGTAAGTTACAACGAGAGATTCTTGGAGTTGAGGCACATGAGCGAGGTGGTGGCTTCCTTGCCTTGAGAATATTAAGGGCCAATGGAATACTAGACGATTCATTAAAAGGGATCTTTTTAAAAGTTTTTACGAATGAAGAACTTATACAAAAATTTAATTCTACTAATACGACAGTAAGAGCTAGAGACATAATACAGAATATTTTTAACCAGACTGAGATGCCAACTCTTGCAAGGAAAACGTATTTATTAACTTGGAATCCTGAAAAATGGAAATGGAGCGATTTAAAAGAAGATTTAAATGAATTTCAAAAAGAAGAGAAATTTATTCGTCCTTGGGGATGTGGTAACAATAAATCAATTAAAGAAGGAGATCGAATTTTCTTTATAAAGCTTGGTAAAGAGTTACCCAGGGGAATAATGGCATCTGGATACGTTGTTAAGGAATCATACTTAGGTAATCACTGGAACGGAGAAAAAGAAAAAGAAGGATTATTTGTGGACGTTGAATTTGATGTTTTTCTCGATCCAGAAAATGAACATGAAAACTTTATTAAGTATGAACAGCTTATGGAAGATGACGTTTTTAAATTAAATAGTTGGTCCGTCCATGTATCGGGAACAGTTATAGCTGAAGCTGTAGCATCAAAGCTTGAAAATGAATGGCATCCGCGATTTTTAAAAAATATAGGTAGACGTTTTTCCTTAAAAGGAAATTATCGAGAAGGGAAATCATCTGAATATATTAGTAAAAAATATGAACGTGATGAAAATGCACGAAAGGAGTGTCTGCGAATTAGGGGAGTGATATGCCTTGCTTGCGAAATAGATTTTCAAGAAAAATATGGCAAAATTGGAAAAGGGTTTATTCATGTTCATCATGTAATACCTCTTTCGGAAAGAGATGCTGAATATAGTCCCGACCCTGCAACAGACTTAATTCCTCTTTGTCCAAATTGTCATGCAATGATTCACAAGCTAGGAAAACCATATTCTTTAGAAGAATTGATAAAAATTTTAAAATTAAATAATTAAAGGTTTATAGAGTATAGACGTGTAAGTAGCAGCAGACCAGTGATCGCAATTAGATATTAAAGCTTATGTTTAATTAAAAAAATAAATCCTGTTGCGATAATTATCCATAAAAATAAAAAACCTGTCGCTAGTTTAATTAATTGATTATTCTTTTTTTGGATAATATTCATTTCATTTGTAATTTTTTCGAGCTGTATTTTAAATTCTTTTTTAGATCGTTCATTCTCTTTTATAAAATCCATTTCAGATACCGAACGAGTGTTTATTAAATCCTTCAGTTTTTCTTGTTCAGACACTTGGTTCTCAATATATAGTTTTAATTGAGTTATGGAGGTTTGTTGCTTGTTAAGGCTAGAATAAAGCTTCTCAGTTATTTCTTTGATATTTATATTGTGCTCAGCAAGATCTGAATGCAGTTTCTCTTCCAATACTTCCATGCTTAAGACGACATCCTGAGTTGTCCTTGTGTTTTCTAAGGATAGTAGTAAGCAATTTGTAATGACTTGTGATTGCATTTTTGTAGCAATGGACAACATTTCCTGAGTGTTTGCAATATCTTTTGTATTGTTTGCAAAGATTCGATCAACACAATTTCTATTTCCAATCTGCACTGATCTAGTTATGGATGTATGGATCAAGTTATCTGTCTGATCCATATGCTGCTTAAGTTTACTTATATTTGTCGTAGGAGATATTTTTAAAGCATTGCTCATTTTTTAACCTATTTTTTTTATGGAATTATTTAAAATCTGAGATTTGTCAAAAGCAACGAGCATTAGAAGGTCGTTCATCTTTATGTCTAATAAATTATCAGCGATACGTAAGTGATTTTTAGATTTTAAGTTGTTTGTAAATTTTGTATTTTGAATAATTACATTTGATGCTAATGATAGTGTTCTCATAATCTCTGAGTAGTTTATTAAGTATGGATTCTGAGCTAGATAAGATTTTGTTAAATTACTACCTGAAACAATTGAATGAGAAAGTAGTAGAATTTCATTTCTTTTGTGATTAACAATTTCTCGATCATGGTTTGTATTATAATATTTAATAAAAATATAAGATCTAATTATTATCTCTGGAATTACAGCTGATATTGTATGGCCCGTTATTGTTCTAAGATTGAACTCCTTCTCTATGTAAGCATCCTCTAGCCAACTTGGCATTTTATTGCCATTTAACTCAGCAATTAATGTGCTACCAGGTATAGGTAAACTCCTAGAAGTGAAAAAATCTTTGTAAAGATGAAGAAAAAGAATGATCATTGCTTGCTGTATTGATATGTTTGTATTCCAGTTTGGATGGAGAGTCCCTTTCAAGATACCATGAACTGAATCGATACCAATTTCAGAAGAGTTTCCTCTCATTAAACTGATTGCCTTTGAGATTCGAGTTAAATCATGTCCATAAGAATAAAGTCGATGATCACCTAAAGAAGCACCAGGAATCTGTTTGTCTATTGGATTATTTTTTAAATCATAATCTTTTAAAAAGTTTGGTGTACTTGCTTCAGAACAAGATGCTTTAAAATCTTTTCGGTCTGCTCCTCCAACGATTAAATAGTCTGCAGCAGCTCCTGAAAAACCTGCAAGAAAGGCAATGAGGAAGTCGTACTTATCCCAAGGTAAAGAGGAAGTCTGTAGGCCCTTGATTTGGTTTTCTAATTGGTTTTTTAACTCGAATATTTCTATTAATTTGGTTTCTATGTTTTCGTCTTCGTGTTTTTTCATTGCCTACATTCCTTTTTTGTTTTCGACATATTAGCAGGCATTAATAAACACTATCGATCTATCACCTCAATTCTATCTTTCTGGGTACTTATCTCTTTAAATCGTAAGTTAACAATGTTTAAGGAGACACTAAACTGCCATACAAGTATGGCTATTTATCTTAAGATTGAGCCTAACAGGAATGACTCCAATTTCTGAATGTTATAGAGTAATTTTTGATTTAAAGGTATTTAACCATCGAACATTTGGGAGTCTGAACTTAGCCTAGAGCCTTATTTTTTCAAAGTCTCAAAATATCTCTTAAGCGAATCATATAAAGCATTAAACGCTTTCGGATCATTCAACCCTTTAAGCATTCCATAAAACCCTTCATGGGCCATCACTACAAAGTGGGCCACTTGTCTGGTATTAACATCTGCACGCAAATAACCGTCCTTCTTAGCGCGATTAAGCTCTTTCTCCATTCCTTCTATCCAATAAAGTAGAGCAGCTTGTAATCGCTCTTTAAAGCCTTCATCAACCGGCGCCATTTCTTGAACTAAATTATTAAGCGGGCATCCATAACGAAGCTCTTCAGGAGAAGCCTTACCAATAAGCGTTTTCATTTGAATAAGAATCCCATCTAAAGGATTTTTAAACTCCTTTAAAGGATCAATCCACCTCGAATAGGTCATAGGTTTAATCACATCATCTACCAATGCATACCCAAGATCGAGCTTCGTTGGAAACTGATGATAGAAGGCTCCTTTCGTCATAGAAGTCTTCTTCACAATGTCATCTATACTCACACCTTGAAAGCCGCGCGTGAAGACTTCCCAAAAAGCAGCATCTAAAATCTCTTGTCGGGACTTCTCTAAGTTACGGGTTTTCTTGATAGTTTTAGTTTTTTTAACCATGGATTCATTCTAGCAGGTTGTGACCATCTTTACAACATACCATTTAGTATGTTAGTGTGTAAGTAACCAAGGAATCATTATGAAACTTAAAATCTTTTTCTCTCTCCTAAGTGTTCTCGTTTTATTTCTTATTTACGTCTCTACAAGAGAAGGTAAGTTTAATTATTCAGTCACGATGCCAGTGAATGCTCCCGTTGAAAAAATCTTTCCTTACTTAAGTGACCTTAAGCTCGGTAGTGAGTGGTCGCCATTTGAAAAAGTCGATCCTGACATGAAGAAAGAGTATGTCGGTAATAAGCTTATCTTCGATGGAAATAGCAAAGCAGGTTCAGGCAGTGTTGAGATTCTAAAAGTTGTTCCTAATGAAAGTGTAGAATTGAAACTCATTATGACTAAACCGTTTAAAGCAGAAAACTTGATTACATATAAAGTTGTTCCAACGCAAAACGGAGTCGATTTCACTTGGAGTATGTCAGGTGATGGTGGCTACATGGGAAAACTTATGAACGTATTTATTGATTGTGAAAAAATGATTACAGATCAATTTAGATCAGGAATTAATAACCTTAAACAAATTGTAGAGAAATAAGGAGTTTTTATGAATGGCCCTATTTGGATTAATTTACCTTCGACAGATTTACCTCGTGCAAAGAAATTCTTTACTGAAATTGGTTTTAAGATAGATTCAGCTCACGAAACTCCTTATATGGTGAGCATGTCAGTGGGACAAAATCAGGTTGTTATGAATCTTTTTGATTCAAAAATGTTTCAGGGTTTTATTGGCGGACAAACTGTGACTGATGCAGTGAAGTCGACTGAGGTTTTATTTTCTCTTGGAGCAGAGTCTCCTGAGGAAGTTGATCAGCTAGCACGTAAAGTTAAGGCGGCCGGTGGAACAATTTATGCAGAGCCTGGTTATACAGATGGCTGGATGTACGGTTTTGGTTTTATAGACCTTGATGGGCATCGCTGGAATGGTCTTTATATGAATATGGCGAAGATGCCGAAATAGGATTTGAGTATGATGAAACCAATACTGACTACGCTTCGTTGGGTGCCACCGTTTGCTCATGGTTATGTTAAAGATTTACGCGTTCGATGGGCGCTAGAAGAAATAGGTATTGCCTATGAAACTAAGCTTATTGGGCCTGAAGATCAACCAACAATGGAGTACCGTAAGATTCAACCTTATGGACAAGTACCGGCCTACGAAGAAGATAGTTTAAAGATTTTTGAATCAGGAGCGATTGCTCTTCATATTGCTCATAAATCAGAATTGCTTTTGCCAGTAGAAGCGACTGCACGTGCTCGTGCAATTGTATGGATGTTTTCTGCTCATACTTCTATTGAACCTTATATTCATAATATTGGATCTGAAATGTTGACGTCACGATTGAAAGACCTGACGAGTTGGCTTGAAGGAAAAGATTATTTAGAAGATCGTTTTACCATTGGTGATCTTATTATGACGACAGTCCTAAGAGACTTAGGTGATGACGATATTATTATGAAGAATCCAGTACTACTAGCTTACAGATCTAGATGTGAAGGACGCCCTGCTTTTAAGAAAGCTCTAAACGATCAGCTTGAAGTTTTTAATAAACATAAACCTAAGGAAGCTTAAATGAATACAAATCCCAAATTAGATTTAGTTCTTAATAAAATTTTAGACATCACACCCGAGCAAGCGTGGAAGGGATGGACTACACCTGAGCTTTTCGGTGAATGGTTTTGTCCGAAACCTTGGAAGGTTGTTGAAGCAAGACTTGATCCGCGTCCAGGTGGAGAGTTCTTCACGATGATGCAATCACCAGAAGGGGATAAATTTCCAAATACGGGATGTATTCTTGAAGCGATTCCTGGGAAGAAACTAGTTTGGACAAGTGCTTTATTAGAAGGTTTCAGACCTTCAGAAAATAAAGACATGTCTTTTACTGCAGTTATTCTTTTAGAACCGTATGGAAAGAATCAAACGAAGTATATAGCGATTGGTATGCATGGAAATGAACTAGATCGCAAAAAGCATGAAGACATGGGCTTTGAACAAGGTTGGGGAATTTGTGCTGATCAGTTAGAAGCAATGATGAAGAGTTTATAAAAATACAAGACATCGGAATTTTTTATTCCCAAAATAGTGCCAGCAGACTTGTGGTTGTGCAGCTGCGCTACCACAAGTCTGCTGGCACCTTTTAACCTTTTAAAGCAAATAGATTGGTTATTTTCGCAAATAATTCATGGTACAGAATTTGCATTTTATATTAAGAGGCAAATATAAACCAAGGAGCATTTATGGATACAAATCTTAACCGTGACACGACAAAAAATAGAACACCTAATTTAGAAAATTCAACTCCGGTTGTAATAAGTAGAACTTTCAATGCTCCAGTTGAGCAAGTTTGGAAAGTATGGGCCAATGCAGATCTTATGCAGCAGTGGTGGGGTCCTGAAAATTATACATCACCGAGTGCGAAAATTGATTTTAGAGTGGGAGGTAAATCTTTATTGGCGATGAAAGACTCTATAGGAGCAGTCGTATGGAGTGGTGGAGTTTATAAAGAAATTATTCCCTTTAAAAAGATTGTAACAACAGACCATTTTGCCGATGAAAAAGGACATGTTATTCCGGCGAGCGAAGTGGGAATGACAGGTGACTGGCCTCTAGAGTGCCTTATTACAGTTGAGTTTAGTAGTCCTGTTAAAGGGCAGACTAAGATGACTATTACCCATAAAGGAATTCCACAAGAAATGCATGATGATTGCGTTGATGGATGGAATAGTTCAATTAATAAACTTCAAAAACTTGTAGAACATCATTAAGTTTTAATATTGAAGGCCATCGAAAGATGGTCTTCTTACATGAGCCATCGTTTTTTCATCAAGACATATGAAATGAAAAAAGTGACCACACCGATTAAAAGTAAATATATCGATCCCATTCCAAAAACATTGAGTTTTCCCTGATCTAATAGGATGGATTTAATCGCTTCATAAAAGTGATAAGAAGGAAGTAGCGGAGCTACGACATCTAATTTTTTTGAGAAGTCCGATAATGCAGAAGGGAGCAAGTGAGGAAGATAAAAAATTATACCTAAAATTCTTGCGCTGGCCTGATTACGACATAAGAAGCCCAGAAAGATTCCATATGAACTAAAGCAAAAGCTTCCTAAAAGAAGTATTGAGATATAGCTTAAATTGAATCCTAATTTAAAATTTCCCATTAGATGAAGTATGAATACCGACGCAGTCGTCAGGATCATACCAGTGATGGCCTTGGCTAAAAGCCATTCAATTTCTCGCATTGGTGTTTGGAGTAAGGAAACGAGTAAGCGCTTTTCTTTTTCTTCAGCGACCTGTGAAGGCATTATAACGAATCCTACGAGTAGGACGAGCATGAGAATCCAGGTCGGCAAACTTTCTTTTTGTATATCTGTCGACTGCATTGCTGTGATATTTGAAATCCAGTTCTTTTTTCCTTCAATCGTCTGTTGAAGGGCATGCATACTTTCGATAATGGAGAGAGTTTTGAGTGATTCTTTCTTTAGAACAATCAATTCTTCAGATTTTAGTAATAATCCATCAAGCTTCTTTTCTTTTATTTGTTTTTTACCATCTTCTATTGTCTCTACATTAACAACATTAAAGATCTTGTCGGCAGATTTAATAGATTTAAGAATAATCGGAGTATAAATTTCATTCTTTATAATTCCTAAATTCATCTTTTGGAATTCAGATTTTTTTGTATCAACTAATTTCAAAGTGAGAAATACAAATAGAGGAATAAAAAAAATCAAAAAGATAGTCTTGTTTTTAATAGCAATAGCTAAATCATTAAGTATAAGTGTCCAAATGTTTTTAATCATTGTAGATAAAGCTCATTGTGAAGTTTTGATTGAAAGTACTTAGTTGGACTTCCGTCAAAAACAATACGCCCTTGATGAAGCACCATAAGTCTCGTGGCCAGGTTTTTTATTTCTTCAGGTCTATGAGTAGTGAAGAGAATGGTTTTTCCAGCGGTATGAAACTCTCTAAGGAGTTTAAAGATTTCTTTGGTCATTTCAAAATCTAGTCCCGAAGTCGGTTCATCAAAAAGAAGTATCGGAGGATCTGATAAGATCGAGCGCCCGATATTCACTCTTTGCTTGAGACCTTTTGATAAGCTTTGGACTTTGGTATTTCGATATGAATCGAGATCGAATTCTTTGAGTAGCTCGTCGATACGGCCCTTTTTAATGTTAAAAAGTTTAGCAAAGAGTTTGAAGTTATACTCAACCGAAAAAAACTCATACAGGTTAGGAGTTTCTGAGACGAATCCAATTTTTCTCACCATCGCTAATCTGTCAGTGAGATTGATACCGTCTATTACAACAGATCCAGAATCGGGTAAGTGAGTGTTAGATAAAATTTTTAATAGAGTCGATTTACCTGCGCCGTTATGGCCCACGATAGCGATGAGTTCACCTTTATCTACATTAAAGCTTGTGGGGAATAGCCCGCGAGTTTCATTATAAACTTTGGTGAGATTTTTGACTTCGATCATTAAACCATTCTTATGATTACTAAAACTAAGATCACGCAAACTAATAGATACAGCATAATTTATTCCTTACAATGAAGTTTTCTGTGTGCCATGCACAGCTACGAGTGTATTTGCAAAACAAGTACCTACTTTAAGTAGACGAATTGTCTACAAAATGGAGAAACCTAGTGTTTTAATGGGGCAAAGTTCCGCTTCGTGCATTTTGAAATCGACCCTATTATGGTAAAAATCCAGCTAAACTAAAATCAGGAACCTTGTGGGAAATTATAACGTTGTCGTCATCGACTTTGAAACTACTGGTCTTTCACCCAACATGGGAGAAAGAGCAATTGAAGTAGGTGCTGTTCTCTTAAACAACAATCAAATCGTCGATCGTTTCCAAAGTTTAATGAATCCAGGAAAGAAAATTTCAGCATTCATCGAAAGCTATACTGGCATTAGCAACAAGATGCTTTCAACAGCTCCTAGTATCGCTGAAGCGATGGGAGAGCTTAAAAATTTTATTGGCAATAATCACCTCGTTGCTCACAATGCTTCGTTTGACTCGAGATTTTTAGATGCGGAGTTTGATAGAATTAAGCATAAGAGAAAAAATGAATTTGCTTGCTCGCTCTTGATGTCTAGACGAATTTATCCAGAAGCTCCTAATCACAAACTCGAAACCCTTGTTCGTTATAAAAATCTAAAAACAGATGGCGTTCATCACAGGGCACTTGCTGATGCTGAAATGACTGCGCATCTTTGGATTAGATTAGTAGAGGACATTAAACAAAAATATAAATTTGATCATGTCTCGTTTGATATCATCCAAAAGATTTCTAAAACGCCTAAAGATAAAATTCCGGAAGTGATGAAGAAGATTAGAGAGCAACTTCATTAGTCAACTTCATAGACTGTACTTAATTCCCCCTAATTGACGTGAATTCTATTCGGCCTAAAATAGACCCATGACTAAACTAATTATGATTCTTTGGCTTCTTTCGGGCCTTATCTCTTGCGCTTCGGCCTCAAGAGACAAACTAGGTAAAATTGAGAATACTGAAGAGATGCTAGATCTCGCTGAAGCTAGTGCTTCGCCTGGCGGGAGAAAAGTTCTTGAAGCTTCAAGATCTATGATCTCAAATCAAGAACTGCATGTAGGTGGTTGTTGGAATTATATCAATGCGGTTTATGACCGAGCTGGATATCAATCAAAGCAAAGAGAGACAGTTTATAAAAGTAAATTTAATGGACCGTATGTTAAGTCAGATGTGATTCAAACAGGGGATTGGCTTTATTTTGTGAATCACTCTTTTAGTGAGTCCGAGCATAGTGCAATTTTTGTTGCATGGATTGATGAAGACAAGAAAGAAGCTCTGATGGTTAATTATGTTGGTGGAAATAAGAAGAAGCCTGGGACCTATAAAAGATTTATTTTAGATGAAGTTTATAATGTTTTTAGGGCGCAAGATTAAAAGCTGCTGCATGATTTAGGCAACTTCTTTAATTACGACTTCACCTTTTATACCCGCTTTATAAAGCTGATCTTGAAGAGCATATTTAGCGAAAGTTTTTTTCGGCATACCTAGGGCATCTGCAAAAGCAATCGCTCGTTCTACGCTCACAAGCTTACGACCTTTTTCGATATTACAAAGATCTTGTTTGGAAATACCTATCATTTCTGCTATCGTAATTTGATTTAATTCTTGTGATTGTCTATGCGCCTGAAGCATTTCACCAAAGCTGATGTGGCCTGTGATTTTTCGGATTGCTGATTTTGCTTT
Organism: Bacteriovorax sp. PP10; assembly: GCF_035013165.1. Taxonomy (NCBI): domain Bacteria; kingdom Pseudomonadati; phylum Bdellovibrionota; class Bacteriovoracia; order Bacteriovoracales; family Bacteriovoracaceae; genus Bacteriovorax; species Bacteriovorax antarcticus. The sequence goes on from NZ_JAYGJQ010000002.1 coordinate 778,134, forward strand.
AATTTTATTTTTAGTAATCATGGTTGTTGACCTCAAGAACTTCGACAGTAAGTGAATTCGTTTGCTCATCTAGCTCATAAATAATTCGCCAACTTTTATTGAGAGAGCTTGACCTTTGTCCATAGCGATCACCTTTAAGTGAATGATCGCGGTATCCTCTAATTTTTTGCATTTCTTGATAGCCTTCGTTTTCAATGATCTCTACCCATAAATCAAAAAGAACTTGAATATACCTGGGGATTTTTTTTAGATCCCTCTGTGCGCCTTTGCTTAAGTTTACAATGCTTTTCACGCAACTCCTTGCAGTATACCTTTTTGGTGTACTTTGGTCAATGGTAACTAATTTTTGCATAGATGTAGGAGGATTCTAAAAGCTAAGTATTTGATTAATAGAATGGGATTTAAGTGAAGGTGCAAGAATTGACGTTAAGGTCGTTGATTCTTGCACTATTGAATTAATAGGTTAGTTTAAAAAGATTATCGGTAAAGTGCTAAAGAGATGAGTCTAATCTCTAGTGTTAATGTTTCATACTATTTAGCTTTTTAGAACATTCGTCATGATAACTTTGAAAATTGGCCGGACATTCTTCAGGCTTAGTTTTCCCACCAATACAATCTTCAGTCGTCTGCAGGCAGAATTTTAAGTCTTCAACCTTTCCTGAATTAACAATAGATCTCCAGTAAAGCGCTTCGGCCTTCGCTTCACATTGGGCCATGAGATAAGCCGTGTTTGGATGCTTTAAATATTTCAGAAGTATGCTTTCTTGATTTTCTTTACTGAAGTTTAATTTCTTATAATCCTCAGAGTAGTGCTCTTTCAAATCACTAGTGATCTGTTGCATATTCGTCGTGTGCATCTTCGCGCAGTTCAAGAAATAAGTGTAATCAGTATTAGTGCTAAAATTCTCTTCCAATTTCTTAGCGATAGATAGGTCTTCACATAAGTAAGTGAATCTTGTTTTTAAATCTGAATTAGAAAGATCAAGAATGTCTTTACCGAGAAGACTTGGATTAGCACAGGCCCCTTCAACATTTACTTTCTTAAGTACCAAAGACTCTCTGAGAGAGGCGACAGAAACAGGCTGAGTAACGATGAGTTTTTTCTTGGCCTCAATATTTTTCATATAAAAATACAAAGACGCGATAATTATAACGACAACAATACTAATTGTAAGAATGATATTTTTTTTCATAGGTAAGGAAAATACCATAAAGGAGAGATCAATTCTAGTCGTAATCTGCTGGCATTCCCCAGCCCGCATAAAAAAGTAACTAAGAGATTTTAATGCAGTACCTCTACCACAAGTCTGGTGGAACCTTTAGGCTTATAGCAAGGAGAGTTTAAATGTTTTTAGAAGACAAAAAATATTTTCAAGTGGATGTTTTTGGAAAAAGTGGAATGAAAGGAAATCCCGTCGCCGTATTTTTTGGCGGTAAAGATCTTTCAACAGAAGAGATGCAAAAAATTGCAACTTGGATGAACTTATCAGAAACAACTTTCGTACTTCCTCCAACAAATCCTAAGGCCGACTACAAACTTAGAATATTTGATCCATTATCCGAAATGAAATTTGCAGGCCATCCAACACTTGGTTCCGCAAAAGCTTTTTTGGCCGCAGGTCATGCTTCAAAAGATTCACAAAAGTTGATCCAAGAATGTCAGTTAGGTCTTATTGACGTTTTTATAAGCAGCGATGATATTTTATCTTTTGAGCTTCCAAGCGCTTCATTGATAGAAATTAATAAAGAAGTGAAACGAGAGTTTGCGGATGCACTTAAAATATCTCATGAGATGGGAGATCTTTTATTACTTGTTGATGTTGGTGCAAGGTGGGTGACAGGAGAACTAAAATCTAAGGAAGAACTTTTAAATTTGAAACCTGATATGCCTCAACTCGCTGCTGTTTCTGACTTTCTTGGAGTTGATGGTGTGACTTTGTTTGCCAAGGATCAAAACGACAATGGGCCTATTGAGGTTCGCTCTTTTGCTCCGGCGATGAATGTAAATGAAGATCCAGTTTGTGGCAGTGGTAATGCCTCTGTTGGATTTTATATTTTGAAAAACAAATTAGCGATTGGCCCTAAGTACACTTCTCAACAGGGAAGAGCTATGGGGCGAAATGGGGAATTAAAAATTGAATTAATTGGGGAGCGCGTTCGTGTGGGCGGGCAGACGAAAGTTTGGCTCAAAGGCGAATATAGTACCGATGACCTTAACGGGTAAACTTTAGAGAAGTTGAAGTTGTATTGCGCATATGTGAACGACCTTTCTGGTACGAGAGTTGCACTTTATCTTTTGGAGAAAAATATAAACCAAAGGATAAATCTATGGACACAACTCTCAACAGCAGCACGGAAACAGAAGAAAAAATCCATTTAGAATCTTCGCCCATTGTTAAAGTTGCACGAATGTTTCACGCACCAATCGAGCGAGTTTGGAGAGCGTGGTCAAATGAGGAGCTTGTAAAGCAGTGGTGGGGACCTGAAAGCTACACTGCCCCAAGTGCTAAAATCAATTTTCAGGTAGGAGGTAAATCTTTACTGGCCATGCAAGATTCGAAAGGGAAAATTGTCTGGAGTGGTGGAGTCTATAAAGAAATTGTTCCCTATAAAAAAATTGTGACTACTGATTATTTTTCTGATGAAAATGGAAATATGCCTGGTAAATGGTCACTTGATTATCTTATCACCGTTGAGTTTAGTATTACTGAAGAAGGGCAAACTAAAATGACTATCGCCCATGAAGGTATACCAAAAGAAATACATGATGATTGTGTTGCTGGCTGGAATAGTTCAATTAATAAGCTTCAAAGACTTGTAGAGCATCACTAATAAGGAGAGTGAATTCCAGCAGATTTTTTAAGTCTGCTGGAGTTTACGATTATTAAAAAATATAATTAATTCCAGACGAAAAATTCTGAGAAAGATACTTAAACTTCGCATCAGGAGAGTCTTGCTTCAAGATCTCATATTTAAACAATACCGAAAAACTACTCGCAAACGTTTTAGTAAGCGAAGCACCCAGGAAATAATTCTCTTCGCTATCTCTCTTGGCAATCGTCCCTGTGTTGCTTAGGAAACGAAGTCCACCCCAGATATCATAATTCATATTCCACTTAAGAGTTGTCATGAAGAAATTTAACTTCGTTGACCAATTTGTCGTCGCACCATAACGGTCTTGGAAAATTTTGTTCCAGTCTACTGAAAGTTTCACCAGGCGCGTATCATTAATGGAAACGATTTCAGAAATCTCTATCTGATGTCTTGTCCCGTCGTCATCAAAAGCGCTGTGATAAGTTTCATAGTGATAGTCGAGAGTGGTTGCAAATGTTTTTTGTCCCAGAATGAGTTTTGTAAAACCAAATCTCCACGAGTCTTCTTGGGTCGTAAAATCGTCCTGAAACTCTTGTGCCTGTCTTCTTTTACCTTTTTCGATACTGACAAATGTCTGGTACTTCATTTCTTTGGAAGATGAACTATATCCAAAGTCTGAACCAACGTAATAAGTAATTTGATCAAAAGATTTCAAATAAATATTGCTACCGATGTAGTTGAGGTTTCGAAGTGCGAAGTGGGGACGTACAAAAAAGTTCGTGTAGAAATTCTTTTGAACTTTAAAATTCAGGTTCGTTTCAGAGACAACAGTGTCCTGTCGTACAATATTTCGGTCATACATATTATACTTATCAGTATTGATGTGGCCGAAATCAAAACTTTGATTGAATTTAATTTTTAGATAATTAACTAAAGGAACACTGTCTTTTGCTTCTTTGATTTTAGTTAAGAAAATATCATGAACAGTATAGTTTAATAAATCGGCCGTTTTGTTAAGAAGTAGAGACGAAGTGTCTTCCGCCACGTTAACTCCTGAACCAACCAAGTCAGCACCTTTCCCAACTGTCGATCCAACAAACCCTGTATTCTCACGAAGCATTGTCGCCGAGTCTTTAATGGTGTTGTAAGTTTTCTCTCCTACATTTGTCATAGCGTTTGCAACAGGAGTGATCCCACTGTTAAGAGTAGAGGTCACATTATGAAAACCTTTTTGCAGTACATCCGTTGTGAACATGAAACCTTTTAGTGGATGGAGAATTAATCCTGGAGGTGCCACGTACTCACCAGATTCTTCATCAATCCCTCCAAATTCGACAGGAGGATAGTACAGATCATTTTGAGCATCGTACTCACTGTCTTCCGGCGGATGAATATAGATCCCGGTTTTTAAATCGAGGTAACCACCACTTTTAATCGTGATATTTCCTCTGGCCTGGTCTTCAAAATACTCGTCGTTAAGAAAATTCTTGGGAGTTGGAACGAGGTTGTTATCTTTTTTTGATAAGTCGTTTTCAGATTCGATTGATTTAGATTCTTTTGGTCTGATAATCTTTTGGCCCGAACCCTCTTTCAATTCCTGGTTAGCATCTAATAGTGCAAACTGAAGCGGCGAAATTTTAATAGGGGGTGAAGCTTTGGCAGCGTTATAAAAAACACCGGAGATGTATCCAGGAGGAATGCTTATCTTGTCATGCTTTTCAAATTCTTTCTCAGACATTAAGTCATTTGAAGTATTTTCGGCAAATTCAACTTTACCTTCATAGGTAAGAACGGTTGAAACATTATTGTCAGGATTATAGATGATGTGAAAATCTGTCCCGCGAATTCCCAAAGCGGCCGATTTGGTCTTAATAAGAAATTTGTAATCCTTATTATCTTTTTTATCAAAATTGGCCCTTAATTGCCCTCTTAATAAAGCGAGTGTTGAGATTTTTTGAGCTTTTGCTTTTATGAGCTTGATTGAAGAATTAGGGCCTAATGAAATTCTACCACTATTGGCATAGATGATTTTCACAAAGCTTTTTTCTGAAGTATTGATGACATCATCTGTGCGGAGTTCATCGTTAACTTTGAGAAGATCACCGGTTTTTTCTAGCTTAACTTCGCCCCTCAAAGACTCAATTTTAAAGTCAAAAGCATAAGCGTTAAGTGTTCCAAGAAGGAAGCTGATATATAAAATTTTTTGCATTTCATAATGTTACTAGAGGATCTGATTTGGCACTACATAAATATTAATTGATCATATTAGTGGACCTATTTTAAATTCATTTTGAAAATTTCAATTGTCCTATCCCAAGCAAGTGCCGCTGCTTCTTTGTTATACCTAGGCGTTGAATAGTTTTGATTCATTAAGTAAAGATTAGATAAGAATAATGAGTTTGCCATAGGAGTATTAAGGCATAGAATGATAAAGAAGCTTTTTAGGCTTTATTAAATTAAGGGGTGTGTATGTTAAAAGTTTTATTGGTAAGTTCTGTTTTTTTATCTATGAATGCTTTTTCACAGACACAAAATAAACCTGATCCCAACTCACAAATTAATGCTGACGAACAAGTTAATGGATTGCCTGGTGGTTCGGCAGGGGCAGCTTACTCAGTGAGAACTAAAAAAAGATCTATCAAAGCACCGGCCGTTATTGCACCTGTTGAGAATACGACTCCAGCAAACTGTGCGGATAGTTTAGGCGGGAAAGGGAGTGCTAATTTTACAGCGTGTGAAGCTGCTAAAAGAACCAGATAAGATCATGGCACTGGAGCGCAACAATAAAAGTTGCGCCTTTACCTCATTGATTTGGCCTCAAGATCAAGTAGTAATTCTTTACTTCTAAGTCCGCCAGCAAAACCTGTCAGCTTTCCATTTTTTCCAATGACTCGATGGCATGGAACAACTATAGAGATAGGGTTTTTTCCATTTGCTGCGCCGACGGCACGTGAAGCTTTTGGTGATCCCATTTTTGTCGCCAATTCACCATAGCTACGAGTTTCACCAAATGGAATTTGACGAAGTTCATTCCAAACCATTTGTTGAAAAGAAGTTCCCATTGGATTTAAAGGCAAATCAAATACTTTCCTTTTTCCGGTAAAATATTCTTTTAATTGGTTTTCTGTTTTTAGCAGAATGGGGTGTTTATCCGAGATTCCCATTTTATCTAAACGTACTCTACCTAACTTTTCTTTTTCCCATAAAATCGCAACAAGCGCTTCATCAGTTGCAACTAGTTTTAATTTTCCGACGGGAGAATTGATTTCTTTAAAAAATAGTTTCATACATTTTTCCTTTTTGTGATTTAGAAGCAGTCTACTGTAAAAACTATTCAAGTTCTGGCCATTTTCGGACATCAACATTTTTTACAGTCAATTTGCTATAGTATTGGGCAAATTGGCACATAACCTGCTTCTAATATATAGGAACTTTTTTTAGGAGGGTTGTATGGAAACGATTTTTGAAGACAGACGACAGGCCGGAAAAAAGCTTGCCTCACGAATTAGATTAACCGAGGAAGAAAGATTAAATACAATTGTGCTGGCATTACCACGAGGCGGTGTTCCTGTGGCCTATGAAGTAGCACGTGCTCTTAATTGCCCTTTAGACGTTTTGATCGTACGGAAAATTGGTCACCCTCATAATGATGAATATGGTATAGGTGCCATGACAGAAGATGGTTCTTATTGGTTAAATCCAGAAGCGTCGGTGAGCCATATTCCGACAGAAACAATTGACTCGATTATCAGGAAAGAAAAAAAAGAACTTGAACGCAGAATAAAGAAGTATAGAGATCATCCGCTTCCTTCGCTCACTGGGAAAAATGTTATTTTAGTTGATGACGGTCTCGCGACAGGAGTGACAGCAAAAGTCGCTGCACGATTTGTAAGATCTCAAATGCCTGACAAGATCATCCTCGCAGTGCCTGTGTGCGCTTCTGACTCTGCAAAAAAAATACGCCAGGAACTCGATCAGCTTATTTGTGTGAATGAGACGAAGTATTTTTTAGGTGTAGGTATGTTTTATAAAAAATTTGATCAAACTACTGATGAGGAAGTTATGGAACTTTTATCAAGAAGCAGAGGTACGCAATCTCTTGAAATTGAAATTCCCAATGAAGGCGGAATTAAAACTAAAGGAACACTCACTGTTCCAGATCATGCGAAGGCCATGGTGATCTTTGCTCACGGAAGTGGCAGCAGTCGATTTAGTCCAAGAAATCAGGAAGTAGCAAATGTCTTAAATAAGGCCGGCATTGCGACACTGTTATTTGATTTACTAACTGAAGATGAGGCCCGTGATCGACATAATGTTTTTGATATTCCTTTTCTTGGAATCAGACTTATTTCAGCGACAAAGTGGATTAGGCATCAGGAATTTGCTAAGAATTTAGCGATAGGATATTTTGGTGCAAGTACCGGAGGAGCTGCTGCACTTTGGGCAGCAGGAGAAACGAATAGTAATATTGCGGCGGTTGTTTCTCGTGGTGGAAGACCTGACTTAGCGATGGATAGACTGCCTCAAGTTAGTGCACCGACATTATTAATTGTTGGAGAAGAAGATAAGGATGTTATTAAACTTAATAAACTCGCATTTACTGAATTAAAGAACGCTAAGATCTCACTTATTCCACATGCGACTCATTTATTTGAAGAGCCTGGGACATTAGAGCAGGTTTCGATGGAAGCGACAGAGTGGTTCCTTAAATACTGTGTAGGTGAAGTGAGTGAAGAAGTTACAGAAGAGTATATTCCACCAGAATTTAGTAATGTGCTTCCTTTTAAGAGATATGTAGATCCGAAAAGATATGAACGTTAGTGAAGCTAGCTGATATCTTAGTTAATTAAGATATCAGCTCGCAAATTATCTATAAGTTGTTGCATGTGAAAAGCACTGTTCCACCCATGTGATCACCCGCTTTAAAAATATAACGGCCATCAAATGTCTGGGTCGTTTTTGTTAAATCAATGACAAAAGCGCCCCACATGCCACTTTCTAATCCAGCAGTATGAATGGCGTCGAATTCTTTAAATTGAGTGTAGCCTTTGTATCTAGCAGGTTTATAGTTAAGGTTTGATGAAAGTTTATCAAAAGCAAAGAATCCCAAATAAGAGTTATTAACACCAATCTCTTCATTCTCAATAAACACTTGTTGAACAAAGATATGGCCAATTACATTTGTTAATTCTTTTGTCTCTTTGTTTACTGTAAAGCTGATTTCAGCATCTACTTTCATTCCATTTGGTTCATTTTCTTGAATAGCTTTTTGTGAACGGCAAATGACATCTTCTGAGAAGGCCTGAGTGGCCAGAATAAGTGCAGCAAGGATAATAAGTAATTTCATTTTTGCCCCTAATTGATATGTGACTATGTTTTTAAAATAAAACAGAGTTCTAACTGCAAGGTAGGGGCCGTTTAAAATTGCGGCCAATACGGGGGGACATACTGGCCGTAATTCTATTACGAAAGGGGACATTTACAATGCTTAGTCATTTTATTAAGCAATTTTTCTAAGAGTGCCGTGATCATCAAGTCCTAAGTTCAGTAGGTAGCATTTATAAGTTGCTCCCACTTTGTAAGGCATCTCAATCTTTTCACATCTGATATCTTTTCCGAAGCGAACAGTGATCTTTGGCATATCCCATCCATCAGTAATTTGTTCTGGAGCATCTATCAGTTCGTCGAAAATTTTCTCAGCTTGTTTATGATCAAGCATTAGGTCGATATTTAGGTATGAGTGCATTTTTTTTCTTAAATTTTCCATATATAATTCCTTTCTTTTTTATTTCTATTATTAATATTTTACTGAAATTGTAATCTGGTTATCATTGATGTCAGCTTGCATGTCTTTCGAGTACATATTAAGTTCTTGTGAAAAAGTATTAATTGCTCGACCGTCACATCCATATCCATCTTTTACCTCGGCCTTAATTTCGTATACATGACCAGGTTCGTAGTTATTTAGGTAGGCCATTGAATTTGGCATAAGACATACTGAATCTTTGACTTCATCCTTTTCAGTAACTGTAACTTGAACTCCGTTCATACTTCTCATTTGGTTATTAACAAAAAGATTCTCTGCGTGTGCCATTCCTGAAAATGCTGTGATTAAAGTTGCAAGTGATAGTAGTGATAATGTCTTTTTCATAATGATCTCCTAAGTAATTTTTTGGCGCTCGTTAGTGAGTGTCTGATTTCTATATCGCAAGGTATGTACCAAGACTTAAATCCCGTAAAAACAATTGGTTACGCGCTTTGCAAATGTCGAGTTTTCGGCAGTTGCCGGAGTTTCGGCAATGACCTTGTTGGGATTTCGGCAGAAGTGTTGTCGGAATTTCGACGTTCATGTAATCTTAGATTCATCATTTTCGACAAAGGTATAGATATGAAAGCAACAGTTATTTTTAAGCCACTTGAGTACAGTATTGAAGCTGTAGGAGAAAAATGGCATCAAGGTGATTTACTAAAAGGTACGTTGAAGATTAAGAATCACAGTGCTGAAAGAATTGAATTACCTTTATTAAAGGTTGCTGTGTGTGAAGGTCATTATAAGAAAATTAAAGCAAAAGATGCGAAGGGATGGAAATGCATCTCCGAGAATGTTCTTGCTGAAAATTTAACTATTAATCCTTCCGAAGAAAAAGATTACTCATTTGAATTTAAATTAGCTGAGACATGTGCGATCACAGATAAAACTGGATCTCTCTATCTGGCATTCTTTGATAAAGATGAAGCCATTCCTGCTGGGAATATTGAATTAGTTATTGCACCCAAAATAATCGTAAAGCAGATCCTGGAGATTTTTGAAAACTTCCTTCGCTTTAAAGTTAAAGAAACAAAGTCTGGTAAAGGGATGGTTGAAATAAAACTCGTTCCTCCAACTTCTCGTGAGCTTTCTAATGTCGATGGATTACTTCTAAGTATTTCTGAAGTTGATAAGAATTTAACACTTAAGTATTTTTTCAATTTCCGCATTCTAAATATTGCTGGTGCCACTATGCAGTCAGAAAAAGCGACAAAAGAAGTAGAGCAGAATTTTACTTCGAAGCAGTACCTGATTTATGGGGATTCGATTAACCAGGATTTTATTATTCAGTCAGTTCAGGAAGTCTTGAATGGCGTGAAGACTAAGATGCTTTAAGAATGAATAAAATAAACGTCATTGGCACAAGTGGTTCTGGTAAATCTACTTTCTGTAAAAAGCTTGCGGCCACTTTAGACTTCCCTCATATCGAAATGGATAAAATTTTCTGGGGACCAAACTGGAAATGGCCTAGTGATGATGAGTTCTTTGGGAATTTAAAACAGGCCCTAGAAAAAACCAACTGGATTCTCGATGGAAATTACACTCGTACTGTTCCTATAAAATGGGAGAGTGTCGATGTGGTAATCTGGCTTGATTATTCTTTTTTTCGTACTTTATTTCAGGCCATTAAAAGAGCTGCTCACAGAGCATGGACTAAGGAAGAGCTTTGGGAAGGGACGGGAAATCGTGAATCATTCCGTAAAAGTTTTTTCAGCAAGGAGTCTATCATTTGGTGGACTATTACGACTCATGGGCAGGTTCGTAAGAAATATGAAAGCTACCTGACTAATCCAAAATTCTCACACATAAAGTTTGTCCGTCTAAAAAGTCATAAAGATGCCGAAGCATTTTTAAGAGCACTCTCTTAAACTCAATATTTCCTTAAGCTTAATGGTACTTGATAGTATTTCTACTTCCATTAATTAGATTTGCTTCTATCTTGAGTAATTCATTTTTGCAAAACGCATAATAATGCACTTTTCATTGGCAAATCCATCATCAATAAGCTTAAAATTTTCTTTTTTAAAAAAATAATACGTAAAACCCAATAGAGGTAGATAGATGAGCGTTAAAATCCCAACAGAAGTAATTAACTGCCAGAACTTTGTTAATGGTCAGTTTAAGAATGCAACAGGTGCAAAAGTCGAAATCGTAAGCCCAATCAATGGCAAAAAAATCGGTGAGATGAATAGCACAACTAAAAGTGAAGTCGATGCTGCTTGTGAATCAGCAAATGCTGCTCAAAAATTATGGGCAGAAGTTCCGATGAAAGAACGTACGAAAGTCATGTTTAATTTCAGAAATATTCTTATGCGTGACTTTGATGAGATTGCTCATTTAAAAAGTTCAGAGTCTGGAAAGTGTTTCGAAGAAGGAAAAGCAGGCCTTATGAAAGGACTTGAAGTTCTTGAATACGCCATCGCTCTTCAGAATATGGACCTGGGTGGAAGAACTGAAGTGTCTCGCGGTGTAAGCTGTGAGTATAGACGTGAGCCAGTTGGTGTTGTCGCTAACATCACTCCTTTCAACTTTCCGGCAATGGTTCCTATGTGGACTATTCCTATTGCTCTGACTCTAGGAAACGCTTACATCTGGAAGCCATCTGAGAAAACTCCATTAACATCAATTAAGATTGCAGCAGCTCTAAAAGAAGCTGGTCTTCCGGATGGATTGTTTCAAGTTCTTCAAGGTGGACGTGAAACAGTTGAAGGAATTATCGATAACAAAAATGTTAAGGCGATTGGATTTGTTGGTTCAACGAAAATTGCTAAAACTGTGTACGAGCGTGGAACTCAACTAGGTAAGCGAGTGCTTGCATTAGGTGGAGCAAAAAACCATATCGTTCTTCTTCCTGATGCAACTCCAGATCTTGCTGGTGTTGGTATCAGTGATTCATTCACTGGGTGTGCAGGACAACGTTGTATGGCAGCTTCAGTGTTATTAGCTGTTGGAGATGTTGATCAGCACATTAAAAAAATTATTGAACGCGCTAGTTCTTTGACACTTGGAAAAGATATGGGAGCGATCATTACGAAAGCTCAGGTTGAATTCCTAAATGGTGCTATCACGAGAGCAGAAGCTGCAGGCGCAAAAGTATTACTTGATGGTAGAAAGGCGAAAGCTCCAGCTGGATTCGAAGAAGGAAACTGGATTGGACCAACTGTTCTTGATCATGTTCAACCAGGTAGTGAAGCTGCTGGAGTTGAGTTATTTGGGCCGATCATCAGTATCGTAAGATGCAAAGATATTTCAGAAGCAATGAAAGTTGAAAATAGTGTTGAATACGGGAACGCATGTTCTGTGTTTACACAAAATGGAGCTCTTGCTGAAAAGGTTATCAGAATGGCAAGTGCAGGAATGGTAGGAGTGAACGTTGGAGTTCCAGTTCCTCGTGAACCATTCTCATTCGGTGGGATTAATTCTTCGAAATTTGGTCATGGAGACATCACTGGTCAACATTCACTGGATTTCTGGAGCAACATTAAAAAAGTAACAGTTAAATGGGAAAAACAAAACGACAACAATTGGATGTCGTAAATTTGAGGCAAGCATATGCAAGACACTACTGAAAAGAAATTCAAGAGATCAGCACACGTTGTACTAACATCACACTCAAAACAACTTTATAAAAGTAGTTTGACTGTAAACTGGGGAGCAAAAACTCCTGCAGAAAGAAGCCCGGTTATCGGGTCTCTTACTGATATTAAAGAAAGGAACGCGATCGGTACTCACAGCGGAAGTTATTCTGTTTACCGTGCGCTTTCAATTGCTCAAGGTTCATACGATACAAATCACAGACCTGATTTGCACAATACAGAAAGTCCGGTAAAAATCGGGCCGTACGCTTCGTGGTCAGATCCAGACAAGATGGTATCAATCGATCCATGGGGACTTGATGTTCAGATCAATTTTAAAAAGCTTTACGATGAAGGCTACGATATTCGTCCGACAATTTCGGTGACTCAAGCTCACTTACAATTGCCAGAGATTCATATGGCCATCGCTGCTGGAAGATTAAAAATCGACGGTAAAATTGTAAAAGAAAATATGGACGTAAAGGTAACGAAAGTTGCCCTTGAACCAGTTTGGTACTTACCAGGGATCGCAAAACGCTTAGGTGTTGATGAAGGCGAACTTAGAAAGATTCTTTTCCAGGAAACTGGAGGAATGTTCCCTGAGCTTGTGACTCGTCCGGATTTAAAAGTTATGTTGCCACCTATTGGAAGCACGACTGTTTATATTTTTGGTAACCCACAAGACTTAGCTAATCCTGCTATCGAACTTACTTGTCGCGTACACGATGAATGTAATGGATCTGACGTATTTGGTTCAGACATTTGTACATGTAGACCTTACTTAACTTACGGTATCGAAGATGCTGCTCGTACTGCTCAACGTGGTGGTGTTGGTATTATCGCTTACTACCGAAAAGAAGGACGTGCTCTTGGTGAAGTAACGAAATTCTTAGTTTACAACGCTCGTAAACGTCAGGAAGGCGGAGACTCTGCTGCGACTTATTTCCGTCGTACAGAATGTGTTGCCGGAGTTGAAGATGCTCGCTTCCAGGAATTGATGCCGGATATTTTACAATTTTTTGGAATCACAAAAATTCACAACCTGCACTCAATGAGTAACATGAAATACAATGCCATCGTAAAAAGTGGAATTGAAGTTGTGAATAGAATTTCTATTCCACCTGAATTGATTCCTCAAGATGCTCAAGTTGAAATCGAAGCAAAAAAGGCCGCTGGTTACTTCACGAATGAAGAAGTTAAAAAAGGCGAGGATCTAGAAAAAGTTAAAGGGAGACCAATTGATGAATAAGACAACGAATTATACAGAAAAGGATTTAGACTTCCTTTTATCTCCAGCAGCTGTTCGCCAAAGTGCTGAAGCTATTTTTGAAATGGCACAATCTGGAAAAACTCATTTTCAATATCATCCAGAGAAGTTTGATGAAGTTGTTGATTACGTTATTGACGTGATTAATGAAAATTACCCAACTCATGAAATCCCGTTCCATTCGAGATGGGGACATTTCAAAGCTGGTGGAATCAATCGCGCTGATTTTTTAAATGAAAAAATTAAAAATCGTGATGCAATGGAGCAAGCAAGAATAAAACTTGATTTTGTTATCACTGCTGTACTTCTTGATGCTGGCGCTGGAGCAGCGTGGAACTACAATGAAAAATCATCTGGAAAAACTTTTAACCGTTCTGAAGGTTTAGGAGTTGCAAGCTTCTACCTATTCATGGACGGGGCAATGTCAGAAGATGGATCTCTTAAAGCAACAGCACAAGGTTTACAAAACTTAACTGCAGAAAAGTTAAAAGAAGTTTTCCAGGTAACAGAAACAAATCCTCTTGTTGGAGTTGAAGGGCGTTTATCTCTTCTTAAAAACTTAGGTAAGACTGTTGCTGAGAAAAAAGAATTATTCCCTCTAGGAAGACCAGGAAGCATCGTTGATTATCTTGATCTTCGTTATGGAAAAACGATTACTGGTCCACAACTTCTTAGAGCTGTTCTTGATGGTTTAGGAGAAATCTGGCCAGGAAGAGTTAAGGTTGCAGGAGTGAATCTAGGAGATGCTTGGTTGTACGATAAAGTTCCAGGTGGACTTGCAGTATTCCATAAACTTTCTCAATGGATGACTTACTCTTTAATCGAGCCCTTACTAGACGCTGGTTTCACTGTAACTGATCTTGATAAATTAACAGGCCTTGCTGAATACAGAAATGGTGGAGTGTTACTTGATAGAGATCTTATTACACTTCGCGATCCAAAATTAGCAGAACAAAGCCACAGACCAGACTCTGAGTTAATCATTGAATGGCGTGGTCTTACAGTTGCTTTATTAGATCGTATTGGTGCTCAAGTTCAAAAGAAATTGAATAAAAGTCCAAGCGATTTCCCACTAGCAAAAGTACTTGAAGGTGGAACTTGGTGGGCCGGAAGAAAAGCAGCAAAAGCAAAACGCGCTGACAGTTCTCCGCCACTAACAATCGAAAGTGATGGAACAGTATTTTAAGATTTTACTAAAGGGAATTATATGACAGGTAAAGTGACAGTAATTAAGCATCCACTTCTTAAACACAAGTTGGGGCATTTAAGAGATAAGCACACAAACTCAAATGACTTTAGAGAAATCACAAAAGAGATCTCTAAAATCTTAGCTTATGAAGCGATGAGAGAGTGGGATCAAATGGAAACGGTTTCTATTGAAACTCCGATTGCTAAAACGACAACTGAAAGGATTAAGAATCCACCAGTGGTTGTTTCTGTATTAAGAGCTGGAAATGGAATGTTAGACGCCGTTCTTTCAATGATTCCTATTTCAAGTGCAGGGTTCATCGGGATTTATAGAGATAAGTTTATTAACAACACTGTTGAGTACTATTTCAAAATGCCTGAGAACATCAAAGGAAAAGAAATTCTTCTTTGTGATCCACTACTGGCAACTGCAGATACGATTATTGCAGCAGTAGACCGTTTAAAGCAGTACGAAGTAGGAAAGATTAAGGTTCTATGCATGATTGCAAGCAAGTCAGGACTAGAGCGCCTACATTATTTCCACCCGGATGTTGAAGTTTTAACTTTAAATGTTGAAGAGGAAATGAACGAGTCTGGCTATTTGGTGCCGGGACTTGGAGATGCTGGGGATCGCTTGTTTCAAACTAAATAAAGGATTCAGTATGGTTGCACCTTATGTAATTGGCGTCGCTGGTGGGAGTGGATCGGGTAAAACTTTTTTTGCTCGTGAACTGCAGAAAATTCTCGGCGACGAGCTTTGCACGATTATTTATCAGGATAATTACTATATTGATCAGTCTCATCGTTTTGACGGTGATGGTGGATCAGTGAATTTTGATCATCCTGATAGTCTGGACTTTGGTTTGCTGGCCCAAGGGCTTGGTGAATTGAAGAAAGGGAATTCGATTAAGGTGCCTTTGTATGAGTTTTCGAATCATACGAGAAAGAAAGAAACGATTGACTGTCATCCTAAGAAGATTATTCTGGTGGATGGTATTTTGATCCTGGATTCAAGTGTAGTGAGAGCGCAGCTGGATGAAGCTGTGTTTTTTGATACACCGGAAGAGTTGCGATTTGAGCGCAGGCTGGATCGTGACGTGAATGAAAGAGGAAGAACTGCTGATGGAGTTAGAAAGCAGTTTGAGTTGCAAGTGAAGCCAATGCATAACCAATTTGTGGAACCGTCGAAGGCCTTTGCGCAGACGATTGTGAAGGATTTTGGGGATTACCATGAGGCGATTGAGTTTTTCACAAGGAAACTTACCTAAAACTATTCTTAACGTAATGGCCTCGAAAGAGGCCTTTTTTTATAGTTTTCTATAGGGATGAATTAAACAAAAGTGTGTTAACATGTATGATACAATTTAATATCCTTATAGAGAGCTCTTATGACTAAAAGTTTTGAGATTGATTTACCAAAAGAAATTATGGATGTATTTATCCAATTTGCTTTAGTGGGATTGTGTTTTTTCTCTTCAGTTAAAATAATTAAACATTATGGTTCGTTGGATAAAATCAGCGTTTTGACTGTTGTCGCTTATGGAGTTGCCGTTTGTTTATTGGCCGGTATTTACTTTTTTGTAAATGCAGCGATCAAAAGCATAAAAAGGTATTACAGTGAACTGCCATTGGAGCTTGTCATCTATGACGATAGGATGGAAGTCTTTTGTAATATTAAAAAGTTTTCTCTCTATTCAGAACTTCAACATAAAGTAATCATTTTAGAAACGATTAAGAAAATTTCGTTAAAAGGCTCTCCTGATGCGAATGTTTGTTGGGTTAAAATATTGTATGTGGATAAGGGGAAGTTGAAAAAAGTTTCAATCAATAAGACAGTATTTAAAAGTTCAAAATCATTTAAAGAATTTTTAGAAGAATTAAAAGAAAGACATCTTCTAAAATCATGAAAAAGAATCAAATTCTAATATTAACATTAATTCTATTTTCCTTGAGTCTAAAGGCCGATGAAGTCAGTGTCGCTTTTGGAGAAAAACTTCCACCATTTGTTATGCCTGAATTGAATTCAGGAATTGAAGTCGATATAGTTCGAGAAGCACTTGCAGTCAAAGGCCATGTTTTAAAGGCCGTCTATATGCCAATGGCACGCATTCCAATCGCTTTTAAAAATCATAAAGTTGATGTTGTCATGATGGACGTGGGAGTAGACATGGATCTTTTAGGTGGTTATTACGGAAATCCACCTGTCTTATATGATAACGTTTTTATCACTCTTAGAAAAAAGAAAATAGTTATTAAAAGGCCAGAAGATTTAATCGGCCTTCGAATTAATAGTTTTATTGGTGCACAGAAGAGATACCCTCTCTGGTTGGGGAAATTGAGTGCTGATCACTATATTGAAAAAAATGATCAGTCTTCTCAACCGATGCTTTTAAGTTTAGATCGATTCGATGTTATTTTATGTGATCGCAATATTTTCAAATATTATTCAATAGAATCACAAAAAAAATCTCGGTTTAAAAATTTTGAGGTTGAAGAACATTCTTTTGTTACTGTTAATCCTCAAGATTACCGTCCTGTTTTTTATAATAAAAAAATTCGAGATGATTTTAATTTGGGACTTAAGTCTTTAACTAAAAGTGGCCGCATAAAAGCTATCTACGACAGTTACTTGAAGAAAATTTAAGTAGATCAAATTGGTTTTTTCGAAGGCAAAGAAAATAAGCCATACTTAACAACGCTGAAATTATTGTAATATCGCTTTCATCAGTGTTAACTTTTCACTAGATGATCAATATTTTTGATCACCTCCAAAATAATCTTGTACCAGCGTGGGAGATTTCATGACGGAATTAAAAAGAGTACTTGGTCTTCCTATGCTGACGTTCTACGGAACAGGGATGATTTTAGGAGCAGGAATCTATACTGTCATTGGAAAGGCCGCAGGTGTCGCCGGTGAAAGTATTTGGTTAAGTCTTATTTTTGCGGCCTTCTCCGCGGCCCTTTCCGCCTTATCTTACGCCGAACTCGCATCAATGTTTCCCAGTGTTGGTGGCGTCTATGTTTATCTCGGAGAAGCTTTTCCAAAAACTAAATGGATTTCAAACTCGAGTGGTTTGATGATGTCACTTGCAGGAGTCGCTACTTCTGCAGCAGTTGCTCTCGCTTTTGCCGGATACGTGCAACACTTTATTGAATTTTCACCTGCGCTGATTGCCTGTGCCGTATTAATTATTTTTACCGGTACTAATATTTTAGGAATTCAAGAAACCAGTTGGATGAACGTTGTATTCACCTTGATTGAAGTTTTTGGTCTATTGGTTTTTATCTATCTAGGAACACAATCACCAAAATTTGGAGAGGCCTTATATACGATGCCTACATTCGCAACACTTTCAGGTAGCGCCCTGATTATTTTTGCTTATTTTGGTTTTGAAAATATGGTGAACTTTGCTGAAGAAACTAAAAATCCAGAAAAGACACTTCCTCGTGCGATCTTACTCAGTATTTGTATTACAACTATATTGTATGTATTAGTCGCACTGGCCGCCATCAGCCTTCTTCCTATAGATCAACTTGCTCACAGTAAGGCACCTTTATCGGATGCAGTTCATCCTATTTCCTCAAAACTTGCAGGCGCTCTTGGTGGTATTGCCCTTTTTGCAACGGCGAACACTGTTCTCATTGCATTGGCAACGACGAGTAGAATTTTATATGGGATGGCAAAAAAGAAAGCAGTACCGGCAGTCTTTTGTAAGCTTCATCCAACAAGACAGACACCGTGGGTTGCAGATGTTCTAATATGTGTTCTCTCAATTGCAATACTACCGTTAGGTAAGGTTGAAATCCTCGCCAGCATTTCTTCATTTGCGACAATGGTTGCGTTTTTTGCAGTTCACGTAGCTCTGATTGTTTTGAGGGTTCAAAGACCAGAACTGGAAAGACCATTCAGTGTTCCTTTTAGTTTTAAAGGAATTCCAGTTTTGCCTGTAATGGGTGGATTGGTAACGCTTCTTCTAACTCTGCAATTCGAAAAAACAGTGTATGTCGTCGGTGCAGTCTTTCTCGTTATTATCGTTGTTTCTCAATTGGTGAGAAAGCGCTAGCTTAATGCTTTGCTCGCTCGTTTTATAACGCTGCTCGTGGGAAACAAGCAGAAAAACCTAGGTTTTCTAAAGTTGAAATTGATCTAGGCCCCTGCTATTGATGTTAATTAAATTTTATTTAATTAAAATAACAGAGGGACACAAATGAGGCGCACTTTCACATCACTAATGATCCTAACACTGCTCGGAATTCTCCCACTTAAATCGGCAATCGCTCAATCAATCTACGACGACTACAATTACAACTCGTATGACGATTCAACTTATAACAACGAATACTTTGTTGCTGCCAACGGACTCAGAGTACGTTCATCAGCACAAGACACTGGAAAGGTCATGGGCCTTCTAAATCTTAACGATAAGGTTCAGGTCACGAGTGAATTAATCAACGGAAAATTCGTTGAAATCGAAATCCTAAACTCACAAGCTTCAATGCTTCCAGCAGAAAAGTATTTCGTTGTTAAGGAATTCCTTTCTCAAAAACAAATCGACTATAAAGAGTTCACTGGAAAATATTTTATCGTTGTAAACGTTGCCACTGAAACACTTCGTTTATACGAACGCCAATGCCTGGATAACAGCTGTCCAAATAAAATGATTATGGAAACTGAAGTTGTAGTTGGTGAAGATAAAGACAACGCTGCTTCTGATAAAGGGAAAGGGCGCTCAATTCTTGGATCATACAGAATCACTGGATGGTCGAAGTTCTATGAAGACGGTGAAAAGCATTACCCGGCCTGGTACAAAGAAGGATATCCAATGCCACCAGCTCTTGGTGACAACGATTGGAAAGACTGGGGAAAAAATAAATACATGCCTCCTGGAGTAAACGGAGAACAAGAAGGCAAGATGAGAGGAGCTTTCGGTTGGTATGCAGCTTTCGTTGCTCCACACGCTTACGGCCAATGGACTCACGGTACAGTTGGTTGGGGTGCTAATAAAGATGAGTACATTAAGAAAACAAAAAAGTTCATGATTAACGTTGTGACAAATCCAAGAAGCTCAGGTTGCACAAGAAACAACAATGAGGCCATTGCATTTTTAAGACAGTTAACTGAGACAGGAACACCGATCATTAAAATTTATGCGAGAGAAGCTCTATTAAATCCAAACTACCATGGAGAGTCTCGTTCATGGCAATATGTGATGACGAAAAAAGCAGGTCAGAGAGCTGATCGCGCCGAAGTGGTTAAAGCACTTGGTGTAACGGATGCTGACGTTTCGAAATACTGGAATGCTAAAATGTCAGGTGGAGCAGGTGTGATTGATCCTACTAGTCTGTTGAATCAAATTCTTGAAGTAGGAACTTATACATTAGATACTCAACCGACAGTGTTTCCATTTACTCCTCGTAAGAAAATTTTCGGGAAGTGGAGAGCTACTGGTAGAAACGGTAACGTTTACGGACTAAAAGAAGAAGAGATGTCTCCAGGTGTTTATTATGTAGATGCTGGGTTCTTGAATGGATACCGCCATCCGTATGTGGTTATGCAAGTTTCTGGGTTTATGGATGAAGAGACTCCGCCTTGGATGAGAGCTAGTTTACTAAAAAGATAATTCTAATGATTTAGCACTGCTGAAACTAATGGAAAATTGCTTTCAGCGGTGTTAAGTTTTCACTATGACAATCAATATTTTTTACAACCCAAATAACGATCTAAGACTACTTGATTATGGAATTGAAATTCCCGTGGCGGGCGATCGTGCGCTGAAGGTTTTTGAATCTTTAAAAGAGAAGAATCCTGGGCTTCAGACTTTTGATGGGCATGTTCCTTCGTTTACTCGAGAAGATTTAATGCGCGTTCATAATGCGGATTATGTTTCTCGTCTTTATGACAGTGAAGAGACATTGCTGAATGAATTGATGACATGTTTTGAATTAATCAACAAAGATGGTTCTTATAACCGTTATAATCCAACGATAGCTACAAAAAAACTTAGTGATGCTTTTGGAGTCATTCTTAAGCGAGTGACGATGACTTATGTTTCTTCGAAGTCGGCACTTGAAACTGGATTTAGTTATCACTTAGGTGGTGGATCTCACCATGCTATGAGTTTTGGTGGAAGAGGATTCGGACTGCTTAATGATATTGTGATCACGCTTAGAAAACTTCAGGCCGAAGGTTTGATTAAAACTGCATGGGTTGTAGACGTTGATGCTCATAAAGGTGATGGGACGAGTGAGCTGACTCAGAAAGATGATTCAATCACGACTCTTAGTATTCATATGAGAGATGGATGGCCGCTTGATCAAGGGAATCCTGAAACTGATCCTTGGTTTATTCCTTCGAATGTTGAGATTGGGATTGGAGCTGAAGAAAATAGATCTTATCTGACGAAGCTGAAAGCTGGACTGGAGGAGTTGGAGAGTAAGTTTCCAAAACCTGATCTTGTGTTAGTTGTGAATGGTGCTGATCCTTATGAACATGATGGGCTTCCTAGTTCAGGGCTTCTGAAGCTGACGAAAGAAGAGATGTTGGAAAGAGATATGATGATTTATAATTTCTTCTCAGAGAGAAAGATTCCTCAGACGTATGTTATGTCTGGTGGGTATGGGGATAGATCGTGGGAGATCTACTCGCAGTTTCTTAATCGTTTATCATTGTAAAAAATGGATACTCATTTTAAATTCTATAATATTTCCATCTAATTTTTTCATGGCACCGAATATGCAATATTCCCGCAAGAGGATTTGATGCATACTTATTTCGGAGAGCTAACATGAAAACTCATACTCGCGTTGAAACGATATTTAAAAACAATTCTGCAATCCAAAAATCAGACCAATCCATAGTGTTTCGACTTTTGTCTTCTATTTTTGAAAAATCCATCACTACAGGAAGATTGCGAGTCATTGATGTGTACGGAGGCGTTCATGATTTCGGCAACGGAGCAGGAGATAGGGCCGCTATTCGCTTCCATAAATCATCAGCTTATTGGAAACTTCTTTTAAACCCAGACCTTTATCTTGGTGAAGCTTATATGAATGGCGACATTACGATTACCGAAGGATCTATCTCGGACTTGTTAGATGTCATTCTTAAAAATGTACCGAGTCAAGGTGGGTTTGTTACACCAACTACTCTGGCCTTAAACGCCGTTGATTTTTGTATGAGGCATTTTCCACAGATTAACACTCCCGAAAAGTCCCGTGAAAATGTGAGTCACCATTATGATTTGTCATCCAATCTATATAAATTATTCCTTGATCACGAGTGGCAGTACTCGTGTGCTTATTTTGCTTCTGGTAAGGAAACACTAGAAGAAGCGCAAACAAATAAGATGAAGCTTCTTGTGAAGAAGCTTTTAATAAAACCAGAACATCATGTTCTTGATATCGGATGCGGTTGGGGAGGATTGGCCCGTTACATCGCTCGTGAAACTGGAGCAAGAGTAACTGGCGTGACGCTTTCGAAAGAGCAACTCACTTATGCTGAAAACAGAACCCGTGAAGAAGGACTGTCCGGCCGAGTGAAATTTAAGCTTTGTGATTATCGTCATCTCGAAGGAGTTTATGATCGTATTGTTTCAGTTGGAATGTTCGAGCATGTAGGCATTGACTCTTACCAGACTTTTTTTAACACTGTCCGAAAGCGGCTTAAGGAAGATGGAGTGGCCCTTCTTCATTCAATTGGAAGATCTACCATTCCAGTGGCAACGAATCCTTGGATTAAAAAATACATTTTTCCAGGTGGATATATCCCAGCTCTTTCTGAAGTCATTCCTCATGTTGAAAAGAGTGGATTGATTCTTACTGACTTGGAAATTCTACGTCTTCATTATGCAAAAACTCTAAAAGAATGGAGAAAGCGCTTTAATGAACATCGCAGTAGCGCTCAAAGTATTTATGATGAACGTTTTTGTCGAATGTGGGAGTTCTATCTCGCTTCATCAGAGGCTTCATTTAAATATAGCGGTAATATGGTTTTTCATATGCAACTGACAAGGGATCAAAAAGCAGTTCCTTTAACGAGAGATTATCTCTATGAAAAATATTTGCCGGGTTCTTTGAATTTTAAATAAAAAAAGAGGCCTTTGAAAGGCCTCTTTTTTTTATAAGTTTTTATATTTTTTAACCGAATCTTCAACAATACGAATTGATCTCAACCAAAACTCTTTCTTCGAAATATCTTCGTTGAAATGCTTCAGAACCAATTCTTCAGCAGTCATTCTTCCAGTATCTCTTAAAAGCTCAACATACTTCGAATGAAAATCCGCTCCAAGCGAATCTTTCTTAGCATAAATTCCCATACTGAATAAATACCCAAACAGGTAGGGGTAGTTATAGAAACTTAATCCTGAAATCGAAAAGTGAAGTTTGCTCGCCCAGAACATCTCATCATATTCAGTAAGTGTATTTTCATACCAATATTTCTGACTTGCTATCATTAATTCTTTTGTCTCAGGGACAGTGACATTCTTTTTCATTCGTAGTTCAACAAATCTCTTCTCAAATTCAAACCTGGAAGGAATATTGATCAACAAGCTTTGCGCCGATTGAATTTCCTGCCAAAGAATTGTCTTCAATTCATCTTTTGATTTAGAAGTTCTAAGTAAGTAATCACGCACCGTTGTTTCTGCAAAAATAGAAGCAGTCTCGGCCAGTGTCATCGTATAATGAGTTTCATTGAACGGCAGATCTCTCATTACCCAACTGTGGTAAGCATGGCCAATTTCATGAGCAAGCGTAATCACATTTTTCATACTTCCATCATAAGTCATGAACACGCGTGGCTCGCGTACACTCGGAAATCCTGTACAGTAAGCTCCCTGAGAGCGGTTTTCCGTATCAGCGCAATCAATCCATTTTTTATCCATCATCATTTGAGCAAAGGCACCCATTTCTGGATTCACTTCATTGAAGGCTTCTTTGATGATCGCAATCGCTTCAGGATAAGAAGTCTTCTCAGATGATGTGACTTCAGGTTTCGGCGCCATTAAGTCCCATGGGCCTAATTTATCAATGCTAAGTTCACCGGCCATCATTGAAAGGATTTCTTGACCAACTGAGCGTTTGTCATAAGTCACTTGCATTAATGTATCAAGTGTCTCTCTTGTGATTCCTGAAGTCAGGCAAGATTTATCTAAGTAGTGAAGAGGCTTCTTTGTCGATCGAACCTTGAAATCTTCATTTCGCCATCCATTGATAGAATTTAAAATAGAGCAGGCGCTGATTTCATTTTGCCTCCATCCTTCATTGATCGCTCTATAAGCTTTTTCTCTTGTTGGGCGATCGCTGTGTGAATAAAGATTATTGGCCGTCGCTAAACCTACAAGATTGCCATCAATGTTGACTTTCATTGATCCTGAAATATCTTTATAAAGTTTTCCCCAGGCCGAAATACCATCTTGTTTAAAACCAGTAAGCAGAACTTCTTCGTTCACACTAAGAAGGTGATCAAGTTCTTTTCTTTCTTTAGTCAGTTTATAAGTTAATTCTTTTGTTCTTGGGTCATCTAAGAAGGCCGCGAAGAAATCAACAGGTGATTTCTGAACACAGATTTGTATTGGCTTTAGAGCTTTGGAAAATTCAGTTGAAAGCTGCATCACTTTATCGATTAAAGCTTTTGCATCGTAATCAAGAGCATTGACTGAGTTGCAAGTTGAAGCATAACCCGCGATCTTATAAAAAATGATATCTGAATCAAGCGATAGGCGAGTTAACTCTTTCGTGAGCTCCATCTGCTTATAGAGTTCAGTAAAGTCGTTGTTTTCAATTTGAGTGATAAGTTGAGTATAGAATGCACTTTTTGATTCAAGTGTTTTGGTATTTGTTTCGATGATTTTATAATCTGATTCGATTTTAGGATCGTGCAAATTTGAATAAATGTTTGTGTTGTCCCAAGAAGCTGTTTGCAGGTTTTTCATTGGCATACCTCGATGATGTTTCATTTAGGACGTCATCATAACGTATATGCCAGACTATCGCTAGGGACTAGAGAAGAAACAATGCCCGAAGTCGGGCATTGTGTTGTGAAAATGTTATTAAGAAATTCTTCCCATTTTTCCTTCTTCAAAATCTTTTAGCGCTTGTCCAATCTCAGCTGTTGTATTCATAACAAATGGACCGTAACCAACAACAGGCTCATTAATGGGCTCACCTGTAAGAATGAGCACCTTCGCATTTTTCGTAGCGTTTAAAGTGAAGGATTCACCGCTGCGCTCTAGTAATGCGATCTCTGCATCTCCAATGACTTCGCCGTCATTAAGAGTGACCTGGCCATCTAAAACAAACACTGCTGTCGTTTGCCCCTGAGGAACTTTAAACTCTGTAATGTGTCCCGCATTTAAGCGGACATCCCAAAGATTGATCGGAGTGAAAGTTGAAGCTGGCCCTTTATGATCTTGGTATTCACCTGCAATAACTCTCACCATTCCTGCGTTGTTTGAAATTTCCACAACAGGAATGTCTTCATTTTTAATTCCTTGGTAACCAGGTTTTGACATTTTGTCTTTCTTTGGAAGATTGACCCAAAGTTGAAGCATCTCAAAAGCTCCGCCTTTATCAGCGAAATCTTTCCCATGTTTCTCTTGGTGCACTAACCCAGAAGCGGCCGTCATCCATTGAACGTCTCCGGCCTTAATAAGACCGCCACCGCCAGATGAATCTCTATGTTCAACTTCACCAGAGTAAACGATTGTAACCGTCTCAAAACCTCTGTGAGGGTGTTCTCCAACGCCTCTGATATGTTTTGAAGGTGAGAACTCAGCAGGCCCTGCATAATCCATTAGTAGGAAAGGTGAAATGTCGTTCGCGATATCGTGATAACTGAATATCGAGCGAACGGGAAAACCGTCACCAACCCAGTGTGGAGTATCATTTCGTTGTTTTAGTAAAAGCTTTTTCATACAGTACCTCTTGTGAGAAATGCGTGGAATTTTTCCAGTTAAGACATCTCTCTTTCGACTCTGTTATTATACAACTTTTATTGATTTTTTATTAGATGTTTTATGTGAATTATCTATTCATATAGCTGCATAATCGACTAAAATATAGTGATGTTTTATAGGCAATTTTCAAAGGGAAACTAATGGAGTTTTCACAGGTGTTTTGGCTTATAGCTGTTTCTTTCGGAGCAAGTGCACTGGGAGGAATTTTAGGCATGGCCAGCGGTATTTTCATTGTTCCCATTCTCACAATATTTGGCAAAATTGATATGCACACAGCGATTGGAGCAAGTGTGGTTTCAGTTATTGCTTGTTCATGTGCAGGAGCGAGTTCGTACTTAAGAGCAAAACTTACAAATTTCAGACTGGCGATGGTTCTTGAAATTTCTACGACGTTGGGTGCTCTGACGGGAGTTTTCTTAATCGGCATTATTCCAGTTCAATATCTTTATATTCTTTTTTCAGTCATTCTTTTTGTCTCGGCTCAACAAATGTTTTTAAAAAGAAAAGAATCACTTCCTGTCGAAGCGAAGTCCGATTCATGGGGAAGCAAATTAAAACTCCACGGACAATATCCTGATCACAAAAATGGGGAAGTGAAATACTTCGTCCATAATGTTCCTCTGGGAATGTCACTCATGTATTTAGCAGGATTAATTTCTGCCCTTCTTGGAATTGGTAGTGGTGTTTTAAAAATTCCGGCAATGGACTCAGCATTAAAACTTCCGATTAAAGTTTCATCGGCCACATCGAACTTTATGATTGGTGTAACAGCTGCAGCGAGTGCCGGAGCTTATTTTATCAGAGGGGAGATTTCCTCGGCCGTGACTGGTCCGGTAGTTTTAGGATCGGTTTTAGGGGCCTTGTTAGGTGCTAAAGTTTTAATCTCGATTCCTAGCGAGAAGATTAGAATCTTTTTTGTCATCATTTTAGTCATACTGGGCATTCAGATGTTAATCCATTCTTTTGGAATTAATTTAATGGAGATTAAACTATGAGTGACAATAGTCTTATTGCCAGCAAGCTTGAATACCTATTAGAGCGTGGGACCTGGATTTCTACTGCTGTCGTTGCGGTCGGAGTGATTTTTTCACTTGAATTGATCACGAAGATTGGAATTGCCATGTTTATTCTTATTCCTATTGGGCGAATCATTGGGCTATTAATCAGTTTTATCAAAGAGAAGGATAAACATATGGCGCTGATTGCGACATTTGTTTTGGGAATTATTTTATTGAGTCTTACTGTTGGTGTTGTAACTTCTAAAGTTCATTAGGTAGGATCCACTTTGTTACCTAATCTCTAAAAGATGCGTACTTGTGAAAATAAAATAAAAGACTAATATTGGCCTATAAACTTTCAAAGGAATAATTATGAACTTACTTGAATCTTTTAACTGGCGTTACGCTACTAAAAAAATGAGCGGCGAACAAGTTTCAGCTGATAAAGTTGAGCGCATTTTAGAAGCTGCACGCTTAGCTCCTACATCAAGCGGATTACAACCTTACCGTATTTTTGTTATTACTAATCAAGAATTGAAAGAAAAAATTAAAGCGGTCTCATGGAATCAATCAGTCGTTGCTGATTGCTCACATCTTTTAGTTTTTGCAGCATGGGATCATTACACACCCGAGCGTATCAATGAAATGTTTGATCTAACAAATGACGTGCGTGGATTTAAAAATGAAGGATGGGAAAAATACCGCCAGCAATTGCTTGGCATGTACCCACAACGTGATCCGGAAGTGAATTTCGACCACGCTGCCAGACAAGCTTACATTGGATTTGGTTTTGCTCTGGCAACAGCAGCTGTAGAAAAAGTTGATAGTACACCGCTTGAAGGCTTTGATCCGAAAGCAGTCGATGAAATACTAGATTTGAAATCGAAAGGTTTAAGAAGCGCAGTGATGATGACTCTTGGTTATAGAGAACCGAGTGAAGACTGGTTAGTGAATCTAGTAAAGGTTCGTAACCCACGTGAAAAATTTATTATCGAGATAAAATAAAATGCCCTCAAGACTCTTGGTAAAATTTTATCAAGAGTCTCTTTTAGATCTAATTATAATAAGTTAGAGACCATCCCATTCTAATGTAAGAGTTCTTAATATAGACATGATACCTTACGCATATATAGAATACTCCCTATGTCCAAATTCTTTTTATGCTTCGTGTTTTTAATTTCGTTCACTCAGAGACTTCATGCCTCTGAGAAGGCCTTCAATATTTTGTTGGGTTATGGATTCAAAGAAGACGATTTAGCACATGTTGTAAAAAAATACCCCGAATTAAATGACCTGGAGCTTGCTTCTGGAAGCAACTATCAGGCCCCAGAAGAAAGTGATGAGTCTCATGTTGAGCTAAAACTTTATTCTGAAAAAACAAATGAAGCTTATATCGTTTCAAAGTCTGGTTCAGACATTTCAGTTGAAAGAAATGATGTGCAATTTGATGTTGAAGTTAAAGTGATTGAAGGAGCTATCCGCGAAAGCTTTTATGATTCTGTGATGAGTGAATTTAATTCGCCGGTCGTCGCTACACAAGTTAGCGAAGCCTTTAAGGATGAGTTTACGAATTCAAAAGGATTAAAGACAGACGCACTTTATAGTTTTCAAATTGAGCAGTACTTTGATCACGGGCAATTTATTAAATACGGAAATGTTTTAAGTGCTTCACTGATTGTTGGAAAAGCGATTTCTAAAAAAAATTATCAATTAAACCCGGAAAACTTTTCATGGATGCTCTTATCTGAACATTCTGTTTCTGGTGATAGACCGTTTTACTTGCCAGTGAATTCAAAGAGAGTGACAAGTCTGTTTCAATTAAACCGTCGTCACCCCGTTAAGAGAACTCATCAGCCTCATAATGGAATTGATTTTGGTGCACCTAACGGCACACCCATTTATCCAGCTCTTGATGGAGAGGTGATCACAATCTCAAGAACTCGCTCGAAAGGAAAATTTATTACGATTCGCCACGATAATGGATATCTCACGACGTATATTCATTTAAAGAAATATGCACCAGGCCTTAAAGTTGGGAAAAGAGTTGAGCTTGATGAGAAGATCGGTGAGGTAGGTAGAACTGGTTTTACAACTGGAGCTCACTTACATTTTGGTGTGATTAAAGACGGCTACTTTGTGAACCCAATCTATTTGGTAAAGAACTACCCTTATAGTCAGAAAGATCAGCACTTGGACTCTGAGATTGGTCTTGAAGAAAAGGCCATCAATAATGGCGATGTGCTTGAAGATGCTATTGAAGAATAGTACTCTCTGAGTCACTATGACAAAACAATCAAATTCAAATGTACTAAAAGATCACGCAGAAACAATTTTCCGTGCAGGACTTGCGCGAGTTAATTCACGTTTATTACTTGACCAGGTCCTAAGTCTGAATGGCGACATTCTGACGATTAAGACCGAAGCTGATGAACTCTCAATCAATCTGACTCACTTTAGAAAAATCAAACTCATTGGATTTGGGAAAGCTGCGGCCCAGATGGCCTCTGGTCTTTGTGCCATATTAGATTCGAAAATCGTTGAGGGGGTCATTGTTGTTAAAGACCCTACAGAAGTTAAGCTTCCAAAAAGTGTTGAAGTGATTGTTGGTTCTCATCCAATACCAAATGAGCAAAGTGAATACGCTGGAAAAAAACTACTTGAATTCTGCAATTCATGTGGCCCGAACGAACTTGTCTTAGGAGTGATTTCTGGTGGAGCTTCTGCCCTAGTTGAATTGCCAGCAGAAGGTTTAACTCTCGATGACGTAAGAAAGACTACGCAAGTCTTGATGGCAAGTGGTGTGGCGATTCAGGAGATGAATTGCATCCGCAAACATATATCGCAAATCAAAGGTGGAAGACTCGCTCGTGAAATTTTCCCGGCAGCTTCTGTTAACTTTATTTTATCAGATGTGATGGGAGATGATTTAGCGGTTATTGGCTCAGGTCCCACTGTTGCTGACAAAACAACTTTTGCAGATGCACTGAAGATCATTGAAAAATATAAACTCTCAAGTAAATTACCTGCGAGTGTGATCGCGCATATTAAAGAAGCAAAAGATGAAACTCCTAAAGTAGGAGATTTTAACTTAAGTGGAACAAGAAATATTTTAGTGGGAACAAATCGCCAGGCATTAGCTGCTGCCAGAAAGAAAGCTCAAGAGCTAGGATATGAAACACTTATTCTAAGCCATGAGATCCAGGGTGAAGCGAGCATGGTGGCCCATAAATTTTATAACTTTTCAAAAGAGTTAGAAAAAAATCCTAAGATGAAAAAGCCTGCTTGTATTTTAGCTGGAGGGGAAACCACAGTTACATTACAGGGAACAGGAAAAGGCGGGCGCAATCAAGAGATGGCCTTAGCCTATGTTTGTTGTCTGATGGATCAGCCTGATCATTCTTTAAACCAAATTTTTCTTTCAGCTTCAACAGATGGAAGTGACGGGCCGACAGATGCAACGGGAGCTTTTGCTTCAATGGACATTTTAAAGTCAGCTCAAAAGCTGAGTTTAGACCCTGAAGCATTCTTAGATAATAATGACTCTTATCATTTCTTTGAAAAAACTGGCGGGCATTTAAAGACAGGTCCGACTGAAACGAATGTTTGTGATTTGCAAGTTCTACTGATTGGTGGAGAGTAAGGCCTCATGTTTTTATCCGAAAGTCATATTGAGGAACTGATAGCTTTTACAGAAAAGTATTCTGGAAAACCTCAGCCCTCTAGCGCGATGGTTAGAAGATTTCTAAGAGAATTGATTTCGACTAAAGATTTAGTTTTTGATTTACAAGATAATCATGGGCGCATGGCCTTGGCCGTACTCTTGGATAAAGTGATTAATCCTGCGAATGACTCTTGCTTAGAAATTTTGGCCGTAAGATCAGACCTCGATGCTTCTTCTTTAGTTTTTAAATTTATTGAAATGGCCAAAAACCATCCCACAATGAACCGTACTGGCTTTCAAGTTGGATTTCATCAAGACTCTCTTATAAGCGATACAGAGCTTAGCAAATTAGGACTGTCACATTATTATGATACCTTCGAAATGCTTCACTCTGATCTCTCTAGTGTCGCTAGAGATGATCATGTAAATATCAGTGACGCTGTCATGTCAGATCAATATGAACTCTATCAGGTTTTATGTGAATCATTTGCTCAAAGTCCTGATACAAGTATTCCAGATGAAGCGACATGGAATAGAAATTTTTTAAAATCTTCAAAGTCGCATTTCTATTTATTTCGCTCAAACAATGTGATTGTTGGATTTGCTAATCTTGTTGAAGGCGAAGATGGAGTAGAAAGTGAGATTAGAACATTGGGTGTTCTAAGCAGTGCAAGAGGAAAAGGAATTGGAAAACACTTGCTTCAACACAGTTTAATACAATCATCAAAATTGGGATTTAAAGCATGCCGATTAACGGTTGCTGTGGCGAATGAAAAAGCTCTTTCAATGTACTCACAGGCCGGATTCAAAGTTGCAGAAAAATTTAAAACTTTTCGAATTAACTTTCCATAGTCACCAAAAAATTACTTTGTAAGACTTCTTAACTTTCTTGGTATTTGATTTGCAAATCCTACATTCAACAATCGCGTTTTGAATGTTCAAGATGCATCAAACAAGGAAGCTTATGAAGCGTTTAATACCTATTTTTTCAATTCTACTTATTTTGATTACATTAAATGCCTGCAGTCATGACGAAAGCAGAGTGCCTGTGTCAGCACCAACTCATGAAGCACTTGGAAGTGAAACGGCCGAAGCTAATGGTACTGTTAGGCATATGCTTACGAACCCAACTGGAAAAGTTGAGGGATTCATTATGAGTGATGGAACTCAAGTAATGTGCCCACCAAATATGTCTGAGCAAGTGATGAAAACAATTTCTCCAAATGATAGAGTGAGCGTTCAAGGTGTAAGAGAAAACGATAGAGTTTTAAGAGCTAGCAAGATTACGAATACATCGACTAATAGATTTGTTGATATCGCAGCAACTCCACCGGCCAGTGAACCTGCTGTGCCAATGCGCAAAGATATCAGACCACCAAGAACAGCTGGTATGAAGCCATTAACTGCAAAGGGAACAGTTCGATCTCAAATTTTTGGGAAAGCGGGTGAACTCAATGGAGTCGTTCTTTCAGATAAGAGCATTATACATTTTGGACCTAGGGTATTAGAAAAATCGAAAGCGCAATTTGATATAGGCAAGAGTGTAAAGGCGTCTGGATATGGGACTAGTGGCTCATATGGGAAATCATTGGAAGCGACGAGCATTTCTAACTATTAATAGTAAAAGAGCAAAATTGACCTTGGGGTATGTAAAGATGCCCCAAGGTTTTACCTTATTTTAATACTGGCGTTAAGGAAATATTCTTAATTGTAATACCTTTATCTGTCGTCTCAGGATCACTTTCAAATACAAAACGAATCTCAATGGCCTGTCCTTGAAACTGTGCCAGATCAACTTTATAGTTTTTCATTGGTAGATCACCGCTTAGTTTATCAATTAAGACAACTTCTTTGCCGTTAACGATAGCGATCACTTTCATATAATCTAAGTCTTTTTCAATTTTAACAGCAGCATCAAA
Organism: Bacteriovorax sp. PP10; assembly: GCF_035013165.1. Lineage (NCBI taxonomy): Bacteria > Pseudomonadati > Bdellovibrionota > Bacteriovoracia > Bacteriovoracales > Bacteriovoracaceae > Bacteriovorax > Bacteriovorax antarcticus. The sequence continues at coordinate 810,320 of NZ_JAYGJQ010000002.1, forward strand.
TTTTAATTCATAACTTGCTACAGGTAGAGTTACAAATAACGAAGCCTCAGCGAAAGACATATCAGCGTAGTAAGATCCATCACCAAGATATAGTGAGTTATTACTTATGTTCCATCCATCTTGTTTTTGAGTGTTGTGAGTGTACAGAGCTAGACTTTGATTATCCTTTAAATTAATTTTTAAAGATTGGTTTAGACCAATAACTTTGCTCTCTGGAACAATTCTATAATTGATAACTTTTCTCCAGACTCTTTTATCTTTGCTTGATCCAAGAATTTCGAATCTTCCATCGCCAACAGTATTAGTTTCAATGACCGCAGGAAGAGTTATCGCCGCATTCACTGCTGCTGGTTTAATCGCGCGTGCCTCACGGACTCTGCCATCCACTTTAAATTCTATTCCCGTTGTATCGTTCCAGCTCGCAATCAATTTTGCTTTCTTGTTGATTAAGAAATCTTGTCTGTCTTCATTGGCAAGGAAGATATTAGAAGTATATTTCTTAGATTCCTGTTGAAGGAATCTTTCCAGCACCAGGATCTGGTCATTGTTGCTATTGAATTGATCACTCATGCTTGGAGCTGAAATGCGATCAACTTTTACACCAATATCTTCAATTAACTTACCTTGATTCACACCAGATCTAAATGCCTGACGGAAAGCAAAGGTAATATTCTGACCATTGGGAAGTTTTTTGAAAATGCCTGAGTCCACACCATATTGTTCAAAGTCTTCAAGTATTTCATCAAGACTAAAAACATTAGCTCCGCCACCACCTGTCGTTTGATCTTCGCCGAAAACTGTTGCGACTTTATGATCTTGAACGTGAGCTGCGAAAGTATCGCAAGCAGAGTAGCAGTTAGAGTCTACATAAACCGCTACTGGTTTAAAGTAGACTTGGCCTAAGTCATTGACTTCTTCGACCGAATCAATCGGTAATTTTTTAGTGAAAGGAGAGTTTGTACGTTGAGCTTCTTCTAGTGCTTTTGTAAAAAGATCCATTGGTGTTAATGCCGTATAAAAAGCATTAGCTTCACTATTTCTTAGAATATAAGTGTGAGGTTGAATTTCATGTGGGCTAAATAATTGGATCATTCTTTCCGCCAGGGGAAGTCGTCCACCTGTGTTGCCACGAAGATCAATCATTAGTCCGTCTGTATTTTTAAGTTCATTTTGAAGTAAGTTTTTAACCTTTGTAACGACTTCGTTAACTGTTACATCGATCGGGTCAAAACTCATAAGTTCAATGTAACCAAAATTTCCAAATTTCGTTTTATTGATTTGCCAGTAAAGAGTAGATTCACCCGTTTGATCAACGTCAGCTCTATCTTTTTTTGCTTCGGCCATTGGTGCTTTTCTTACTGTGTTTACTGCAAGATTATTTTTTTGACCAACACAGTTCCAGTCTTTCCAGGTTACCCATGGAATTTCCATTTTGTATTTTTCGCCTTCACTTGTCTGAAATTCAAATTTGGTGCTGTCTTTTTCAGGAAGAAGATCAAGGTTGTGCTGGTAGAATCTTAGGTTTTCAATACTTTTTCTTCTGGCCGCACTTGGGTTAGCACCAAGGGAGTGATCCATGTTTGCCTGGATGGCCTTTTCAATAGAAAGACCGTTGTATGAAGTGACGATATCACCAATTTTTAATCTAAAAGGCTTAGGCATGAATTTTAAAACTGCAGCGTCATCTCTCATCGTTGAGACAGCGATAACTTTTTTTCCATTAGCAGCAGTTACTTCCTTGAAAGTAAAAGGCAGGAATGAGTCGTAACAAGCAAAAGGTTTAGGAAGATAATAAAGAGTATGTAGATCGCGAAAGCGAAAGAAAATATCACTTAATTGTTTGTGGAAAGATAGATCAGAGATTGTGCTTAGTTCAGATTCGATTTTATTTAAGTAAGGAATTGGGTTCGCTGTTGGCCCGAAGTCTTTTATTTTTAGTTCACGGTTAATGTAGATTTGAGAAAGGATGAGGCGAGCTTGATCGAGGACAAGTTTCTTTTGTTCGACTGAGTACTCAGGAAGTTTGATGAATGGGCGAGCATTTTTTAATAAACTGTATGCTGGAGGACCGGCGAATGCGGACAATGAAGTAAGGGCGGCCACAAGGGAAAATGTAGTTCTAAGAAACTTCAAAGTGGGCATGAGTGACTCCAAATAATGATTACTTAGAGGGTATATATGAAGTAGGGATTTAGAGGGGGGTTGGTGTAAAACTTATAGAGGAGATGCCTTAGGCACAGGACTCTAATTTTAATAACTTAAGCAATTAAATTTTAAAATCGACTTCAACCTTATTATTGAGTCTATAGATTCTAGTAGGGGTTACAAAAACTCTTCCACCATTTAACTGAAATTTAGAATCCACCTTATTAAGTTTAGCCGCAACGATTTTTAACTGAGTCATCTTCGCCAAATTCAAAACTTTCTTAGTCCCACTATGATTCTCATGACTCGAACTCATCGACCATTCACCATTGGCCGCTTTTGTGAGCAAATAAGTCTCTTCAGTTCTATAACGATCTTTTTCAAGCCCGTGCTCAATAATTTCATCACACAGCTTTCTGTAGCGTCCAAAGGCCTTCTCTTCAGGGTTCTCATTTACTAAAAGAGGGGATTGAGTTCCTTTCTTAATTTTATAAACCAAATTCTCACTTATAAAAATTCTTCCACCTTCTTTCTTAACTTCAGAATCCAATTCATCGATTAATTCCGTCAGTTTTTTTAAAAAAGGCATGGCACTCAAATCTAGCATAGTTATTGTCGCAGCATCATGCAGTCCGGTCTTAGTACTCTTAAACCACTGGCCATCAGCTTGCTTTAAAATATTATAGCTTTCCTTCAATGTACGCGGATCAACATCTTTCTTGAAACCCAGAGTCTGAAACTCCGTACACACTTCTTGGCATAAATTTAAATTATCGTTTTGGATCTTAGTCATGATGAAAGATTTTAACACATTTCATATCTCATGGCCCCTAGATTGCAGCTAAAATATCAACGTCTTTACGAAATGGAGGATACTATGCAAACACAAGTGATGGAAAATAACTCAAAAGGAAAAGGTCATGTACCAACTAAAATGGATCAATGTATTCAAAACTGCTTAAACTGTTTCAGGGTTTGTGAGCAGACACTTGCCGAAGCCCTATATGGCAATTCACAGAATTTCTCCCAGGCCCTTATTTTAATAAAGTCATGTGCAGAAATTTGTCATACATCAGCTAAATTTATGATGATGAATTCTGCTTTTCATGTAGATACATGTGGGATCTGTGCAAAGGTATGTATTGAATGTGCAGATACTTGTGAATCGCTTGGAGATGAAAATTTAAGAGAGTGTATTGAGGCGTGTAGAGCGTGTGCTAAGAGTTGTAATGAAATGTCTAAGATGTCTCATTAAATTCGAAATAAAGGGCCCTGTTGCGGGCCCTTTAAATTATTTTCTTGGTAATTCAAATCCAAGCATCCAATTGATTCCAAATTTGTCTGTGAACATTCCAAAGTAAGCCCCCCAGAAAGTATCATTCAATGGAACCTTCTGTGTTCCGCCTTCACTAAGACCTTTATAAATCTTTTCAACTTCTTCACGACTTTCACAATGAAGGTACAGTTGAATATTGTCTCCTACATGAGCAGTGCCTGTTGGAGTGTCACTGGCCATTAAATTAAAATCACCTTTCTTTAAATTAGCATGAATGATTTTATTTTCAGCGCCGCTCGGGCAATCTGTTTGAGGAGCTTCTCCATAAGTCGTCATGAAGAGTTCGCCACCAAGATGGGAGTTGTAGAAGTTCACTGCTTCTTTGCAGTTGCCATTAAAAATTAGATAGGGGGTTACGGTTTTCATAAAATTTCTCCTCTTGAAGATTTCTTCATACTTGCTTATTTAAGCTTAAAAAAATGAGCATTGGAAATTAGATTCAAAAATGTAATGAAAATTTAGATTGAGAAATAACCGACTATAGAAGTAGTGATCACTGCGGCAAGATCAGAAATAAAAAAGGGCCCCTTATCGGGGCCCTCTTTATAAATAATTTTTTAAATTAAAAAATTAGTTGTGAGCTGGAGTAGTTGCTGGAGCAGCAGCTTCAACAGACTTAACTTCTACTTTTTTAGTCATTTTAGCGTGTTTTTTTGAAACTTTTTTTGCAACTGGAGCAACTTCAACAACTGGAGTTGTAGTAGTAGTTGTTGTAGTAGCTGGAGCAACTTCTACAGTTTTTGTTTCAGTAGCTTTAACTTCTTTTTTGTCTGAAGCAAAAGATACAACTGAAGTAAGAGCAAGAGCGATAACGATAAGTGATTTCATGAGAACTCCTTTAGTAGTTCCTTCAAGCAAGATATTTGCTCAAAGTATTTTTTTTGAATTGAAAGAAATTTACTCCTTTTTTGAAAAATCACAATTGAAATTTTTTGCCCTCCCCATTTTGAGAGGTAGGAAGCGATGGTTGATTTTTATTTAAAGAGATTAAAATTTTTTAACATGGCCATTTGAATGTAGATTGGAAGAAGGAAAATGATGGCTTAGGCGAACGAGATTAAAATGAGATTAAAATTTCAGATCTTCTGAGATGAATAGCTTTAAGAATGGTGCTTTTTATAAAAAAGAAGAAGCTACGCAGTAGGGACTAGTTTATCCATAAATCCTCATCTTTGTCTTACCGCGCTTCGATTGGTGGACAGGGTGTTTTTAATCCAGGCATTGATGTCGACCAGTTCTTTATGGTTAATCGTGTGCCCTAAACCTTCATATGAATGGAATGTCGGGCTGATGGAGGTCTTTGAAAGCGTGCTATTTGCAGCACTGGCCGCATCGAGTGGGATCCTATTATCTTCAGTCCCATGTCCTATGAAGACCGCTAGGTTTTTTAAATCATGCCCAGGCTTCATCTGTGACTGCACTATCGGAAGCATGGCCCCGCTAAGAGCAGCGATTCCTCTTACGGTCATAGGCTTCCTTAACCCTAATTCGTAACTCATCATAGCGCCCTGGCTAAAGCCAATGAGAAATACTTTTTCAGTATCAGTTTGGTATTTTCGGACAGCGCCCTTGATAAAGTCTTCGAGTAGTTTTGAGCTATTTTTAATTTCTTGTCCAACTTGAATAAGACCACCTGGTGGAATTTGCAAGCTGAACCATTGATGGCCAGAGTAGATAGGCAGTGGAGCTCTTACAGAAAGATAAGTAAACTCCGGAAAGAAATCATTTTTAAAATGAGAGATATCTTGTTCACTTCTAGTGAACCCATGAAGAAAAATGACAAGCGGTTTGTTTTTTGTGTCAGCAGGTGTTTGCGCGATGTATTTGAGGGGCAGATCTGTTTGTATCTTTATTTCTGAGTAAGTCATAGTTATAAACTCTTATAGTAATTCGGCGAACAATGAAGTCCGCCGAAATCTTCGATAAAAACTATCTTTTATTTTTATCAAATGTGTTCACTTTTTTATCTTGAGAGTGTTCAAGTTTATTGCCTGCACGAGAGATGGCACCGCCAACTTTCTGTGCACCAACATTGGAAACTTTTTCTCCTAGTCTTTCGATTTTATCCCCAACCTTTTTAGAGAACGGTTCTTTCTTTTTTAAATCTTTCATATAATTCTCCTGCAACGTAGTCGTTCGTTAGTGAACTGTCTCATGCTGCATATTAACGAATACAAGATTCATTCCAAAAAATATGACTGTAATCATAGGAGTTTTCTTATGATGCTGTGGTAATTTTCCCCACGGCCTTAGAATTGCAATTATTTATTAGAGTAGATTCGTCATTGTCACACAAAATGAGTTGAGTATTGTGTGTGCTACAAGGAGAATTTTTATGAGTGCCAAAAGTGAAATCTCTGATCTGTTAAAGCAGTATGAGTTAGATGTGCAGGATAAAAACATTGAAGACTTATTAAGACTTCATACAAGCAACATTGAAGCGTTTGATCTCATGCCACCATTTAAGTATTCAGGTAAAGAATTATTGCGAGATAGAATTGAGCATTGGTTTAAATCTTATGATGGAGAAATAAAATTCAAATTTAATGACATTCATGTAGAGTCTGGCGAAGAGCTAAGTATATGCCATGCTCTTATTAAAACATCTGGAAAATTAAAAAATGGCGAGAGGACCGATATGTGGACAAGGTCAACACTTGGGTTAAAAAAAGAAGAAGGGCAGTGGAGAATCTTTCATGAACATACTTCTGAGCCAATTGATGTGGCGACAGGTAAAGCTGTCACGGAATTAAGCCTTTAGTAACTTTTTGAGAATCTTTTCTTCTTTCTGCATATATTTAGAGGTACTCGTACAGGTCTTGCATAATTTCTTCAGAGTGTTTTTTTCATCGGCCAGGAAAATAACAGGATGGATATAATACTTTTTGCAAACAGCGACAGTATTTCTTAAGTGAGCGGCCGTTTCTTTAATAACAGAGATATGTCTTTTTTTGATTTTGTTCTCTGATAGTTTTTCAAGAGGGAAGTTCTGCATAAGCAATTTTAAAGCTTCGCAAGTACCACACCATGTTCTTAAATCTTTTGCAGTAAAATCTTCGTGAGTAGCATCTCTTAAATAATCATTTACATGCAGAGAGTTGATATCTGTCACGTGATCATCTTCAATGAAGGCAAAAAGCTCTTCACCTGGGAGATCCTGACAGCGCTTGATGATTTTTGAAATCTTTTCATCTTCAAATGTAATATCGTGATCGACACCACTTTTCCCACGAAAATTAAGTTTAATGTTTTTACCTTTTACTTTTGCATGCTCATTAAGAATTGTCGTGAGTCCATAAGTTTCATTTTGAGCAGCGTATTCACTATTACCAATTCGACTTCTTGTAATTAACATGACCTTAATAACTGCAGCGATAACTTTCTCTCTAGGCATTCCAGGGTGCTTTAAATCAGATTCTATTTTTTTACGTAGGAGTGGAAGCTTCTTACAAAGAAGTTTCATATTCTCAAATTTCGTAGTGTTTCTTTTGATAGTCCATTTTTCATGATAGCGATACTGTTTGCGAGCGCGAGCATCTCTTCCTGTCACTTGCAGATGTCCATTAGGATCTTTGCAAATCCAAACATTCTCCCACGCAGGAGGAATAACTAATTCTTTAATTCTTAAAAGATTTTTTTGATTTGGATTTTTGCCAGTGGTCTCATCAATATACTTAAAACCTTTTCCTTTCTTTAATCGTTTGATTCCAGGTTTTGCATCTGTGACATATTTCAGGCCAGCTGCCTTCGCACTCTTTAGGGGGTCAAACATACATTCTCCATCAAGCATGGATGCTTGTAATGAAGTAGTGAATGCACGCTCTGTACCAAGAAATTATGATAATGCTGGGGCAAAAAGTAGCATTTGAGTCAACTATTTTTCCTCATGAGGCAATTTAGCTAGATAAGCTGAAAGGAAGAGAGCGAGCATCGCATAGGTGAAAAATAGATAATAACCTGGTTGAAGGGCCGTTCCATTGGTTGTCAGGATGACAATGTCTTTAGTTGCTGTTGAAAGCTTTCCAAACTGGCTTGTAATGATGCCGTTAAAGCCAATATAGGCCATGAAGATAGCGACGACCATAACATCGGCCATTGACCACTTACCGGATTTTAAAACGAAGAATTTAACCCATTTGTTTTCTCTGGCCTGACGATAGTTATAATAGAAGGCCCATGACGAAATGATTTTCAAAACAGGGAACACGATACTGAAGAGAACCATTAAAATTCCTACGAACTTCATTTGAAAAGTTTCATGAGTAATCATGATCCAGAAAACATCGAGAACACTTTTGGTTTGAAAATAGAGGACCTGATTTTCAAAATGGATTTGATGATCCATCAGGATGAAGGTCATCTTTGATATTTTAGCCTCCATGTCGATCATTGGAGATGTGACACCTACAACAAGCAGAATAATAAGCGATAAAATCATAATACTGTATTGGAAAGGCTGAAGTGCCTCTTTATTGTTAAAGGCAGGCAGGAGAAAAAGAATAATTGAAATGGAAATAAGTATGATTGATTCGTTAGAGATCACTTCTTTTTTCTTTGCAATTTCATTGGCAAGTACCAGTCTTGCCGTTTCAATATCCAGAGAGTCAGTGCGCTTCATAATCCTTTCGACTTGAGACATGTCCTGCTGGTCGAAGGTTTTATCAATATACTGAACAAGCTTCTCTTTCAGGAGAGCTTTTATTTTGGCCTGATTGCGGGTTTTTTGCATCTCTTTAACCATTGAGTCTGCATAAGTCGGAATACCTTTCTTAATATCATCAATGCTTATAAAAATATCTATGAAGGCCTGCTTGATAGCTCCTTTGAATCCTTTATTGCTCTGCTTGATTTTCTCATCAACTTTAGTGATGAGAATATTCAATTGAGTTTCGATGTTGCTTTTTAATTCAGTTTCATAATCGTTTGTGAAATCTAGTTTATCGACTTCAGCTAATACAATCCCAGAGACTTGAGTTTTCCATGTATCGACGCTTAGAAGACCGTATCTGATGTGATTAAGTTCGGCAGAGTCGACTTTATTGGCCTGATTGATAGTAGAGTTGTGAATGATTTGTTGGCATAGAACGATGGACGTCAGGATGATGAGTACTGATAAGATCATTTTAAATTTTTTCATGGTCAATAGAATCCTATTTGAGATCAATACACTAGAGTATTGTTCAATATGATTTGGGATACTGCAAGCGCGTTGCCATGAAGAGGATTGAAAGATGGGTACTTTGTGCAAGTACCCATAGCTCGGTGATTAATCTCTAATGAACAGTATTAACCTTCACTTGAACCTCATTTCTTTTCAAATGCGGCACTACAAACGGAGCATCATACTGAGCAATAAAAAAATGTCCAGTCATCGCTAACTCATTTTGCTTTTTAACCCATTCACCCAATTCTTTTTTATGTTCCTCAATCTTGCTTAACTTATTATTCCCAGAGTAGGTAACAACAGCAGCATTGTAAGGCTCAACTTCCTCCAGCATGATTTCCGGATTTTTAGGCTTCGGGGCCGTGGCCAGTGTGTACTCTTTAGGAAGAATAAATGACATCGTCCAGGCCCCATTAGGATCTTCATGTTGTAATATCGGATCGGTCATAGGAAGCTGCTCGTTTTTTTTGCTCTCACTTCCTTCAAAGATGTAGGCTGCAAGCTTTTCAAAAGCATGCTCTCTAAAATAATCATAAGACATCCCATGAAGTGTAATTTTCGCAATCAGTTGCTTCGGATAATGTCTCACTTCAAAGTCACCATCTTTTTTAAGAACGTTATAAATGGGTTCTTCATTAACCCGAATACCAAACGTTTCAGGTATAGATTTAAATTTTTCTTTGATTGGGGGATGTAATTTTTCAGATTCAGTATTATTGGGTTCCATAACTGCTCCTTGTTGTTGCTATAAATAATAGCAATACGTGTGCCGCAAATGATGGAAGCTTAGGTGTGAGAATTAAAATTCGCTGATGGAACTGGAGAATGTATCACCATTGTCATGCAAAACAATAGATTGAATCTCTAGAAAGAGGTCATAAAAATTAAGATTATCTTCTTTTGTTAGTGCTTTGTTAAACTCATCATTGCTCAACATTTCAAACGTAAATTCCAGACAGTCAAGAATTTCTTCTTTAGCAAAAGGGGAGTTGGTAGAAGATGAAAAAAAGAGGTAGTTTTTTTTATAAATTTCTTCGTCATTCATTATTTTAGAATACAAAAAGACCACATTATTCCACGATTCGATAACCGATAAATCCGAATCGAAGATAATTTTATGAAATGAATTTTTTAAATTCCATTTACTCATTTTGCACTTACAACTTCATATCCAATTTGTTCAATAGCTTTAATTGCTTCATCGTTAATGATTGAAATCGAAGAGACGAATCTTAACTTTACACTGGCCTCAAGTCCTAATATATCTCTTAGGGCCTTATGCTCAATTAATTGATCAAGAATACTCTTAGTACCATGGTTAAGTAGTCTCATGTTTATAGGCTTATTATAAGCTTTAACTTCCACCCAGGTAACAACGCCTTGATTATTTTCAGTGATCAAGTCAATCTCTTTACTTCTTATCATTTTAAAAATCTTGCTGATGACAATCTGTCTTTGATCCATTGAAAAATGGTTTTCTTCTAAGAATCTATAAGCTTCTCTAAAAAGACCTTCTTTGTGTGGATTGATGAACTCAATGATTTCTTCGTTCGTCATTTTGCTCACTTTAACTTCCAGAGCATTGACCTTTTCAGCAATGGCCCTTTCAGTGATTGGATTGCTTGGACCTGCTTTATCAAATCTCATTCCACGCATTAAAACTTTTTCTTTTGAAGTCGCCATACCCATTAATTCCCCATAGCCACCTTGAAAATCACTAAGGGTATCAACAACTCTTAAGTACTGAAAAAACACTTGATCTACTTGTGTTCCCGTTACATCGTCATCAATAGGAATGACTGTATCTAAATTAGGAATAGTCGTTTTTCCTTTTTCATAAGAAGCGATAAGTTCAAGATCATATTGCTTAATACTTTTCCCCTGCGAAACCTTGCTTTTTACTTTTGAGACTTCTTGAATAAAAAGTTGAACCTCGGGAGATTTACTATTTGGAAGCTGCTGAAGATCTGAGATCAACAAATCATAATTGTTAATAGTTTTACGCTTAATTCCTTCAATGTAAGTAAGAGCATCTCTAAGAGTAGGTGGTCTCTTATTTAATGTAAAAAAATCCTGATAGTATTGGCCATAATCAATTGAACTCAGTCTTATGCCATCCATTCTTTGAATAAGATTCTTATTTTGTCCTAATAAAGAGGTCGATGGAATTTCCAATGCCACAATATTTTTATTAAAAAATAAAGCAACTAACTCATCACATCTTTCAGACGCAACTGAGCGCTCGTTTACAGACTCAACATTTGGTTGGATGTGTGAGCAGCTAGAAAGTAATAAAATAAACAGTAGTGATAATAGGGAAGTTTTCATCTAGAAATTTTAACATGTTTAAGGACTTAAACAGGGTTAATTGTGATGCTAAAAAAGTTGCCTATTTGAGAGAGGAAATGGCCTTTAAAACTAGGTAAAAGATTCCATTTTGAGGGATAAATTGGGGCATTTGCATTTTACAAATTTCCACCAGATCGAAGACCTGGTGGAAATGAGAGAATTATTGTTTACCTAGCTCAAACTCGGCCATGAAATTTCCCGTCGTCGTCTCACAAGCATTTTCGAATTTTGCATTAAATTTTAAAGCAAAGTAGTAGTAATATTTATGAACATATCTGAAACCATCTTTGAAAATAGCATCAAGATCTTCTTTTTTTAGTTCGCATGTTTCATCTTTTATTTCTGAAGCCACATAATTTAAAATATCGTTTTTTGAATCGATACTATAGTGAACACTGTATACGCAAGATGGCGCTTGTGAGGAAATAACACTGATAACTGCATTTTTCATTTCATGATCAACACTCATGTATTGAAGGCCTAAACCTTTGTCAGTCATGATTGTTGGAGCAGCAGCTTCATCACGAAAGCTTTTGCATGAGTATTTTGTAAAGTGTGCGTGGTATCTGTATTCGTCTGCATTTGGAACGTCTGCGAAAGCTGCAGTCACAGCGAAAAGGCAAAATATTAGAATGTATTTCATTTGATTCTCCATTGAATGATTGGAGGATTTATACTTGTTTGAGTACTGAAACACAACCCCGTCAGGCTAAAATTACAGGTCTAAGTTGCTAATATCAAATACCTGTAGAGTTTTCATAGTTTACTTTTGAGGGGAGGTTTTATGTTAGATTGCTGCCTTATGAAAATAACACTTCTGGCAATCCTATCGATGATTTCAACTGCGGCCTTGTCTGCAGTCAATCCTACAATTTTATATGTAGGGGACTCCCATAGTTATGGAAAACTTGGAGTGACGATTGAAAAAAATCTTTCAACGATTTCTGATCGCATTATTTTAGAAGCAAGTTGTGGAGCGACTCCAAGTACGTGGCTGGGAAATAATAAATTCGAAAAAACTGTTTGCGGATTCTGGAAAAAAGACGGCAAAGAAGAAGTGAGATCGCAAGAGCACCAGACTCCGAAATTTGCTGATGAGTTAGCGAAGTATCGCCCTGATGTCACGATTGTTCAGTTGGGAACTAACATCGCAGTGAATGCACCTAAGAGTGCAACGAAGAGTATTGTGGCGATGATGAATGCTATTGAGTCAGAAGACAGTATCTGTATTTGGATTGGGCCACCTGATGCTAATTCGAAAGTAGTGACGAGAGAGAGATTGAAAGAGACGAATGCACTGCTAAGTGAATTGGCGAAAGCGAATAAATGTTTTTATATTGATAGTTTGAAGCTTACGAGTTTTCCTGCGAATAATAAGGAAGGGATTCATTATCCGCCGAGTTTGTCTGCTGAGTGGGGGGGGAAAGTGAGTTTGGAATTGTTGAAGATTCTAGGTAGTGACCATTAATCAAGTCACCTCATCATTTCTTAAGCTATTGTAATGATCTAATTAAATATCAAAATTTCGGCCTGAATTCTAATCCTATTATAATTGGATTTAGATTTCATGATAGTCACAACTCTCGAAAACCCTCTAGTCAATATCCCGTTGGTGATTTTCCTAGTTACTATGGAGACTAGTCAGTTCAGGAAAAATCATTTCAAACTTTTCATTACGAATTTTATCAAGGGCCACGATGTGGTTCTTGAGCTGCTTTAGTAAATCTGACTGATTTGTATTGTGAACTTCCAGAAGCTTAACAAGAGATGAGATATTCTTCTTCTCAGAAGAAGTTAGGTCGCTTTGTTTAAGTAAGTGTGTGAGCTTTGCTATCGCTTGCGTTTTTAGTTCATCAGGCAAAAGGTGGAGCTGCATAAACTCAGGTTCATGAAGGATATCAGGATAGACTTCAACTTTTCTTCCCGTTCTCACTGCAATATCTTTAAAGAATAAAAACAATTCATCAAAATAAAGCACATTGAAAATCGAAACAGTGCAATTGATATCAATACTCACATTCTCAGGAAGTAGTAATGTCTTATTAAAATTCTCTTGAATCATAGACCACTTACTAGGCGATCTCAACCAGTCATTCTTTTCCTTCAGACCATCAATCGAACAGCTGAGCGAAATCTTCTTAAAGCTCGGAGCAATCTTTAAAAACTCTTCCGGCAATAACGTCAGATTAGTATTATATCGAAGATAAATATTCTTAGCGTAGTCATTTTCCTTGAAGAACTTTAACAAAGAAAAATGCTCTTTAATTAACATCGGTTCACCACCGGTTAAATAAATCTCTTCAATACTCCCTGCGATCGAATGAAACTGCTCCCAGAAATCGGGACTCTTGTGCCAGGACTCACTTAAGCGTGCTTGATCCAAGGTACTTTGATAACTTTGTAAAACAGCATTCGTTGGATGAGCTTCAACTTCACGGGCCCAGGCTGAACTGAAAAGTGGATTGCATGTTCTGCATTTCAAATTACAAAGGTTACCAAGTCTAAGATCAAAATAAACAGGAGGAGAGTTGATCTTTCCATTCTGATTTTTTGCACAAGCTATAATTTCCTTTGATGTCTCAAGATATTTTCGGTTTTCACTTTGGCGCTTAGATATTTTTCCTGTTGCTTCTTCATTATGACAAAATTTACATTCCGGAGGAACAGCTTGAGAGAGCATCTTCTCACGAAATGAATCCATCCATTTTGAGTGCCAGATTTCATTTATCGATTGGGCCGAGAGGTGAGAGCGTTTTCCATCATCATTTAAAACATAACTATTTTGACTGAAACAACAAACGCGAGGACTTCCATCAGGCTTACAACTGAAGTGGACAAAAGGGACGACACAAAAATGTTGAGGTAATACAGAACTCATTCTAATCCTAACTCCGGAACAATTTTTGAAATATTTTGATTTCGGAGTTGATCTAATTTTTTTGTATATGCAATAAATTGGTTCCATTGAGAAGTTTTTGAAGAATCCAATAAATTCACTAGGGCCGAAACCCCAGGATAAGCGATTTCTTTTTGAAGTATCTGTTGTGCTTTTTCAGCAAGATTTTTTGGTAAAACATTCAGAGCAAGATAAGATGGGTCTTGAACAAAATCTAAATTTATAAAAAGATTTTTATTTCTAAAGAACTCAATGAAGCTTGGGATTTGGAAAATATTATAAATCTGTACAGTGCAACCAATGATGACTTTTACGGGAGCATGAGAGGCCAGCTCCTGCATTTTATCAATATTGCGAAGAATCTGCTCGAAGCGACTTGGCGTACGGATATAATCATTCACTTCGTAAAGGCCATCAACTGAAACTCTTAAATTCACTTGTTCAAAATGTTTCCACAACTCAGGCAGGTCATTATCCCAAACAGTACCGTTTGTGCTGTAATTTAATTCGATATGAGAAGCATGGCCTGATTGGATACAATATTTTAAAAACTCTTTATTGGCCGTAACAAGAAAAGGCTCACCACCAGTAAGTCTGACTGTTCGAAGTTTTGGTACAACTCGTTTTAGTTGCTCCCATACTCGCGGGTCTTGCGGCCATTCATTTTTTTCAAGACGTGACCAGGTTTTATCGTCAGGTTGAGGGACTAGCTCTCCTAAGTCCCTCCATTCTTTCATCCATGCAGAAGACGAATAAGGATCACACATACGGCAACGCAGATTGCATATATTTCCCAGGCGTAAGTCCAAGAGCTCGACTTGATCAATCTTGATAGTTGAGGCCAGGTCTTCATTTGATAAATCAGGGTATTTTTCAAGCCAAGCCGTTTTCGCAGATTTTATTCCTGCATTGTCTTGGCGATAACAATTTTCACATGCCCTAACGTGTTCATTCGCTAGCATTTTCTTACGAACTTCCTGAAAGAAGTTTGTATTCCATGCTAATTGCAAATCATCGGTAAGCTTTGCGACTGAGCCATCTTCATATTTAGAAATGTTTGCATCTTGTAAGCTGGAACAGCAAAGCCTTACACTTCCAGAAGGAGTTGCAGACAATTCTTTCCAAGGAACAGGGCAAAATGTGTTATTGGGCTTAATCATTTTCTTGATAAGTTTAACGAGAAAGAACTAGGGGAGCAACTTTTGATAAAAATGCTGCATTGTGAATGTTCAAAATACCTTAACCGCTATTTAACTTATGCCTCTTAAGACCTATATAACTGGCCTTAAGAGGCATTTTAATTATGCCTGGTAACTAGTTTCTTGATGGTATCCATTTTCTTTATAAAACTGCAAAGCTTTCATTTCTTCTTCGTCCATCACTCTTCCGAAATTTACAACTTCATTAAAAGCTTTCTGAGCAGCTTGTGGGAAATGCTCAAGAGCGATTCCTTCAAGTTCCAGTTGCTTTAATTTCTTTTGTAGCTTTTTAAGCATCATTTCGATTTCCATAAACTCACGAGCGTGAGGAAGTTTTGGAGTTCCTCTTAGAGCTTCTTCTACACCTTGAGACTTTGCCATCTTAACGAAGCTTCTGATCTCTTTTACAGGGAGAGTTTTAATATGGTTAAGAGATTTTTTCTGTTCGTCTTTTGTCAGTTTAACAAATTCATTTGTCTGGCTGATTGAAAGCTCACCTGATTGTCTTGCTTCTTTTACTTCGTCAGAGGCCATTTCATCACGGTTAATCGCTTCGTGAATTTGTTTTGGAGATAGACCCGTTTTTTCCGAAACAATGTTTAAGAATTTTTCAGCAGGAAGAATGACTTTCTTCTTTTGAATTTCTTCATCGTTTGCGTCCATTCCTACAACTTCTGCCGGAGCACTTTCTTCGTATGGATTGATTGCTTGATAAATTTCTTTAGCACGTCTTAGGTGACCTTCAACTTCGACTTTATTTAAATCTTTTCTTACAAGATTTTCATCGATTGAAATTAGTTCTCTTTCTAATTCACCTTTGTCGATAACAACAACTGGTGCTTCAGTGTAGCCCAGGTTTAAAAGGGCCTGGTAGCGGCGAGCGCCTGCCAGAATAACGTTATCTACAGAGATAACCAGAGGAGCGATAAGACCGACAGTAGAAATTGATTTTTCAAGATCTGTTACATCAGTTCCTAATCTTAAATAAGCGTTCGTTGCTTTAAGGTCGTTAAGCCTTCTTGTTTCAGTTTGTACTTGCACTTGTGCGTCTCCAAAATGTCATTGTGTGTGTGAATGTGTGGAGCATTAGAATGAAGATTGTGAGGCTTATTGTCAGTTAAATTATGCTTAAAATATATGACATCTTCTAGCATCGCGATTTTTGATGTTAGAAGAATTTATTTAGAAACAATGCGCGTTTTTGAGTTGCGTAAATATGGGCCTTTTCCAATGAAAAAGGCCCATTTATTTTTTATTGTAGTTGACGATTGGAAGGTGATGATTGCAATGAATGATTCATTTTCCAAGCGAGATAAGCACCAGCAGCTACGGCGCAGACTCCACCGACAATCATCGTATTTCTTTTTATATGATTATAAGACCCTTCAATTTGCGAAGTGGAAGCAGGTGTCGGTGAAAATAAGGTCCCATCGTCAATTGGCGCTCTTTTTCCATTTTTAAAGTGATGTTCCATGACTCTCGCCAAAGAATTGGCCGAGGATTCCGGAGCAAGGTTACCGATAAATTTTGCAACTCTCGCAGTGAGACCAATGAGCTGTTTATTTTTTGGATTTTTAGCAAGCTCGACAATCTCATCAGCAACTCTATGAGCACTAATCACTGGATGCATCGGCTTCATTTCAACTCCCACATAATTCGCTCCATGCTTCATTCCTGGCGAGCCAACAAAACCTGGGAAGACATCACAGATATGAATGTCAGGCCACTCACGAAACTCTGCTCTAATCGCATCCATAAAGCCTCTTAGACCAAACTTACTGGCCGTATATGAAGCTGAGTATGCACTTGGAATGTAGGCTCCGATTGAGTTCATATTGATGATGGTTCCTGATCTTTGTTTTTTGAAATAAGGCAGAACCGCGTGTGTTCCATGCATGTAGCCCATTAGGTTAACGGCAACAACTTGTGCATGTGAATCCATGGGAACAATTTCATAATTCCCAATTGCCCCAACTCCGGCATCATTGACCCATACGTCGATGCGTCCGTTAAAAGCATTGGCCGCTTTACGGGCCAGCTCCAGCACAGAGTCTGCGTCAGTCACGTCAGTTTCAACAACTAAAGTTTTAGCTCCAAACTTTTCACATTCTTTGGCCACATCTTTCAAAGTGCCCTCATTTCGTGAAGCTAGAACGACATTGGCCCCTTCTTTGGCGAAAGCAAGAGCTGTTCCATGTCCGATACCGCTTGATGCTCCCATTATGACCACTGTTGAATTTTTAATTGTCACGTTCTCCTCCTTGATTGGTAAAGTAATTTTAGATTACAGTCATGGGAGTAAATGCATAAATCATTCCACTATTAAGTGCGAGCGCAACATATTGCTGCGTTTACTGTGCTTATCAAATGAAGTTTAATGCATTGATAATTAGGAAGAGGCCTTTGTGTTCGAATCAGTTCTATTTTTACATTCATGGTTTCGTTGGGTGGTTTTAATCAGCATTATTTCATTGGGATTTAAATTTATTAAATCCTGGATTAAGAATGAAAAATGGAGTTCAGCAGACAATTCATACCTCAATGGATTCTCTCAAATTTATTACACACAATTAGCTATTGGTCTGACTTTATATTTCGGTCTGAGTCCAATTCCTAAAGCCATTATTTCTAATCCTGATCTCATAAAAGATCCTTATTTCTTTTTCTTTGGAATTAGGCATGCACTTTCAATGATTCTGGGAGTAGGTGTGTTTCATATGGGAAAATGGATCGCTATAAAAAAGCCAATTGAATCTCGTTATCGAATTTTATCTATCACAATGATTGTCACTCTTTTGATTGTTATATCAGCAATCCCATGGCCTAAGCTGGTTTATGGAAGGGATTTATTTCGTTGGTTTTAATCGGAGAGTTAAATGAAAAATAATCTTAAATTTTTTGCCGCCACATTGGGGCTGATGGGAGTTTTAATTTTCTCTTATCTGCAAATCAGAGGAGAGAGAAACTTTAATCCACTTACTCATCCCTTAAAAACATCAACGGGAACTATCACTCTCAATGATCTAAAAAAAGATAATCAGATCGTGCTTATGTATTTTGGATTCTTAAGTTGCCCGGATGTTTGTCCGACAACTTTAAGCTTAATGTCGAGTGTCTTTAAATCCCTTCCTAAAGAACAGCTTGATAGAATTACTTTTCTCTTTATTGATCTAGACCCTGAGAGAGATTCCATGGAGAGAATGGTGAAGTACTCATCTTATTTCCATCCGAAGATTCGTCCAGTGATCATGAGCTTGAAAGAGCTCGATCTCTTTACCAGATCCTTTGGTGTGGTATTTATGAAAATGCCATTGAAGTCGACAATGGGTTATACGATTGATCATTCAACTGACATCATTGTTTTATCTCCAGAAGGGAAGATGCTTCAACCTATTGCTCATGGTTCACCTAAAGTCGTTATACTTGATCAGCTTAATAAAATTTTTAATCCACAAGGTATCCAATGAAAAAAATCATCCTAACTCTTAGTCTAGTTTTATCTGTAAACTTATTTGCTGCTGATATTGAAGTTAAAGATGCGTCTATTAAACCAACATTACCTGGAATGCAGGTGACAGCTATTTTTATGAAGCTTATTAACAACACTGATAAAGATATAAAATTGATGAAAGTGACAGGGGACTTCGCAGGAACTTTTGAACTTCACAATATGGAAATGGCGGGTGGGAAGATGGTTATGAGACCAGTTGATTTTATCTTGCTTAAAAGTAAGTCTATGACTGAGTTAAAGTCTGGTGGACTGCATGTCATGGTTTTTGATGTGAAGGGCCCGATAATGGCAGGTAGTGAGTATAAAGCGAAGCTCGTATTGGATAATAATAAAGAAGTTTTTTTTACGGCGAAGTCTTTAGAAATGCCAGCTCATCATCATTAAAAAGTTCCATTAAAAAGTTCCAGCAGACTTGTGGTTGAGCGCTTGCGCTACCACAAGTCTGCTGGCACCTATAAAAGTTTTTCGATTTTTACGAACTGCTGTTCCCATCCCATCTTGGAAAAAAGAGACATTAAAAGAGGAATTCCTTCTTGTTGAACTCTCACTTTCGTTCTTTGCCCTTGAGGAGTGAAATCAATAGTAATTGTCATTTCATCACGCCAGTTACCCGGAAGCCCTGCTTGTTTTGCAGTCATCGGAGTTCCTGTCTCATCAGAAAAGGACATCTTTGCAACGATTCTTCTGTGCAGAACAATCTCAGTGTATCTTCCAGTATTCCAAGTCGTCTGATCCTTAGGCGATTTCATCGCATATAAAAAAGAAGCACCCACTCTTAAATCATTTTGAATGATCGGAGCTGTGTAGTGGTTTGGCCCCCACCATTTTTGGATTGAGGCAGGCTCAGTCCACACTTGCCAGACTTTTTCCACAGGAGCATCAAAGATTGTTTCAATCACGACGACAGAAGGTGTTCTGGCAGCGTAAAAGAAAAATCCTAAAGCAATCACACACAAGAAACCAACAGCAATTCCAAATTTTTTCATATGAACCAATCCTTATTCAAGTTCAACCTGATCAAAGTAATCATACCCAAAAGGATCGATTTTGAAATTCTTTACTTTTTTATCCATCACGCGGAAAACTTTTGCGTGAGCAATCGTCACCCATGGAGCTTGTTCTTTAAAAATTCTCTGAGCTTTTTTATAAAGATCTGCTCTGATTTTTTGATTTGTTACACGTCGTGCTTGAACCACTAGGTCATTGAAGTCTTTGTCACACCATCTCGCCGTATTGTTTCCAGACTCTACACTCGCACAACTTAAAAGATCGTTTAAGAAAGTGTCCGGATCATTATTTCCAGTCCATCCAAATTGAATCATCTGTTGAGTTCCAGAGCGAGAGGTCTTTAAGAATGTCGGCCAGTCAAAAGTCACAAGTTTAACTTTGATTCCCACTTTTGCGAGGTCGGCTTGCATAAGTTCGCCCATCTTCTTTCCGTCTGGATTGTAGGGACGAGTAACAGGCAGAGTGATCATTTCTGTTTCGAATCCGTTTTCATATCCAGCTTTTTTTAGAAGAGCTTTTGCTTTTTCGATACTGTAGTCATAATCCTTTAAGTTTTTGTCATAAGACCATAGGGCCGGTGGAACGGGGTTAGAAGCAACAACACCTGTACCATGATAAATAGCATCGATGTAAAGTTTACGGTTAAGAGCGTGGTTAACAGCTTGTCTTACCAGAACGTTATCAAAAGGTTTTTTTGTGACGTTCATGGCAAGGTAACCAACGTTTAATCCTTCCTGACTCATAACCAACACTTCTTTGTTGGCACGCATATCATCTAAATCAACAATTGAAGGTAGTGTTACGAACTGACATTCTTTCGCTTTTAATTTTTGGTAACGAACAGTTTGGTCTGGAGTGATCGCAAAAATAAGTTTGTCGATTTTATTTTCTTTTTTACCTTTGTAACTTTTAGCATCCCAGTATTGAGGGTGTGCCACGTATCTGATTAATCCATCTTTCACGTAAGAAACGAAAGCAAAAGGTCCTGTACCAATAGGAAATTGGTCCATATCTTGTTTGCGGTTTTCTTTTGCTAATTTGTCTCCGTACTCAGCTGAAAGAATGCTCATGTAGTTTCCGGCCATGTAAGCTAGAAAAGGAGCTTGAACTTCATTTAAAGTAATTTGAACTTTATACGGATCAAGGGCCACAACGTCTTTGATATTATCTTTGATGTTATTTTCATACTGAGTGTAAATCCCTCCGCTCACTCCATGGAATGGGTGATCTTTTACTCTTTGTCTGTTGATTGAAAACACAACGTCTTCAGCATTGAAGTCACGAGTCGGAGTGAAGTAACTTGTCGTGTGGAACTTAACACCTTTTCGTAGCGTGAATGTATAAACTTTTTCATCTTTAGAGATTGTGTATGACTCTGCTAAACCAGGAATCATTTTTGTTGTTCCCAATTCAAATCTTAAAAGCTTGCTATAAAGTGTAATAGCAGAAGCGTTGTAAGAAGGAGCATCTGTGACAACTTGTGGATTGAAAGATGCGGGAGAAGCTTCCGAGCAGTTAACAAAAGTTTTTGCTTGGACTGACAGCGTTCCCATCAGGGCGATCATAGTAACAAACTTAATACCGATAGACATAAAATCTCCTAGTAATTGACTACTAGAGTATGCATCAGTTTTAAATATTTTTAAAGGGAAGATGCTCGCTCAGTTTTAGAATGGATTGCTCTACATGCACTTTCTCAGTTTCAATGAACTCAGCAATGGCATTTTGGAATGCAGGGTGTTTTATTTTATGAGCACTATAGGTGCGAACGGGTCTGAACCCTCTGGCAATCTTATGTTCACCTTGAGCGCCTGCTTCAAAAACAGCAATACTATTTTCAATGCAAAAATCAATTCCCTGATAGTAACAAAGTTCAAAGTGAAGATTTTCGACGTAGGAAGTTGAGCCCCAGTATCTACCGTAAAGCTTTTCGCTATCGTAAAAAAAGAGTGAACCGGCAATGGGGAAGTTATTTTGACTAGCTTCCACATAGAGGATGTTTTTGCTCAGGTTCTTGAAAATCAACTCAAAGAATTCTGCATTCAAGTAATCAAAAGAGTTCTTATTCACAATCGTCGAAATATAAAACTGGTACATCCTGTCGGCATGCTCTTTGGTCAGTTCATCACCAGTGTAGCGTTTGATAGACAGGTTATCGTACGATCTTTCCGTTCTTATATGCTTGGCCTTCTTCGATTTTAATTTAGAGAGAAAATCTTCAAAGCTTTTGTAACCAGGATTAAAGAAATGGTACTGGATACTTTCTCTTATCAAATAGTTATTTTTTTGAAATAAAGGAATTTCAGCGTTTGTTAAAAAAAGAAAGTGTGTTGAAGAAAAATCGTTCTTCATAAAAAAATCATCGTGCGCTTTTAATAATGCATCGGCCAGATTTTCATCAAAAGATTTCATTAAAAAGTGCTGAGTTGTCACTGGTGTAAAAGGAAGAAGAGAAGTGAGTTTAGGATAATAGGGAATACCATATTTTTCAAAAGCTTCTGCCCAACCCCAGTCAAAAATATACTCACCATAACTATGAGTTTTAATAAAACTCATTAATATTCCAGAGTCATTTCGAGTAAAGGCCGGCGTCCATCCTGTTTCAGTTTTTACACTTCCACTTTGCATAAGTGCATTTAAAAATTCAAAATTTAAGAATGGATTGGTCTGTGGTTGGTGAAGAATCCACTCAGGTTTGTTTATCACAACTGGCCTTGCCGCACTTATAGCTGCACATGTAATGGATTTTTTCGGAGTCACTCCATGAGTCTTTTATTTCTGTTTTAAAAATAGCATGGTTCATGATTTCAGTTGGCGTATGATGATAAATTGAATTGAAAAATGGGGCATATTGCTTTTCCATTTTTTCAATGTGGTATTCGCGCTTGCTTGAATCATCAGTATGTTTCCATCCAGCGATATGACAGCAAGGCCAGATTCTTCCTTCATGATCTATGTAGGCCGTTTCATCTCTCGAGCTTTCACAGTCAATTTCAATTGAATTTAATTTTTCTTTTGTAATCGTAAGATCTTGTCGGGTTAATTTAGGAAGTCTTGAAAGAAGTTCAGCTTGCTCGTTTGTTGATAAAATTTTGTAGTCAGGATGATAATCTTCAGCAAAATTCTTTTTCACTTCAAATTTGGCAAATCCAAGTTGCACTGAAAGCGCGCGGGCGGCTTCAATTTGATGTTCATTGTGATTAAAAACGATAAACATCCACATTGCACGGCCTCCGGCCTTGATAAATGTTTGTGCGTTTTCCATGACAGAGTTCCACGAAACTCCTCTGCGATAAATATGATTTGTGTCTTCTAGTCCATCAATAGCAAACTTAACAAATCTTCCACGCCCATTTAGACGAGAAGCAAGCCCCATCCAGAGATCTTTTGACCCAAGACTCCCGTTGGTGTGAAATATTAAACTTAAGTTTGGCCTGTGCAGATCTAGATAATCGAGTATTTCCAAAAGATGAGTACTGGCCATCGGATCGCCGTAATTGCCGCAGAATAGAATTTCTTCGAGTTCATTGAAATAAGGATCCAGCAAAGCTAGTTTGAATGACTTCGGATCTATATGAATATTTTTTTCATAGTGATTATTTTCAGCACCTACAATATTTTGTCTGTAGCAATGTAGACACTTTGCATTGCAGGTGGATACTAAATCAATTTGAATAAAACGTATTGGGCGCTTATACATGCCTAAAATGATATCCTAGGTAATTTTGTTATTCTAGCGAATATGTGGGACATCATTTATTTGGACTGAAAAATGCAGTAGAAGTATTAATATCATCTAAAGAGAAGGATATTATGGGCAGTAGTCGTTATTCATTTTCTTTTCCAGGTAACCAAGTCACTGCACAAATAGCAAGAGACCTGGATTGGTCTATGCATCCTTTAGGGCCACCGGACAAATGGCCGCTGTGTTTAAAATTAAATCTCAATACTCTTTTTACAACTAAACATCCTGTGACGTTATTTTGGGGAAAAGAAAAATTCTTTTTTTACAATGATGCTTTTATTCCGATTCTTGGTGCTATCAAGCATCCTAAGGTAATGGGGAAGCCCGGGGGGGAAGTATGGCCGGAAGTCTGGAGGAGATTTTCATTGGAGCTCGATACTGTTTTAGAAACAGGTGAAGCCTCATGGGTAGTCAATAGGCATTCACCAATCAAGCGGCCGGATAAAAGTTTGGTAGCTTTTTTTACCTATAGTATTTCACCATTGATTGATGAAAATGGAGTGATAGTTGGGTCCTTAGTTATTAGTGTGGAAACAACTGAACAAGTTCTTTCTGAAAGAAAAATTAAATTAGGTCAAAGAGAGTTACTCGAAGCGCTTAATCGTTTTAAAGAAATGAGTGAATCACTTCCGCAACTTGTCTGGACCAGTCTTCCTGATGGCCGCTGCAATTACTTAAATAAACAGTGGATGGAGTATACGGGGAAATCACAAGAAGAGATGTTAGGTGACAGCTGGATTGATACTGTTCATCCTGATGACCGGGAAAGAACTGAGGACAAATGGAAAGGAGCTATTAAAGGTTTTCATCCTTATGATATCGAATACCGAATTAGAAGACATGATGGAGTATACCGCTGGTTTAAAGCAAGAGGTTCACCTTTTAAAAATGAGGCAGGGAAAATAATCTTATGGTTTGGTACATGCACAGATATTGAAGAGACAAAACAAGAGCAACTTAATTATGAAAAAAATGTTGATTTATCTCCAGCGATGCTTTGGATAACTGATGTTAGTGGATACTGTTCCTACCTGAGTAATCAATGGCACGAATTGACCGGTCAGCCGATAGAAGAAGGTTTAGGTTTAGGATGGCTTGAGTATATTCATCCTGATGATAAGTTCTATGCAGAAAAGGCCTTTAGTGATGCCAATAAAAATCATGAGCATTTTGCGTTTGAATATCGTTTAAGAATGAAAGATGGAAGCTACCGATGGTCAATCGATTCAGGGAACCCGCGCTTTGGTCCTCATGGTGAATTCTTAGGAATGGCCGGAACGGTCTTTGATGTTCATGAAAAAAAGCTGGCAGAAGAAGCATTAAAAGAGTCACGTGCAGATTTATACCGTGTTTTAATGCAGGCACCGTCAGGTGTCGCATTCTTAAAAGGGCCGGATCTTGTCTATAGTCTTGCCAACTCAAGGTATCAGGAAATATTTGCCAAAGGTGGGTCCATCATTGGCAAACCTATGCGACAGGCACTTCCACAAGTTGCGGAAACAAATTTTCGTATTTTTGAAAAAGTTTTTCGAACTGGTGAACCTTTTTCTGCTAAAGAATTTAAGTCAACAATGGATAGTGACAAAGATGTTTATTTAAATTTTTCAATTCAAAGAATTACGAACTCTAAAGGCGAGCCGGAAGGTGTGATTGTCATCGGCGATGATGTCACAGAACAAGTTAAAGATAGAATGGCCCGCGATGCACTTACTAAACAGTTGCAGGCCATTGTTGAGAATATGAACGAAGGTCTGATTCTCTGTGATGAAAATGGAAGAATGCTTCTATGGAATCCTGCTGCTTGTAAAATGCATGGGCTTCACAAAGCTGAAGATGTTTTTGAATATTATAGTGCATACCCTAAAATGTTTCAGCTCTACAGTATTGAAGGAGATCTCCTTGAATTAGATGACTGGCCGATTACCCGGACTTTAAGAGGTGAAACATTTATCGGGCAGGAATATATTATCGAAAGTCTTGAGACCAGCGATAGATGGATTGGCAGTTATAGCGGGTCACCAATATTTGATAGTGAAGGAAGAATCGTATTTGCTGTAATGACGATTAGAGATGTCACTTCACGAATTGATTCAGAAAAAAATCTAAAAGATGCGATTAATTCTCGCGATGAGTTTTTATCAATTATTTCCCATGAATTAAAAACACCATTGACCAGTTTGAAATTGCAAAACCAATCGGCCATAAGGAAAATAAAAAAAGGTAGTGTTGGTGATTTATCTACGGATAGATTGTCTGTCTTATTTGATAAAAATGAAAATCAAATTAACCGTGTGATCAGACTTGTTGATGATATGCTTGACCTGACCCGTATTCAATCTGGTAAATTTTCTTATAATTTTATTAAATGCGATTTGCATGAAGTGGCCATTGATGTGTATGAGAGATTTAAAGATCAATTTGAAAGTGCAAGCACATTGTTAAGCAATCTAAGCATAGAATCAGTCGTAGGTTTTTTTGACCGCGACAGAATTGAGCAGGTAATGGTGAATCTTCTGACCAATGCTCTTAAATATGGGAAAGGGAATGCAGTAACAATCAGACTTGAAGTACTCAGCAATGTGGCCCGACTTGAAATTCAAGATCATGGAATTGGGGTTAAACCGGAAAATGTCGAAGTTATTTTTAAAAAGTACGAACGAATTGTTTCTGCTGATGAAGTCTCAGGATTAGGAATTGGATTATTTATTTGCCGTGAAATTGTCGAGGCCCACGGCGGGAAAATCTGGGTAGAGAGTATCTTTGGAGAGGGATCAAAATTTATTGCCGAACTTCCATTGGATGCTAATAATTTAAAGTGAGCGCTCTAATTATTTAGTTAAGCGCTTTGCAAACTGGGCCAGTCCATTAACAACCGATTGGTAAATATTATATTCAATCAATTTTTCTTTGCCAAAAACTTCAGTAAGACGAGATCGAAGAAGTGGAAGCTGTGAAGTCCCTCCTGTAAGACAGACTTGATTGACGTCACTGATTTTCAATCCTGATTGTGTAAATACTTCCATCATCGTCGACATGATTTCATCGACTGTCGAGTTAAGGCTTTCTTCATAACTTTCCTTGGTTAAAGATTCATCAATCGAAATTCCAGGATAACGGTAATGAAAAACAGCTTCAGGTTGAGACCCCAGTTTAACTTTTGTTTTTTCAATTTCATCAAATAGTGGAAAACCTAACTGACATTCAACTAAGGTGAAAAGTTGATTCATGTGACGTTCACCATCTGATGACAAAGCAAATTTCTGAATGTGCTGTAGGAATTCCCATGTATCTCGTTCGCGAAGGTGAGTGATGTGGGCCGGAGAGCATATTTTGGTAAGCAGCTGACGAGGGAAAGTTAAGATATTATTTCCACCGGGAATTTTATATTCAAAGCGCGATCCAAAATGAGGAGCAATGAAATCTTTCATCATCACACCATCGAGAGCATCACCGGCCTTAAAGATCCCACTTAAGCCCAAGATATCATCTTGTGAGTAAGCATTCTGATGAACTTTCATTAAAGTGAAGTCTGAAGTCCCTCCACCAAAGTCAGCAATCAGAACAATTTTTTGTTCATTAGAGTTTGCATTGTAATCAAGTCCCGCAGCAATAGGCTCCGGACAAAACACAACTTCTTTAAATCCCGCAATCTCGCAGGCCCTTTGCATTCTATCCTGAGCAAGCTGATCATCTGCCTTATTCATTGAGTAAAGAGCAGGTCTTCCCATGACAATTCTTTCTACATTTTCACCAACCACCAGGTTCGCGCGCTTTCTCATCTCACCGACAAAGACGGCGATGATTTCTGAGATGTTCATTGTTTTGTTAAAAACAGTTGTCCCTGCATAGTTACTTTCAGGAAGAAATTTTTTAACTGAGCGGAAGAATCGGCCTTCGCCATCGTTGTTTACGTACTCTCTTATGGCCTCTTTACCAAAGAACCATACGTTGGGCTCAGGTGTGTAGAGAAGTGAGCGCAAAACGTTGCTAGCATCCTTCTCCAGATTGATTGGTGTGATGACACCAGTACTGGAAACGTGGCTCAGAAGTGAATTCGATGTTCCGAAGTCTACTGCATAGTATGACATATTAAATTCCATGGAATTATTTTAAAGCAGCAACTATTATAGAAGGTTTTTGGATTTTGATCAAAGAGTAAAAAAAGGTGCTACAGCGGAAGCTCAATAATAAAGTTTGAGCCATGTCCCAGCTCACTTTCAGCTCTGATCGTAGCATCGTGAAGATCGAGGATTTGGCGTGTAATATAAAGCCCAAGGCCTAGTCCACTAGTGACAGAAGACACTCTTTCAAAGCGCTCAAAGATACGCTCCAGGTTTTTAGGAGCAATTCCCATTCCTTCATCCTGGACATTGAATACGGCCTTATCACCTTGAGTGCGCAGACCAATAGTGACATTTTTATGAGGCGAATAGCGAATTGCATTTGAAAAGAGATTGTTGATCACTTGTTCAAGTTTATAAGAATCCCAGTTGCCGAAAACATGAGGAGCGATATCACTTTTCACTTGAATACCGACAGCTTCAAACTGAGGAGTGAATCTCTCGATAAGTTCATACAGAAGTTCTGAAAAATTAAAAACAGTTTTAGTGATATTTAATTTACCTGTATTAATACGGGAGATATCGAGCATGTCATCAACCAGTTTATTCAGGCGATCAATTTGGTGAATCGTGTAGTCGAGTTGCTTGCGCATTTTATCAGGCAGTAAAGCTTCCGGTCTGACAATTTGTCTTCTGGTCATTTGAGTTTGAAGCTTAAGCGAAGTCAGTGGAGTTTTTAATTCATGACTGGCGATAGAAATAAATTCATCGCGAATTTTTGTGGCCTCAATTTGAGACTCCAATAAACTTCTCACTTGAAACTGGCGTCTGCGTGAACGAAGAGCAACTTGAGTTGCACTAAGAAGTGTAAGCGGCTGAAGTGGACGCTCAAGCAAAGTTACATTTCCGCTGGTCACAAAAACTTCCAAACGTTTCATTTTGAATTGCTTACTTCTTGCTCCACCGCTAGTTAAGAGAATAATCGGAATATCTGACCACGGATTTTGAGTTGAGAGTTTTTCATTTAGAATATCGACACCTTCTTTTGTCAGTGCTTCTTCGGCAACAATAATCACTCCGGCATTTTCATAATCCATCTGGCAAAGCTCATCGAGATCTTTTGTCAGTTTAGAGTTCACTGAATCGTGCTGCAGTACGGATGCAATTAATTTTGCGTCTTGTCCTGTTGGGCAGAGTAATAGAGCTTCTAGGTGTTTATCATTCATTGTTAATTGAGTTCTCTCTAGAGTTTGAAGTGAATTCAGGAACGCCTGTTAAGACACCTCTAAATTCGGTTAATGGCCTTCCAACTACCAGTCCATTTTTAGTAAAAATTAATTCTCTGATTGTTGTCTCATGCATACCTGAACGCTGCTTGATGACTGAAACGGCCTTTCTTACTGTTCCCGCATTTTCAAAGTAACGTGTGATGACGACAGTATCTGCAAGATAGGTCAGATCAATCGGCGTGTTCATCATGTGGCCCATCATTCCTTGTTGAGCGAGAACAAGTAGTGTTGCCACACCCTGGCCTGCAAGGAAAGCTAATAATTCATGCAACTGAAGAGTTAAGAATTGTTCCTGGGGCATGGCATGGAGGTATCCATTTAAACTATCAATTGAAACAACTTTAAAATTATCTTTTAAAACGGCCGTTCTTATTTGATCAGCAAATTCTCCAGGCGATAGTTGAGCTGGATCAATTTTAGAAATTTTCATTGTTCCGGCATCAATATGTTTTTGGATATTCATACCCAGAGAAGTTGTTCTGGTAAGCAGAGTTCCCAGGCTTTCTTCAAAGGCGAAGACAATCGATTTTTCACCACGCTCAGCTGCTGCATAAGCATACTGAAGTGACAGTGTCGATTTCCCTGTTCCGGCCGGACCTAAAAATAGTGTGCTTGTTCCAGCGTCCAGACCTCCACCTAAAAGATTGTCGAGTTCTTTAATGTCACTGCTAAAGCGCTCAACACTACGTTTAGAATCGTGTTGTGCGGAAATCATTCTTGGAAAAATATCCACTCCACCTTTTTTAATAATGTAGTCATGGAATCCACCCATGTATTCAATCCCGCGAAGTTTTACAATATTGAGTCTTCTGCGTTCATTTCCAAATTCAGGGTGAAGTTTTTGAAGATTGATAACTCCATGGACGATACTTTGTACCTGAAGATCTTTTGGACTGGTTGTAAGATCGTCGAGCATTAAAACCGTACAATCTTGTTTCGCAAAATACTGCTTAAGTGCGAGCATCTGTCTTCGGTATCGGAGTGAGCTTTCCGCCAGCATTCGCATTTCAGAAATTGAATCAAAGACAACTCGCTTTGGTTTAATTCTTTCGATTTCAGAATAAAGGACATCCATCGTTTGATTCATTTCAACTTCAGATGGATAAAAAATAGTATTTTGTGCTTCTGGTTTTAACTGTTCTTCAATTGATCCTAATTCCAGCATATCCAGTTTACTGATATCCCAATTATGCGATTCCGCAACTGCTTCAAGTTCTTCACGTGACTCTGAAAAAGAAATATAAAGGCAGCGTTGCCCTTCAGCGATACCTTCCAATAAAAATTGAAATGCTAGTGTTGTTTTTCCTGTACCAGGTTCACCTTGCATAAGATAAAGACGGTTTTCTGGAAAACCACCATTTAAAATGTTATCAAAACCTTTGATTCCTGTTTTATAGCGAATTTGTTTTACTGACATAAAAGTGTTCCTTGTTACACACTAAGGCCGCCTGGACTTATATTAATGATTAACTACAAATGTTTCCTGACCAGGGCGCTGAGAAGGTAAAATGATTGAATTAATGCTTTCTTCATTCTGAACAGTGGCGGCCAATATAATTTCTACAGTAGCAGTAGGGCGATCCCATTGAGGAAAGTGCCCGCATTTTTCTAACCAGACTAAATGGGCCTTCGGAAAAAGTTTCATCGCACGTTTTGCTTGATTCTTAAAACAGACGCG
Source organism: Bacteriovorax sp. PP10 (assembly GCF_035013165.1). Lineage (NCBI taxonomy): Bacteria > Pseudomonadati > Bdellovibrionota > Bacteriovoracia > Bacteriovoracales > Bacteriovoracaceae > Bacteriovorax > Bacteriovorax antarcticus. The sequence goes on from NZ_JAYGJQ010000002.1 coordinate 840,701, forward strand.
GTCTTGTTTTCCCCACACAATAGTAATGGGAAATTCTTGTTTGCGATTCATGCCTTGTTGTGGTTTACCAAACGTCAGACTGAATAATAATTTATCAAATGTTTTTGCTTTGACGAAATCACGTAACTCATGTTGAACCGTTTCAGGTGCCAGATTCGCAGGAGCGTATGAGAACTGTGAAAGGAAAAGTTTTTTCAAAAAATGACTCTGAGAAATTTTATCAATCTTCGAATGGAATAATCTCACCATCAAGATTGAAATATTCATGGAAACATAGAAGATTATTTTTTCAAAAGTATTCCAGAATCCTCCGGGATCAAGGGCCACGACGGAGCCAACGATTCCTCCACGACGTGATAATTCAAGAGCGAGTCTTGCTCCCATAGAACTTCCCACGACATCAATTCCCTGAAGATTGTGAGTCATGATGAATGTTGTGACGTCATTGCAAAGTGCAGAGAATGAAACTTCACCTTCTGAAGGGGGCGTTTCTCCTGATCCGGGAAGATCAATAGCGATAACTTTTCGATGAGAGGCCAATGCGGTGGCAATGGGGTTCCAAGACTGGAAACTTCCTCCAAGACCATGAATTAACAATAATGGTTTTCCTTTTCCCATTTGGATGTAATTCATTGCTGGTTTCATTGTTTCTCCATTGGCGGGGCATTGTGTCCCGTCACGTTCTTTTATTGGAGAAATTGCAAGATCTGTACCTAAAATGGATTAAAATAGTATTTATTTAGACGATTGAGTAGATCAAAATGAAATGGAGAATGGCCCCGACAGCAACCATAACGTGAAAAAATTCGTGATAACCAAACACCAGAGGTTTGAAGACAGGACGTTTTAATCCGTAAGAAATAGCACCGATTGAATAAGCAATTCCACCAGCGATGAGAAGAGAAAGATTAACGAGTCCAATGTGGGCCGCGAGTTCTGTAAAATAGGGAACAATCATGTAGCCCATAATGAGATATAAAATCGCACTGTACATTTTCGAGATATTTACAAAAAAGATTGATTGAATAATTCCAATGAAGGCCACAATCCAGATAAGTGTGAGTAGTGGCATTCCTGAGCTTGAAGGAAGAGCTAGAAGGCACATCGGTGTAAATGATCCTGCAATCATCAGGTAAATTCCTGCATGATCAAGACGCTTCATTAAAAAGCGCTCTGTCGGGTTCCATGTAATGCGATGGTAAAGGGCACTGATTCCAAACATAGTTAGAAGTGCCATTGAATAAACGATAGTTGAAATATACTGGAGACGCGATTCACTTCGGGCAATTAATAAAATCCCAGCACCAAGAGAAACAAAAAACATTGCTTGATGAAAATGGCCTCTTAGAAGTGGCTTTTCAACTTTCATGTTTTACTCGTCCTTTGGTGGAACGCCAAAACAGCATTTCCCTAATTCACCTTTTCTGAAATCACCTAAAATAAGTTTATAAACTCGCTCAAGGTCAAGCGCGCCTTTTTGCTTTAGGCAACCACGAAGAACAGCGATCTTTTCGATGATCTCTTCTGTTGGAATTTCCAGTGACTCAAGTTTGTATCTTTCTTTGAATTCTTTTGAATTTAAACTTCTGAAATGATCCACTAAAAATTTTGCAGGTAATTCTTCACCCACAACATCATCCGGAATTGCATTTAGAGCGCTCAACCAAAGTCCATGCTCTTCTTTTGCAAGAGAAGGCGGCATCACTCCTGGAGTGTCGAGAAGGTCTAAGTCTTTATCGATTTTGATGAGCTGTTGAACTTGTGTTTGTCCTGGCTTGTCCGCCACTTTAACGGCCGTTCTACCAGCAAGCATATTGATGATTGTCGACTTACCAGTATTTGGTAAACCAATAATCATTAAACGCATTTGTGTTTTTGGATTGGGAACTTCGGGATTAGATTGTCTGCGTTTATCCGCCACAATCGTTCTGGCCATCGCCATCATCTTTTTCATCTGCCCTTTATCAAAGCAGTCGATAAACATAAAAGGTGTACCTTGTTTTTCAAACCAGGCTTCCCATTGGATAATCATATTCGGAGTAGCAAGATTTGCTTTATTCAAAATAATGAAATGACTTTTTTGGCGAAGAGTACTTTCCAGGTTTTTATTTCCTGAGGCCAGAGGAGCGCGTGCATCTCTGATTTCAAAAACAATATCAACTGTTTTAAGTTTTTCTTTGATCTCTCTGATCGCGCGGGCCATGTGACCCGGGTACCAGTTAATGCCGGCCGCTTTGTAGTCTACGTCCGGCGTTAATTCTATATCATCTGTAAGTTTTAGTGGTGTGTTTTTCTTCATTGGCCTGATTATAGAGCAATATCTACAACAAGCATATCATCTAGTCGATCAAGAGGGATTAAAGCGTTATCAATCTCGTCTTTATGAACAGTTCTAACGGGTACCGGTCGTTTTACGTCTGTTGCCAGGCCCACAAACTCCAATCCTCGGATTAATTGCCAAGTTAAGTCAAACTCCCACCACATACGTCCATGTGCTGCACAGTTCGCTTGAGCATGGTGATTGTTGTGCCAACCTTCGCCAGCTCCCAGAATCGCTACCCACCAGACATTGCTTGAGTCATCGCGAGTTTCGAAGTTTCTATATCCCCAACGGTGTGTCGCTGAATTTACAAACCAAGTGACGTGCAACATGATCGCAATTCGCATTGGGATTCCCCACATAACAAATGCCCATCCGCCCATCATGTATAAAATCGGCGCCAGAGATAAAGCAACCAGGAAATTATATTTAGTCAGCCAGTGGTAATATTTGTGTTTGTACAAATCGGGAATGTACTTGCTCCACTGATCTTCATTGTCCTCAAATTCTTTGTGATAAAAAAGGTGAGTGACATGTGACCACCAGAATCCACCGTGACGAGCACTGTGTGGGTCTTTTTCTGAATCAGAGTATCTGTGGTGAAGTCTGTGTTCTGCAACCCAAAGAAGAACCGGCCCCTGGCCAGATAGAGCTCCAAATGTTGTTAATACATATTCGAACCACTGAGGAACTTTGAATGAACGGTGACTAAGCAGGCGATGGTAAGTCAACGTCACGCCAATTGGGCTGATGATGAAGAACAAGGCCCAGCATACTGCAAATGCACTCCAGCTAAAAAACGGAATAGCTGCAAGAGCTAAAAGGTGAATAACAGCAATGCCGATAATATTCGGCCAATGCAAACGAAGTTTCGCAGTATTTATTTTTTTGATTGTCATGTAACAAGCTTACTTTGGTATGCAAGCATAAGGATATAACTAAAATAAGAATGACAATAAAATGACAATTGAAGAGAATATGAAAGGAAAAGAAAGATTTTGAGAGTGAAAAAATCACTCTTCTTACATCTCAGATGACATAACTTGAATCTATTCTAATTAGACTAAAATTTCTTTTTGAGCATTTGGATCAACTAAGTTAAAATCATTTCGCACGTGCGCTCTTACACGGTCAAAATTTCCAAAAAGCTAAAAAATTTATAACTAATCTCGAGGATTTTTAATGTCTAAATTTATCAAAAATATAAACTGGATGGCCGTCTTACCCTATCTTTGTCTGATTTCTCTTGGTGGTATTTACGCAGCAGGAGAGTTGACGCTTACTTTATCATTGGTTGCAATCGTCTTTTTAGTGATCGCGATTATGGCCTCAGTTTATCACGCAGAAGAAATCGCTCACGATATTGGTGAAGGTTTAGGAGCATTAGTTTTAGCTCTTTCGGTAACTGTTATTGAAGTGGGCTTAATTGTTTCACTTATGACGGCCGGTGGAGAGGGCAGCAGTGCCATCGCCAGAGATACTGTTTTTGCGGCCATTATGATCGTTAGTAATGGTATTGTTGGTATTTGTATTTTATTAGGTGGATTAAAATATGGCGAAGTTGAATTTCAATTTCGTGGTGCCAATTCTTTATTAGTCGTTCTTATTTCTCTTTCAGTTTTTTGTTTTATCTTACCCAATTACACAACATCAGTTGTGGGCCCTTATTATAATAATAGCCAACTTATTTTCATTTCAGTTATTTCAATAATTCTTTATATCGCTTTAGTTTTATTTCAAACTAAAACTCACGCTTATTATTTTCTTTCTGAAAAAGAAGCACCAACCGGTAAGTCAGATCACAAGAAAGTCATTTCAACCAAAAAAGTTTTAGTTAGTTTTGCTGCACTTCTATTTGGATTAGTTAGTGTTATTGGGCTTGCAAAGTTTATTGCACCAATGATTGAAAGTGGTGTCGCAAATATTGGGGCTCCCAAAGCAGTTGTTGGTCTTCTCATCGCTTCAATTGTTTTATTACCAGAAGCAATCACGGCGATTTTAGCAGTCAGACAAAATAAACTTCAAACCAGTTTAAACCTGGCACTAGGTTCAGGGGCGGCCAGTATCGCACTGACAATTCCAGTCGTAAGTGTTTATTCAATTTTAAACAAACAACCATTGATGTTAGGGCTTGATCCAAAAAGTATGGTGTTTTTATTTTTAACTTTCATTGTAGGAAGTTTAACTTTAGGAAATGGAAAAGCGACTGCTCTTAGTGGAGTGATTCATTTAATTATCATGTTTGCTTTTTTCGCCGTTACAATTATTCCTTAGTCTCTTGAACAAAACTTTTTCTACTAAACATTAAGGCCTTATGTTATCGTGATTCCATTCAGAATAGAATGACGATAACTTAGGCACTCATGAATAAAAAATTAAAATTAGGCATTATCATCACAATCGTCGCCCTTGTTATTGGACTGGTTTCAATAAAAAAAGGATCGAAGACTAATGTGACATTAGTGGGAATAATTCATAATACCAAAAATATGAATCAGGTCTTATTGATTTGCGATGCCAGAACATTCAAAGAAGCCGACTTTGTTTGCAATCATATTATGAATTCTGAGGATGATGAGGTTAGCAATCTTTGTAAATTACGTCTTGATGTTAACATGACTAAATTCACCAACAAATGCATGCGTTACTACAAGCTTGTTGATCGCGTCCGCCAGTCACAGAATAAAGTCTCTGAGTATCTTGCAAAAAACAGACATGACCACTTAATTTATGAATCTCGCAATCCAATCCACATTGAAAATTTCGATTTAGTTTTAAATAATTGCCAGGATCCCACTCAACGTCCCAGCTGTCTGCTGGAGACTCATTCGTTTTTTATAGATGGTTGGTTTAGAAAAAAGAATGTCGATTACCTGTTTGAAGAGCCTACTCTGGCCGCTTTCATAAAAAAGCATCCTCAATTTGAAACAGATATTAGTATTTGCAAAGATTATCAGATCGAAGAAAAATGCAAAGTGATGAGTGAATTTATGAAGCTGCATGCAAATGCTACCGAACATTATCTAGGCCGGACTCATGGGAAAAATGTCATTGTGATCATGGGTCAAGATTTTATGAATTATGTGTCTTGTAAGAACTTTAATAAAAATAGATATAATTGTAAGGACGTTATTCTTTGAGATAAAGAGACTTGTGGAGGCTTAGGGGCAACCACAAGTCTGTGAGAATTTATTTTTTTGTAAACACGGCCATGTCAGTATCATTCTTTGGGTTAACTAAAAGCATTTCTGTACTCTTTCCACCGAATGCACCTTTTCTCTCTAAGAAAATTCCGATTGCACTTGGCAATTGATTTTTCTTTGTTCCCGTTGCCAGTACAGAGTTTTGGTTGATCAAGTACATTGAAGGGAATTTCTCTCTTAATGTAAATGTTCCGTTAATGTTTTTTGTTAAGAAAACTGCTGTTGCTTCTCTTTCTTTTGAATCTACTTGAGAGATTTGAAGAGCATTTTTTGTTTCAGAAGTTTTGTACTCGCCACCTTCAATATCTAACCAAGTCACTTTTGATGGTTTGCCTGCAAATTCAAAGTATCCATTGAATCCGTTATTATTAGAAGAGTTTGCACTCATGATTTTAAAAACGTCTTGTCCTTTATTATTTTTTGCTGAAGAGATAACCAAACTTGGGTCATCATTAACAACTCCAATTTCTCCATCTTTTGTTACTTCAAGGGGAGTCATTGAGTATGAGCTTGAATTGATTTCATCTACTAAGTACAAAGAGATCTTTTTTTCGTCTTTCATAAGAACAGCAAAGAATGATCCTTCACGCCCTGGTGCTGCTTTTACTAAAAGATTAACTTTATCGTCACCGTTGTGTGCTCCAAGATATCCACCGTCTTTTAAAAAGCCTGCGAATGCGCTTGAACTAAAAACAGTTAAAGCTAAAAGGAATGTCATTTTTTTCAAGTTCATAAATTCTCCGTCCGTTCAAATATTATAAAAAGTGTCGTTGTTGTTATGTCTTAATTAAACTATTACAAAACCAAACCGGCCTCAACGAGAGGACGCAATTCGGGTATTTTTTCTAGCCTACAGTAGTCAGCACTGCAAACGTTGAGCCTATAATGAGGCCATATAAAACAGGTGGTTAAGTGGGATATTCGTGCTGACAAATGCTCAGTTTGTAACAGCTGTTTAGACTTTAGACGCATATATAAAGAGGGAGTTAGACAAGAGAAAGGTGTGAGGCACTTGCCTCAACACCGAATAATGAAGGAATTAGTTCTTAAGAATTGTCTCGATTTCAATGTGACTTGTGAGCAATTTATGAATCGGACATTTATTGGCAATTTCTAAAAGACGAGTTTTTTGTTCTTCATCAAGATTACCTTTGAAAGTAATTTCTCTTGTAAGGTGAGAGGTCGCGCCTTCTGAATCTGTTGTCACAACGACATCAGTCGATTCAAGTGGCCATGTTTTTCGATTAGCATACATCTGCACCGTAATAATCGTGCAAGAGGCGAGAGCAGCTTCCAGAAGCTCATGTGGACTCATTCCTTCATCATCACCGCCACTTTCTTTGGTTGTCCCTGAGAGAATCTGATGATCTCTTACACTTGAAATCGCACCTAATGTTCCATTCCTTGTCGCAGTAATCATATAGAACTCCTGTACTTTGTTTATTTTAAGCTAAGTCAAAAAGAATAAATTCACTTTGATCTTTCGCTTTGAATGTTAATAATGCTTCATCATTTACTGATACCGCGTCTCCAACATTCAGGTCAGTTCCGTTTACATTTAAACTTCCCTTAATAACCTGAACCCAGACTCCTCTTTGTGGACGAATCTTGAAGTCGACAGTATCGGAAGCTTTTAAGCGAGAGATATAAATATCAGCGTCCTGTTTAATATCGATTGAACCATCACGACCACTTTCCGATACAACTAAAACCAGCTTCTCTCTGCTTAGTGCTTCTTCAAATGATTTTTGCCCGTATCCAGGTGTCCCACCAATCTTATTTGGTTGAATCCAGATTTGAAAGAAGTGAGCTTGTTCATCTGGAAGTTTATTGTACTCCGAGTGAACAACTCCACTGGCCGCACTCATTCTTTGCACTTCGCCTGGACGGATAACCGCTTTGGTTCCCATCGAATCACTGTGCTCAAGAGCTCCACTGACAACATAAGAGATAATCTCCATATCATTGTGTGGGTGAGCTCCAAAACCTGTGCCACCTTCAATTCTATCTTCGTTGATAACTCTTAAAGATCTAAAACCCATATGATTTGGATCGTAATAGTTGGCAAATGAAAATGTGTGTTGTGAGTTTAGCCAACCATGTGCTCCTACTCCGCGTTCTGATGATTTTCTAACTTTTAACATAACCCCTCCTGTCTAACTTTTGCAGTTCTCTTTCAATCAGTATATCGGAATTATTGATAATTTATTAGATAGTAATATATGGAATCATTGTTCAGTATAATGGATAATTGGACCGGTGCGAGATTAGGTATAGGTCATGTCTCCAATGAAGGAGACATGAATTGATTAAGTCAGGATTAGATAACTTTAAAAGTCCAGGCCACGATACGACTCTTCTTTTGCCCTTGTGCCAGGTCGATCGTCTTAAACGAGACAGCATTTAGCCTTTTTAATTCATCGTAGATAAAAGGCAGCGTAGTTGATTTAGAAACCATTGTACTAAACCACTGAACATTATTTTTGAAAGGTACACTTTCCTGAATCATTTTCATGATGAAAGAAAGTTCTCCACCTTCGCACCAAAGCTCATTGCTTTGACCACCGAAGTTCTGGACATTTTTTTTCAGGCCAAGGTTTCTGTTTTTCTTTTCTGTCCCCGCACGTGCCTCTTCAATTGAAGAGTGGAATGGAGGGTTGCAAACAACTACATTGTAGAAGTCGTTAGCGCCAATCACGTTCGTGAAGTATTTTGTTTTATCTTTTTGCAGGACAATTTTAATGTCAGAAGAAAGTTTATTGTTGTCTACAATCTTGAGAGCATTGTTGACTGCCGTTTCATCGATATCTGTTCCAACAACACTCCATCCGTATTCGCTGTTAGCAATTAACGGATACACACAGTTTGCTCCAACTCCGATATCAAGCATTTTAATAGTTGGTCCTTGAGGGATAGAACTATTTGCGGGAGTTAAAAGATCCGCAATCTGGTGAATATAATCAGCGCGACCTGGAATGGGTGGGCATAAATAGTCTTTCGGAATTTCCCACTGACCAACATTGTAAAAATGTTTTAACAAAGCACTGTTAAGTGCGATGACGGCCTGAGGATTTGAAAAATCAATCGACTCGTTATTGAATTTATTCTTTTGCACGAACGGTGTGAGTTTAGGGTAGCTGGCAATCAGCTCCTTAAAATCGTAAGAGGATTTGTGCTTGTTTCTTGGGTGTAGACCTGTTTTTTCATTCATAGGCCGTAACATAGAACATTTGGTTCAATCATTGAAGCTTTGATTGGTGAAAGGGCCAATTACTGTAAAAATCATCCCATTTTCTGGGGAAGTTCCAGGTGTTGTGTTCGTGAATGCCCCTAAATTGCTGAAATAGAATAGGCCTATCTGTCAAAGTGACAGTCATTGGGGTCGATGAAATTAGTCGAATGCGATTATTTAAACTCATTATTGGGAATAGGCGACAAATAACCGTATTAAATTAGTTAGGGATACTCTTTCTAATTTATGCTTTTTTGAGATTTTATATGATTTTAATCATGATAGCCTTTGGGCATGAAAACAAAAAACAGCTGTCTAGGTTTTTGCAAAATACTTAGAGAAAAGAAAAATGAAATTATTGAAGAATGGAAAAAAGAAATAAAAGAAGTTCTCGTCGTGGCCAGTGAGCAACCAACACTCATAAAAGGGTGGGGATCGTACTCACTCTCATAAAAGGATTAGTAGAAGCACATAACGGATCTATCTCGGTGGTGAGTAATGGAAGTGTTGGAACAGTTTTTAAAATAGAGCTTCCCAAAATAGCTTCTAATAAAATAGAAACGGCCTGATTTACATTTTCCCAATGAAAAACAAGAGTGTTTATAAAATTATTTTAAACAGCTTCGTTTCAAAAACATCATTTTAATAAGAAAAAAATTCCATTCTAATTCAACCTATTTCACGATGTGTTGCCACAAATCGTCGCTATCTTTTTTTGGCAATCTAAGGCGATCTATACTTATAACTGATTAAATTTAATCAAATGATTGGCGCTTAATTAACTGATCTGATCAGTACCTTGTACTTGAATTAGACTTTAATAACGAAGGCCAGTTGTTTGTATTCATTATTTTCGTAACTAAAGTTTAGTTGCTAGATAACGATACATAAATAAATGCTGATTAATAATTAAGGATTCGTTTTATGTCGCTTAAAAATAAAATTGTTCAAAGTGAAAGAATAATCACAGATAAAATCACGATTGTGTGTTTTATGTTTGTAATGATTTTTTCTTTTGGATGTATAAATGAAATAAGAGTTACATTGCCATCAAAAAAAACAGATGGATTCAATCCAACAATCTCAAACGTAGAAGTCATTAATAACCAGGTTATCATCACTGGAAATAATCTTGATAAAGTTTCTGGTTTTGATATTAAAGAAGGGGCCACAGTTAATAATCTTGTTATTGAATCGAAAACAGTTCATAGAATTATTGCCAACACTACCGCAAGCGTAGTGTTTTCTGCAGGGAAAATACTAGACTTCGTTTTTTCAAACGCACAGGCCGCTTCAACTTTTACAGTTAACTTTTCTCTTTGCGACTCAACTTTAGGCGGCAAGGCATTTAACTGCGGACTGGTTCCAACAAGTGGACAAGTTTTAGCATGGGATGATTTTACTGGTAAGTGGCAACCAAAAACAATCTATGGTGTGAATTATGTCGGGACATGGGATCCGACAACTAATGCACTTCCAGCGAATCGCTCACTGACAGTGAGTGGAGACTACTTTATAGTTAGCGAAGCAGGAACAGTTGGAGCAGTCAATTATGCTGCCGGTGACTGGATCGTGTGGAACCATACATTACAAGTTTTCGAAAAAGTTGAGACATCAGTTTTAATAGGCTCAGGGACACCTGCACACGCCGAAGGTGATTATGATCTTACTGACCTGGGTGATGTTGTCATTACGACTCCAACGAATGGGCAGATTTTAAAATTCAATGGGACGACATGGGTTAATACCGCAGCTCCAACAATAACTGAAACAGATCCAAACGTTCAGGCCTTTGCAAAATCTGCATTACCTGCATGTACAGGAGCGCAAGTTTTAGGTGTAAGCGCCGGAGCATTTGCCTGCGTGACTCCAGCTGGTGGAGGATCGACGAATCTAACAACTCCTAATAAAGTTGTAGTGACAGATGCTAGCGGTGATATAGCAGTAGCGACAGCATCAACAACTGAAGTTAATTATTTAGTTGGTGTGACGAGTTTAATTCAAACTCAGTTAGATGCAAAAGCTGCATCTTCTTCAATCGTAGACTGGTCAGCATACGGAGTTGCTCCCACAATTGATCCTTCAAGATTAAGTCTATTAGTCGCAAACGCGAGTAAAGCAGTTGTGACAGATGCAAGCGGAATGATTGTGGCTTCCGCGACGACAGCAGCACAAATTGGATATTTATCAACGCTTACATCAGATGTGCAGACTCAGCTTACAGCGAAGCAAGCGACATTAACTGGAGCTTCAACCATTCCAGGTTCAAAAATGCGCGTCTATAATGCTGCTGGAACTTTTTATACAGAAATTACTTCTGCTACAACTTCAAATAGAAATTTCATCTTACCAGATGCCAATGGGGCCTCTGGAAATGTTTTATCTACGGATGGAGCCGGAACTCTTTCATGGGTAGCTCCATCAGCTTCGGGAATTACAAATGTAAACGGTAAAACAACTTCAACCGTAACACTTACAACTTCAGATATAGCTGAAGGTACAAATGAGTATCATACAAGTGCAAAAGTGCGCGCAGTAACATTAACAGGATTATCAACAGCAACTTCAACTGATGTCGTGGCCGGTGATACATTTCTCGTGGCCGTAGGTAAATTACAAGCTAAAGCGAGTGCCGTTATGAGTTCTGTTATTGGAACGATTACGACTTCTAATACAGTGATTGCAGCATCGGATACATTGATTGCGGCACTTGGTAAATTGCAAGGACAGGTGAATGCTCTTATTACCTCAGATGGAAACAAACTTTCAAAAACTGGCGGAGATACATTAGCTGGGCCTTTAACAGTATCCGGGATTACAGCAGATATTATCGTTCGAACGACTCCAATGCTTGGAACTTCAGTCGTTAATCAGGACTATGTTACGAGTGCAATTACAACGGCAACTGGTGCCATTACAAGTTCACAATGGACGACAAGTTCGGCCAATGTTTATTTTACGAACATTGCAGCGGGATATGTAGGAATTGGTACCAACTCGCCGGCCTCAAAACTGGAAGTTAAAAACGGATCGATCACAACAGCATACTCAGCAATCACAACCAGAGCTGTCGATTTTTCTACCGCCAATGTGATTTCAACAAATGCAGCAGCTGGAACTGTTGCTTTCACAAATATGAAAGATGGAACAAGTTATACTCTGATCATTCAAAATACCGGTAGCTATGTTCTTGATGGTTCTGCTGGTACTGTTGGTATTTCATCATGGAGATGTGCTCCTGCTTGTGCAAGTAATACGATTAGCAATTCAAGTGGACATGTACTTATTACGATGTTGAAGGCCGGTACAGTTGGATACGTAAGCTACATCAGTGACATGTAATAATATAATTGCGGAATAAAAAACAATGAATTTCTTTTTAAGCACATTATTTATTCTCTTATCATTTACTGTCCAGGCCGGAGGAATTCTTCCAATGGCAGGCTTTAGCCAACCTTCTACATTAAAAGTAAAACAAATCTCCACTGGAATGGATTTTAATTGTGCGCTTTTAGAAGATGGATCACTAAAGTGCTGGGGAAAAAATGACAACGGAGAATTAGGTCAGAAGACGGCCATCCTTGTTCCCAATGCGGACCCTGCACAGATTGTTTGGGACCATATGGGTGATGTTGCCGGTGAGATGGAAAAACTTCCTTCAATTAATTTTGGTGTGGGAAAAAAAGTCTTACAGGTTTCTGCGGGAGGCGATTCTACTTGCGCGATTATGGAAAATTCTCGAATCAAGTGTTGGGGAAATAATTCAGTTGGACAGCTCGGTTATGGAGATACAGACAATAGAGGAATGACAGACGCAGAAATGTTGGCATTACCTGATGTGGACTTAGGTGACGATTCTGGAAGACCATACACTGCACTTCAAGTTTCTCAAGGCTCAAATCATACATGCGCTATTTTAGATAATTCAAAAATAAAATGCTGGGGTTATAACAATTTTGGAATGCTTGGGATCGAAAATAATGACATTCATGGTGATGTGCCGGGAACGATGGGAAATAATTTACCATTCGTAAATTTGGGGACGGATGGTGGAGGGAGAGAATTAAAAGCAGTTCAAATCGTTGCTGGTTTTGCTCTTACATGTGCTTTACTCGATGACTCTTCAGTAAAATGTTGGGGTGCTAACTTCTCAGGACAATTAGGTGAAGGTGATACAAACTGGAAAGGGGACGGTGTTGGAGAAATGGGAAATGGCAGACCCGCCATCAATTTAGGTACTGGATTAAAAGCACGACAAATTTCAACCAATGGAGAATTTGTGTGTGCTCTTTTAAATAACGGGCAAATTAAATGCTGGGGAAATAACGGAAACTATCAAGTAAAAACTGGAAATAACACTAACCACATTGGTGATCAGGCCAATGAGATGGGCGATAATCTAGTCGCATTAAATCTTGGTACCAATGTGAAAGCAATTCAAGTAGCAGCGTCATCTGATCATGTATGTGCATTGATAGATGATGGAGGTGTGAAGTGCTGGGGTTACAACGGGTATGGGCAATTAGGAAAAGGGCATACAAATATCATCGGTAGTTCGGCAGCACAAATGGGCGATAATCTTTTGCCAATTGATTTAGGTACAAATAAAAAGGCGATTCAGATATCGGCCAGTGCATATAATTCATGCGCTCTTCTTAGTGATGGTTCACATAAGTGCTGGGGGGTAAATAATATGGGCCAACTTGGAAAAGGCAATACAAGTAGTATTGGTGTTTCTGCCGGACAGATGGGTGATAGTTTACTTCCTATCAAGATGGGAAAACGTACATCAAGACTTTTAAGAGTGGCAGGAACTAAGGCAAAAATAAGTCATGCTCACCAAGGAATTAAAACAGTCGAGAGTACTACTAATCACGCTTGTGCAATTTTAGAAAATTTAAAATTGAAATGCTGGGGACTTAGTGGATGGGGAGAGCTTGGATATAGCAATACAACGAGTAAAGGGGATGTCGCAGGGACCATGGGGAATGCCTTACTTGAAGTTGATCTTGGCACAAATGCTATTGTAAAAATGGTCGCGATTGGCCAGTCTCATACATGTGCATTGATGGGAGACTCTCAGATAAAATGTTGGGGAAGAAATACTGCCGGAGCTTTGGGCTATGGAGATAATACTCAACGTGGGCACACTACTGGTACAATGGGGGCAGCACTTACCAATATTAACCTGGGAGCAAACGTGAAGGCATTACAAGTCACTGCTGGTTATGATTCTTCATGTGCTCTCTTGGATGACTCTACAGTAAAATGCTGGGGCCTGAATTCTTATGGACAGCTTGGCCAGACAACAAGTGCTGATACCAATTCGATACCTGCTAGTGCAATTGTTCTGGGAGAAAAAGTATTATCGATTTCAAGTGGAGTCTATTCTAATTGTGCTATTTTATTTTCCGGAAACGTTAAGTGTTGGGGAAGAAATAATATGGGACAATTGGGGCAAAATAATACTTCCAATTATGGTTTTACCGGCTATGCAATGTCATCTCTTGGAAATATTAATTTGGGAACTGGAAGGACCGCTTTAAGTATTGTTATTGGAGATGAACATGCGTGTGCAATTTTGGATAACTCTTCTGTAAAATGTTGGGGGTCAAACAGTAGTGGACAACTTGGTCTTGGAACATCAGTGGCCAAGGTTGGAAATGCTGCTGGAGATATGACAGGACTTGCTACTGTCAATTTAGGTAGCAGGAAAGCAAAACAACTTGCTCTTGGCACATTACATACATGTGTATTGACAGAAATTGGAACAGTTCTTTGTTGGGGTTCGAATTCAAATGGTCAATTAGGTGTTGGAAATACAACCTCAAAAGGAACGGCCGCTGCTGACATGGGAACTAACCTGGTTGCAGTGGACTTCGGGGCCGGAAGATTTGCGACTCAAATAAGTGCCGGGTTACAGCATACATGCGCAGTTTTAGATGATTCAAGCGTAAAATGTTGGGGAAATGGTATTTATGGATCTTTAGGACAAAATGGAACAGCTGATATAGGAAAAACATCTGCTAATGAAATATCTTTGCTTATGCCAATTAATTTAGGGACTGGAAAATAAAAAAAACTAAAAAGTTTTAAACTGTACCGAATGTTTTGCTTTAGATACAATTTTTGTATCTACTCACAATGTCGGAGTTTAAAAATGTCACAATCAAATACACAAAAATTTAGAGAAGCGAGAGACTACCTGCTTAAGAATAGACTTGATTACAATAAAGTAATTAAAGAGTTCAAATGGCCAGCATTCGATGATTTCAACTGGGCACGTGATTGGTTTGATGTGTACGCAGGAGAAACAAATAAAACTGCTCTATGGATTAAAAGAGATGGCGAAAGCGATTCAAAATTAACTTATGCAGAGTTATCAGAGCGATCAAATAAACTTTCGTCTTACTTGCAAAAAATTGGCGTGCAAAAAGGTGATCGCATTATCGTACTACTTCCGAATATTGTCGCAACATGGGAGATGACTTTAGCTGCGATTAAAATTGGCGCAGTCCTGGTTCCGACTTCAGTACTGGCCACTAAAGGGGAAATCACTGACAGGATAAGCAGATGTCATGCAAAGTTCTTAGTCACTGAAGCTTCATGCATGGATAAAATTTCTGATGAATTTGTTATTACTAAAATCCTGGTCGGGCCTCCTGTGAGAGGATGGCTCAGTTACGAAGACGCTTAC
The DNA here is from genome assembly GCF_035013165.1 of Bacteriovorax sp. PP10. Classification (NCBI taxonomy): domain Bacteria; kingdom Pseudomonadati; phylum Bdellovibrionota; class Bacteriovoracia; order Bacteriovoracales; family Bacteriovoracaceae; genus Bacteriovorax; species Bacteriovorax antarcticus. The sequence goes on from NZ_JAYGJQ010000002.1 coordinate 856,153, forward strand.
AGCGAAAAAAATAATTACAACATCATTACAACCAAAGCAACCGACCCACTTCTTTTATATTTTACGTCAGGAACAACTTCAAAAGCTAAACTTGTTCAACATACGCATCAAAGTTATCCAGTAGGACATTTTTCAAGTATGTACTGGATCGGAATTCAGGAGAATGATATTCACCAAAATATCAGTTCACCTGGTTGGGCCAAACATGCATGGAGCAGCTTCTTTGCACCATTCAATGCTGGGGCAACTAATTTTGTTCACGACTACGCACGCTTTGATGCCAAAACGACGATCAATTATTTAAGTGAATGCAAAGTAAATACTCTTTGTGCTCCACCGACAGTTTGGAGAATGTTAATTCTTGAAGAATTAGGAAAAGTACCAAGTGCACTTCGTGAAGCGGCCAGTGCTGGTGAGCCATTAAATCCTGAAGTTATCGAAGAAATTCAAGCAGCATGGGGAATTACAATCAGAGATGGTTACGGTCAATCGGAGACGACTGCTCAAATTGGAAATACACCAGGACAGTTTATAAAATTAGGAAGCATGGGAAGACCACTTCCTGGTTATAGCATTGCTTTACTGGATGCCGACTATAATGAAGTTAAAGATGGTGAAGTGGCCATTAGGCTTGCAGCTAATCCTATTGCACTCATGGATGGTTACATGGATGACATGGAGAAAACCAAAGAGGTCATGAGGAATGGATATTACCGCACAGGGGATGAAGCTACGATGGATAAAGATGGTTATATCTTTTTCGTTGGACGCGGAGATGATGTTTTTAAAAGTTCGGATTATAGGATAAGTCCATTTGAGTTGGAGAGTGTGCTGATCGAGCATCCATATGTGGCAGAAGCTGCAGTCGTTCCGAGCCCTGATGACCTAAGAACAAACTTGCCGAAGGCCTTTATCGCACTGGTTCCAGGCGTTGAAATGACAAAAGAAGTTGCGGAAGAAATCCTATTATATGCAAAGGAGCATCTACCCCCTTATAAAAGAATCAGAAAAGTTGAGTTTACTGTTTTACCTAAAACGATTTCAGGGAAAATCCGCCGGGTTGAATTACGTAATTTGGAAAAGGATAGGATTAAGCAAGGTCTCAGAGGGGAAAATGAGTATTTTTTGAGCGATTTTACAAGGCGTGAAATAAAGGAATAAGTATGAAGATCATTAATTTTGAAAAACTAGAAGAAGCCGTTTTTAAATTTTCAGGCGATAGAGATTGGGATCAGTTCCACTCAATTAAAAATCTGGCAATGGCCTTAAGTGTGGAGTCGTCTGAATTAGTCGAAATCTTCCAATGGATGAAAGAAGAAGATTCTAACAAAATCACTTCTGATGAAACGAAGTTCCCAAAAGTAAAAGATGAGATCGCCGATATCTTTATTTATCTCATCAGGCTTTCTTCGAAGTTAAATATCAACCTGGAAGAAGCGGTCATGGAAAAGATGAAAAAGAATATTGAAAAGTATCCGGTTGATCAGTTTAAAGGTTCTTCAAGAAAGTATAACGAATAAGTTAATTCCATTTTATTGGCAGTTGATTTGAAACTGATAGTATAAAGTCAGGAGATCTTATGAAAATAAAACTTACTTTAATTGTGGCAGGTCTTTTAATTATCGTGATCGCCATTTTGGGTGTTATTGCTCCAACTCATTTTGTGATTGAAAAATCGGTGAGTATTGAGAAACCAAGATTTGTTGTTTTTGATAAGATAAGATTTTCCAAAAGTCATGAAGCATGGAATCCATGGTTTAAAAAAGACCGTCTTGTTAAATACGATTGGAAAGGCCAGGATGGCACAGTGGGATTTATTACTCATTGGGTAGGAAATAATAAAGTTGGTGAAGGAGAGCAGGAGATCAAGAAGATTGTTGAAGGTGAAAGAATTGATTATGAAATGCGATTTGAGAAACCAATGAAAACGACGAATTTGTCATCTCTAATCACCACAGAAGAGGGTGATACAAAAACAAAACTTACGTGGGTGATGAGAGGGAAGATGAGCTTTCCTGGCAATGTCATGTATATGGTTTTTAAAATGCAACCTAAATTAGAAGATGATTTCGAAGAAGGACTCAATGTTCTTAAGGCCATCTTGGAAAAAGATGTGAACTAATTCTTTTATCATCCGAGTAATGCTTTTTCATACACTATTAAGTTTCTGGCACTTAGTATGCAGGTTAAATGAAAAGGTCCAAGGAGGATGTATGGGAAAATTACTGGATAAAATCAAAAAGAAACTACAGTCTAAAGACAAAAAAGAAATTGGCGAACGAAATGTGAAAACAACTAAAACATTTCCAAGACAAAAAGCACCACTTAAGTAATGAGACTATTTTTGGGAGTTGATGCTCAAAATTTAATTTTGAAAAAAGATCAACTCAACAAATTAAGAGTGGGATTAAAAAGCAAAGATATTGAGCACAGATTTGAACCTCATGATCAGTGGCATATCACCCTAATTAGCTTAGGCGATATAAATCAAGAGGATTATGAAGATCGCGAAGGATATATCAACAATGTGATTCAAGCACATCCACGCTTTGAGTTAAAACTTCAAAGTGTTTTGGCGTTTCCTAATTTAAAAGAAGGGCGAGTATTGTGGATTGGTGTACAAAACTCCAGAGAGCTCAGATCTCTGCAAGCGGATCTATGTCAGCAAATTCCATCGTTTTGTGAGCTGGAGTTTAAACCAATTCTCCCTATCGTTCGCTTGAGAAATCATAAGAACGTCACCAATATACTTTCGCCTTATAGATCTACTCAATTCGGAAAACTCTCTGTTGAAACAGTTGTGCTTTATGAAATGATTAGCAGTGGTGCTTTTCCTGTTTTTAGGCCGCTGAAAACTTATTATCTTTCTCCTCTCGCCGCTTAATCACTTAGTTAAAAGTTCCACAGCAACCGGCACGACAACTAATTCAAGTGAGCTACAACGACTGTGTAGAGCACATAAAAGATAATTCTTATAATTGAGCGAGTGTCGAAACACTCGTCCAATTATTTCTTATGCTCTTTGCGAACACCTTTAAATTTCCCTTCAGATTTTTGATCAATAAATCTTCCAGTCTCAGTATCCCTTTTTACATATTTATCATTTTGTGGATTGTAAACCTGACTACGATGTTTAACTTGCCCGTTTCTATGACCATCGCCTTTTGGAGGATTGGTTGCCATAAATATCTCCTGATTAAAATAAGTAACAGGAATAAAAGCAAATGACTTTTATTCCTGTTCTAAAAGTTTTTTAATGAGATCGAGATCCCGCTTTTGGTTTTTTTGCGTTCATCATCGATGAAGATGAACTAGATCTACCTGCTGCAGAGGCCTTTTTAGAAGTTGATCTTGCTGCTGCAGATCTTGCTGATGAATTGGATGCTTTTCTTTGTACCATATTTCCCTCCTGTGGAATTCCATACCGTATACAAAATAAGAAGCATAATTAATGCCAACTGGAAAATTTAACAATACTTAGCGACCACTTCTAAAAGTTTTGCAACTTCCAGAGGCTTTCTAATAAATTCTTTTGCACCCGAAGTATCGATTCGATCTGCGACTGCAGAAATAATAACGACTGGCACACTCGAGCTGTCAGGCTCATTTTTAAACACATCAAGGAATTGTCTTCCCGTCATAATAGGCATCATCATGTCTAATAAGACCATGCAAGGTTTTGGATTGTTGCGAATATACTCCAAGGCCTCTTTTCCGTTGGCCGCTTCAGCTGTCGTGTGGCCTTCCATACGAAGAATCTGAACCAGTGCTGAACGAATATCAATATCGTCTTCAACGACGAGAATACTTGCTAAATTATTATGTGCTGCTGCCATTTCATTTCCCTCAAAACTCTTATGCAACCTCTTCGGTCAAGTAACTCAATTACATTAATTTATGAGGGGAAAAGGATGTTATTTTGAGGAGATAGGATGGGGTATTTAGGCCCATACTAACCTTTTTATGGACCTCTTAAAGATTTTTTGAATATACATTCTGGTGTCGGTTGGTATTAATAGTGACTAAGAGGTGTGTATGAGAAAGTTGGTTGCAATCATTCTATTGTGTTTTTTTATTCAGACAGGAGAGTCCTGCACAATCTTTTCTTTATATCCAAACGGACAACACTGGGTCGGTCGCACTTTTGACTGGGCCTATGGCCATGGTTTGGTTTACACCAATAAAAGAAACGTTACCAAAACTAGTTTAAAACTTCTGCCTACTGATGTGACAAGCACATGGACTTCAAAATACGGAAGTGTAACATTCAACCAATTTGGTAGAGAGTTTCCAACAGGTGGAATGAATGAAGCAGGATTATTAATCGATGCTCTTGAACTTAAGTCTTCTATTTTTCCACAAGCAGATACACGACCATCGTTTAATGAACTACAGTTCATGCAATACGTATTAGATAACTATGGAAGCATTGAAGCGCTGGCAAATGATTTAAAAAGTATTCGTCTGTCTCCCGTTGGATCAAAACTTCATTACTTCGTATGCGATGTGAATCAGTGTATGACAGTAGAGTATATTGATGGAGAGGTCGTTACTCACTCTGGAAGCACGCTTCCAATCTCAGGTATTGCTAATAATACTTATGAAGAACATGTTGATTACGCCCGCGACTTCATTACTTTTGGTGGAGATAAATCCATCGTTCTTGATTCAAAAGATTCATTGGATAGATTTGTTCGCTCAAATTACAACGCTAAATTTATTAATCAATCAACTGATCCTGTTCAAACTCTTTTTGGTTTCTTAGAAGATGTGGGTTCAACAAATAACCGCTGGCAGCTGATTTATAATCAGGATGAAAAGACTATTACCTTTAGAACTCAGACTCATTTAGATAAACAAAGAAAAGTTGATCTAGTAAAAATTGATTTTTCTTGTATTACTTCTACGCAGTATTTTGACCTGGATAGTGACACTGCTGGGGACGTCAATGTGGCCTTCAGAGACTTCGATTCTGAGGTGAATCTTCAAGTTATTAAAAAGTCAGTCAAAATGCAGGGGCTTCCGGCCGCTTTAAGCGGAAGACTGGCAATATATCCTTCTGAAACTCAATGTAATTAAGCCTCCGCACTACCCAAATTCGAATGATTTGGGTATAGTGCGGCCATGAATCCAAATCAACTTAACACTGAAAACTACGACTCTCAGCTTGAGATCAAACGCTTAAAACTCAAAGAACTTTTTTCAGATTACACCAATCTTGAAATTGAAGTTTTTGCTTCAGCACCTTCTCATTACAGAATGCGCACAGAGTTTCGCGTGTGGCATGAAGGTGAGGATTTGTTTTATTACATGTTCGATAAAGGTGCAGACGAAAAAATCCGCACAGAGCAATTTCTACCGGCAAGTCTTTTGATCAATCAAATGATGACGGCCTTAATGGATGAGCTAAGACCTAATCACACTTTAAGACATAAACTTTTTCAAGTGGATTTTCTTTCAACTATGAGTGGAGAGATTTTAGTATCTCTGCTTTATCACAGACAATTAGATAACAACTGGATCACTGAAGCTAAACTTTTAAAAGAAAGGTTATCTGCAAAATTCAAAATGAATCTGGTGGGACGTGCCCGCAAACAGAAGTTCGATCTTGACCACGATTTTGTTATTGAAGAGTTGTTGGTGGCCGGAAAAAAACTCATCTACAAACAAGTTGAAAACAGTTTTACTCAACCCAATGCTGGTGTGGCCACGAAGATGCTCGAGTGGGCCATTGATGTAACAAAAAAGAGTGAAGGGGATTTGTTAGAGCTTTATTGTGGGAATGGAAATTTCTCAATTGCTCTTGCTCCTAATTTTAGAAAAGTTTTGGCAACGGAGCTTGCTGGCCCTTCGGTCGATGCAGCTCAATACAATATTGAAGTGAATGGAATTGATAATCTTCAAATCATTCGTATGTCTGCTGAAGATTTTACTGATGCTATGGCCGGGAAAAGAGAGTACTACCGTCTGAAAGGGATCGATCTAAAAAGTTACGACTGCAATACGATCTTTGTCGACCCACCTAGAGCAGGACTGGATGACAATACAGTTAAGTTAGTACAAAACTATAATCATATCCTTTATATTTCTTGTAACCCAAATACACTGATAGAAAATCTGGCAACGATTTCTACTACTCATAAGATCAAGCGCATCGCTTTGTTTGATCAATTTCCTTATACAGATCATATGGAGTGTGGAGTTTTATTGGAGAGATTCTAGGATCGCCTCAAGTCGGTCGATGTTTTGTTCGTTGGGTTCACTGACAAAAATTCTCATGTCATCACATTCTTCTTTAGAACCAAAAATCATTTTAAATGAATATTTTGTTTTTTCTTTCGATACTTCCTCGAAAGTGACGACCGCTGTAAACATCGGGCCGGAAACATGATCGACGACAATCTTTTCGGGTTTTATGATTTCAATAAAGACCATTTTATTTCTATAATCTATGCCGTCCGGGCCGTGCATGATGAAATCCCATTCACCACCAGGCCATAATTCAAAAACATTAAAAGTATTTTTAAAGCCATGAGGGCCCCACCATTCTTGCAAGTATGTTGGATTTGTCCAAGCTTCAAAAACTTGTTCTCTTGGGGCATTTAAGATTCGTGATGTGCCAAGTTCATTGTCATTCATAACGACTCCTTCTTACATCTCTATTTTATTTCAGAAGTGGTTAAAAGCAAAATACGCAACTGTAAAGGTTGGTTAAAACCATGGCCTCATATTTGCTTTTAAATTAATCAACAATAGACCTAAGGGAGGGAGTCTTAATTATGACAATAGAAAAAGGGCAAATGATTAGTATTAGGAATAATTTAAGTAGGTCAAATGAGGAAGTCAGAAAAGAAATTTACCGGGCATTAGGAGAAGAAAGTGGCATAGATGTACATGTGCATGAAGGGATCGTGCGTCTTACTGGTGTAGTAGATACAGAAGAATCTTTGGATTTCATTGAATCGACCGTACGCGAGCTTCCGGGAGTAGATGACGTAGAAAATGAGTTAACTGTAAAAATCGTACAATAACATTTTGTAAGGAGTTAATAATGAAATCTAAAAAACATCTTGAAGTCGTCCAGAAAAAAGAAGAAAAAAGAATTTTAGAACATGTTCCAAATCAAAGTAGAGCACCAGGACAAATTCAAGGATTCAGTAAACAATTAAAAAAAAATGTAGGTCAAGGTCGCGGTCAGCGAGTGAAGGCCGGATCTAATAAAGGATTTTAAAATGAAAAAAATGTTAATTATGTCAATTTCAGCAATCTTATTTCTATCGGGATGTGCGAGCAGTGAGCATAAAAATGCTTACCGTGGAACAGCTATAGGTGCTGTTGCTGGAGGAGCTGTCGGTGCTCTTATTGGTAAAGAAAAAGGCGCCATCATTGGTGCAGGTGTCGGTGGTATCGCCGGAGCTTATGCTGGTGGTCGCATGGATAAACAAGCAAAAGAGCTCAAGGCCATTGCAGAAACAAAAAGGACTGAACAAGGTCTGGTGACAAAATTAAAAAGCGATATTCTATTTGATACGGGGAAAGCGAATTTAAAACCGCAGGCGAAAACCAATCTGAATCAAATGGCCGAGATTATGAAAAAATATCCAGAGAACGTTCTGGCCATCAATGGATACACTGACAATACTGGTAGCAATAGTGTGAATGAAGCACTTTCACAAAGACGTGCTCAAGCTGTCAAGGATCAATTGGTAGCTGCTGGAATGCCAAGCTCTGTTATCAGTACTTATGGTAAAGGGCCTAACAATCCTATTGCTGATAATTCTTCTGTCGAGGGAAGAAAACAAAACCGTCGTGTTGAAATCGAAGTGACTATTGATGAATCAAAGCTTCCTAAAGAAAAATAAAACAAATACTCCACCAGATTAAAAGTCTGGTGGAGATTAAAATCTACTTTACAGCTGCAACGACAGAAAACCCGCCGATCACTGCGCGTTTGGGATCAATAAATTTCGGTGTCATATCAATCTTATCCATAGCGGGATCTTTTTCCATCAGTTTAAAAACTTTATCTCTATGAGACTTAGATTTAAATTCAGCAAATGCCATAATAATCACTTCGCCTTTACCGATCTTTACAGCTTTTGGAAAAGAATACTTCTGTGCATTCTCATCATCGCTTACATAATCAGAGCTTGATAAAGCACCATGTTTAATTAAGAGTTTTCCAATATACTTTGTGAGCTTTTTATACTCTGCCAGATTTTTTTTAGGAATTGGTTGCATACAGATGTCGATATACTTACTTGTTGCCATGGGAACTCCTTGTTAATTATTTGTTATTCTTTTCACCGAAAATAAATTTATCTAAAGAAAATTTTCCAGGACCCACTGCCATTAAAACCAAAGCGATTGCAAAATATCCCAGAGCGGGCTCGTATGATGTTCCACCAGATGTTGTTACAAATGGATCATTGAAAACGAATAGATGCACAGACGTTGCCACAAGCATATTAATACTTATACCAAATGAGGCCAGTGGAGTAAGAAGCCCTAGTATCCATGCAATCCCTCCTGCAAATTCGGCCACAGCTGCAAGAAACTGGAAAAGAGCGGGAATGTGAATAGGAGCATTGGCTGGTAACCATCCTAACGGTGATTGGATTTTTCCCATGCCATGAATGATAAACGCAATTCCGGCAATGAGGCGTAAAACAAAAAGTGCAGTAGAAGCAAAATTTGTTTGCACCGATGGTTGAAAGTATTTCTTAATCATTTCTAAACTCCTTTTTATGTTATTCTATTCTCGTTTAATAGTGAAAATAAGGAAAGTGCTATGAAGAAGGTTTTTCTAGTTATTTTATTTGTTATGTTAAGTGCCTGCTCAAGAGCGCCTCTCAAAAATCGTGAAGACTTAATGAGACCAGCATCAGATGCTCCGGCCTTAATTGATAACCTTTCAAAAGAAAGTTTTTTTATCGCACTAAGAAATCATATTGATGTCATGAAAAAATCCAATCAGGTGAAAGACCCGATGGTTTTTGGTAAAAAACAAATCCCAAAAGCAGACTATATTGTCTCGTTAGAAAAAATCTTTGAACATGAATCAGACTGGCTGGATTATATTACTTTAAATTTTGAGGCCTACGAAGTTTATGGCCGCGATGACTGGGCCGATGTCATGGTCACTGGCTATTATGAACCGAAGGTACCGGGTTCAAAAACTAAAACTAAAGATTTTTTTCAACCTGCTTATGCAACACCTTCTGATATGTTGGTTGTCGATTTAAAAAAGTTTGCCAGCAAGTTTCCTAAAGGAGAAAAGCTGGGGACACTCACTGCAAGACTGGAGAATAAAAGAGTCGTGCCTTACTACGATCGCAAAGATATTGATGAAAACAATAAACTTGCCAACCAAAATCTAGAGCTGGCATGGCTGGATCCCATAGATGCTTTTTTTATTCAAATCCAGGGAACTGGTGTCGTTGAATTTGAAGATGGTGAAAAACTTCGCATTGGTTATGATGGACAGAATGGGCATGCTTATTTTCCGATTGGAAAATTTCTTACAGATCATATTCCTATGGAAGAGATGAGTATGCAGAGAATCAGATCGCATTTAAAAACTCTGCCATTTAAAGAACAACAAACTATTTTAAATAAAAATCCCAGCTATGTTTTTTTTAAGAAGTTAGATGGCAAAGCTCTCACTTATGCAGGAATGGAAGTAGAGGATGGAAGAACTATTGCGACTGACCTGCAGTTGTTTCCAAAAGGTGCTTTGGCATTTTTAGATATAGAAGAACCAGTATTTGATTCTGAGGCTGCGATAGTGGCCACAACGTGGGAGAGAAAACCAAGACTAGTTTTTGATCAGGACACAGGTGGAGCGATTAAAGGAAGTGGGAGAGTGGATTTATTTTACGGTGAAGGAGATCCTGCTGCACAAAAAGCGGGCGTGATGAAGCAGAAAGGAAAACTATTTTATTTGGTTCCACGCTAGCTAAACATTAAAATTTTTATGCAAAAACAGGCGACGGCCGTAAGAGAAATTTTAAAAATAAAAACAAATAGATCTTCCATACCCATTAAGTCATCCTCTCTGAAGGCCTATGTATCGTACAGAGTGGAAAAATAGTTGAGAGAATAATAAAAAAACTGAATGAATTGAGATTGGCGGTCTAAGTTAGACCGCTTTAATCGTTTTTTAAGCTGAAAAGATTGAAAGGGAGTTGCCTAAAATCCAGACGCATTTTTTTTGTATTCAGCACTTTCGCGGGCGATTGGAATGGCCTTCCATATTCTGTTTGAAATTTCCGGATGATGTGAGTAGAATTTTTTTGTAAAAAGCAGGTATTGATCGGCCACTTTGAATGGAGGCTTAAGCTCTACGATATTACTTTTTAATTTAGGATTATCATTAAGTGTTTTGATCGTCGCGTACTTTTGTAAAACGGCCACTGTAACGATGCTGGCATCAAGGGCCTGAATTAAGTCCTGTGCAGTAGAAAATGAAGAGTGAGTCGCATAACCTTGATCTTCTAAATCAGTTCCAACGCTGTAGCCGAGTTGAACACCAATAAGATTCTGGCCAAGATTTAAAAATCGTCCGTTCTTAAAACGTACCGGACTTCCTTTTGTAATAAATACCATGAAACTATCTGTATGCAGTCTTAGAGAACGATCAAGTTCTCCAGTTTTTAGAGTAGGATAAACTCCCCAGTTCGTTCTTTCTTTTGTAAAGCTTGCAGCGATTAATCCATCAAGCTTTCCATTTTGAGCATCGATCTGACAGCGCTTCCATGGCAAGCGGATGTAATTGAATTTAATTTTTGCAAGCTTTTCGACTTGCTGAAGTTCTTGAAGTACCAAACCTTTACGATCGCCAGTGATCCATGGATGTACAGTGACATCTTCGTAACACAATTTTATTTCTGGAAGAGCTTCTCCGGATGCGTTGGTATTACTTAAGAAAAGTAGAATAAATAAAAAACCGACAAACTTCATATTGTCCCTAGTGTCACTATTAAAAGTGTTAGATCATAACAAGTAATCCGTTGCGAATACAACTTAATATAACATTGAGAATCACTTGAATAAACGCCTTTCTTGTAAAGAGTCATACAATTTCAGATTAATTAGCAATTTGCGCTACATGTTGCAGCCTGGGATTTGAATATAATAATTTAGTTAAATGTTCCTTGGCACCTTTTATGCTTCTTATTTCTTAGGCGTATTAGAAGTGTGAAGGAGTATATATGACTAAAACAAATAAATTTGCCGACTGTGACGATAACTCTTGTTACACGGATGGGTTTCCCGTTAACGATAACCCTGAAAAAAAAGACAACATTCATTCCAAAGATCCCTCACGCCCTTTTGATTCCGGACGAACACCAGATGAAAGAGAGCGTAAAAAAAATTCTAATTATTCAGGCACAACAATGGATTATCCGGATAAATATAAAAAATAATTAGGAGTCGTTATGGGACAAAGTTTTTTTAATGCTCACTTGAAAAAACATGCAATGCCATTTGGGTCTATAGATGACTTTGGGCCATTGATTGAAACTTATAAAGATAAAAAGATTGTCATGATAGGCGAGAGCTCTCACGGGACTCATGAATTCTATGAATGGCGTGCACGTATTTCAAAAGAGCTGATTGAAAAGCATGGGTTTAATTTTATTGCAGTTGAGGGAGACTGGCCCGCATGTCATCAGGTTCATCAGCGTATTCAGAATCGTTCAAAAGAAAATCCCCTGCGCACTTTAAGTCACTTTTCCAGATGGCCAACCTGGATGTGGGGGAATCTTGAGATGGCAGATGTCATCAAATGGTTGAGCGAATGGAATGATCAAGGTCATAGTGTCGGGTTTCATGGATTGGATGTTTATTCTCTCTATGAATCTATCGAGCAGGTTAAAAAATCAGTGGAAAATAAAAAACCACAAATACTCGAAGTAGTTAAGGAATTTTACTCATGTTTTGATCCTTACCTGCATAATGAAAAGGCGTATGCTCGCTCTCTTTTTCAATATCCGGAAGGTTGTGCAGAAGAAGTCTCTTCTGCTCTAGAAGAAATTTTAAAAAGTAATATTCAAAATGATGAAGCCTTTTTCGATGCCGTTCAAAATGCCAAGATCATCAGGAATGCAGAAAAATATTATCGCACTATGATTACAGGTGAAGACTCATGGAATGTTCGCGATCATCATATGATGGAAACACTGGAGCGATTGATGGAGTTTTACGGCAGCGAGGCCCGCGCTATTGTATGGGCACACAACACTCACATCGGAGACTACCGTGCGACTGATATGCTTTTAGCTAATCAAATTAATATTGGAGGACTTGCAAGAGAGCGCTTTGGTGAAAAGAATGTCGCTCTGATTGGATTTTCAACATATGCAGGAAGTGTTATTGCTGGAGCTGCATGGGATGGGAAAATGGAAATCATGAAAGTGCCAGAAGGAGCACCTGGAAGTCTGGAGTATTATTTACATAGTGCTACTAATTTTATCGGAGCCAAACAATTTTATATTGAAATGAAGAAAGTTAAAGATGTTGAGATCTTCAATGATTTTATCGGCCATCGTGCCATCGGTGTCGTTTATCATCCTACCTATGAATCACGGGGTAATTATGTACCAACGATTGCGGCAAAAAGATACGATGCCCTTATTTTCATAGATAAAACGAGTGCACTATCTCCGCTTGAAATTTATTTTGACAGAGATAAAATTCCCGAAACATATCCATTCGGTGCGCATATGTAAGGATCTTCATAGCCGTTATAAATATTTTGGTATTGCATTTGCAAACGTGTTTTTTAACAACAATGTTATGGAGGATTTTTACATGCCAGAAAAAAGAACAATAAAAAAAGCACAATCGGCAAAACGTCAGGGGAAATCTGCTTCAACTCAAGCAGGACCTTTCGTTCATGAAGCAATTGAACATATTAGAAAGGGGAAGCATGGAGCAAAAAATACAAAGCAGGCGATTGCTATCGGATTATCTGAGGCCAGAAGATCAGGTGTGGCCATTCCAGATAAAAGTAAATTATCATCACCGACAAAAAAAGCAGTTACAAGAAAAGCACCACTTGCTAAGAAAACAGCAACAAGAAAAGCTACACCAGCTTCTTCAACATCACATATCGCTGCAAGAAAAGTTTCACCAGTTAAATCAAAGGCCGCAACAAAAAGGCTTCAAGGTGAACTTACAAGCACAGTGTCTCATGCAGCTCTTTCTCGACATGCTAAAAAAGCGGTCCATGCGCGCACTAAAGCAGACCTTCATGCGTCTGCTTTAAAAGGTGCCCGTACTCGTGCTAAACACCACAGATAATTAAATTTTTATTAGAAAGCTGCATGCAAAGATTTTTCTTCTTGCATGCAGCTTATTCAAAGAGAGATTAAACACTAATGCTTAATGGCCCTGTGATCTTTGTGATGATGTTTACGTAAAAGTCTGTTGTACATAATTTGTTTTTCTGCAATTGGAATTGCCAGAGCTGAAAGAGTGGTGATGGCTATACCGCAAGCAACTGAGTTCCATAATAGGAATGAGTTGTCCCAATAGATTAAAAATAACGGCGAACAAATTAACCAGACACCCACACATAAACTTAACCATTCGGCCCAAACTCTTAAGTGTCTAAGAGCAACGATTGAATTGAATATAACGACTGCCCCAATCATTGTGAAGTTCCACATCACGACGTTAATATCATTTGCTCCAAACCCCCAACTGACAGTCCACGGTATTGAAAAGAGCCAGAGCCCTATAAAAAGAATAACTATATTTTCCCATTTAGCAGTTTTCATATGATCTCCCATTTTTTTAAGCAATTAGGCCAGTGTACCCAACCTTTATAATTGCAAGATGAAAGCCGTCTGTAAGCTAGCGAGATCCCAAGCGAATTGATTTTTGTTTAAGGGAAAAAAGCCCGACGAATTTCTCGAAAGTTTGACGACTTAAGTCCATTGAATGGGGGAGGAATTCTTGTGTTTCAAGACTGATTTGATCTTTTGAAAAGTTTTGATGTGTACTAAACATTTCATCGTAATTTCTAGGATTATCCAGCCATCTTTGAATCATAGGTTGATCAACTTCAAGATGAAATTGTAGACCGTAAACTTTGTCACCGTATCTAAAAGCTTGTCCATGGCAGACATCGGATTTGGCCAGATGAACAGCAGACTTAGGGATATCAAAAGTATCACCGTGAAGTTGAAAGATTTTCTCTCTTGGCCTGAAGTGAGAAAGAAGCGGGTCTTGTAAACCGTCTTCCGTCAGATCAATATCACACCAGCCGATTTCTTTTTCATGATTCTTTTTTACATCAGCACCTAAGACATGGGCGAGGAGTTGGGCCCCAAGACAAATTCCAAGAATTGGGATTTCTTTTTTTAGGGCTTCTTCAATAAGCTGCATTTCAACTTTAATGTGTTTGTATTTTTCAGCTTCATAGACGCCCATGTGGCCGCCGAGAATAATAAGCCCATTATACTTTTGAACTGAAGGCTGTTCATCAGGAGTGCGCTCAAAGTTCACATAACGCATGTTCAGCCCACTTCCTTTAAGAGTAGGGTTGAGCGTACCTAAAATTTTGTGAGCAACGTGCTGGAAGACGAGAACTTTTCTCATATATTAATCATACTCAATCAAAGAAATAAAATAAGGGTGAAAGAGATGTCATGGACCAAAAAGTTATTATAGGCAATTCCAGTGTTAACGTGTTTGTTCCAGAGATACTGAACTCCAGCATAATAATCCCTTTTATCGCGCTCAAATGTTAAGAATCCTTTGTCTTCTTTAAGGTTGTCAGAAGATTCTTTTCTGTAGGCCAGGTTAAAAAGGAATTTTTTATAGTTGTAAGCAGAAGAGTAGATAGTGACCGAAGTTTCATTCTGATAAAACTTGTATTTGGTTTTAATCATTCCGGCATCCAGAGAAAGATTACCGATTTGAGTTCCCACTGATAAAGTTGTTGCTGTGAAAGTTTCAGTATAAGTACTGCTTCCAAATCTAACCGAATAGGGCATCTGACTGTAAGGATCGTAATAGTTTCCAAGATCAAGTTTAGTATCGTCTTTATAAACGTAGGCCCCAAAGTTTAAAAACCCAAGTCTTGCTGAAAAGCCTACACCTGGATTAATTTTTTTTACGTCAGGATTTCTCTTTAAGGAAACTCCCAGGTCAAATGCGTAGTTTTTTCCTTTAAGAATCTTAGCTCCTAAGGCCACATTAAGTTTTTTAGTCTTATAACGCTTTTTTTCATTACGTCTTTGTGCATAGACATCATCAATTTCAATGGCCCTGTTTCCAAAAAAGCTGTTTTCAGATGTAGGGGTAATAAGTGCTCCACCAACGTTTCCAGTACCTGTAACCAGGTTAAAACCGAGTGAATTGTTCGGTTGATAAAGAGTCTCAACTCCCAGTCCTTTAATGTTACTTATATTACTTGGGTTGAAATTGGCCGAACTACCGCTTGAAGGTTGTGACTTAGAAGTACTGCTTTGGCTGCCACTGCCACAGTTTTTAAAATAAGTGCAAAGATCATCCTCTGCTGATGCCTGAAATATGGATGAAAATAGGATGAGGATTATAGCAATCACAAATCCAGTATAAAGTCTTTTAGCGCAGCTTGATACAACTCCTTCATGGGGAGAATATTTCCATATAGAAGATCCTTTTCCGAGTATCGTCTGCTACTATTAAGTCATGTTGTACGGTAATGAATCCATTTCTTATTATTCAAAAAGTAATGTTTCTATCTGGATGCTGATGGCCTTTCAGGCAGGATTATTAAATATTGGCGGCTTTATGGCCTGCCATCGTTTCGTTTCTCATGTCACAGGCTTTGCGACTTTTTTTGGTTATGAAATCAATCAGGCCGATAACAGTCACGCCATTGGAATGCTGGTTGTCCCTTTATTTTTTCTTCTAGGTGCTATGATCAGTGGTTTTTTAGTTGATATACGATTGAAGATGCATAAAAGGCCAAAATACTATTTATCTTTTGGTTTTATTTTTATTTTATTGCTGGCAATTTATATCGGGGGAATTAGCGGCCTTTTTGGCGTCTTTGGAGAGCCTCTTAACAACCGCAGTGATTACCTCTTACTCATCATTCTTTGTTTTACATGCGGAATTCAAAACGGATCGATCACATCAGTTTCCAAATCAGTTATCCGGACTACTCATTTAACTGGGATTACAACTGATCTGGGGATTGGGCTAGCTCGGATGTTGAGTGCAAAAAAACTGAGTGAGACAATGGAAAATGAAAAGAAGGCCACTTTAATGAGAGTGGGGATTATTCTCTTTTTTGGGCTGGGCTCTGTGGCCGGTGGATTTGTTTTTAGCAAGCTTGCTTATTATGGATTTATCATTCCAGTTGCGACGTCAGGAGTTCTATTTTCATTGATGTTGTACTTCCAATTTTTGAAACCTAAGATGGCCAGTTAAATTCAAGAGGTGATTGTGACATTAAAAGAAAAATTACACACCACTATTTTTGAAAGTGAAACCCGTGCCGGAAAAATATTTAATATTGCTCTTATCATTCTTATTTTAATAAGTGTCTCCGCCGTTATTATTGAGAGTATTCCTTCTGTCCACGAAAAATATGGCCAGATTTTTTTGTACCTGGAATTATTCTTCACGGGAATTTTCACAATTGAATACTGCCTGAGATTGTACTCTGTAAAAAAACCTTTAAGTTATGCTTTCAGTTTTTTTGGAGTCGTCGATTTTTTTTCCATTATCCCCACTTTTTTAGTCATCGTACTTCCAGGGGCACAATCACTACTGATTTTGAGATCAATTCGTTTACTGCGAGTGTTTAGGATCTTCAAATTAGGAATTTACTTTGATGAAGGATCATCAATTCTTAACGCCCTTATAAAGAGCCGCTATAAAATTTCAGTTTTTTTCTTTTCGATTATTATCCTTGTCACGATTTCAGGTGGGCTAATGTATATGGTGGAAAGCCCGGAGAGTGGCTTTACAGATATTCCCACGAGTATTTATTGGGCGATTGTGACGATGACCACTGTTGGTTATGGAGATATCGCCCCAGCGACAGCATTGGGAAAAGGACTTGCTTCATTACTCATGATTAGTGGTTATGCCATCATCGCTGTTCCAACCGGAATCGTGACGGCAGAGTTAACAAAGACACATGTAATAACTAATAATGCCTGCCCAACTTGTGGCAGAGAGGGGCATGCAGCTGATGCTGTATTCTGTAAGTTTTGCGGAAGTAAGCTTTAATCTACTTAGGCAGCTTTACTTATTAGAGTTAAAGGGCTCAATCCTAATTGATTAGCAATTGCTGTAATCGTACTCATTCGAAAATCTTCGGCCTTCACATTTTCCAACTCCCATATTGTAGACGTTGAAATTTTTGCCGCTGTGGCAAGCTCTTGCATGCTCAGGCCTTGTTCAGTTCGGGCCTTTTTTAGATTTTTCGCCAGATTATTAATTAAAATTTTTAATTCTCTGTCTTTTATTCCCTTAATATTACGTCCCATAACATGTCTCCTTCTTCTCAGGATACATACTTATGTAAGTTTATATCCATAAGTATATATCCGTAAGGATAAATCCTTAAGGTTTTCATGTTTAGTTCCGATAAAGTCCGCATTCAGTAAGGCAAACACATTATATGGAGGGGCAATGAATCGAATCGAAAAAAATTTGTCTAGCGATCATAGGGCCCAGGCCCAAAGTGATGACAGTTTGCGCTATCTGATCTTCTCACTTTCAGAGGAGGAATTCGCGATTCCACTGTTAGATGTGAAAGAAGTTATCGGGTTATCTGCAACGACACCTATTCCTAATACTCCGGCGTATTTCAAGGGAATAATTAACTTACGAGGGCAGGTCATATCTATTATGGATTTGAGGTTGAAGCTCAATCTTAAAAAAGCAGATTATGGCCCTGAGGCATCCATCATTATCCTCGACATGGATTCACATTTCCTGGGAGTGATTGTTGATTCGATAAATTGCGTTTTGCCATTTACGCCTGAGGAAATGAGTGAGGCACCTTCATCGGCAGTCACTTCAGTTAAAGAGGCCTTTATTAAGAGTATTGGAAAAAAAGATAAACGTCTTATTCTCAATCTTGATATTGGGGCGATCTTAAACCCTGCAGACAGGGGCGCATTGGGAACTGTAAAAAAATTAGTAGCATAAATAAATATATTAGGGGAGTTAGTATGAGTACATGGAGTTTGAATCGTAAAGTATGGGCCATTTTGTCTTTGTTGATCGTGGCCTTTGTTGTGTCTGTTTTTTTAGCTTTAAATAGTATGGGAAAAATTCGTGATGACTTAAATGAAATTACGACAAAAAATGTGAAGCGCGATCAATTAACTTCAGCAATCCAGGACTCTCAAAGAGTTTTAACAATTTCTACTTTTGAGTTAATCCTAGAGCCGGATATGGCAAAGATGGTATCAAGCAAAAAAAAATTTGATAATGAGCTGACTGAACTAAAAAAGAGCATGGGATTGTATCGTGAACTGGCCTCTGAAAAAGGGAGAGGTTTTCTAGCAAGTTATGAAATGGCCCTTGATAAATGGGTTGACGTGGCGATCAAGGCACAGGATCTTGCCGTTAAAAACCAAAATAAAGAAGCATTTGAATTGATTTCCTCTGTCGATGAATCTCGCTCTGAAATGAGAAAATCAGTCCTGGCCATGAATCAGTTAACTGCAGACCAGTTGGCCGAAAAATCAGCTACTGCAAATTCAATGGCCTCTAATTCAATTTTTTTAACACTGATTATTTCGACATCATCAATTGCCGTTTCAATTGCTATCGCATTTTATGCTTTAAGAGCAGTGACGAATGCAATTAATAATGTCGTAAAGAGTCTTTTTGATAGCTCAATTCAAGTAAGTAGTGCAGCTGGGCAGATTGCTTCTTCAGCAGAAGAGCTATCGCAAGCAACGACAGAGCAGGCCGCATCTCTGGAAGAAACAGCAGCTTCAATTGAAGAAATGAATTCCATGGTTGCTAAAAACTCTGATAATGCAAATTCAACAGCAAGAACTTCTGGAGTGTCTCAACAAAAAGCGAGTGAAGGGAAAGTTGTTGTAGAGAAAATGATTAACTCAATGGATGAAATTAATAAAAGTAATTCAATGATTATGGATCAGGTTAATTATAGTAATAATAGAATTGCCGAAATTGTAAAAGTCATCGAAGAGATCGGAAACAAAACTAAGGTTATTAATGACATTGTTTTCCAGACAAAACTTTTATCTTTTAACGCTTCAGTTGAGGCCGCAAGAGCAGGTGAGCATGGGAAAGGATTTGCTGTCGTAGCAGAAGAAGTAGGAAATTTAGCGGCCATGAGTGGAAGTGCAGCGAAAGAAATTACGACACTTCTGGATGAAAGTATTCACAAGGTAAATGAAATCGTCAGCGAAACAAAGACTAAAGTTGAAAAACTTATTGTTGAAGGAAAAGGAATTGTTGAAAGTGGTGGAGTCGTGGCCCGTCAATGTGGTGATGTCCTGGAAGAAATCGTAACCAATGTTGCCAGTGTCTCTCATATGGCGACAGAGATTGCGACGGCCAGCGAAGAGCAGTCTCGTGGAGTCACAGAGATTACAAAGGCCATGGGGCAACTTGATCAGGCCACTCAGCAGAACGCCGCGACAAGTGAAGAATGTGCAAGTGCTGCCGAGGAATTATCAGCTCAGGCAGAGGCCCTGAAGAAATCAGTAGGGCAATTGGTTCTTACAATTAATGGTGCTAATGGAAATACTGAAACGGCCGAAGAAAAGGCTTCAACGAATATTTCTTATTTAAAGAAGAAAACTAAGGCCGCACCAATCGCCCATACAAAACCAGTGGTCCGTGAGGTTAAAAGAGTGTCTGGTGACAATACTCCTCACTATGATCATGATGGCTTTAAGGACGTTTAATGACGACGATGGAAAAAATAATACGAGAGGGTAATGACCCTCTCGTTCTTGATGAAAACGAAATGCAGTTTTTTAGTGAGACAATTTTTAAACTGACAGGGATTCATCTTACGCCTGCAAAATCAGATTTACTAAAAACCAGACTGCGAAAAAGACTACAAGACCGCGGTTTTTCCAGCTACCGCGAGTATAAGGTTTTATTAGAGAACATTCCACAAAGTGATCCTGAGTGGCAGTCTTTTATTAATATCCTTACCACTAATAAAACAGATTTTTTTAGGGAGCCAAAACACTTTGAATACCTTATTGAAAAATTTATACCTGAATGGCTTAAATCTAATGAAGAAACTCTTCGTGTATGGTCAGCTGCTAGCTCTACAGGTGAAGAGGCGTATACTTTGGCGATGGTATTGAGTAAATATCTTCCAAAGGATAGGAGCTTTACTATTTTAGGAACAGATGTCGATACTAATGTTTTAAAAAAGGCACAGAATGCGGTTTATTCAATGATGAAATTTAATGAAATTCCTCCTGAGTATCAATCAATGATTGATATCGGAAAGGATGAGGCCGAAGGATGGTTTCGTATTAAAAATGAAATTAAAAATAGAGTATCTTTCCGTCAGCATAATTTAATTGAAGGCAATTATCCTGCAGAAAATCCTTTTGATGTCGTCTTATGTCGGAATGTCCTCATTTATTTCGCCAGAGAAACAGTCGCAAAAGTTAATCGAAAACTTTATGCAGCGACAAAGGCAGATGGCGTTTGTATGATCGGCCATTCTGAGAGCTTCCACAACATTACTCATCAATGGAAGTCTCATGAAGCTTCTATATATAGAAAATAATTTATAAGTACTGATTCATTTCCGGGATGCTCATTTTCATGTGTCCCGGCTTACTGTCATTGCTCTGACCAGGATTTGTTTTATTGGTATATACATGATCTTTAAATAATGAAGTTAAATCTTCAGAATAATAAGTCGACATCTTCGCTGCAAACTCTTCAGTCGTCATGGGTTTAAAAGCATCATTTTTAATCATGTCATTTAAAAAAGCAGTTAAACCACCATTGCTTTGAAATTTATAATTTAAGTAAGACATAAAAGAGGCACCCTGAGTATAGGCCCTGTATTCCGTATAGCGACGGTATTGTGAATTGCCGGCCATGTTGGCAGCAATACCTTTTAAGTCTGGACGAGTTCCTGAACCTGAATCACTCCATGTCGTAACGGCTTCATCAATCCATCCTGCATTTCCGTTGGCCGGCATGAACCCACCACGGGCAAAATAGGAATGAGTCAGTTCATGATTTAATGAACTTAAATCAGTCATGGTTGCCCCACAGTATTCCATCCCACCATTGCCAGCAATAAAGACGATAATTTTTTGATGTAACCAAGGCCCGTATTTTGATTCCAGAACTTGAATGCTACTGATGATTTTCTTTTTAGCATCTTCCAGATTTGTGTAGGAGTCTTTTGCATAAACCACACCTGGAATATCCCTGCCATCTAGTGTTGTATAAGTGAATTTATTTTCAGGGTACCTGCCAATGGGTGTTGTGTGATAATAAAGTGAAGACGAAGTATAGGTTTCCGGGAATTCAACGGTGAATCTGTTACTGCCTAAGTCTGTCACATTTCCATTAGTATAAAATTTTTGTTTGTCCATCGTTTGGAAATCAATATTAAAAGTCATCTTAACTTGATCATATTCAAAATTGGCCGGCAGATAAGCTTCAAGAAAATTCCTATCTCCTAAATCGTTAAACCAAAAAGAAGAGGAAACTCCAGTCGTTATGAAGTTCACTCCCTGATCGATTACTGAAGTGACAACAAAAGTATGCACGCCTGGTTTAATACTTTTTAAGATAATTCGAAACCATGTATCTTGATCAATTGAGTTGATAACCTTTGTAGAAACTTCAGTGCCGTCCACGAAAAATTTAATTGGATTTTCAACCATGTCGATGACAGGCATTCCTTCTTCAGTATTCTCAAATGTAATTGTAGATTTTGCCGTGACGGTTTTAGACCCAGGGTCATAAGTTAGATCGTAATCGGCCTTCTTGAAATCAACAAAAATGGCGTAACCTTCAGGAGATTTAAAATTGGCCGGAGCATGCCCGATTTTTGCTAAGAGTGTTGAAGGGAGTATTGCCACTAACAGAATTATCAATTTCATTTTCATATACTTTCATCCTTGAGAGTCAGTCACAAGTTTTAGACTATTGTGTTCCGGCCTCAATCGTCAATTTGAAATTAGCATAATAAAATAGTGGTGTTTTATGATCGGATTTTTACAGATGCGAATTTTTTTGCATTGTAAGAGTGACGAGTAATCTTTCATTTTCAGTTGAAAGCCATATCTCATTATCTTCAATGGAAATCGATAAATTCATTCCTCTTTCAACCAGAGTTTCAAGAGATTCGTTATCTACGAAATCAAAGTGCCCGATATCGAGATTGTTAAAGCGGTCAGTTGAGTTTTTCACAGACTCAAACCACTGCAGGCTTTGATTGCCTTGGTAAGTATAGATGGACACTTTTTTAGCTTTTGAAGCAATCTGGCGAATTCTTCTTTCATCGAGATGGCCTAACTCAATCCAGTGATCAATTGAGCCATCGTGATTGATCTTCCATAAATCAGGCTCAGTGTCGGCAGCAATACCTTTAGTGAATGTCAGATTCTCTTCCTGTGCGTTCAGAGCAAAGGCCAGAAGACGTGCCATCATGCGAAGATTGTTCTCAGAAGGATGTCTTGCTAATGTAAGAGAGTAATCATCATAGTGATGAATATTCATGTTAGAGAGCGAAAGCTTTACTTTAAATATCGTTGCTTTTAATGCCATGTCGGACATCATAGTCGCATGACAGACCTTTTTCAATCAGATTAGTTATTGAATGTTTAAAACTCTAATTTTGGGCCTCTTGATAGGCTCTTTGATTGGGGCCTGTATAGGTCCTGGGATATCTGGTTCTGTCGGTTCATCCACTGGAATACTTTTAGGTTTATCTTCAGGGTATTGAGAAGGGATAGGTTGATCGTTGGGGATATGAGAGATATCCGGATGCTCTTCTTTATTATTTCTTTCCCCACTCATATTTAAAATCAACATAATTTTCTCCTAATCCTTTTTAATCAAAGCAATCTTTTTTTCTTCATTTTTTAAATTGTATTCAGTAAGAACTGCCAGAACCTGGATCTTATTTGAAAGCATGTTCATGACCTCTTTGGCCTTTTTCCAAAGATAAAATTTTAGTTTCTGTATTCTTCCTAAAGAAGCAGAGATTGAAGCGAGTGAATCCTCTTTTATTTCTTCAATTATTAACGTGTCAGCAAAGGCATCTAATAGATCTGAATTATCTAAAATTGCACTGACAACGTCGGTCTTTTCTTGATCTATATTATTCATAAAAAATCTTCCTCATGAATAGTTGCTGATTTTTAAATTGCAGAATCAATACCAAAATTTAAGGTATGGAAAATAGATACTAGAAGCGTCAAAAAATGGGGTGAAATTGGATTGGACAAAATTCCCACGGAAAAAATACCTCAAAGTGGTAAAATAATAGACAATGGAGATATAATCTCTGGATGAAGAAAAACATTCAAAACATCATCGAAAAAGAGATCCCAATTGTTAAAAGCATGGGGGTTGAATTTGTCGATTTTCAGGAAGACTCTTGCACAATTACTGTTCCTATCGGGCCTAACCATAATCATAAAGGTACTGTTTTTGGTGGAAGTCTTTATTCGGCCTGTACGTCTGCTTGTTATGGATTGATGTACTCAATTCAAATCGATAAAAAATTAGATGAGTATGACCTGGTGATAGGAGAGGGTTCTATCCGTTATCAAAAACCAGTGCATAACGATTTTCAGGTGAAGGCACAATTAAAACTCACAGATCTGGCAACCTTCATTGGGAAACTTGAAAAAAATGGCTTCGGTAAGATTTCAATAACTGCTTATGTTTTTATTCAAAACGAAGAGACCCATTTGTGTGAGTACTCAGCGACTTTTATTATGATGAAGAAAAAATCTTAAGCGTGGACCACTTTGTGATGATGTTCTTTTTTATCCGCGTTCCTTGAAGACTATTCAACTACTAGTTAAATAATTCGCAGGCCTCTTCATATTTTAAGGCCAGCTCTTTTCTAAAAACATTGGGATCATTGTAGGTAAAGCTCACACGCTTTGATTTGTATGAACCTTTGTGGATTTCATAATTGGGAAAATTCCAATTGATCATTGCTTCAATAATGATTTTGCCGCTGTCTTCTTTAAAGTCTTCCAGAGTCGTTTTAAGAGAGTATTGCACGCGAGGTTTCTCTTCGCGGGGAACACTCTTGGCCAGCCCTTTAATACCTTCTTTGATTTCGGGATCAAGGATCTTAAAAGCTTCGCCCATATTGCTTTCATAACTCACGGCCAATAATGTTTTTTGATCAAGACTTTGGATCTGAATATTTTTATCGCTGGAAGTTTCCATGTAACGATAAAGAAAATTACTTTTCGTTTGTAATAAGTATTCCAGATAAGCTTTGTTATCTTTAAATAGGTGATGGATTTTCTCGTCGAGTTCTTTTTTTAAATTAGTGATGTCATTCATACAATTATTATGAAGTTTTATCTTTGAATGACAACTGGAAAATTTCCCCTTTCATTTTTTCTGGGGCTAAATTCACCAATTAAAAGGCCACCCCGAAGGATGGCCATTATTGAAATTGGGATCAAGAGTTTTCGAGCGTTGAGCGTCGATGTCGAAATCGTCTCCTTTTTAGTCTGGATCCAGTATGTTAAACGGATTATGACATCCTACCTGTCCAGAACATAGTGAGCTCGATGTAACTTGTGTAAAAGACTATCCAATAAGTTCATCTTTTACTTTTAGTCCCGTATTTTTAGTTGCAGTTCCGGTGCCAAAATACTTTAGAGATGCGCACGTGCTTGCGTCCAATGCCTTGAGCGTGGTCTATGGATTGCACTACAAGCTTTGCTGAATCAAGGAGGTTAATATGGATCGAGTCAGTGAAATAATGATAAAAGAATTTGTATGTTGTTCACCAATGGCAAAACTAGAAGAGCCGAAAAATCTGATGGAGAAATATCACTGCTCAAAAATACCAGTGGTAGATAAGAACCATATGATCATAGGATCAATTAGTAGAGCAGATCTCGATAAGGATGCTCATAATGTAATTGAATGCATGTCCAAAAATACTCGCGCAGTAGAAGAAGACTCCACTGTCGATGAGTGTTTAAAGTTAATGATTTTAAATGATATAGAGCAGGTTGCTGTCATTGATAAACAGGGGCACTTTCGCGGTATCGTGACTGAAAAAGAACTTCTGCATTAATCTTTTTTCGGGGCAATTCGCCCTCAAAAAAAATCAGAAATAAAAAATCATATCAAGTGCAAAGCTCATCAAAGAGCTTTTAGTTTCTTTTCATTTATATGTAAACGGCATGGTTGATGCAGTAATCTTTTTATAGAGGATTCATCCATGTCTATATTAGGAGATCATATGAGTATAACGAAAGAAAATAATCGCGATAAGAGTTTGGATAAAAATCTTCAGGATGACTGGATACCTGATCAACAAAGAAGGGCCGGAGCTACATCAGAGGCGATTGCTGAGTACGGTGGAGATATTAAAAGAAAAGACACTATCATAGAGAAGAAAACAAACCAGGCCTCTCAAAAAGATCCAGACAACTGGAAAAAGAAAGACGTAGGAGTTTAAGATGAATTTAGTAACAGATATAATGCTGACTGATCCTGTTCTATGCACCTCAGACATGAGAGTGGCAGAGATAAAATATTTACTAAAAAAATATGACTATGATGAAATGCTGGTTGTCGATTCATTGGAGGAAAAACATCCCATTGGACTTGTCAGCTTAGCTGACATGGATTTACCAGAGATTGAAGAGGCAGACATGCCATCTGATGTCAGTGCGCTGGAGTGCATGCGAGAAATCCCGGCCGTCGTGCTTGATAGTTCAACGTTAGAAGAGTGTTTAAATGTGATGCGTGCAAATCATTTGGATCGAATTCCGGTTGTTGATTTGAATGGGCACTTTGAAGGGATTATTGAAAAAGATCAGATTGCGAAAACATTATATTAAATGAGAGATTCCACCAGGATCAACCTGGTGGAATAGTTTACCAATAGTCTTAATGAAAACGACTTGGCACTTCAGTTTTATCTGATCCATGGGTTTTAACAATTTTATTATAAACACCTAAAAGAAGTAGGCTTGGTACCCAGCTACCAACGAAGTTTGCCCATCCCTTTCTTTTACTCATCACTGCAAGACCCAGAGAGACTGCGACTGCTCCACCTGCTGCTGCAAGAAAATAAGAAGAAGGAATTTTGATCGTTTGATGTTCGATCGCTTTCGTTGTTGAGCCTTCACGAACAGGCATTGCTTTCCCACTGTCATTCAAAAAAGTATCGTTTTGCATTTCTCTCTCCTTGAAAAGGAATATTCCTTAACTTGTTTCATGCAACTTAGAAGCCTAAGTTTATTATTACTCCACATCTTTTAGACGTGGTGGCCTTCAAATTGAGCGCTTTCATCCATTTCATCACTACGGTCAGCATTCACATCCTCTGGGTCTTCATCGCTTTCTAATTCCTCATCAGAGAGCTCTAGAGCGATCTCATGATCTTCTTCATCTTCGAGTTCATCCAAATCTTCTAATTCATATTCCATCCCCATAAGTGTCTCTTCAAGTTGATTGATGTTTTCATCATCAAATAAAACTTCAGAGGGAAGTGGATCGTGATGTGTGTCTGTATGATCGGTGAGTTTGTTAAACTCCTTGTATCCTATAGTATCTGATTTGCGTGCCATGATAGTCTCCTTTTTTGGTACGCATAGGAGTTCAGAATTTCTGACTCCTATACGTAATAATATTATCTGTACTTCGGTAATCCTGACGGATCATTCTTTTTCGGAGCATTCTTACTTGATTTGTTTGAATGCTTATTCATTTGTTGCGATTGATTCTTTGTTGAATCAGATGATGGAGAAATTGATTTTTTTGCGTCTTTGTCTACTTTCTGTACCATAAGAAACCTCCATGGTTGGTACATAAATAGATAGCATCTTTCATGCCATGCTTAAGATTAACTTATTTTACTTAGTCATGACTTGCTAATCGGATCGTGTATTGCCCTGATTTATCATTTCTATTCATGATTAATAGATTATGTTTTTGAGCATCTTCCACTAATTCTCTGAAGGATTGATATCCATAAGCTGATTCAGTGAAACCAGGCTTTCTTCTTTTCATTGTAAGCTTTACCATTGAACCCCAGAATTCATCTTCACCACGTTCGTCTGATAAGGCCTCAAGCGTTTCAACGACAAAATCCATGGCCTCTTGTTTCTTAGAAATAGCAACCGTAGGCGATTTTTTTGCCACTGTTTTTTTAGAAGGGTGTTGAGCACGAATAAGATCATCATAGAAAATAAATTCATCACAGTTAGCACTAAGTAAACTTGATGTTGCATCTCTTACTCCAATGCCAATAACATGTTTGTTATTTTCACGAAGTTTAGAAACAAGAGGAGAGAAGTCAGAGTCTCCACTTAAAATAACAAAAGTATCAAGATGTGATTTGGTGTAACAAAGATCAAGAGCATCGACGACCATGCGGATATCAGCAGAGTTTTTGCCCGACTGTCTGACGTGCGGTATTTCAATTAGCTCAAAGGCCGCTTCGTGCATGGATTTTTTATACTCTTTATAGCGATCCCAATCGCAATAAGCTTTTTTTACGACAATGCTACCTTTTAAAAGTAGTCTCTCTAAAATACTTTGAATATCAAAGTGCGGATGTTTTGAATCCTTCACTCCTAAGACAATATTTTCGAAGTCACAGAACAGGGCAATATTTACGGTTTCATTTATTGATGTCATATAGTTTTTTCCTCAGTTAATCCTAGCGCACTGGTATCTTGATTGCATCTTATTTCATTAGGCAATGAAAAGGGAGCGTTTATGAAACGTGTTGATGAGATTATGACTAAAAATCCAGCATACTGCTTACCAGAGATGGGATTAGTAGACGTTGCGGAACTTATGTTACGTTATGACTGTGGCGAAATTCCTGTCGTCTACAGCAGAACAGAGAAAAAAATAATGGGGGTTATTACCGATAGAGATATCTGCGTCCGCGCGGTTGCTCTTGGGCTCAATCCACTTGCTATGAATGTAGAGCAGTGTATGTCATATCCACCAATTGTTGTAAAAACTTTTACAGATTTAAATGACTGCTGTCAGGTAATGGAAGACCATCAGATAAAAAGAGTTCCAGTGGTTGATGAAAATGAAAATTTGTGTGGAATGGTCTCTCTGGCAGATCTTACACGAAATGATGAAATCTCTCTGGCAGCAGAGGTTGTAAAAGAAATTTCACAACCCCGCGCTCATCACGCACCTAACAAGTATCTTGTTTAATGACAGTGACTACTTTTATCCTGTTTAGATTTCGATCTATGTCCTGGAGGATCACTCGCTGGAAAACTTTCCATGCCCTCCTGATCCAATAATTCATCTTCAGTAAAGGCATGATCTTGAGCATTTCTACTTTCTTTAGAAGATTTTCCTTCTACTTTTTGCTCTACAGTGACAAACCAATTTTTGAATTTGTGACCCATGCATTTAATTTCTTCCATAATAGTCATAATTGACCTCCCTCTTTTATCTAATATGCATCATATGTGCCATTGGCCCGAGGATTGCTTTGATACAGATTAAGGAGGCTTGTATGGCCATGGACATAGGTTTGGAAGAAAGTAATGTGGATCATTTCCTCATTTCAACGCGCGAAAACCAATTTATACTCATCTTTATTGATCAAGTAGAAATGATGAAAGAGGCGTTAAGCATATGGGAAGATTAAAATCCGGTAAATGGATTCAAGAAGAAATCATTCCCAATTCTCATAATGGAGAATTTTATCGCGAAGAAGCGAAGTTCAGAGACACCATAGAAGAAGGGGGCATTTATCCTCCTGAAACTGGACGCTATCATTTATATATTTCTCTTGCATGCCCTTGGGCTTGCCGTGCGTATATTATGATGAAGCTTAAAAAACTTGAAAGTGTGATTACAATGTCAATTGTTAGTCCACATCTGCTGGAGAATGGATGGACTTTTAAAGAAGACTTTCCAGGAGTCATTCAGGATTCAGTGTTAAATAAAAAATACCTTTATGAAGTTTATCAGGAGAGTGATCCAAAGTTTTCCGGCAGAGTGACAGTGCCGGTGCTATTCGATAAAAAAACCAAGACCATTGTCAGTAATGAATCCTCTGAAATTATCCGCATGATGAATACATCGTTTAATAAAATCACGGGAGACTCCAACGATTTTTATCCAGAGGCCCTGCGATCTGAAATTGATCAAGTTAATTCTTTTATATATGACAACATTAATAACGGTGTATACAAAACGGGCTTTGCTAAAAACCAGGATGCTTACAATAAAAATTTCAACTCCTTATTTAAGGCATTAGATAAAATTGAAGAAAGATTAGAGGGAAAAGAAACATTAGTGGGAAAGATTCTCACAGAAGCAGATGTGAGACTATATACAACCCTTGTGCGTTTTGATCCCGTCTATTACCTGCATTTCAAATGTAATAATAAAATGATCAGAGAGTATAAAAATCTTTCCCGCTATTTAAGCAATCTTTATTACAATGTGAAGGCCTTTAAAGATACGACAGATTTCGATCACATTAAGGAACATTACTATTTTTCTCATAAACAACTTAATCCCGGTCAGATTGTGCCAAAAGGACCGGAAATTTTAGTTCCGGAAATAAAAATAGAAAAATTAAATGCTGGGCCTGTTAAAAATGTAATACCGCCGCAGGAGTCAGTGTTTGATGAGGTTGGAGTTTCATGATTTATACTGGAACCGCTGCCTGGAGTATTCCAAAGATAGCAGCAGAACATTTTCCGATTGAGGGAAGCCAGCTCGAGCGATATTCACTACGTTTGAATGCGGTGGAGATTAACTCGTCTTTTTATAAAGATCATAAGGCCAAATCTTATAAAAGATGGGCAGACTCAACTCCGGATAATTTTAGATTTAGTGTAAAGTTGCATAAACGATTCACGCACGAGTGCAATTTAGAAATTGAAGAAGTGGACCTGATGGAAAACTTAAAAGACATTTCAGCGCTTGGAGAGAAGTGGGGCGTATTGTTATTGCAGTTTCCAAAAAGTCAGGATTTTGATCTTGATCATATGAAAATATTTTATCGAACGATTCGAAAAGTTTTTAAAGGTCCGGTTGCCCTCGAAGCAAGAAACCTGAGCTGGATGTCAGCAGAGTCCGTCAGTTTAATGAAGCAGTATCATATTTCGAAAGTTATAGCTGACCCTGAACAATGTCCGGGAGAAGTTGAAGGCGAGATTAAGTACTACCGGCTTCATGGCAGCCCGGAAATTTATAAAAGCAATTATGAGGATGATAATTTAAACAATCTTTATGAAGAAATGAATCATGCTACCACTGATGTCTGGTGCATCTTTGACAATACTACTTTTGGTTACGCAACCAATAATGCAGTCACTATAAGAGACATGGGAGGAAACTATGAGCGATATCAGAGAAATCATGACGGCAGATCCGAATATTTGCACACCATTAACTAGTATTGAAAATATTGAAAAGCTAATGGCCGACACAAATTCAAGAGAAATTGTAGTGGTCGATACGATTGAGGAAAAACATGTCGTTGGAATGATCAATAAAAGTGATATCGATGCAATGGCGGAGGCCCGGGAAGTTAAGCATGAAAGCTTAAATGCTGAGCAATGTATGCGACCAATTATCTTTCAAGTTCGTGAGACGACTCCTATTGAGGAATGTGACCGGATTTTAAAAGCGAATAAGATTGATCACCTGGTCATTGTGGATGAAGAAGGGCATTTATGTGGTCTATATAATCCAGCAGGACTACTTCCTATAGAACAATAGATTTCCGCGTGATACAATTTTTTCATGTATCAGTTAAGACCTTACCAACAAGATGCGGTTAATAGCACCATCAAGCATTTTCAAAAAGAAAATTCTCCCGCTGTTATTGTCCTGCCAACAGGGGCAGGGAAAAGTTTAGTTATTGCTGAACTTGCCCGCGTGGCCCGTGGTCGCGTTTTAGTCTTAGCTCACGTTAAAGAACTAGTTGAACAAAACCATGCCAAATATGAAAGCTATGACCTGAAAGCGGGAATCTATTCCGCTGGACTCAATCGCAAAGACAGCGGACAAAAAGTTATCTTCGGAAGTATTCAGTCCGTTGCCAATGCCGATGAAGAATTCTTTCAAGATTTCTCTTTGCTGGTGATAGACGAATGCCATCGTGTTTCGATGGAAGGTGAGACTCAGTACTTTCAAGTTATCAGTAAACTAAGACATGCAAGTCCCAAACTTTGTATCCTGGGACTCACGGCCACTCCTTACCGTCTTGGGCAAGGATGGATTTACCAATACAATGCTCATAAAGAAGATATGAAAACCGATGAAGATCGTTTTTTCAAAAAATGTATTTATGAACTCTCTATCGGCTACATGATTAAGAATAAGTTTCTTACTCCACCGATAAAAATTGATTCACCAGTGGCCTGTTATGATTTCTCAGCACTAGAGCTTCATGGTGCCCGTTATAATCAAAAAGAAATTGAAGGCATACTCAAAGATCAAAAAAGAATCACTCCTTCAATTATCGGCAATATTGTTGAAATGGCACGCGATCGCCAAGGGGTTATGATCTTTACTAGTTCAGTGGCCCATGCCAGAGAAATCCTTGGATTGCTTCCTATGGGCTCGGCGCTCGTTACTGGGGAAACAGATATTGCTGAACGCGACGAGATCATTACTGATTTCAAACTTAAGAAAATAAAATTCCTGGTTAACGTCTCCGTTCTCACGACTGGATTCGATGCTCCTCATGTTGATGTGATTGCTATTTTACGTCCGACTGAATCAGTGAGTTTATATCAACAAATCGTTGGACGTGGATTAAGACTGAGTCCGGGGAAAACAGATTGCCTGGTACTTGATTATACTGGAGTCGGGCATGATATTTTCTCACCTGAAATTGATGAGGATAGGCCTTCTGAGAACTCAGTGATCGTCGATATTGTTTGCCCGCAATGTGGTCACCATAATGATTTCTGGGGAATTGTTGAACATGAAGAAGTGGTTGAGCACTTTGGGAGAAGATGCAAGGGCGCTTTTGAAGATTTGGATACAGGTGAAATAGAAAAATGTGGATACCGATTCAGATTCAAAAGGTGTGATCAGTGTGGTGAAGAAAATGATATTGCTGCTCGTGTATGCAGCAGCTGTCAGCATTTACTGGTTGATAACGATAATAAGTTAAAAGAGGCCATGTCTTTAAAAGACGCCCATATCATGAAACCAGATACAATGATGTTTTCAAAAAGCTACGACAAAAAAGGCAAAGAGAGAGTTGAGGTTAGGTACTATGACTATGATGGCGAGCACTTAAGTGAAATGTTCTATTTAAATTCGCCGGAAGATGCACGCGCTTTTTATTTCAATTTCACTCGCATGCATAACCGCCTGCCGGAACAAAGTCTAAGGATCAACACAGCGGACGATGTTTTAAAAAATCAAAATCATTTCCGCAAACCAATGTATGTAATTGCACGAAAACAAAAGCACTATTGGGAAATTAGGGAAAAGATTTTTTAACCCACTTGACCAGAATCTAAAAATCGTTTATCTTCAAAAAATAACCACGTAACTCGTTACCAAAAAATGGAGGTCAGTATGTTGAATCAAATCATTAGAAGAGGCCTTCAATCAATTGCATTTTAATCATCTCGATTTAAATCATTACATTTAGAAGGCCTTAAGCATTCAGTTTTTTACAAACTAACTTAAGGAGTATTCATGACTAATTCCCAAAAGGAATTTCTCTCTCACTTTGGTTGGAACGACTTTTTTGAAAGTCAGGTTCTAACTATGTCTTCTGAGAACCTTCGTATCGCCCGAGTGGTGAATGAAGAAAAAAATCTTTATCGCGTTCAAGTTGATAAAGAAAAAACGATCTGGGCCAGCGTTGCCGGCAAGATGCAATTTACAGCATCATCCAGAGAGGATTATCCAGCGGTAGGAGACTGGGTTCTGGTGGCAATGCCACCGGGATCAGAACGGGCCGTTGTACATTTACTATTTAAAAGGAAAACTATTCTACAAAGAAAAAAAGTAGGAGAGGTTTCTGAGACGCAAATTCTGGCCGCCAATGTGGATACGATTTTTATCACCACATCGGTGAATATGGATTTGAATTTTGGCAGACTGGAGCGCTATTTGATTTTTGCATGGGAGTCTGGAGCGACACCGGTTATTTTATTAACCAAGACTGATTTGTGTGAAGACATTCAAAGCATCGTTGAATCAGTGAAAGAAAAATTTCCAGGTGTAGCGATTCACACTGTTAGAAGTGATGCTTTCACTGAATCAGATTATTTTGCGGATTATCTAGGCAGTGGAAAAACAGCAGTGCTGGTAGGATCTTCAGGAGTCGGTAAATCGACGATTGGGAACTATCTCATTGGTAATAATGTCATTGCGACTCAAGAAATCCGCGCTGATGATGAGAAGGGAAAACACACGACTACAAGTCGAGCAATGTATGAGAGCTTTTATGGCGGGCATATTATCGACACTCCGGGTATGCGTGAATTGCAATTCTCTGATCACGAGCAGGGATTTGATCATTTATTCGGTGACGTTGAAGAGTTAATCTCTCAATGCCATTTTAATAATTGTAAGCATCAGGAAGAAAAAGACTGTGCGATTCTTGCAGCACTAGAGTCAGGTGTTCTTGATCCTATTCGCTGGAGAAGTTTTAATAAACTTCAAAAAGAAGTAAGGCACGAACAGCGCAAGCAGCATAAATGGATTATGGCCGAGGATCGCAAGGCCTGGAAAAAGAAATCTATGGAGTGCAGACAGAAGTATAAAGGGTGGCAATAGCCGCCCTTCTTTATATATGACCAAACTCGTTATCCATTCTCACAATAGGCATCAGTATTGCTTACTATATAGTGAGGTGTCTGATGAAAAAAATTGTTTTATTGTGCTTTATTATTTTATGTACTGTCTTTTCATGTTCACGCCTTGATTTGGCCGTTAACCTTGCAAATTCATATATCACCAATAAGACGGACGATTTTTTAGATCTCACTAGAGAGCAGTCGAAATGGCTTAAAAAATCTATTGCGAAAGACATTGATAAAGTAAAAAAGACCATTTTTCCCCAATTGGCGACAGAAATGCTTAAGATTTCTCAAACTATCAATAACCAGAGAACATTTGATACAGCGACGGTTTTAAATAGCTACAAACGCCTGGAGAGTTTATTTTATGAGGGTTTAAGAATCTTTGCTCCAACTGCAGTTGGCCTTGCCGATCAACTTGTTCCTGCACAGATAGTTTACTTACAAAAAGAAGCAGATAAAAAATTCACCGAGATGAAAGAAGATCCTTCTAAAAAATCCTATAAAAAAATTAAAAAGCATTTTGATTCATGGGCGGGGGGAATGAATTCTGAACAAAAAAAAGAATTAAAAATATTTGTGGATAAAAATCCACCTCCCATAAATGAATCAGTCTATAGCAGGCAAAATCTTGTCCATGAATTTGTCCGATCATATTCGGATAAAGTGGCCCGTAAAAAATTTGTTGAGAAACTTTTTACAAATTACGATTCAATGCTAGACCCTAATTATAAAAAATTGCTGGCAGAAAAACATAATCGCGTGGCCGCTTTTGTAACGAATATTTTAAACAAAATGCCTGAGGATCAAAGACAGACTTTAGTGGAAACAATTCGAGACCGCGCCAATCAATTACTTAAAATTTCAAAAGGATAATATGAAAAATACTGAACATGAACTTTTTCAACCTTTTCAATTAGGGCCACTGGTTTTAAAAAACCACATTGTCATGGCCCCATTAACCAGAAGCCGGGCCAGCGAGGGAGATGTTCCCACTGAGATGAATGCTGAGTACTATGCTCAAAGAGCATCGGCCGGACTCATTATCAGTGAAGCGACTAACATTTCTCAACAGGGGAAAGGGTATGCCTTTACTCCAGGGATTTATACACAGGAGCAAATTGCAGGATGGAAGCTAGTGACAGATGCAGTCCATAAAAAAGGTGGATTAATTTTTTGTCAGCTATGGCATGTCGGAAGAATTTCACATCCTTCATTACAGCCTAATAATGAATTACCAGTTTCTGCTTCTGCCGTTAAACCAAATCAGCAGGCCTTCACTGAAACGGGAATGCAGGATTGTGTAACACCCAGAGCACTAGAGTTGATAGAGATTCCAGAAATCATCGAGCAGTACATTCATGCTTCAAAGTGTGCCAAAGAAGCAGGTTTTGATGGAGTTGAAATCCATGCGGCCAATGGTTATTTACTTCAGCAGTTTCTTGGAGAAAAAACCAATCTTCGAAATGACAAATACGGCGGCTCAATTGAAAACCGTGTGCGATTAACTGTCGAAGTGACAGAGGCCGTTTGCCAGATTTGGGAATCACATAGAGTAGGGATTCGTTTATCTCCCGTGACTCCGGCCAATGATATGGATGAAGATGATCCAATGGACACTTATCTTTATCTGGCCCAAAAATTAAATCCGCTAAAGCTTGCTTACGTTCACTTCGTTGAAGGGGCCACTGGTGGAGCACGTGATATCAAACCAGGTTTTGATTTTCATAAACTTCATCGTGCCTTCGATGCTGTGTATATGGCCAATAACGGATACAATTTAAAACTTGCTACCGATACGTTAAAACATGGGGACGCTGAACTCATTTGTTTTGGTCGTCCATTTATTTCCAACCCGGATTTAGTCGAAAGATTAAAACGAAAAATTCCGCTAACTCCTCTAGATCCTAAGACTCTTTATACTAGAGGCCCGGAAGGTTATACCGATTATCCAACTGTGACTTAAGCGATTAGTTTCTTTTTTATTTTATAATAGGCGAGGATGCAAAGGATAACACTTTGGACAACCAGAATGCTTCCGCTGTATAAAAATGCTTCACCTATTCCTCTCTGCCAGAATAAGGCCTGTGCTAATCTCACTCCGTGAATTAATGGAAAGAACTCGGCCACAAAACGAACTGGTGTCGCCATTTGTGAAATCGGAAAAAAGATTCCCGATAAAAAATAAAGTGGTGCAATTAAAAACGAGTACACCGTTTGAAATTGGTTCATGTTATTCACCATGGCAGACGAAAGTAATCCCATTGCTCCACAAGGAAGTGCGACTAAGAATCCCACTGAGGCCAGTGCAGGAATAAGCCATGGATTCACCATCAATCCAAAAAGAGCTAAAACAATGGCCACACCAACGGCCATGACGGCACCTTTAAGGCCTACCCAGATTAGCTCTCCCACAACAACTTCTTTCACTCCAATTGGAGTTGTCAGCATTGCTTTATAAACATTCTCAAAAGTCATACGGACATAAAATCCATAGCTACTTTCAAAGAATGAAGTAAAAAGTGCGGTTGCTACAGTTAGACCAGGAGCTAAGAACTGCATGTAAGTCATGCCTTCAACATTGGTAATGAATGAACCAAGGCCAAGTCCTAGTGAGACTAAAACCAGAGCAGGGTCCGCAACAGTCGGTGAAATATTGGCGATTAGATCTTTTTTATAAACGATCCAATTCCTTCTCGTTATATGCATGCAAAGTTTTAATGAATCAAGCATCGATTGCGAGCTCCTTTCCCGTAAGTTTTAAAAAGACGTCTTCAAGGTTTGAAGGTCTGATTTGTAATGGCAGAAGCCCGTGGTCAGAATGGAAGGCCGTAAGATCTGAAAGAGTCTGAGTTCTTAAATACAATCCAGAAGCATCTTCATGGAAAATATAAGAGTCTGAAGTTGAAATAATCTTTTTGATTTTATCCACATCATTTAAATTAAAAATTCCTACATATCCTGGGGCATGATCAAGAATCATTTTTTGAGGTGAACCCTCAGCTGCGACAGTACCCTGATTTAAAATAACCAGGCGGTCACATAAAACTTCTGCTTCATGCATGTAGTGAGTTGTAAGAACAATCGTCGTTCCATTTTGGTGAAGCTCACGAACTTTTCCCCAAAGAAGGTGCCGAACAGCTGGATCAAGACCAGTTGTCGGTTCATCTAAAATTAAAAGTTCTGGTTTCCCAAGCAAAGCGCGTACGAAAACAAGTCTTCTCTTCATACCACCTGAAAGCGTTTGTATAAGAGCGTCTCTTTTATGAGCTAAATTCATATACTCTAATAATTCATCAATGCGCTTAGTGCGTTCACTTTTTGGAACGCCGATAAATGCACAATAAATCTGCATATTTTCTAAAACTGTTAAACTCTCATCTAGAGCGTTATCTTGAGTGACAACACCGAGGCGGCTTTTAATCTCGCGGCTTTGATTGTTAGGATCGAAACCAAAAACAGTCAGCTCTCCGCCTGTTCTTCTAACAGTTCCATAAGTCATATTGATAAATGTCGATTTTCCCGCACCGTTAGGCCCTAAAAGTCCAAAACATTCACCTTTTTTAACTTCCAAATCGATTCCATTGACGGCATGAAAGTCGCCGAAGGATTTTTTTAAGTTTTTTGCAATGATCACATATCGCTCGTGGTTATAAGATTTAACAATGATAAGGGGGATCTTTCAATTTGTCTCGCTTCATCATTACTGTTATATTTTTCTCATGAAAAAAAATGAAACAGCATGTGACAGAAATCAAG
The DNA here is from genome assembly GCF_035013165.1 of Bacteriovorax sp. PP10. Taxonomy (NCBI): domain Bacteria; kingdom Pseudomonadati; phylum Bdellovibrionota; class Bacteriovoracia; order Bacteriovoracales; family Bacteriovoracaceae; genus Bacteriovorax; species Bacteriovorax antarcticus. Next base: position 893,892 of record NZ_JAYGJQ010000002.1, read on the forward strand.
GCCCTATATTAGAAGTACTAAAAGAGGTTATTTCTCCGGAAAATAGAAACCTTTTTGAAATTGGATCTGGCACCGGTCAGCACGCCATTTTTATGGCCCCACATTTTCCGGATATTTTCTGGACGACGTCAGATGTTGTGGCCAATGCTAAACTGATTAAAGAAAATCTGGCTGCAGCAAAAATTTCTAATATCAAAGGTCCGTTCCAATTTGAAATTGGAAAAGATGACTTCCCAAGAGTTCCATACGATCTGATTTTCACGGCCAATACATTTCATATTATGTCGTGGAAAAACTGCAAAACTTTAATGAAGGCATTAGGTACACGTTTAAGAGAAGGCTCTCAGGTTATTATCTATGGGCCATTTAATTACAACGGAACTTTCACAAGCGAGAGCAACGCTGCTTTTGATAAAATGTTAAAAGAGAGAAATCCAGAAAGTGGAATCCGCTCTTTTGAAGACGTGAATGCCAACATGTTAAAAAATGGATTCGCTCTTTATAAAGATTACGAAATGCCAGCGAACAACAGAACACTTGTTTATACACGACTAAATTTTATGAAGTAGGTCTATGAGTATCGCAAAATTTTTTAGATTGCCAAAATTTGCGACTGCCCCTTTTTGTCCTTCAGAAGTCCAAGGGGAAATTCATATTCCGAAAGACGCTTCGATGTGGAAAAAGATTTTAATCTTCATCGGCCCTGGGCTTTTAGTTTCTGTTGGATACATGGACCCAGGGAATTGGGCCACAGATATTGAAGCAGGCTCTAAATTTGGATACTCACTATTATCCATCGTTTTATTTTCAAGTCTCGCAGCGATGTTCCTTCAATGTATCACCATGAAAGTGGGGCTCGTCACTAAACGCGACCTGGCCCAACTTTGTAGTGACCGCTTCCCTAAAAAATTAAATGCAACTTTATGGATACTTGCTGAAATCGCCATCATCGCTACCGATGTCGCAGAAGTTTTAGGTGCGGCCCTGGCGTTTAAACTCCTTCTCGGTGTTTCCTTAAAAACCGGAATTCTCTTAACAGCAATGGATACCTTTATTGTTTTAGGACTCAGAGGAAAAGGCTTTAGAAAAGTAGAGGCCGTTATTTTAGGTTTAATCCTGACGATTGGTATTTGTTTTATGGCCGAACTTATTTTTATCAAACCTTACTGGCCTGATGTGGCCATGGGCTACATTCCCCGTGCCGAAGTACTGATGAATCACGACGCCTGGTATTTAGCGATTGGTATTCTAGGGGCGACCGTTATGCCTCATAATTTATTTTTACATTCATCTATTATCCAAACCAGAAAAATAGGCGACAGTGTAGAAGAAAAGAAATCGGCCATCAGGTATAATACTTTTGATACTGTCGGGTCTCTTTCGCTGGCCTTCCTGGTTAATAGCGCCATTTTAATTCTCGCAGGAGCAGCTTTTCATCATCAAGGAAATTTCACCGTTGCCGGAATTGATGAAGCTTATCATTTACTAGATCCTATAGTCGGCGGAACAATTGCAGGTCTTTTATTCGGGATCGCTCTGCTTGCTGCCGGACAAAGTTCAACTTTCACTGGTACAATCTCTGCTCAAATCGTGATGGAAGGTTTCATGAATTGGAAAATTCCTTGTTGGCAAAGACGATTGATTACCAGAGGACTGGCGCTCATTCCTGCTTATATTGGTGTGTCTATGTGGGGAGATAACTCGACTGGAAGACTCTTGGTTTTAAGTCAGGTTATTTTAAGTCTTCAATTACCATTTACTATTTTTCCTCTACTGATGTTTGCAGGAAATAAAGAATTAATGGGTGAGTTTAAATTGAATATTTTTACTCAGTACAGTGCCTGGTTATTGCTTACTGTGATTGTCACCGCCAATGGAATTTTACTCATTAATTTCTTTTAAGGAGCTTAGATGAAAGCAAAAAAAGCAAGTGAAGCATTAAAGCTGGCTCAAATACCCAACGTCGGAAAATCAATCGCACAAGATCTTATAAATATCGGTATTAAAAAACCAGAACAACTCATTGGAAAAGATCCCATCGCTCTTTATCATAAACTAGAGCGCGTGATGGGCGAACGTCACGATCCATGCGTCTGTGACACTCTCATGGCCGCTGTTGAATTTATGGAAGGTGGTAAGGTGAAACCTTGGTGGGATTTCACCGCAAAAAGAAAAAAACTTCTTAAGAACTAGCACTCGAATAAAACTTTAAAGCAAAATTCCAGAATCTATGTGTTCCATAAACTAACATGGGAGCAAGAATCAAAGGCCAAAGCAGATAAGTCAATTCAGGTGGATTTAACAGTGCCCTTGCTGGAATACTGATAATCACTCCAACCGGTAGAGCTGTCAGCACAACCATTTTCATATAAGGGTTGTACATCGAATCCGGTCTCATCCCCAATTTATAAATCTGCCACCACAAAAACTGCAAATTCTCTGAACGGGTAAAGATCACGGCCGTCGCTGAAAACATAAAGCGAATAGAGTAGACCACCATTAAACTGCAAGGAATTAAAATAACCAGCCATAGTAGGCGGTAGTAATTAAAACCTTCCAGGCCATGTAAGGCATAAAAGAGCCACGATAATGCCAGGATAAGATTTCCAAAAATCGCCGTGTTTGCTTTTTGAAGTGTCAGCATAAATTGTGAATCAACGGGTTTTGCCAGAAGAAGATCGAGATCTCCTTTGCGCACTTTCTCCGAAATGTTTTCCAGGTTCTCGTGAATGATAATCATATATATGGCATCAATCACAAATAAGAGACCTAAGAAAACTCGCATCTGATATTTATTCCAGTCACCAATCGTCTGAGTGTGCTGATAAATAACTTCAAAAGTCATGATCTGAGCAATGTACCAAAGAATGTCTGTCATAATTCTGGTAAAGAAATTCGCACGGTATTCAAGATCGGCAATGAAGCTTGCTTTAAACATGGCGATATATAATAGAATATATTTTTTAATTGTTTTAATCATGCGCCCGTTCCTACGTAACTCTCAAGTCCTTTTTTCCACATGTAGGCACCGATCAGATTTAAAACCACTAAACCAATCGTGACAGAGATAAATCCACTGTACATGGTTTGAATGTCCACACGACCGATAATATATCCCACGGGAATAAAGACTCCACTGGCAAATGGAGCTGCAATAAAGATGGCCTTAAACGGCTCAGGTAATAAATCCAGAGGGAAGAGCTCTCCCATCAAAATCCACATTAAAAGATTTTTGGCCGCAGTCATTGAAGAGATTTTTGTAAAATGAAAGGCCAGTGTTGAAATAATAAAACTGATTGAGTGAACCAGGATTAAATAATAAAAACATAAAAGCATCGCCAGTGGCACTCTCGAATAATCCGTTGGAAGTTTAAAGTACCAGGCAGCAATCAGAGGAATGATCAATGACACTAGAGTCGTCACGAGCTTGTATCCCATCAATTGCGACAAGTAGTACTCGTAAAAACTCATTGGTCTTACGATCAAACTATTAATCGTTCCCGAGCTCACTTCTTCAATCATGCGCGATTCATACATCCAGCTAGTGGCAATACGAGCAAAAAACGCAGACCAAAGAGCGTAACTTAAATAGTTATCTTTAGAAAAACCGGCAATCATATCAGTGTGTGCGCCTTTGAAGACGGCAATCCACAACAGAATTTCAATTCCGGTAGTAAGTGTAGGCTGAACTAATGCATCGATAAAATAATTTAGACGGTATTCTAAATTAGTTACGACAGCAAGGTTAGCGAATGCGAGATTCCGTTTCAAGAAAACGGCGAATGACTTCTTCAAAATCGACCTTGTCGTCATGTGCGAGTTCACTGTTAGTATTGTTGGTAAATTCGTCGACAGTTCCCTGATAAACAATGCGCCCCTTAGAAATTAAAAGAAGGCTATCAGCAAGCGTCGCGATGTCGTCCATGTAGTGACTGGTTAAAATCACTGTTGGCCCTTTATCTTTTACGTATGAACTTAAAAAGTTTCTGATATTTTCCTGAGCGACAATATCCAGACCAATAGTCGGTTCATCTAAAAATAAAATACGAGGCTCATGTAAAAGAGCACCGATAATTTCCATTTTCATACGCTCTCCTAAAGAGAGACGTCTCAATTGAGTATTAAGAACGTGTTTACAGTCCAGCATGGTTGCCAGCTCATCGACACGGATTCTGGTTTTCGCTACATCTAGGTCATAGATGCGGGCAAGCAGGGCATAAGAATCAAGCGGAGAGATATCCCACCACAGCTGATTTTTTTGTCCTAAAAGGATACTCATCTGTCTTAGGAAATCATTCTTTCGCTCCCAGGGTTTGTAACCTAAAACGGTTGCAGTCCCGGAGCTGGGAGTGACCAGACCTGAGAGGATCTTTAAGAGTGTGGTTTTCCCGGCACCGTTAGCGCCAACCAGACCGATAATTTTACCTGATTCAATTTTAAGGGTGGTTTTATCAAGGGCGACCTTGGCGTCGTATTTACGCTCCCAAATACCTTTAATTGAGTTCATCAATCCTTCAGGTTTTTGGTAGGTTTTATAGACTCTCGAAAGATCTTCGGTTTCAATTACGTATTTCATAGTTTTAATAGATTATTGGTCTGTTTACCCTCTGTAAAGAGCCTCTCATGAGTAAACTTTACAGAGATCAACCACCAAAAATGTAACCATGGTAAAAGAGGATTTTAACGGAGATAAACAACATGAAAACATTAATCCTTACGGCAATGGCCCTTAGCATTTCATCAACAGTATTTGCTGCTGATTTAAACCAAAATGCACTAGCGACACTTTTAACGACAAAAAACCTTACTGTGTCTGGTGACGTTCATTCAGATGAGTCTTTTAAATCAATCTACGGAAACGCTGTGAAAAATGGCGCTAAGATTGAGAACACTTGTGAAGTGACAAGTGCCAATACTGCAAAATGTATTCTTTGGTTAACATATGACCTGGGTGAAACGGCGCTTTCATACTCGGTATACCTTCCTGGAAACCAACTCGTTTCAACTAGACTTGATGTTTCTAGAGGCGACTAAAAAAAGTCCCGCCAGATAGGGATATAAACCTATCCTGGCGGAACCCTTCAAGGGGGAGAAATTTAGAAAATTAGTTGAGAGTTTTTTTAGAATCCTCAACCTTACCTGAATCGTCTTTGTTAACGTTCAGGAATTTAGACCAAAACTTAGGTTTTTCACCTGTCGACACTGCAATTTTCTTTTTCGCACTTTCTGCTTTTTTACTCTTATTTAATGCTAAATTTAAAACACCATTTTCATAGTGTGCTGAAATACTGTCTTTATCTACATCCTTTGGGATGCTGAAAGCGTACTCATATTTTTTATAGGATGAGTCTCTTTTATTATAAGTGTCTTTTCTTTCGGCAGTAATACGAATGTAGCTGTCTTCGACATCAATATTGATCTCGGAGGCGTTTACGCCTGGGATATCAACAGTCGTGAAGTAAGCGTCATCACTTTCCTGGAAATCTCTCAGGAAGTTTGTGCTTAGATCATCGTCGAAGTTTGGATCAAAAAAGAAAGGGGAATAGTTGGGTTGTAAATAGTTAACTAATGCTTTGTTTCTCATAAATCCTCCTTAGTTAAAGTCGTATTTATATATTAATAAGATGGGAGCAAACGAAGTGTCGTCAAGGGCCTTTTTTTTGAACATTGCTAATTTTTTTGATAGGATTTTAGTATGAAAATCCATATAGCAAAAACACCATCAGATTTAGAAAGTTTTTATCCACTCTTAACTGAGTTAAGAACTCATTTAACGTATGAGAATTTTCTGGATACTTATCATCATGCCCATAAAAATGATCAATATGAATTAGTAGGTTTTTTTGAAGAAGAAACTGTAATCGCTCTTATTGGTTATAGAGTGCTTTATGATTTTGTGAGAGGAAGACACCTGTATATTGATGACTTAATTACTAGTGAAACAGTCAGGTCACAAGGCATTGGTGCAAGGATATTAGAGTTTGCTGAAGAGAGAGCTAAAGAATTAAAATGCACTGGTGGGCTGCGATTATGCGCCGGAATAGAAAACACCGATGGAATTAAATTTTACGAAAAAAATGGATGGAAGGCGAGAGCGCTCGCCTTCGTTAAAAGAATATAGGTCTAGTTATAAACTTTCTCTGCACGTCTTCTTAATTCTTCAGGGTCCACATCTTCAATGTGCGTTCCAAGAGTCCAGATATGACCGAACGGATCTTCAAAAGTCCCGGCACGGTCACCATAGAATTGGTCCCGCACTTCTTTAATAAGCTTCATACCAGCGCCTAATGCTTTTTCAGCAGCAGCATCCACATCCGGAACATAAACCATAAAACTTACTGAACGGTATTCGCCCCTTTGGGGAGTCAAGTGCATTTCAGGACTGTTGCCGGCCATCATGATGATAGAGTCACCAACTTTAAATTCAGCGTGAGCAATTTCACCTGGAGAAATTTCCATTTTATAAATAACTTTTGCTCCTAATGCTTTTTCATAAAACTCCAAAGCTTTCGCCGGTTCATCGACGATGATATAAGGAGTGACTGCATGAAAGCCTTTAGGAATCGCGCGCACTTCTGATGATTGTTCTGTTGTGTTCATTGTTTACCTCTTTGTTATTTTCTCATTTGTATGAGTGACTTTCCAAACTGTATTACTGACATCGTCTGCTACGAGAATTGATCCATCGTTAAGGACAGTGACACCAACCGGGCGTCCGTAAACTTCGCTCTTTTTTAGATTGCTGACGAAACCAACTAAAAAATCTTCCGGTTCACCTGATGGTTTTCCATTTTTAAAAGGGACGAAGACGACCTTATATCCGGATAAAACAGCGCGGTTCCATGAACCATGCTGACCAATAAAAGCACCGTTGTGATATTTAACGGGAAATAAATTTTTGTCATAGAAGGCGAGACCTAGAGAAGCAGTGTGCGCTCCAAGAGAAACATTGGGGATGATGGCATTCTTCGCTTGATCAGCTCCCGCACCTTTAAGACGCGGATCCATGTGGTCTCCCCAATAAGAGTAAGGCCATCCGTAAAATCCATTTTCTTTTACTTCTGTTAAATAATCTGGAACCAGATCGTTTCCTAATTCATCTCGTTCATTGACGGCCGTCCAGAGTTTCCCTCCTGACCATCCCATTCCAACAGGGTTTCTAAGTCCGCTGGCATAGACGCGGAAACCTGATCCATCCGGATTAATTTCTATAATGCGAGCGCGTACTTTTTCTTTTTCAATTCCATCTTCTGCATGATCTGAAGCGGAACCAATCGCCACATAAATTTTTGAGCCATCGGCATTGGCAATAATATTTTTAGTCCAGTGTCTTCCGTCTGCAGGAAGATCCAGGATTTTCTCGCCCTGCCCGGTAATTTTTGTTTCCCCTGTTTTATACGGGTATCTCCAGAGTGAATCAGAGTTGGCGACATAAAAAGAATCTCTTAATAAAAGCATTCCAAAAGGCTGCTTTAAATCTGTGAGAAAGGATTCACGAAGCTCATAAGTGCCATCGCCATTAGCATCTCTAAAAAGTGTGATTCTATTTCCAGCATCGCCTTTGTTTCCAGACTTGGACGCACCTGACACCATCGCACCTACTTTTTTTATAGGGTTTTTTTCTTCAGTTTTGGCCTCCGCAATCAAGACGTCGCCATTGGGAAGAGCATAGATCCAGCGTGGGCTTTGCAGGTTGTTAGCAAACTTAGAAACCTTAAATCCCTGAGGAGCAACGGGCATTTTTCCCGCGGGCCATCCAATAACTTTACTGTAATTTTTTACGGAGCTTTTTTCATCAGGTGCAGGAAGATTTATATCTGCAGCGAAACTTATTGAACTTAGGAATAGAGCGATAGGTAAACAGGTTAACTTCCATTTCATGACGATCTCCTTGATCTTGAGTCGTAGGAAATCTTTCAAGTTTAGTGCCGTTATCTGCAGTCAATGCGCTCATTAAAATAGCCGCCGAAACTTATCCATCGGACATAATAAGAACCAATCCATCCGGTTAAGCTATACTCACTGTAGTTAACTGGCACAATTCTAAGATTCATAAAATTTCCGTTATAGTAACCTTGAATATTTCCCATTGTGACAAACCATGAAACATAGTTGTTATCAACTGTTCCAAGCAGTTCACCATTTCTGGTTGTTCCTTCCAGTCTAAGGCTTACATAACCTTTGATGGGACAATCTCGACTTATTTTTTCCGTAGAAGAAATATGATCGTCTGCATGAGTGAGATTAAAAACATTCAATCCTAAAATTAAAAATAATGTGAGAAGAACTTTTTCCAATGTGCCGTTCATCATAAAGAGTCTCCATGTGAATTATCTATAATAAAATTAAGTTGATCGACTAAATGTAATATAACCGGAACAGCTTCGTCGTTGACGCCGAATTTTTCCTGCAAGTCATGAATCAGTAGAATGCGGCAAACATCTTCTTCATCAAGCATCCGGAGTTCCTGATCAATGGGATTGACCCATTCTTCTTCAATAAAATGCACAATGACAGTAGAGGGGATTCCAGAGATCTCAGAGACTTCATCAAGTGGTCTTCTTAGTGGTAGTTTCATGCTTGGGCCCTCGGATTGTAGGCATACTGATTTTGAAGCTGGCCTATGGCCTCTCTCATATGGGGATCGATATTTTTTGGCATGACAATTTTTAGTGTGACAATCTGATTGCCTCGCGTTTCACCGTGGCCTGCACCTTTGTGTTTAATTCTAAGTTTAGATCCGGTAGAAACACCGGCAGGCACTTTCAGCATGACAGATCCATCAATAGTTGGAACTTCAATTTCAGCACCATTCAGAGCTTCAAAAAAACTAATGGGCACTTCAGTATGAATATCTTTATCAATGCGAGTGAAGCCTTCCATTGGTTTAATATTAATCTGAACATACACATCACCGGCAGGACCTGTACCTACACCAGGTTGACCGAGACCTTTAAATTTTAATTTTTTCCCGCTTTCGATACCTGCTGGAATTTTGATCTGCAGTTTTTTTCCATTGGGAAGAGTGATTACTTTTTCTCCACCTAATGCGGCCTCTGCGAAATCAACTTCCATTTGATACAGTTCATCTTCGCCAGCGAAGTTCATTCCCTGTGAAGAAAAACCACTGCGTCCACCGCGGGCACCACGTCCACCACCAAAGAGGCTTTCAAATAAATCTTCTCCCTCAAATCCTTCACCAAAAGATGAAGAGTAACGGTGGCCGCCGCTGCTCTGTCTGCCTTGGTGAGCTTTTTGGTATTGTTCATACTGCTGTCTTTGTTGATCTTCGGTTTCACCACGGTCAAATTTTCCTTTGGCCTCTGCTGTTCCGATTAAATCAAAAGCGTGAGAGATATCTTTGAATTTTTTTTCAGCTTCTTTGTTTCCGGGATTTAAATCCGGGTGGTATTGTTTGGCGAGTTTGCGATAGGATTTTTTGATCTCATCGAGAGAAGCCGTTTTTTCAACATGCAAAGTTTTGTATGGATCTATCATGTGTTCACCCGTTAGAGTCCGTTAACTTCAATGAGCACTTCATTTTTTCTGAGAAAAGGAATCGTTGAAGGCCCGTCATACTCTGCTGATTGGATTTCACCAATCGGATCATATAAATGATTTTTACTCAGCCATCGCATAAGCTCCGCTGAGTGTTTTTTTATTTTTTCCTGAGTGTTGACTCCCGAGTATCTTAAAACCGCCAGAACTCTGGCCGGCTGATTGTAGAGATGAATGCGTCTGTCTTTGGGAGTCGGTGCCGTTGCCAGATTGTATTCAACCGGCAGAACAAAAGACATCGTCCATCCTAAACCTGTCGGCTCATGTATTACCGGAGAGGTCATTTCGAGAACGTCGCTATTTTCTTCCTGTAAAACAGGAGTGGTCATTTTTAGATTTTTTTTGTCTTTATTTTTTCCGAATATGTAGCTGGATAGGGCTGCGAAGGCCTCTTTTCTTGCCTGATCAAAACTACCATTGATGGTAATAGAGGCCAGCAGAAGCGGTCTATAGCTTCTTATTTCTACTTCTCCATCTGACGTCAAAACATCGTAGGCAGGACCTCCGCTTAATCTAATACCGAAGATTCCTGGAATGCCTTTCAATTTTTCGGAGAAGGGAACGGTGAGGGAAGAATTTTCTGCGGCCATGAAAACCTCCAGTAAATGCCCAGTAGTAAAATTAGCATTTTTGGTGCCAAATTTTAGCGAGCTTTTTCGGGTTATAAAGGTATGGGTGAGGCAAATTAGTCAACTATGTGAGGCAAAAATAATTAACGCAGAAGACTGCTCTTGAAGAAGTCATGGAGAGCGGATATCATGTGACTTCAGAAAATTATTTTGGTGGGAATTATGGCAAGTTTAAAAGATGCATTATTAAAAGTTGGAATTAAGCCTACTGAGGCGCCAAAAAAACAAAACGAACGTGAGAAGATCGCAAAGAAACATGTGACTGAAGCGGTTACTCATCAAGGGCAAAGAAACTTCTGCGAGGCCTGTGATCAGGTACGTCCGGATGTTGAACTTTATAAACACAGAAATCCAACAACGGAAGCTGAGTGGATTTGTGTTCGTTGTGCTGATCAACTTCAGATTTTAGATAAGTTCAGACAGACAGCTCAAAGTGATACATCAATTAAAAAGATGTTCAGAAGAGAGTATGGTGAAACGATTAAAATCGCAGCGAGTAGTACAGCATCAGCTGGTTCAAAACCTCGTGGCGACTTCGACGGAAATCGTTAGGCACTGGTATTATAATTGCACTTTCATGGATTGAGTTAAGTCTCATACCAGGAGAGTGCAATGATCCATTCATACAAAGCAAATCCCGATAAAAGCACTGCTCATTTCAAATTACACAACATTCTTATACCCGATGTGGAAGGCGATTTCGAATGTCTTAGGGGAAAGTTCATTTACGATCCTGAAAACCTCAAATCAAGCGTTATAGAGGCCTATATCGACGTTAAAACCATTTCCACTGGAAAAGAGTCCAGAGACTCGCAATTCAAAGGAGAGGAGTTTTTTAACGCTAAAAAATACCCAACAATAGTTTTTCATTCGTTGAAGTTTGAAATTCAAGATGATTTGTTGAAGGTCTTAGGAAATCTCACAGTAAAACACATCACTAAAGAAGTGGTGTTGAATGTGGAGAGGCCAGACAATATCCATAAAAGGCAAATGAGTCTTGCCGCCTCAACAATTATTAACCGTGATGAATTTGGATTAGCATTAGGAAGAATTCTGGAAGTAGGTGAAGTATTGGTTGGTGACAATATTCAGATCACAATGGACATTCAATTAACCAAAGAATAGTTAAAAGAGTTAGTGCAGGTGTTTTACTTCAATATGAATTTCATTTTTTCTAAAAAATGGAATCGTTAGTGGCCCGTCAAATTGTGCTGTTTGAAAAGCACTCATTGGAATGTACCAAGGTCTCTTCTTTAGCCATTTTTTTAGAATACCTGTGTATTCTTCAACTTTTTCTTCGTTGTTGATTCCGGGATAACTTATACTGGCCACTAGATGTACTGGAAGCTCATGAAGTGTGATCCTCTTATCTGTTGGTGTGGGAGCAGTACTAATCAAATAATTTTGCGGAAGTATAAAAGACATAATCCAGTCTTTCGTAGGTTCTTTACGATGCTCAATTTTTTGTTCCATAAGGACAGGAGTCGTCATCGGTATTTTATCTTTTATTTGATTGTCGCCAAAAATATATCCGGCCAATAAATTAAAGGCCTCTTTTTGAGCTTCTTTGTATTCACCGTGCACTGACACTCTTGCCTGAGTCTGAGGTCTGTAACAACGTATTTCAATACCGCCATCTGATTTTAAGATATCATATGGTGCCTGTTCTTCAAGATGGATTCCAAAGAAACCAGGTAGAGCTTTTACTTTTTCACTTAACGGAATATCGATGTCAGAATTAGAATTATGACTCATAATCCCTCCTATTAAAGAAGGGTATTACAAAATCTGTGCCGAATGAGATTAACATGCTAATACACTGTTAATAAATAGTTCAACATTAAGAACGGTAAATTATCTGATAGTTATGGGGTATTTTGACTTGAGAGTGCCAGAGCTTTTTGTGTACTCAGCATGCGAGACTCTGCAAGCATCTTCATTCTCACTTCAATTTTAGTTAGGTAATCCATTTTATATTTTGTCGTATTCGAGTGGTATCTTGCATACCAACGACGATCTTTCTTGGCATGACGCTTTTTTAAGATGGAAAGAATCTGTGCCATCTTCTCCATTGCATAGGCCTGGTCTTCTGTCACAAGTTTTGCCTTTTCTATAAGAGGCATCTTCATTCTTTTAAATTCCACATTCCATACTTCAACGTTCACCTGTCCTAGAGAGAGATCTCCAGTAGATGAAACTTTGCTGTATGAAAAGTTACTTTCTGTATCTATTAGAGAGACCACAATTTGCGGCTCTACTTTATATTTTTTAATGGCGTGGTGGATATCGTTGGCAATCTTGTTTCTAGCATTGACTTCAAGTTCTGGCTGAACCACAGAAATCATTTGCGAGATAAGTGGTGCTTCGTTAGGAATGTAAACTTTATCAAAGTTTCCTAGCTTCGCATACAGGTCGCGGTGCTTGTTAATCTTCTTGGGAGCTGATGAACATCCTTGGAATAGGAGCGCAAGACCCAACAATAAAAGTAGTTTTGGTGTAAGTGTTTTCATATTGAAAGCAGTCTACACCAGAAAGGGATACCCAAGGCCATGTTGAAAGAATTCCATGGTAGGTGACTAAAATTTATACGGCCAAAATGCCACCATTCATAGGGGGTATAACAAAACAACGGGCTTAGAGACAACTACTAAATATCCCTAGGCCCGCTGCTTTATAAAAGATTGAACAGAAGCTGAATTTTAACGAGATGATTTCTCATAATCGTTTCGATCATTTCTTCTAGTCTCGTCTCTTTTAGGTTGATTTTTTTGAGACAGATCTGCATCTGATCTTCCACCTTTTAAAGGTAGATCAATTTCAGGTCTTGTTGTTGTTCTCGGTCCAGATCCGATATCTCTTTTTTCTCCGCCTCTTTCAGGCATTTCAGATTTCTTCCCTGGCGTTTGAGCAAATTTTGGGTCTTTTTTATTTTGTTCCATACACTCCTCCTTGGATTGTTTCTGCTTTATGTAAAGCACATCTAGTGCCAAATAATTGCTTAGAAATTTATAGTGCAAAAGATAGACAAGGAGAGAATTGAGGCAGATTAGTCAATTGATTGAGGCAAGGATACATAGTGCAATGCTATTTTAGAAATGAAGTTATGCGAAACTCTAGTGTAGGACTTAATCCAGATGTCATCCAATTCACAATTTGTTTTTCATCAATGAACATAATTGTAGGAGTGGCAGAAACTTGGTATTGATTGGCAATACTACCATTCGTATCAAGACCAATATTAAATAAATAATTTTCCCTCTTGGCCTTTTCTCTTACGATGGACTCTTCTTCATTGCTTGAGATCGCCAGAACATCCGAAGGTAGAATTTTTCTCTCCATCACCATCTTATTGATGCGTTTCAGTTCAATCTCACAAGGGCCGCACCATGTGGCCCAAAAAACGACGACGATTTTTTTTGGTTGTGTAACTAAATTAAAATTTTCACCGTTAGTCATCTTCACTGTAAAGTCAGGCGCTTTTTGATCCTGGTACTTAAAGTGAGTAAGAATAGACGGAAGCTTCAGGTAGAGTGCATACACGGCAACAATAAAAAATAATGTGTTTATAAAATTCTTTTTATTCATATTACATCTGCTGGTCAGCCGTTTTTCTATTTAACAGGATTTGCTTATAGACTAATAAGAAGCTTATAACAAAAAAAGGAAATCCGGGAATAATAGGCAGTAATGCCCCCAGTAAACCTAATATAAAGAAAAAAATTGAGCCGATAATTCTTAAGATATGGTAAAAGCGATGCTCTTTATTGTGGTCTTCCTGAAATGAGAGCCCGATTGAAAAGTTGGCAATGATGGCCAGGATTAAATAAAAAAACAAGCGAGACAGTCTCACTCTAAAAGTGTAGCGCTCTTTAAAAATTTCAGGATCGATTTTTACACACCCATCAGCGATATAATCATCAATCTGTTTATTTAAGTCCATCGTGAATTCTTTTGAATAAATATCGACGTTCATTTCCAGGTTCTGTTGGTAGCTGGTGTAGTTGAGATTAAATGACCCTATTGTCGACCAGCTTTGGTCAATCGTTGCCAGCTTTCCATGTAAAACAGATTTATTCCAAAGATAAATTTCCACACCACGCTTTAAAAAATACTCATACAAATACTCAGAGGCCATAATATAACTAGGCCAGTCCGAGTAACGTGGAAGAATTAATCTCACCCGTACACCACGAGCGGCCGCTTCTGTCAGTTGCTTCATAAATTTCTTACGAGGGAAAAAATAAGAATTAATAATCGTGATTGATTCTTGCGCCTCAAACGTCATACGCGCGTATTGTTTGGTGATTTTTGACCGGCCATGAATCCAGTCATTAACAGAGATCCCGACATCATATCCATGTGAGACGGAAATATAGTCGGTAATTTTTTTAATAGGCGTTTCACTCTTAGAGGCCTTCTTAAAAATATGCTGGCAGTAGTGAGCAAGATCCACTGTTTCAGGGCCTTTCAAATAAACAGCAAAATCCAGCTGGGGAATAGTTGATCCGGGAATGCAGGCGTACAGAACATTGATTCCGCCGACGATGGCCTCTTTATAATCAATCAAGAGGATTTTGTGATGAAGTCTTCTGCCCCAGCGATAAAGCCATTTAAACTGAATACCATTAAAGCGACAAAACTTAACTCCGCCATCTCGAAAAATTTGTTCAGCTTCAGGAGTTAAATTTCTTGAACCAATACTATCGACGAGTACACAAACTTCGACTCCACGTTTAGCTGCAAGAATAAGTTCGTCTCTGACTTTAGTCCCAATGCGATCAATTTCAAAAATATAAGTTTGCAGGTGAATGCTGGTGGTTGCACTGCGGATACAGCTTAGGTATTTTTCGTAATAATGATCGCCGTCTTCAAAAAACTCAATATGATTATTTTTAGTAATGGGAAAAAGAGCTCTTTTTATTTTCATTGAATATCCACCTCACAAAAAATCGGGAGGTGATCAGACAGGTGTTGATCGTAAAAAACAACGTTGGAGTTAATGACCTCCAGGTTTTTTACATAAATTCTATCCAGGCAAAGAATTGGGACATTCGCAGGAAAGGTACGGGCAAAGTTGCCGTTGGCATGTTTATGCACTTCTTTCATTCCTAAAATACGCTCAAAAGTTTCAAATGACTTTTGATTCCAGTCATTAAAATCTCCGGCAACGATAAAGGGGATATCTTTTTCTTCGCGATTTATACCTTCGATGTAGTTACTTATTTGTTGATACTGTTTTTTTCTTCCCGCATGAAATAAATTTAAATGCAGGCAAGAGGCAAAGAGTTTGCGCTCTATTGGATTTTCGGCAGTCACCGGAATTTTGATCTTGCACACCAACATCCCGCGCTTTTCCCACGAGTTGGTCGAAATGTTGAGATTCTCATAAGTCTCTATAGGGTACTTACTCATGATCAGATTGCCGTGGTGGCCGTGGTCATATAAAGCATTTTGAGCGTAAGAAAAATGCGGCCAGACTTCATCAGCTAAAAATTCAAACTGCGAATCAACTAAACCTTTTTCCTTGAAGACTTCACTTTTTCCCACAACTTCTTGCAGGAAAACAATCTCAGCTCCCGTGGACTTAATTAAATTCTTCATCTCCAGAAGGCCGTAGTTACGGTTATTCCAGTCAAAGCCTTTATGAATATTGTAAGATAAAATCTTAATGCGCATTGATCACCAACTCCCGCATATAAAGAAGCAATGTTCGCGCCATTCATATAATGAGCATGTAATAAGGTTTCCGAAGTTTTGCCCCAAACTCATGAGTCAATTAAGGGCAATAAGCCTCAAGTGTACCTAAAATCATCCTGAATACTTGGTACATGCCTTGCAACTTCATCCACATAAATTCCGATTTGCTTGAAGCGAGTCGGATGAACCAACACACGGAGAGATATATGTTTAAAACAGTACTTACAATTGCAGTCATGACGACGTCACTAAGCGCATTTGCGCAAATGTCGAAAGAAGAAAAAAGTAGCGCTCGAAGCAGACTTGAAGGATCACTTCCAGAGCCACAGGCAGTTGAGAGTAAAGATCAATACAGACTTCATATGGGTCTAACTGCTGGTGTAAGTTCACCACGCGGAGACGCTGATTCTTCTCCAGAGTTTGGTATCAACGTTGGTTTCCAACCATACGTACCATTTGGATTAGGAGCTGAAGTTATTACAGCTGAATTAGCTGATACTAATATTCAAAGAACATCAATTCTAGCTCGCGGGACATATAACTTTGGTGGAGACATTCCGGTTTTAAAAAGTAGTTACCTTGGAGTAACAGCGGGGCCAATGTTTGTTGATGGAAAGACTGAATTCGCAACAGGTCCACTTGCCGGATTCGATATTCCATTGCAAAATCAAACGAGTAACTTCTTATCGTTAGGGTTGCAGGCGAAGTACCTTTGGACGACGAATACACAAGATGCGTTGTCGGCTGGTGTCGCTCTTAAGTATTGGTATTAATACCTAAAATTTTTATAAATAAATAGTGCGCCGTCATGGGTCAATCCTTGACGGCGCACCTTGTTTTCGGATACTCCATTCAAATGAAAATGCCATCTTTAATCACTACAATCCTTTTTTCAATTTCTCTATTTGCGACTCCTGCTTATGCTGTTCGTCTGCAGATTCTTCATACGAATGACACTCATTCTTATTTAGACAGCAGTACTCATAATAAAAATGTTGGTGGGGCCGCTAGACTAAAAACTCTTATTGATTTTTATAAAAAGCAAGCGACAGATATCGGACTGAAAACCATAGTTGTTGATTCAGGTGACTTCCTGGAAGGTAATATTTATTACATGGCCGGTGATGGTAAGAGATCTTTCGATGTTCATAATGAAATGGGTTACGACATGGGGACTCTTGGAAACCATGACTACCAAATGGGTTCAGAAGAGTTGAATAAAATTCTTGGAGACATGGATTTAAAATTCGACCTTCTAGTGGCCAACCTTAAAGCAGAAAAACAATACGACAACATCAGAAATAAAGTCAGGCCTTATAAAGAAATTGAATTAGAAGGTTTGAAGATCGCTTTCTTAGGTTTAACAACTGATGAAATTTTATATAAGTGGCGCTTAACGACTGGAGCGATTTCAAATCCAATCGATGCTGCTCAGGAATATGAAAAGAAATTAAAAAATAGAGGAAACGATTTTATTATCGCTCTTACTCACATCGGAGTCCTTCATGATGTGAAGCTTGCAGAAAAAACCAGATATATTGACTTAATCGTTGGTGGTCACTCACACACATCACTTTTTCAACCAGTCTACGGAATCAATAAAGATAAAGGTCGTGTACCTATCGTTCAGGCCGGAATGCACACTGAGTTCTTAGGTAAGCTTGTCGTTGACATGCAAAAAGGTAAAGAGCTTAGAGTTGTGAGCTATGAACTTGTTCCCGTTAATGTCGAATCCTTACATGCAGACCCGGTTATTTCTGAAATGGTAAAACAAGCGGACACTGAACTGGATGTGAGTTATGGAAAAGAGTGGTTGGAAGAAAAAATCGCTTACTCTGATCTAAAACCAAAAGATGAGCAGGGAGCACGTAAGTGGGCCTACTTCATTACAGATGCACTAAGAGAAAAAACCGGAGCAGATATCGCGATTCACGCACCAGAGATGAATGGATCAAACTATCCGGTAGGTGATGTGACAAGACGTTCGATCGTAAACTCAATTCCAAGAGTTTTCGAAATGACTCAGAAATATGGTTGGGATATTTACACGACAAGAATTAAGGGAGCATGGCTTAGATTAACAATCGATGCTCTATCATACGTAGGACAACCTTTAACTTTTTCAGGTTTAAAGATGGAGTACGAACGAGGCCCTCTTGGTTTTAAAGTCAGACATGTGACAATCAACGGACAAAAAATAAATCCATTCAAAACATACACAGTCGCTTTCACAGAAGGAATTATTAGAGGGGCAGCGGGGATTGATCCACGTACAATTGCAATTCTTAGAAATCCAAAAAATACTGGTTTTAAAATTTGGGCAACTCTTGAAGAAAAACTCAAGAATCTAAAAGAG
The DNA here is from genome assembly GCF_035013165.1 of Bacteriovorax sp. PP10. NCBI lineage: Bacteria > Pseudomonadati > Bdellovibrionota > Bacteriovoracia > Bacteriovoracales > Bacteriovoracaceae > Bacteriovorax > Bacteriovorax antarcticus. The sequence goes on from NZ_JAYGJQ010000002.1 coordinate 912,132, forward strand.
CCAATCAGTGCTATTTGTGAAGAAGGCCACACGACTATGTGGCCTGATAGATAAATTTATTAGTGCAGTAAATTTGGCTCTTCATATCCTTTTTTCAGAAAATAAATTTCAGAATTACCAGAGCGAAGTGCAGTTACAGTGACTCCAGTTCCTTGTGCTTCTTCTTGTAAAGCTTCACAAGCAGGACGAGCGTCTTCGTCTTTGTGAGACCCGGCAAATAAAATGCGGCCACGACCTCTGTCGGCCATATCCTTTAAAACTTTTTTTGCCAGTTCTGTTTCATTTGTTAAGTCTTTACTAATACCGGTGTTGATCACCATGGCCTCTACAGGGCGTCCTGTGGCGATGATTCTTCTGTAGAGTTGCTCTACACCTTCTGTTGTCGACAAGTCTAACTGGAAGCTTACGGCATCAACCCCATACTCTTTAAAGTCAAAAGCTTCTTCAACAATCGATGGATTCCCAGCTGCGACGATAAGGTCGTATCCGTTTTCAGCAAATTGCTTAGCTAGTTTATAGCCATCTGCATTCGTGTTACTAGCAACAACTGCTAGTGGTTTTTCTGAAGACAGCGTGTAAGGCTGTTGTTGTTGTGCTTGACTCATCATTGAAATATCCTCCATTAGGGCAATCGTGCAGTTTCCGTTCTTTTGATTTTTCTCTTCTTGGCGGGAACCGCTTCTTTTGTTGGCCAGTCGGTTTCGACGATATGTTTTGTACGACCCTTTGGTGACAAATCATCGTCTTTAAATTCAGCGATGCTTTTTATTTTTGGTTCTTGAGGTTTTTTAGTATTTTGAATCATAAACTCCTCCGTGATTTATTTAAAAATGAATGTAGTGGGTGATACGAAAATTAAAAAAAAGCCACCCGGAGGTGGCTTCTATATCAATAGGTGGGGATCAAACGTTAGTCAGCACAAATGGTGTATTGATATGTTTCTCCAAGTCTTTCGTCCCCTAGACTGTTTTATTCTTTTAGTTCTTGTACGATAGTGATGCCACCATCATTCGTTATGTATCCTTTAGCAAAAGCAGACGAAATAGTTACAGCCGTTATCAGTGCAATAAATGCGCATAATAAGTTAGACTTTAACATTTAATTTTTTCCTCTACTTTAGCTAAACAATCCAAAAAGTTTTTATAAAAAGCCACTCTTGCGAGTGGCTTCTAACTGAAATTTTGGAACCAGACTAAGTTTCAAGTTTAAGAGCGGACGAAAGTTTTACCTTTCCCGTTTTTCACCTACCATTGAATCGAACTTTCGTTCTCTCTTCGAGTGGGCAATTCTTATTCTGTCATCAGGTCTGTGCAGGAGTTATTACAATTACTTTTTCACTTCTGCCTTGCGATCCGTCCACTTTGGTTTGTCTTGCGACTTACCTCGGCTTCTTACTAATACAATATGCAGAAGAGGTGCCAATTTTTGGCATTTGGAAATATTTGAAAATACGTTTGTGAGATCTGCGTCTGTGGCATGATTCCTCAAAAAAATGCCCCGTAATCCCGATTTATTTAGTCTGAATACGAACAAAAAAACCATTCTGATGAATGGTTTTTTCGTGGATGGTGAGTTGGTCATAGAAAAATATTAAGGAAAGAAGTGATCTAAAAACATGTCTTGAACCAGGAATTCTAACTTGTGCTCTTCATCATTATTGCTGGAAAAGCTTTCATGATTTTTAGAAGAGTTGCCCTGGTATTCATAAGCAGGAAGAGTTTCTTCGAGCATTTCGAATAATCCATTTTCTCCTTGGTTGTTCTCGCTCATATAAGTTCTCCTGATTAAGTTCTTTTTTTAGGGCCACAAGTTCTTCGTGGTTACTAATAAATAGAGCAAGCTCAGGGCCAAATGTAAGAAAGACCAAAAACAATGTCAGAGTAGACTTCTTTCCTCCCCAGAAAAGGTCACCACTTAGTGACCTATTCGTGGATGGGATCAAATAACTAGGATGGTAGTTAGCTATCTGATGAGAAGTTCATATGGAAAATAGAAGGAGTCGCGGCCTTGTATTTCCTTATATTTTATAAATGCATTACGTATGCCGAATATTCTTGACTGAAACACTTTGAAAACCCGTTTCCGACATTATTGCTCGGGGCGTAATTCCCAGAATAATGCCACGAGACGTCCTAATGGGGGACAGTTAATTTTTTTGGATCGAGCAGGTCTTTGATTTGATCTTCAGACAGTAGCCCTTGCTCTCTCACAAGCTCAATAACCGTCTTTTTAGTTCTCAGGGATTCTTTGGTTAGCTCTGCTGCTTTTGCGTATCCAATGACCGGATTCAAGGCCGTGACGATCTGAGATGTCTGAGCAGCATACTTCGCACAGACTTCAACGTTGGCCTCGATGTCATTGATACAAAGTTCGCGGAGAGTTTTTAATGTATTCGTAAGAATGTGTGTCGACTCCAATGCTAATTGGGCCATCACGGGCATCATGACATTGAGTTCGAGTTGACCCGCTTGGATTGCATAGGCCATCGCCTGATCATTGCCTAAAACCTTGTAGAAAACCTGATTGGCCATTTCAAGAATAGAGGGATTTACTTTTCCCGGCATAATGCTTGAGCCTGGTTGTGTAGAAGGAAGATTGATTTCGCCTAAACCATTGGCGGGCCCTGAGCTTAAAAGCCTAAGGTCATTACAGATACGAGTGAGTTCAAGTGCGATCACTCGAAGTGCATTGGAGAAAACCATCATCGGGAGTTGAGACTGCATAGCTGAGCACATATTTTCTGCCATATGAAGATCTTCATCTTCAAAATACTCCTGCAATTCAATTAAAGCGTAATCTCTAAAACCATGAGGAACATTTATACCTGTTCCTACTGCAGAACCTCCGAGACCTAACTCGCGCAGGTAATCCTGAGAGTAGATAAGAATCTCGATGAGATGATCTATCGTTGTCTCGTAAGCTCCGAACTCTTGTCCTAGGCGAATCGGCACAGCATCCTGAAGATGTGTGCGTCCTGATTTAATGACTAAATCGAACTCCTGCGCCTTATCTTTAAAAGCATGAGAGAGTCTTTGAAGTTCAAGAACTAACTGCTTTGATAAGTTGAGAGTCGCAAGTCTCATTGCTGTTGGATAAGTATCGTTGGTACTTTGTGACATATTCACATGATCGTTTGGGTGAATGTGATCATAAGTCCCAAGGCCTCCCCCCAGTAAAACATTCGCTTTATTGGCAATCACTTCATTGGCGTTCATATTTTGAGATGTACCAGCACCTGCCTGATAAGCATCGACGATAAAATGTTTTAAGTAGTCTTCACCTAATAATTTATCAACTGCATCTTGAATCGCAGTTGATTTTTCATTATCAAGTACCTGTGCTTTTTCATTGGCCACAGCACATGCTCTTTTTAATAAAAGAAATGTTTTTATAAGTTCCGGGTGTACCTGTGTGCCACTGATTGGAAAATTCTTTGAGGCACGAAAAGACTGAATACCATAGTAAACATCCTCGGGGATTGATAATTCGCCAAGACCGTCTTTTTCAATACGCATAAATAATTTCCTTAGTAGTAGTGGATGTGGTTTTAGATTTGATTAAATTAATAGGGGATTTTTTTTGGACATAAAAAAAGCGCCAAATACTTTCTAATTTTTTCATAGATGTCTTCAGCGCTTTACAATATAGAATCTAGTAACATGTATTTCATCTTATAGACCTTTCCTTTTAGTAGTAGTGAAATGTCCAAATTCTGCTTTCGGAATGATAATGTCTGAATTATTTCTCCATTGAGTGGGCAAGCTTGGACAATACATTCCATTTCTTTTAGCTATTTTCTTCACAACAGATTCTTTCTCTTTTTTATTATTAGTAATTTTTTCTTTCTTATTCACATCACGGTTAATTCTAATTCCCGCATGTATTGCCGGCTTTTCTAGCGGAGGTCTTCTCGCTGCATAGAAAGCGGCTTCTAGCTCTTTATCTAACCCAATAATCGCTGCGATTTCTGGTGGGTTTTCTTCATTGTTGATATCGTTTTCAACAATATAAAATGCCATTCTTCTTTGTTTCGTTGAGTAATAGTTTTTAAGTTCCGGCGACATATAATCCTCCTTAATCTTGTCGTGCTTTGTTTTTTAACAATGAGTAACAATATAATAAATTCAGTCATAAATGTTTGTCGTTTCGAGAAAGATCACAGTGTGTAAAACGTAAGACTGATAATTGGTTTCTTCACTGAGTTCTTTGTAATTGTCATCCTCTTAAGGTAATCATCTGCCATCTTATACAACGGCTTCGATTCAATAAGTAGAGATCCAGCTTTACTATCGTGATCACTCACAATACCGAACAACGACCTTGACCTTTTCACTTCATCTATTCTGCTGTTCCAACTTGGTCCGTGTTGGAATCTTCTAGTTCCGTCATCTAAATATAAAGCATCTTTTATGCCAATCTTTTGGTGTTGAGCACCCACTCAATCTAGTTGAAAAGAGGTGAGTACCATAGGGTGCTGGGACAAATTTGTGAAGATCTACGAGGCAAAATTGGATTGTGCAACAATGACAAAGGTAAAGGGTATGGAATAAAAATAAACAAGTGCAGCAGAGAACGTTTCATCAAACTAAAATGATCCATTTAAATCAATAATTATAAACTGCTGCACATAAAGTAGTCATAGTCTTTGCAGATGAATTTAAAAAGAATTGAGAAGCCCTTTTCACTTGTACCATTTCATAGACCATTCGGCCGATAAAAGGGAGCTGCGATTGAGCAGTATTTAAAGAAAAATTAAAAGTATCAGTCCATCCTGGCGTAACACTTATAATTGCATTTTTAAATATTGAGTTCTTTTTTTGGCAATTGCATTGACTAAAAAAGAAGCAGTGACCGCGTGAGCGGCCACTGTTACGACTTCCATGAAACCAAATCGAAAAGATGGGAGTTTATAATTGGGTTTCACTTTCATCTATATATATTCTCGTTTTATTATTTCTGTGGAGAATGTAGAGGGAAAGACTCTTGTCAGGCCCTCTACATTAACACCGATACCAATTACGATATCAAATAACGAATGTGTTTTAATTTTTGTATGGTCAATATTCAATTTATCTTTTTCGTTAATGGGTGAAGATAACTTCACCCATTAATAATTTTTTTAAATTACTTACGTGAACCAACGTCGCGCTTTGAGCCGATGTCTTTATCTTTTGAAAGATTTTGGTCTTTCATAGATCCAGAGTGTGCAGTATCTTTATCTGGGGTATGCATATGCCCTTTTCTGTTGTCTAAGTTCTTAGACGTGTCAGTTGTTGCTTTTTTTCCTGAAGAGAATTTTTTGTCTTGTACCACTGAGTCCTCCATGGTTGTTTTTACCTGAAATGGGTTAAGCATGTTTGGTGCCAAGGTTTTTATCCGTTTTTTTTTGCTTAACAGACATACTTGAGGCAAATTGGTTAAGTTCTCGTGGCGAAAAAGGTGATGGAATTAATTTTGAATAGTTTTAATGAAGAGTTATTAACAAAAAATAGTTGATAAAATAAATACGCTAAAAGGAAAAAACAAAATGAAAATTTTATTATTTGCAGGAAGTTTAAGAAAAGATTCTCTTAATAAAAAATTAGTGAGGGTTGCAAATGTCTTAGTCAAAAGTAATAAAGATGTAGAAACAACTCTGGTCGATTTGCAAGAACTGCAGTTTCCAGTTTACGATGGCGACATTGAAGCAAAAGGAATTCCTGAAAGCGTACAAAAATTATCAAAACTTGTAGGTGAAGCCGATGCCATTATTATTTCTTCACCGGAGTACAATGCCTCTATCTCAAGCCCGTTAAAAAATACGATTGATTGGTTGTCGCGTGTGAAGCCTCTGGACCTCGCTAAGAAACAAATTCTTCTTTTAGGAGCATCTCCTGGAGAGCTGGGATCAATGAGGGCCTTGATTCATACGAAGCCTTCTTTTGAAACTCTGGGGAACTTTGTTTACCCTTCAGTCTTTGCTCTACCTAAAGCTGATAAAGCTTTTGATGAGGAGGGCAAACTTGTCGATCCCAAAAGAGAGGAAAGACTGCAGAAACTGGTGAATGAATTTATTGTTTATGCTCAGAAGAAAGAATAGTCCTGTAAAAAGTTCATAAGAGAGAAGAGCCGTGCTTTTTTGTGTTACAAGCTCTCCATTAAACAAACCTATGGAGACGAACATATGAAAGCACTTCTATTTACAGTTGCAACTCTTTTCTCAATCACTGCTATGGCAGACCAATGTGCATACATTTCTCAAGGAGAAGCTGAAAGAGCTGCTCTATTATTACAAAAAGGTTCAGTAGTTGCTGAGTACTGCGAACTTTGTGGTGACACAACAGCAACAGTATCAACTGTTAAGTCTGTATCTTTAGCAAAAGTTGCTAACGGTCAATACACACAAGTATCTGTTAACGGTAAAGCTGTAGACCTTGCTTACTTGTACCTTCAAGTAGCTCCAGGTAAAAAAGTTAACGTGGCTCAAGCTGTAAACTGCGAATCTCTAGACGCAACAACAGTATCAAGCGTTATTAAATAAATTTTAAAATCTAAAAGGGTTCCATCGGATCATTGATCTGGTGGAACCCTTTTTTTTTTGCTATAAGAGCGCCTATGAAAACAAAAATACTTCGCGGACAAGCTCTAAGCTTTAAAGCAGACCCATTTATCGTTGGCGACCAAGCTTCAATTCATTATGAAAGTGATGGTCTAATATTTCTTCAAGATGGCAAGGTCACAGAATTCGGATCTTACAAAAATCTAAAAGACAAAATTCCAGCGGGAGCTGAAATTAAAGTTTATACAGACTCGTTAATCATTCCGGGTTTCGTTGATACTCACGTTCATTACCCTCAGACTCAAATTATCGGGGCCTATGGTAAGCAATTAATTGACTGGCTTAATAATTATACGTTCATTGCTGAACAACAGTTTGCTGATTACTCACACGCTGAAAAGATCGCAAAAGTTTTCGTTCAAGAAAGTCTTCGCGCCGGAACAACAACATCTGCCGTGTTCTGTACAGTTCACCCGCATTCAGTTGATGCCATCTTTGAAGAAGCTCAAAAACTTAATTTAAGAATGGTTGCCGGTAAAGTACTGATGGACAGAAATGCTCCTGCTGCTTTAACTGACACTGCTCAAAGTGCTTATGATGACTCGAAAGCATTAATCAAAAAATGGCATGGCAAAGGAAGACTTTCATATGCCGTGACTCCACGTTTTGCTCCAACGTCATCTCCAGAGCAATTAGAACTTGCCGGTGCCCTTTGGAAGGAAAGCCCGGGAACATACATGCACACTCACATCTCTGAGAATCTTGGAGAGATTGCATGGGTAAAAGATTTATTCCCAGAAAGAAAAAGCTATCTCGATGTTTATGATCACTACGGACTAGTAGGAGAGAGATCTCTACTTGCTCACGGTGTTCACTTAACTGAAGAAGAATTCACGAGAATTCATAAAACAGGAGCGTGCGTATGCCATTGCTCAACTTCAAATGAATTTTTAGGAAGTGGTTTATTCCCATTCGAGCGAGCAAAAGATAAAAAGCGCCCGGTTCGCGTAGGACTTGGAACTGATATCGGTGCTGGAACAAGTTTTTCTCATCTTCAGACAATGAATGAGTCTTATAAGATTGCTCAGCTTCAAGGGTATTCATTATCTTCAGCATGTGCTTTCTATTTGGCAACTAAAGGTGGAGCGAACTCTCTTTACCTTGATGATAAAATCGGATCGATTGCACCTGGAATGGAAGCAGATCTTGTGGTGCTTGATTTAAAATCAACTCCATTAATGGATTTCAGAATGAGTTACTGCAAAGATATTCATGAAGTTCTCTTCATCCTTATGACTCTTGGTGATGACCGCGCTACAAAGGCCGTGTATGTAGCAGGCACTCAGGTTTATGGAGAATAAAAATCCAGAGCGTATTGTTGAATGTGGTGATGCCATTGAATGGCTAAAGGCCCACGACAAATTTGAGGGGGCCTCTGTTGTCGCTTCAATGCCGGATATTTCTGAGTTTACTAATACTACATTAGCGCAGTGGAAAGAGTGGTTCACGACAACTGCTGCGCTTATCATGTCTCGCTGTCCAGATGACGGTGTGGCAGTTTTTTATCAGTCAGACATTAAGTACGAAGGCGTTTGGGTTGATAAGGCCTATTTGGTTCAAAAAGCAGCGGAGAGTGTAGGGATGGAGCAGCTTTGGCATAAAGTTGTATGCCGTGTTCCTGCAGGAATCGCGACTTTTGGAAAACCTTCTTATTCACACATTTTATGTTTTTCGAAAAACGTCAGACTTCACGATATGTCTCGTTCGACTCCCGATGTGATCGGTGACCTGGGGGATAAGACTTGGGTGCGTGGAATGGGGCTTGAGAACTGTTTGATGATCACTAAGTTCATTGCGACTCATACGAATTCAACGAGAGTCGTTCACCCATTTTGTGGTGAGGGAAGTATTCTGGCTGCGGCCAATAAGAATGGGTTAAATGCTCTGGGTATTGAGCGCTCTCCCAAACGTGTTGAGAAAGCGCGGACTCTACAAATATCTGATGATAAAAAATGGATTCTTTAAGTTAAAGGTCTCTGTCACCTTTATCTACGTAAGGGAATAGCATGTTATGTTTAGCGTAGAAATCGGCATATCTTTTACCAATTTTTACAGTACATTCCATTTCCAATGTTTTTATTGAGCCGTCAGTATCTTCATATTTTACGATAGCATCTTTTGTGTTGTCTAATTGAACTCTAATACGAACACCATCTGCGATATCCCAATTCCCTTCTGATACAATTTTCAACTTCTGCTTAGAGTTAGTTAACTTAATCTCATAAGCTTCATTAAGATTTTCTACTCTAGAGTAATAATTGATGACTTTTAGATCAAGCTTGAATTGTTTTGATTCATCCTGGCAGTTTAATTTGTACATTGTTGCATGACCAGCAAATGCAGGAAGTGAAGTGGTAAGTGCAATCGCAAAAATAATTAGTGATTTCATTCTAGTGACTCCATTTTTTTTGTTATGTACATAATTGATAGCACAAATAAGGAGCACCACTATTTTCGTGTAAAATTTATAGGTGCCAGCAGACTTGTGGTAGTGCAGTTGCAAAACTACAAGTTTGCTAAGGCCTGAAATTTCTAAATCCTTAATTAACTTGAAACATCCTCAAATTACCATCGATATCCATTTGGTAAAGATTGCTTCCATCCACACTGATGGATGCATAATTTTCATTCCATTTAGACTGAGTACTGGATGGCACCCAGTGTGAAAGAATTTTTCCACTTTCAGGTTCGATTGCAAATAATCCATTGTTGAAACTTGGATACCACAATAATCCACTTTGAGGGGCGTACTCAAAACTCGTCATTGAATTACTTATTGGCGTTTGAGATGTTGAATGACACCACATTTTTTCTTTTAGATTGAGATTAACTCCACATGCATTTCCATTTATGTCTGCGAGAAAGATAAACTCTTGATCCTGTTTTTTTAGATAAAGAGGTTTTGAAGTTAAGGGAGCATCAAAGGGGATAGAAAAGTGTGGATTACCAGATTTTTTATCCAAACAGTGGAGAAGACCAATAGACGATTTGACATAGATCTCACCGAGAGCAAAACATACATCTTTTTCAGTGATCACCGGATGCATCCAATTTGAAAGTGGTAGCTCTTTTTTCCAAATCGTTTTGCCTGTCTGAAATTCGTAAGCGATAGCATAGCTTCTATCTCGAACAGTTCCTTTTTCTACTCCTGTTCCTGAATAAATAATTCCATTTTGTACCGAGACCGTTGCATCAAGATGTCCATCTTTACGATGCCATAATTCTTTCATCGTCATAGGATCGAGTGCATAGAGTCCATCGTTACCACCAGTAATGAACATTACTTCTTTGTCTTGAAAGTTTTCAATAAGGGGCTGGCCTTCCGTGTGTCCAGCTGTGTTGAAAGCATTAATAAACTTACCAGTGCTTAAATTAAAAGAGTAAATTCTCGCATGGTGAGTGGAGTGATTTCCTTCTCCAGCAAAAAGTCTATTTTTATAAATAATGGGTCTTGTTGTTACCTGAGTGCCAATGAAAAAAGCTCTTTTTATGGCCAGACTTTTTTTGTCAAACTCATAAATCTTTCCATCATCAGAACCATAAAAAATAGAGTTTCCTGAGATGACTCCTGACCTAAAAGCACCTTTGGATATTTTAGTTTCATTTATGAGCTTTAGTGAACTGATTGGTGAAGAAGTAATGTTGTTATCATAATTGTGCTTGCGAAAGCGAGAGTCCGGATAAACTTCATATGAAGGATGTGCATTTTTATTTGAATAATGCTCAATTGTATAAATGAAACTTGGTAGCGTATCTATATAGATGTAGCTTTTATAAATTCCCCATCCAAGAAGATTCATAATCATCATGGAAATAAGCACACGTTTTTTTAATAGCACTTCAAGGAACTGCTTTGGTCCTTCAGTGTGCAACTTAATTCCAAACCAGCCTGCCACTAAACTTGCCAGAGATGTAAGCGCTACTGTCAAGGCTGTCAGTGGTATAAAGACAGTAGGGATAATTCCCGGAATAAATCCTTTGGTGGCAAGTTCATGATTTTGGCTAAGCCAGTGTAATACGTCCATTATTCCCATCCACCCAGATTTTATCGCCATCCTTAAAACGGAGGTGACATTGTTTGATCCCACTTACAGCAGGTAAGTTCATTTCGCGGGCAACGATTGCGCAATGAGAGAGCACGCCTCCCTTTTCCACAATCACGGCCTTTGATTTTAAGAATAATCCTGTCCATCCAGGGTCAGTTGACTCTGCGACTAAGATCGTATTTTTCGGCCAGTTATCAACATCAATATTATCCGGAGAATTCACAACCCTCACTTCACCAAAAACTAATCCAGGAGACAAGGCCATGCCATTGAAAGATTTTATATTTGATTCATCTTTACTGGTCAGAATGTTTTCAAGCTTTGAGAGCTCCAGTATCGTTGGTAAATAAACAGACTTACTCAATTCAGTGGTATCTCTTCTTTTTTTTGCTCTTGAAAGATTAAAGTCGTTGTTTAAAATTTCCTGGAAAGAATGCCAGAATATTTCATTACCGATTTTGTTTCGCTTAGAAATTTCTAAAGCGATATAACGTATATGTGAGTATGGAGAAAGTAGACTCATTTTCCATTTTTCTCTAAGCTCAAGCATGTCACGCAAAAGTTTCCATTCTTTTTCTATAACTTGTTTTTTATATGTTTTAAGTTCATTAATTTCTGACTCAACCGATTTTAAACTAGAGTTATTCATTGCTCTTTCGTCTGCTGAAGATTTGAAAAAAGCATTATCAGAAAGTTCCATCCATCTGGGATGAGACAATTCAAGTTCTCCAGGACCGCGATGGCCATACTTCTGCATAAAATGAATTCTTTTGGCCGGGTCATTAGACGCTTTTTTATAATCCTCATTCATCTCCATTGTCACAGTATGAATGCCGATGGATAACCATTGGTTTAAGCATTTATCAATTTCATCGTGGGGAAGGACCCCTTTTAAAAGTGATCTAAGACTTTGCGAGGTTGATTCAATCAAAGTGATAAGAACTAATGGCCATGTTAAATGATCTTCATAGAAAAGTGTTACTTCTCTCTGAAAAAGTTCATGTAATTCTAGGTCAGAGATTTTTTGATAATGATCCAGTTCTTTTACACGAAAAGATTTATCAGAAAAAACGGTTAGCTCTTTTGCACATTCCAAAAGCCACTGTTGTCTTTGTGTTGAAAGACGAAGTCCTACTTTTAGCATTCTCAGCATTGTAAAAGGTGTGAGAATGAACATTTTTAAAGTCATCTTTTTAAAATCAAATTTTAACTTAGGTGTGCTTTTAAGTTCTAGGCGATACGGGATGGGCCCAAAGTAGAGTGGGGCCAGCATGGAGATGTTTACATAACCACGATTAAAAATTCTCTCTAGTAAAGAATGTGATTCATTTGGAAGTTCTTCATCAATACCTAAATAACCCAACTTCTTAAGTGCTTTGGAAAAAGCATGTTGTTTCGAAAATGCTTCCTTCCATATGCTAAAAGTTAATTCGCTGGGAGGACCATTCCATTCAGCAAAAGTTCCTCCATCCCATAATGTATTTGTTGGATAGGTCGACTTTAAGCGTTTTAATTCTTCTTCAATAATTCTTTTTTCTTCAGATTTACCTGAGAGAGCGGTAATAGGACGGGCCTGTAATATTTTTAGTTTATTGTCTTGATCTATGGCCCACTCGATATCAATTTCGTGGCCAAAAAAATTGCGAATGGCGATACCTGTGTTGACAAGTTCTTCTATGTTGAAAAGCTTTGTTGTTGCCACTTTTTTTTCTTCAAAATGCCATGGTGTTTTTTTCCCGGACACAAGGTCTTCACCAAGTCCTTCTATCGCTTCAATTATCCATCCTGCTTCATTGGTTCTTGGGTCGACACTAAAGAAGACACCAGAGAGCTTTGGGTTTACCATCACCTGTAAAACGACGTTCATTTTCACCAAATCTGATCTTTCTTTCAAAAAGTGTTCACGGTAAAGAGCACTGGATTTTTTATACATGGATTGAAAGCAATTTTTAATAGACGTCTTAATTCCAGTTTCGTTGTCGATATTTAAATAACTAGAATTTTGTCCAGCGAAACTTTGCTCACTTGAATCTTCTCCGATGGCCGAACTCCTGATCGCAAGTTTTGGCGAAGATTGTTTTTTCCACCACGAATAGATTTCATCCCATTCTTTATCACTAACCGGCATTTCGGTCAGGATTAAACCATCAGGAACGGGGAAGCCTGCATTCTTCATAAGACCTAAAGTGAAGCCTTTTCCGCCTAAAAAATTATCTTTCTTTGTAATTTGATCAAAATAATAAGTACTCATATGGATCAAGTTATAGTGTGCAGGGGAAAAAGAGTATGATGTGTGTCAGCCTTTATTTAAAATATACTGACATTGATCATAGTAATCTTTCTCATTATTCAGTTAGCATGACAGATAAACTAACAGAGGTGGATTAATGAAATTGTTGCTACTGATACTAGCTTTGTCTTTTAATACGGCAAATGCGAATACTGAGGCCGTCAATGATGACTCCAAAGTTCAAGCAAAGGCCATCATGAGTGGGGTATATGAGTCTTTTATTAAGGTTATTCCGTATGTTTATTCAGATGAAAATAGCATTGAAGCTTTAAAAAAGGATCCGGCCAAAAAAGCTGAACTGATTAAAAACCTCACAGATATCTCTGAGTTTTTTAAAAGCGCAAAGCATGTGGAGTATTTTCAAAGACCTGGCTTCAGGCCAAGTCTGGATACGATGAATTCTCATTTGGCCGATACTATTGTATCAGTTCAAAATAATAATTTTGCTTTTGCTCAAAAGCGCCTTGATGCTTTGACCTCGCTGTGTATTTCTTGCCATAGTCAATTATCAGCTCATGGAACTGCTAATGCTTTCGGGGATGCTGTCAATAAAGCACGCAGGGAAGATTTTGAATCTGATTATGCATTTGGTAATTACTTATATCTTATACGTCGATTTGATGATTCTGAAAAATATTTAAACCTAGCACTTGAAAAGGCACTTAAAGAATCCAGATCTCACGAACTGTATTCATCATTAAGAAGAATGATTTCAATTCATACAAAAATATCCTTTAATTATAAAAAGGCGAATGATTTTGTGAATAAGTATAAAACGGATCTTCGACTTCCAATACTGGCCAAAACAACATTAAATTCATGGAGTAGCTCACTTACACCCTGGAAAAAATTTGATGCAAGTAAAGTCGATTCTATCGAGCAGTTCATAAAGACTCATTTGAGTCCATTGGAAGAACTTAAAGAGCAAACAGGGAGTGACAATGATATTACTCTATTGATTGCATCCGGGATTTTATCGAAATATCTTAATGATCATCCTCAAACTCAAAATGCTCCATTAATATTATACTGGCTGGCCATTGCTGAACGTCGCTTAAGCAACACGTATTTTTTTACATTAAGTGATCTGTATTTAAAAGATTGCATAAGACTTTATCCTAAAACTGCTTTAGCAAAAAAATGTTATGCGCTATATGAAGAAGGTGTTCAGTTCGGATACAGCGGATCAGGTGGAACTGATATTCCTCCAGATGAAAAGAGAGAGCTTGCCCGAATGAGGGATTTACTTAAATAATTTAAACTGCCCCACAGGAAGACCTGATGGGGCTTAGTTTTATTAATGGAGTAAATTCTCAGGATGTAAATTGGCCAATCCCTTCATCTGATTATCCAAAGGAAGTGAATTATGCTCATGAGTGATAAGCCACTTGTCACCAAACTTTTTTAGACAAGTCGTATTTCTCATCCACATATCAACTTTTTCTTCACCATTTTTTGGTTCACCGCTCATATGCACAAGAGCGTGAGTAAAAGCGACATCGCCCTCAATCGTAAACTTCTGTTTGTCATAGTCAAAATGAACCGGGAATTTAAAGTAATTTATAAAAAACTCTTGCCATGATTTTTGATATTTATCTTTCCCCGCAAATTCTAAAGGCGGCATCATATCGTACGCAATAATATCATCGGAATAAAAAGACATGATGTGCTTAATATCTCCTTCGCGAATGGCCTCTGCAAAACTCTCTAAAGTTTGGTAGACTTCATCTCTTTGGTAAGTTTTATGGTCGTACCGGGGTAATTGAGTATTTAAATTTTCCATAGAATCCTCCTTGATTATGCACTTGAAAAGATATGTGCAAAATTAATTCCGTTTATCGAATGAGGAAGAGGTGACAATGTTTAGTGTGTGTCTTATCAATTATCAAGAAAGCTTAACAAATGAAAATGTTTTGCTTACCGAATCTAGGTAGGAAGTACCGTCTTATTTGTTCATTTTTTTTTTAGCAGTATAATGATGGTTAAATGCTAAAAGAAGTAAGCAAAACTCTATTTATATTTTCTACACTTGCAGGAATTAGTACTCAATCTGCGAGTGCTTTTACATATATTGCTAAAAAAGGCGATACACTATCTGATGTGCTTTATGAGAATGATTACAAACCCATTTATGGAAGAGGTGGCGCTCTTGAGCAAACCTTAAAAATCAATCCTGATATTAAATACGAAAAAGGAAATAAGATTTTTCCAGGGACGAAGATTGTTTTGTCCGGAAATATTGTCCCTGGGAATTATGTCTTGCGTTCTTCTGGTAAAAACACGGTAACTGAATCTGTTATTGAAAAAAATGAACCAGTAGTTATTCCTGAAGCTGCCCCTGTTATTGATCATGTTCGAGAAGTCTCAGATATTTTTGACCAGATTTTTTTCTGGCAGTTGTCTCCTTCAGTTAGTTGGAAAGAGCTGACAGCAAAGGATTCAAATATAAATCAAAATTCAAATGCAAGGGCCCTCTCTGATATGAGTTATGGTGCAACTGTAGTTTATGGGATGCGCTTTAATCCAGATGTGGATATTTACTCTAAGCTATTTTTAGAGGCCGTTAATTTCTCAAGTGATAACTCAATTAATATTGTTAAGAAAAATATTGTGACATCAAGTCTGGGAGTTGGACTCTTTTATAACAAAAAATGGCAAGTTGAAGTAGGAATGGGGGATGAGCTTTTTTTAACCAGTCCCAATGCCACATCAGTCGAAATAAAAAAGGTGAGTATGCCTCATTTTAAATCGGCCTATAAAAATGAATTTTATCAATTTCAAGAAGCAAGTCTTCTTTATGCATTGTCAGGAAAAGTACTACTACCAAGATCCGCTCCCGGAATTGATTCGAAGTTAAGTTATGGTGCTGGAGCAGGAATCGAAGCAAAACTTCGCAATCAATCTTTCTATTTAGGATATGAAAAAACAATTCTCAAAGCTTCTGGCAATTCAACAGATGGCCAAAATATTTTCTGGAGGTATACATGGGAAACACCATAAGTAAAAAGTGCTCGGCAGCTCTGATTGTCGGCTCATTGGTTTTCCAAGGGTGTATTGCCTATGGAAAAAAAGATAAGGTTTCACTAAGCACTGAATCGAAGAATTCTTCTTTAAATGCTTCACTGTCATCGTTTGATGTTTCAAATAATATCGTCTCAATTCATGGAGCGGGATTAGCTGCAGTGACTGGTTTAAAAATTAAGCGCAATGGAGTTGATACAACTTTGAGTATCAATACAAAATCTGATACCCAGATTATTGCTGTGGCCACTAGTGCTTTATCGCTTTTAGTAGGGAGTACATTTGAATTAATTCTGTCTTCTGCGTCGGCACAGGCTTCATTTCCCATTACATTTACACTCGATTCAATGAATGCTCTATCGGGACAAGTTCTAAAATTTGATGGAACAAGCTGGGGACCTGCTAACCTTGCAAGCTCACAAACCTATTTAGGGACATGGAATGCGGCCACGCAAACTCCAGCTTTAGAGGCCAATCCTAATTCGGGTGACTATTATATTGTGACTGTATCAGGGGATTATCCAAACCCTGGTGATACATATGATATTGGCGACTGGATTATTTATAATGGGACAGCGTGGGAAAAAGTGGTTAGTGGTTTAGGAGCAAAACTTTCAAACACTGGTGGTACTTTAACCGGCGATCTTAAATTAGATACGCTTCTAAAATTGAAAGGTGCAGCTAATTATGTCACGTTAAAGGCAAGTGCTTCGCTTGCTGCTGATATTATTTTAACTCTTCCAATAACTGTCGGAACAAATGGACAAGTTTTAACGAGTAATGGAGCAGGTGTTCTTAGCTGGACAACTCCGGCAACGAGTTTAACTCCTACTGGTGCAGCTGGTGGGGATCTTTCTGGAACTTACCCCAATCCAACAATTACTGCTCTTAGTGCAACTAAGATTGCTGATGGAAGTGTGAGTAATGCAAAATTTCAATACCTCTCTGGAGTGACATCCGATATTCAAACTCAACTGGATTCAAAACAATCTGGTGGAAATTTTTTAACGGCCCTTACTGGTGACGTGACAACAGCTGCAGGTCCTGGATCTGTAGCTGCGACAGTTGCTCAAGTTGGTGGTGTGAGTGCGGCCAATATTGCAGCAGGGGCAAATATTGCGAATGCTTCAACAAATACCAATACTGTAAGCACTGCCGTTAAAAGAGATGCTTCTGGAAATTTTAGTGCCGGAACAATTACGGCCACATTAAATGGGACTGCAACAAACGTTTCAGGAGTTGTTGCCGTAGCAAACGGAGGAACAGGAAGTTCTTCTCTCACATTGAATCAACTTTTATTTGGTAACGGAACGTCTGCGATTAGCGGTCTTGCTATCACAGGAACACCCAGTGTTCTTTTAAGTACCAACATAACTGGTGCGCCGGCATGGACGACTTCGACAACGGGAAATTATTTAAAAGCGACAACTGGTGTAGGTGTTTCATTCGGTTCAATTCTTGCTGCCGATTTACCGGCCGGAACTTTGAGTGGTTCTGGAACAATAGGAAAAATTCCTTATTATAGTGCTGCCACAACTCTTGCAGATTCACCAATAGCAATTTCTGGATCGACAGTGGGAATTACTGCTGCCTCAGCAACACCATTATTAGTAGAAAGTACGAGTGGGACAATTTCAGGTATTGAATTTAAAAATACAGGCTCTACTGGATCGGCAGAAGGGATTATGTCGAGTAATGATACAATCTTAGTTCAGACTGGTGGAGCAAATAGACTTTATATTGGAAGTAATTTTGGGGTTGGAGCTGCTGCCCCTTCTGCTGTTCCATTTTATGTCAGAAATGCTAGTCTGGTTGCCAGATTCGAAAATAATTCAGCTGCGAGTAATGCACTTGCAAACAATGGTAGTGGAATTGAGTTAGTAACTGGGAACATGAACACTACTGGAAAGTACGGTGTAGGTATAAAGTTTATGTCGACTGACTCTGATTTCGCGACAGAGCCGGTAAAGTTTTTAGCAGGAATTTATCCAAGAGCGACTGAGTTTTATAATGCTGATTCTCGAGGCGGGATGGCCATTGATTTTTTCGTGAGCCCAAATAATCCAGGGATCAATAATATTCCTGTATCGGCGATGACTATCGATCAATCTGGTTACGTCGGAATTGGAAATACGGCCCCTACGACTAAGCTTGATGTCACTGGAGGGATTACCGCAACCTCAATAAATTCACCAACGATTACCGGAACAACTATCTCTTCGAGTGCATTCTATGGTGCAACTTTATCAATTAATAGCGGGGCCGCTTTTGCATACAATGCTGCTGTTCAAAATACTGCGGCAAACGGTTTTTCTGCCATGGGATTTAACGATGCTGGCGGAACTGCTCAGGCCGTTGTTGGATACTCAAATGCATCAGCGCCATTTTTTACCGATACAGTCTTTTTCTCAGCATACGGTGGAAAGGCCATGACATTCGGTATCGGGCTAAATGAAATTGCCAGAATAACTCCCGGAGGATTCTTTGGAATTGGTACAGATGCACCAACACAAAAACTTCATGTTGTCGGTAATATTTTAGCTTCAGGAACTGTTACAGGTTCATCTGATAGACGACTTAAAAAAGATATCAGACCTATTTCAGATGCCCTGAAAAGATTGGATTCAATTGTTGGGGTTAGATATTTTTGGATTGATCCAGAACAACACAATGAAGGTGAACAAATCGGAGTGATCGCTCAGGATGTAGAAAAGGTTTTCCCGGAAGCCGTTATTACAGGTAGTGATGGGTATAAATCAGTTTCTTATATGGGGTTAGTTGCACCGGTGATCCAGGCGATTAAAGAGCTTCATACAAAGTTTAAAACATTAGTTGCTCATGTCGCTGGATTGGATTCAAGAGTAGAGAAGCTTGAGAAAGAAAACAACGAATTAAGAGAGCGTCTTCTGAAAATTGAAAACGCACTCGCCAAAAAATAATTTCATACTCCAAAGAAGTCGATGCAGATACTTTGAACCTGCTCTTCTTTGGAGTCACGGATAATCTTCCTGCATTCTTCAATCGATTTAATTAAAACTTCTTTGATGTGTGGTACATCAGCGGCCGACATGGAAATAATGGATGAGTAATGGAGATTACTCGGAATGTTCTCATCAATAGCATTGACTGCTTTCATTCTCCAGTTTACGTGATGGCGCTGAATTTGAGGTGAATCTTTTGTTAAGTGAATTTTTGTTACGCCAATTTCATAGCGAGCTCCTATTTTTTTCGCTAGCCCTGTTGATTCAAGAAAGTTTAGAACTTCCATGACTTTTTCTCTATTGAGATTAAGGTGTTTAGCAATGGCCAAAGGCGATTGGAAGTCAGGGATTGCAATCAACATGTGGATACATGTGTAATGCCAGCTAGAGTAGTAAACCTGTTGATCGACTTTCTTAAGTGAGTTTTTTATATCCAGCCTGTTTTTTAAATCAGATCTCTTATCTAGTATTTCTTTCATCTCTTCTTTAAGAAAAGATTTAAGTTCATTCGTTCCGGCCCTTTCACTATGAAGCAATAAAATAAAATAACGTGCTTCATCTTTGGTGTGATCGAAAAATGTATTGAGTTTTACAGCCTGCTCAAAACTAAAATTTGGGTCACCATTTAAAACCTGTGAAATAAAACTGGTATGACAGTTAAGATACTCTGACATTTTAAGCTTGGCCCCACGACCTTTAGAAGGGGAATCGTTGATTCTCTCTCTCAGATAGTTTTTATAATCGTTGAACTCAAAGATGGTTTTCTTCATGCAATTCCTGCTTATCGTGAAGTTTTTATAGGCTAGTCAAAACTTTGGTTAATTGGTCTTGTTGGTTTAATACTACAACAAAATTAGGAAGTTAAAAATCAAAACTTGATAAGATTATCAAGTTTAACGTTATTTTTTAATAAAATAGGTCTATTGCCGTATCCCGATTTCAATTAGTCTCTGGACTAAGAAAAACACTGCTAAAATAGCAAAATATACGGAGAGAATTATGATGACGAAAAAGCTTTTAACTTTAGGATTAGCGCTGACACTAATGAGTCCACTTGCAAGCTATGCGAAGATGGGGACAGAGACAAGTGGCGGTGGTGATGCTGTTTATTTAGACAATCAAATGGTTATTAGAGACTTGCTGGTGCAGGATCAGGTGAAAACATTAAGAAATAATAATTTTCTTAACAGTATCCCGGAGTTTAAAGTTCTTATTCTGAAACTTGCAAAAGTTGACCCACAATTTGCATCTGCTGTTATCAGAGATTTAATGTCTGATAAAATGTATTTGTCTCCGGGAACACTGCCCATTTTACCATATAATCAGACAACAGTTACTGGTAAGGCCGCGGATGTTCAGTTAGCAATTCGTAATGGAAAAGAAATTATTTTTAGTAAGCAGTTTTTAAATAGTAACCAGAAGGAATATATTTTAATTCATGAAGCTTTACATGGAATACTAGCAGATAACTCGGGACCTCTACACCATGTGCGCGTAAGAAACATTGTGAAATATATTTACGATAATCAAAACAATTTAGACTCTGAGGAGCTTAAAGCAACGTTAGCAGATAATAACTATAATACAAACACAGCATTCTTAGAAGAAGATACATATATTTGGAACCCTGAAGCCAATAAAAATTTAAGATGTTACTATTCGGGAGATGACAGATCTATCGTGCTTTTTTTAGGATTAGATTGCACATCCGAAAATACTTACAGAAATAATGTATATCTAAAAAAATTCTTGACTGAAAAACATCCTGAAATTGCAAAGAAAGCAGAAGGGAAAATGTATTATGGGTCCGCTATTTCAGCTCCTTATGCCTATACATTTGATCTTGTAAGAGATCCTGTTCTATTTGATAAATACATTACAACAGTGCAAATGAAAAATTGTAGCGAAAATTCAGACTCAATTGCCTATGTGAAAAAAGCATTAGTAGGAATTGAAGAAGAATTAGAAATGGCAAAACATATTAATACTATATTGGATGATGAGTTGATTCCGAAATTAGAAAAATCAGCTTTAGTTAAGGCAATTGGTAACATTTTTGAAGCAGATAAATTTCAAAAATCTGCTGAAGAAGCTGTTGGTGAAACCGAAGCTCTTTTGGTGAAGCTTGGAAAACAACAAAAGGCATGTGAAAAACAATACCCAAAACTTTTTAAATAATAAAGAAGGCCCCTTATCGGGGCCTTCTTCTTTTTATTGAAGCATTTCGAATTCGATGTGCTGATTGTTCTCATCGTTTTTCCACACACCTTTCATCTGACCTTTTTCCAAATGTCCTTCGAGCACTTTTTTAGACAGTGGGCGAGTGACAATCTGAGAGAAGACCGATTGAAGAGGGCGTGCACCGAAACGAGGGTCATAACCGCGTTTAGCTAACTCTTCGTAGACTTTTTTGTCTAACTGAATTGAAAGCTCTTTACCTTCCAGTCTTTCATTTAACATTTGAACTTGTCGATCAATCAGGTTTGCCATGATTGAAGTATCAAGTGGGTTGTACGTTAAAATCGCATCAAGGCGTCCAAGAACTTCGGGTTTAAAATCAGCTTCTAAATCTTTCGAGTTAGTCGTGATTAAAATGATCGTGTTCTTAAAATCAATAGTGCGACCTTTGTTGTCCGTCAAACGACCATCATCTAAAATCTGTAACAGAATATCAGAGAAGTCGCGATGGGCCTTTTCAACCTCATCAAATAAAATAACCGAGTATGGTTTTCTTCTGATCGCTTCGGTTAGAACACCACCTTCTTCGTAACCTACATAACCTGCAGGCGCACCAATCAGTTTCGAGACGGAATGTTTTTCCGAAAACTCTGAAAGGTCGAAACGAACTAGGTTGTCCTGAGAACCGAATAAGAATTCAGCAAGTGCTTTTGCTGTCTCCGTTTTACCGACACCAGATGGCCCTTTTAATAAGAAAGAACCCAATGGTCTCGATGGATCAGATAAACCCGCATGAGCGGTCACCAGTACTTCCGAAATCTCGTGTAGAGCTTCATCTTGTCCAAAGACCTTATTTTTTAAATATGCTTCCAGTTCAAGGATTTGCTCTTGTTTAGATTTTAAAATCTTCTCAACAGGAATCCCTTTTTGGCGCGAAATAACATTGGCAATATGCTGTGTAGAAAGAACCCATGTATTATGTGAGTTTGCTATTTGTGATTCAATTTCTGGAATCACTGAATATTTTAATTTCGAGGCAGCTTCATAGTCCTGAGTGCGCTGAGCTTGTTCCAGCTCAAACTTAGATCTCTCTAATTGATGTTTTAACTCTGAAACTTTCTTTAGTGCTAAAACTTCATGCTCCCATTTTTCTTTGCCTAACTGAAATTTTTCTTCCAACTGCTTAATTTCTTTTTCGATGTCAGACGATTTACTCTGCGACTTAGCGTAGATTTTTTTCGTTCTGATTTCACCTTCTAGTTCTGCGAGGTCGGCAGGCATTGCTTCTGCGGATAATTTGAGTGCTGAACTCGCTTCATCGATAAGATCAATTGCTTTGTCTGGTAAGTTTTTATCAGGGATATACTGGCTAGACAAAAAGACAGCATCGTAAATAGCTCTGTCAGATATTTTAATTCCATGGTGAATCTCCATCTTTTCTCTGATACCCATCAAAATTTCAATCGCGTCTTCTTTAGTCGGTTCATCCACTGGAACTGCACGAAAACGTCGATCAAGAGCTGAATCATTCAGAATATATTTTTGATACTCTTCGGGCGTCGTTGCCCCAATACAATGTAGCTCTCCACGTGCAAGAGCAGGTTTTAATAAATTAGCTGCGTCCATCGCCCCGTCAGTTCTTCCGGCACCAACAAGTTGGTGAAGCTCATCGATAAAAAGAATCGCTTGCCCGTTTTGGTCTTTAATAAATTTTAATAGAGTTTGTAATCTCTCTTCAAATTCACCACGGTATTTTGTTCCGGCCATTAAAGCACCAAGCTCTAATGAGTAAACTGTTTTACCTTCTAAGACATCAGGCACTTTTCCTTTTACGATAGCGTCCGCTAAACCTTCAACGATCGCAGTCTTACCAACACCGGCAGGTCCTACTAGGACAGGATTATTTTTTCCTCTACGTCCTAGAATTTCCATTACGGCGCGGATCTCTTTCGAGCGGCCGATAACAGGATCTAATTTCCCGCTCTCGGCAAGCTCGTTAAGATTGATAAGGAAGTTTGGCTTTTCAGTGACTCCCTCAGCATTTTCAGTTTTAAGATCATTGTAGTCGATCTTAAATTCTGGCAGCATTTGCGCCAGATATTTCAGCAGGTCGGTCTCAGTTACTTCCTGACGGCCGTTTTGAATGGCGTTTGATGAAGCATAAGTCAGCCACTCAGAGAATTTACTGCTGGCCTTGAGATGCTCCATTTCCAACTTAGTTTTAGTTGTTGGTATGTTTTTCAAAAGAGTTTCTAATTCTTTCGAGTATTTTTTTAGTGATCTACTTGAAAAAGTTTGTGGGTTGTTGATCAATCCATAAACCAGATGTTCCGGAGTTAGTTCACTATGTTTTCTTTTAAGCGCTTCACTTTGAGCAATGGATAGAGATCCCTCAACGATGCTGTCAAATTTGTTCATATTCCTCCCTTAAAGTCAGTCGACGCTTGAAGACGTCTTTCTATTAACTAAGATGGGGTCATAAGTGTGGGTGTCAAGGTTGACGCTAAAGTTTTACTACCTAAGCTTTTGACGAATATGAATAATGCTTATCTAAATGATCAAGAATTCATATTCTTATTATTGCGCTCATATTTAACTGATAGGTCAGCCCTCATTTATTTTTTTATTTCCAATAGTGCCTAGTTATTACCAGTACATCTAGATTCAACTCTAAAAACGCTAGTGCTTATCAAGTCTCCATATAAGGAGCATTGACAAAATGTGCAGTATACCGTACAGTGACAAAGCAGGACATGTTCGAATATTAAAGACATTCGAATTCTCTTCCTGGTTAAAAAAGCAACCACCAAAAACAATGGCCATAGTGACGGCCAGAATAGATATGCTTTCAATTGGACATTACGGTGATCATAAAAGATTTGATGGGCTGATTGAACTTCGTTGGAAAAATGGAATTCGAGTTTATTCTTTTATGTGGAATAAATCTTTGATCGTTGCGATTTCTGGAGGAAACAAAAATGGGCAAAACCGTGACATTAAAAAAGCAAAAAAAATCAGAGAAGAAATCATTAACGGAACACGTTCCGTTTAAGAGTAAAATTTTAAAAGACTCATCGGTTATTGCTGAAGCTCTTTTAGATTGTATTAAAAGTGGAGACCTTTTAACTTTTAGAGAGCTGCTTTATGCGCACCTAATGACGGTAAACAAAGTTGAACTAGCAAAAAAGGCCGGGATTGGACGCAGGACTCTATACGATCTTATTGATCCTAAAAAAGAATTTAATCCAGAATTGTCGACAATTTCTGCACTTATTCAAGCTTTAGCGGCTTAAACTTACTTGGCAACACGCCTTCAAAAACAGATAATTCCACTTATGAATTTTGAACAAAACGATTTAATAAAACTCACCACTGTGACCATGCCTTTTGGTAAGTATCAGGGAAGGCTACTCATAGATCTTCCTGAAAGTTACGTCCTATGGTTTTACGATCAAGGTTTCCCAAAAGGGGAACTTGGAACACTTCTAGGTCTTTTATATGAGATTAAGCTCAACGGACTGGATGATTTAATCAATCCATTAAAAGACTATAAGTGAGATGAATTAAAATGAGAGACCAAAAACTTCACCACATTTTGAAAGAAACATTCGGGTATGATAATTTCAGATTCGAGCAGTACAACATCATCAATTCAATTTTAGATGGTAAAGACACGCTTGCAATTATGCCTACCGGTGGTGGTAAGTCTTTGTGTTACCAAATCCCGGCCTTGTATCTTGATGGAGTGACATTAGTTATCTCTCCATTAATTTCTCTTATGCACGATCAGGTTATGAACTTGAAAGAGTATGGGGTAGAAGCAGTCTTTTTAAATTCATCTCAAAATTACGGTGAAGCTCAAAAAGCAAAAGCTAAAATTTTAAATGGTACTGTTAAAATTATCTACGTTTCACCCGAGGGAATCCTAAGTGGTGCTCTGGCGGGATTCTTTGATCAGATTAATGTTTCACTTATCGCCATTGATGAGGCCCACTGTGTGTCTCAATGGGGACATGAGTTCAGAAAAGACTATACACGCTTAGGTGAATTGAAAGAAAGATTCCCTGACGTTCCGGTGATTGCATTAACTGCTACGGCAGATGCAAAAACAAGAGTTGATATTACCAATCAGTTACATATGAAAGCGCCTTCGGTTTTTGTTTCATCATTTGATCGTCCGAATATTAAATACATGATCCTTGAGCGCAGTGATGAAATTAAGCAGCTTGATGAGTTTATTAAAACTCACCATCCCGATGATACGGGGATTGTTTACTGTCTATCGCGCGATAAAGTTGAGCGTGTTGCAACCGCTTTAAATAAACTTGGGTACAAAGCTGTTCCATATCATGCTGGTCTTTCTCAAAATGAAAGAGCGTTGAATCAGGAACTCTTTAACATTGAAGAAAAAATCATCGTTGTTGCTACCATCGCTTTTGGGATGGGGATCGACAGACCTGACGTTCGTTTTGTGGCCCATCTTGATTTACCAAAAAGTATTGAGAGTTATTACCAGGAAACGGGGCGAGCGGGCCGTGATGGAAAGGCCTCTACTGCATGGATGATCTATGGTCTTCAGGACATTGTGAAGCTTTCACAAATGCTCGAGACAACTGACGCCGATGAAAATTATAAAAAAGTTGCACGCTTTAAATTAGATTGCATGCTTGCTTTATGTGAAGCGGCCGCTTGTCGAAGAAGTTATCTGCTTCGCTACTTTGGCGAGATTGGAGCAGAGACTTGCGGGTATTGTGATTCTTGTATCGAACCACCAACTCTTTGGGACGCAACTGTCGATGCTCAAAAAATGCTATCTACTATCTATAGAACCAATCAGTCCTTTGGTGCCGGTCACATAATCGATGTTATTCGCGGAAGTAAAAACCAAAAGATTAATGATAGAAATCATCATGCGCTTTCAGTTTATGGAATTGGAAAGGATCAGCCTAAGGAGCACTGGAATAGTGTTCTAAGACAGCTTTTAAACCTTAATTACATCCATATAAAAAATTGGGAGTACAGAAGCCTTGCTTTAACCAGCAAAGCTCAGGAAATCCTTACAGGTAAAATTAAGCTTGAATTAAGAAAGCAGGATGAATCGGTGGCCCGTGCTAAAACGGCCGCGAAACAAGATAAGAAAAGAGTGGCCTCGAAAACCACAGGCGCTGCTCACGGTCAAAATGAACTTTTTGATGCTCTTAAAGATCTTAGGAATCGTCTGGCAAAAGAGAAGAATCTCCCTTCTTATATTGTTTTCAATGATAAATCGCTGCACGACATGTGCGCTTTAAGACCTAGAAACGCTTCGGAGTTTTTAATGGTCCATGGGGTTGGGCAAAATAAGCTGGAAAATTACGGGACTGTATTTATTGATACTATAAATAAATTTTTGTAGTAAACTGAAATAGACCGTTAAACCAAAAAAGGAGTTTCCCATGGCTAAAGGACAAGATAAGGGTAAGGATAAAGGCAAGGAAAAAACTAAGCCGAAACTTACGACAAAAGAAAAACAAGATAAGAAAAAAGAAAAAACGAAAAAAGCTTACTAAAAATAAAGGCCCCATTTGGGGCCTTTGTTATTTATGGAAGCTTGTAAGGCATTGCCCCTAAAAAGTCTTTCTTACCCACATCAACACCATTGTGTCTTAAAATCGCGTAAGCAGTTGTCACGTGAAAATAAAGATTCGGAATCATATGGTGAATTACATATTCATTTCCTGTAAGCGTCTTACCTTCCCAACGTGGTTGAGTGATCGTCGCTGTTGCTGCATTTTTGTAATCTTCTGGTTTGAAGCTTTCAAGGTATGCAATCGTCGACTGAATACGAGCTTTAACTTCAGCTAAAGTTTTTTCACTGTCATCGTTAGATGGAGCAGCTTTTCCAGTTAAACGAGAAGCTCCTAGTTTTGCTGTGTCACAAGCAATCTGTACTTGTCTGATTAGGTTAAACTGATCTGGTGCAAGTCTTGATTGAAGAAGAACATCAACATCGAATTTTTTAGAGTCAGCATATCCAGCTGCTTTTTCGAAAAAAGAGTCCATATTTTTTAAAGTTTTGATAAATTGAGTTACTGTAAGTTCATAAATCATGAAGCCTCCAAAATTGAATTTTTTCTACAGTAACTAACCGGTACGAGTTATGTCAATTTTAGATGCATTAAGATTGATTAGTGGATAATATTGATACCATGAAAAATATTATGAATGACTTTAGTCTCTCTACAATTGTCGCAGGTTTTATTGCAGTTCTTGTGGGTTACACCAGTTCGGCCGTTATTGTTTTCCAAGCAGCTACAGCAGCAGGGGCGAGTGCAGCCCAGGCCGGAGCTTGGCTTGGTATCATTTGTGTTGCCATGGGAATTCTTACAATATCTCTTTCAGCAAAATATAAAATTCCTATTATGTTTGCATGGTCAACACCTGGAGCAGCTCTACTAATTACCAGCGTTGGAGGATTTACTCTCTCGGAAGTGATTGGTGTATTTATTTTTTCAGCGGCCATGATTTTTCTCTGTGGTGTTACCGGATTCTTTGAAAAAATGATGAATAAGATTCCGGTAGGTATTGCTTCCGCGATGCTGGCAGGTATTTTACTGCATTTTGCTTTTGAGGTTTTTACTTCAATGAAGACCCAGATCGTTTTATCAATGGTGATGTTTTTTACTTACATGATAGGTAGAAGATTTTTTCAAAGATATAACATCATCGTCGTTTTAGTTTTTGGAGTGATGGTCGCATGGCTTCAAAATCTTCTCCATTTTACACCAGTTGATTTTACAGTTTTGCGTCCAGAGTTTATTGCTCCGACTTTTAGTCTTGCAAGTATTATTGGAGTAGGAATTCCTTTGTTTATTGTGACGATGACTTCTCAAAATATGACTGGAGTTGCTGTCATAAAGGCCTTTGACTACAAACCACAGATTTCAAAGATTATCGGTTGGTCAGGGTTTGTGAACCTTCTCATTGCACCTTTTGGTGGCTACACAATTAACCTAGCCGCTTTGACTGCTGCGATTTGTATGGGGCCTGAATCGCATCCCGATGAGACTAAGCGCTACACTGCAGCTATCAGTTCAGGGATTATCTATATTTTTATTGGCCTGTTTTCGAGTGCAATTGTTGGAATTTTTGTGGCGTTTCCAAAAGAGTTGATCATGACTATTGCCGGACTTGCTTTAATTGGTACTATCAATAGTGGGATCATTTCTGCAGTTCATCACGAAGCAGACCGCGAAGCTTCAATGATGACGTTTTTTGTCACAGCTTCAGGTGTTTCACTTTTTGGAATTGGATCGGCCTTTTGGGGATTAGTTGCAGGATGTGTTTTCAGTTTGATTTTAAAATTAAGAAAGTAAGGACGTTCGATGGAAGAGAAAATTGAAATTAAAGATCTCTTAAGCGAAGAAGAAAACCAGATTAAGAGTATGGAAGACCTGGTTAACCAGGCGCTGGAAGATGAAAAATTTCTCAGTACAAAACTTCACGAAGTCGAAAATGACGATGAAGCGACGTTTGGGCAAAAGGTTTCTGATAAAGTGGCCGACTTCGGCGGAAGCTGGACTTTCATTATTGGCTTTTGTACGTTTCTGGTATTTTGGGTTATCGTAAACACTTTTATCTGGACAGTGAAACCAGCTGATCCATATCCATTTATTTTCTTAAATTTAATACTTTCATGTATTGCCGCTCTACAGGCGCCGATTATAATGATGAGCCAGAATCGTCAGGAAGAAAAAGACAGGAGAAGAGCGCGCTCAGATTTTATGATTAACCTAAAAGCTGAAATGGAAATTAGAAATCTTCACGATAAACTCGATGCCTTTCAAAAAACTCACGAAGAGCTGATTAGAAGGCTTACGGAAAATAAAAATATTTAACTTAGTGCCTGTGCTGCAAGTTCAAATGATCTTAAACGATCTTTGTGATCGTAAAGATCAGATGCAATGATCAACTCGTCTGCACCTGTGGCCTCTGCCAGGGCATAAAGCTGAGCTTTAATTTTTTCAGGACCTCCGCGCACAGAAGTTTGAAGTTTCGCTCTCACATACTGCTCTTCATTGGCATTCCAAAGCCCACTCATATCTTTTACAGGTGGCCTCATCTTAAGCGACTGGCCTTTAATCAGTGCTAAAAATCTTTGATACACACTGGTTGATAAAAATTCTGCCTCTTCATCAGTTGGAGCACCAACCACCTGAACACCAATCATGATGTAAGGCGCTTTTAAGTGCACTGAAGGCGTAAAAAACTGGCGGTAGACATGAACTGCTTCCATCATAAGTTCAGGCGCAAAGTGGCCGGCAAATGAATAGGGAAGACCAAGACGACCGGCAAGTTCAGCGCTGTATAAACTTGAACCTAAAAGCCACACTGGAATTTTTGCTCCCATTCCTGGATTTGCAATCACTCGCGCTCCTTCTTGATTGCTAGAAAAATATTGGAAGAGCTCCTGAACTTGTTCCGCAAAATTTTGTCCAGCTAAATCTCTTCTCATCGCTCTCATCGTCGCCTGGTCACTTCCAGGAGCTCGTCCTAATCCTAAATCAATTCGTCCAGGATAAAGACACTCTAGTGTGCCGAATTGCTCAGCGATAACGAGTGAAGCATGGTTCGGTAGCATGATCCCACCTGAACCAACTCTGATGGTATTTGTTTTACCGGCAATGTGCCCGATTAAAACAGAAGTGGCAGAACTCGCAATCCCATCCATATTATGGTGTTCAGCAAACCAGATGCGATTGTATCCCCATTTTTCTGCATGCTGAGCAAGGTCTACTGAATTTCTAAAAGCATCAGCGGCCGTATGATTAACAGCAATGGGTGCGAGGTCGAGAACAGAATATTTAATTTTTTTGTTTGGTGTATTCATATATTGTGATCATACAATATTTGGAATTAAGAAACTATATGCCATTAGTCTGTAAGTTAGTATCGGCAGAGGAACTAGGCCGGGTTAGTTTTTTCAGTCGAGAAAAGACTCATTAAAGTAGTATAGATCATGTTGTCGATAATTGATTTAGGCATCAATGATCCTATACTCTTACCGTTTAAATCATTAATTTGAATTTTCTGATCGACAATCCCATCTACCATTACATTAAAAGTCATTCCAGAGCTAAATCCCATATTCAGTGTACGAAGTAGGGATCTTAAATCTTGTGAAAGTTTTAAGGCACCAGGATTCTCTTGTAATTTTTCTTCGGCCTGCTCCAGTATGCGGTTTATGAAAACCAGACTCACTCCTAAAACAATTAGTGGGAGAGTGGATTTTGAGAGCATTTTTTGTCTGGCACCTTTTTGAAAGGCCATGGCAAATACTCCGCTGTAAAGTGAGAGTTTTAAAATGTAATTCCCGCGGTCTTCATTGGTTTTTAAATGACTGTAGTCTGTAGCAATTTTTTTTGTAAAACGTGTCAGCCTGTCTTTAGCATCAGGAACATTCACACGGGCACTTTGAATAGAGCCTCTGATCAAATTCTTAGAGTTTTCAGCAAAGTTTTTAAAAACAGATTTAGTTCCGTCTTTTTTTATAGTGGTCTTTAATTCTTTTAATGAAATGATTTTTTTCTTCGTTGAATAGTAAATCGGTTTCATATCTTTAGAAAAAATATTTCCACCAACTGATTTCCAGTCATCAAGTTTTAAAGTTGCAATCGCAGCACCTAATGCAACGAGATTGTCCGTAGGTATCTTCTCATTGAGAAGTTTTTGTAGGAGAGTGATGAATTCTTGTGGAGATATTTTCGCGTTTTGCATTTGTATAGTGTTTCACTCCTAAAAAAAGATTTCAACTAAAACAATGGGGAAAAACGCCCTGATGGGCCTTTGTAAAAGAGGAACAGGACTTGCACTTTAATACTTAACTATTGCGCTATCAACGCGCAAACAAATATTAAACACTGCTAAGAGGATGAAGTTATGTTGAAAGTATTATTACCGGCCCTGCTCACAATCTCCTTACATAGTGCTTATGCGGCAAAAATGGCGACCCCTAATAAGGAAATGAATACTGTCTTAACCGAACTTAATAAAAAAGGTGGCAGGCCTATTGAGACATTAACAGCTGGAGAGGCGAGAAAACAGCCGACTCCAGCAGATGCTGTCAAAGCAGTAATGGAAACTAAAAAAGATATGCCGAAAGCGTTGGTCTCTATTAAAGAAGTTCAGGTCAATGGAGCTGATGGGCCAATCCCTGCCCGAATTTATATTCCAGAAGGCGGAATTAAGCCAATGCCGGTTGTGGTTTATTATCACGGTGGTGGATTTGTTATCGCCGATAATAATGTTTACGATGCAACTCCAAGATCCCTTGCAGATCAGACGAAATCTATTTTTATTTCAGTTGAATATAGAAAAGGTCCAGAACATAAATTCCCAGCAGCTCATGACGATGCTTTTGCCGCCTATAAATGGGTGTTGGCAAATGCAGGATCTTTTGGTGGAGATCCTAAGCGTGTGGCCGTAGCAGGTGAGAGCGCTGGCGGAAACCTTGCACTTAACGTGGCCATTAGAGCGCGTGATGAAAAAGTACAGATCCCTGCTCATGAACTTATCATTTATCCGATTGCTGGAAGTTATATGGGAACAGCTTCATATAAAGAAAACGCCAATGCAAAACCTCTTAACCGAGAAATGATGGGATGGTTTATGAACCAATACTTGTCAGACCCAAAACAAAAAGATGACAAGAGAATCAATCTTCTTACGGCCAATTTTCAAGGGCTCAATGATGCAACAATTATTACAGCACAAATTGATCCATTAAGAAGCGAAGGTTTTGAGTTGGCAGAAAAAATGAAAGCTCAGGGTGTAGATGTGAAATACAAAAACTATAAAGGTGTGACTCACGAATTTTTCGGAATGGCACCGGTTCTTAAAGAAGCTCGTGAAGCTCAAAAGCTTGCAGCTAAAGATCTCACGAAAGCATTTAAACAATAATTAGGAGGCCTCATGGATATTAACACTCTTTACGTACAAACTCAGGGGAGTTTTAGAAATGAGGCCATCATATTTCTTCATGCTTTTCCTATGACATCGGACATGTGGAAAGAGCAGATGAGTTTTTTTTCAAAAACACATTACACGCTTGCTCCAGACCTGCCAGGGTTCGGAAAAGGTGTGCTGCCTTTTCATGCCATTACATTTGAACATTATGTCGATGCGGTTATCAGTTTTTTAAGAGAGGCAGGAATCAAGCGTTCTATATGGTGTGGACTCTCAATGGGGGGCTACCTCGCGATGAGAATGTACGAGCGCGCTCCTGAATTATGTAGCGGCCTAATTCTGGCCAATACTAAAGCGGCAGCAGATGATAATGCGGCCAAAGAAAAAAGATGGAGTACGATTAAAATGCTTCATTCACACCGTGAGGAATTCATTGCAAAGCAGTGGCATGCGATGGTTTCAAAATCTTCTTTGGAAAAAGTTAAATTGAAAAAATGCTTTCAGGAGATTGTTTCTAAAAGTGATGAAGAAGGAATTAGTGCTGGTCTTGTGAGTCTTGCGACTAGAATGGATAATACCGAAACACTTGCCCATATTACAGTTCCGACACTTATCCTGGCAGGTGAGCATGATAAAATCATCCCATTAAGTGAGATGCAATTCCTGCAAGAAAATATTCAAGGAAGTCGTTTGGAGATTATTAAAGGTACAGGCCACTTAAGCAATATGGAAAATCCGGATGACTTTAATAAAGTCATCGCAGACTTCCTTGCAAGTTTACATACAGATCATGTTAATTCTTCATTGTTGAATTGATGTCGTTCTTTCAATTGTAATGCTTTCAAAGCTCGCCATGTTATTTCCAAATAAAGGACCCGCTTGTTTTAAGAATTCAATTTCTTCAGGAGTGGAAGTTCTACCTAAGATTTTATTGCGGTAAGGATAACGTCCAAAACGTTCAATAATTGATTTATGCTTTAATTCGAAATCAAAAGATTCTTCTAATCCTGGCTCTGAAAAAAGCAGCATCGCCGAATTATGAATCATGTCTGATTCACTGTGCATGTAGGGCATATAAAGAAACTGTTTATACTTGGGTGCCAGGTTTTTATTGTATTCACCTCTTACTGCTTCCTGAGCAAGGACTAAGGCCATAGGGTCATAGATAAAAGACTTGGGATCATCGCGGTAAATATTGCGTGAAAATTGGTCGATAACTAAAATTTCGGCCAGCCTTCCCATAGGCTCATTTCTCCAGGATGAATATTCACCGGCCACTACTGAGGAGTGGAGCGCTATAAAACGCTCTGTCATCTTTAAATCAATATTTTCATCTCTTTCAAATCGTTGTGTTGGAGTTAGTTCTTCAAACCAGAAGTCGATGACTTCTTGATAATTAGTAGTCATGACTATTTACCTCTATTCGAGTTTTTATGAGTGAATGATCCATTCACGTAATGATTTTCGACTGCAGCTGTTTCGCCAACTTGAATTCTTGAATTCTCTTTGCTCTTTTCGTCAGCAGCAAATGTAGCAGGTGTAACTTTTCTTTGTGGTGGTTGAGTTTGAGGTTTTTCTGCCTCGGTTTTCTTGGATAGGTCAGTGTCTAGTTTCTGCTTAGTCATGATTTTCTCCTTGAAATAAAAAGCCACCCGAAGGTGGCTTCTTATTGATGATGTGTGGAAATAGATTTTTAAGGTCTACACAATGGCGATCACAATAATCTTTGCCTTTGTCTTGCGTTCCATGGCCAAGATCTCTCTTGGTACTAATATATAATGCATCTGTGGTGCCAAGAATTTAGCTATGAAAATAGGTGATTTCTCATTGGGAATACTGATCGTGGGGAAAATGTCCGCAAGAATTGCGCCCCAGCAAAAAAATTGACAAAAGTATGTGTCGTGAGTGAATAATAAGTAATGGATCTTATCGAGTATCACCCATACAAACCTTTTATTCCACCTCACTCAAAAAAATTAATTATTGGCAATTTTCCGATTGGAAAATTTTCAAATCCAGCGCGCTTTCATGAAATAAAAAATGGAGAAATGAATTTTTATTACGGTGGAGCAAGCAACAAGCTATGGAGGTTACTATCAGAGTGTTTTGGAAGATCATTAACGACTATAAAAGAAATTAAATTTTTTTTGAAAGAACATCACTTTGCTCTGGCCGACATACTTCTGTCTTGTCGAAGAATAAATGGCAGTGGCCTTGATACGGCCTTATATGACAAAACTTACAACACTGATTTAAGAAAAATTATTGAAAAAGAAAACTTCGAAGAGCTGCTTTTTACCTCTCGTCATGTCTACACTCAGTTTAGAAAACATATTGGAAAATTCCCAAATATCAAGCAAACCATACTTATATCGCCATCGCCCACAGCGGTGCGAGGATTAGTCAAAAACAAAGAATACCTCGAATTAAAGAAGAAAAATCGGGACCTTTCAATCGAAGAGTTTCGTCTAATGAAATATAAGCAGGTATTTTCATGATTAGACTTTCAAAAACATGATGTATTACGTATAAAGAGGTAACTTTTTCGGCCTTTTTGATGCGTTGGTAAATGAACTTATCGAATCTCTTTTTCACTATCATTTTTCTCTTTTTACTCCAGGCATGCGCTACCAGTGCACCTAAGAGTGATAAGCTGTGTCCGAAAATTTACATCCATTCAAAAGACGAATTCGAATTAAGCGAAACAGAGCAAAGACTTATTTGCGGAGACAGTGAAATCGACGCTTACAAAGTCATTCCATCTTATCAGGCAAGTTATTTGTTGACGGGGTTTTTGCAATCCCGTGGTTATTCACGGCCTCGTTTTGAATATGAAGGCGATCTGCTTCATGTTTATCCTGAAAGTAAATCCTACTTAAAACATGTGATCGTTGTTTCAGATAGTATTGCCGACAATAAAATGGTGGCAGCAGAGATTATGAGAAAGTATGGTGAAGAAGTGATCACACCAAAACTTCTTGATGCCATTGAAGCCGAGTCAATCACACTTTTAAGAAACAATACTTATCCATGTGTAAAGTTGACTTCCACTGTTGATGCCAGCGTAGAGACAGTGACTATCACTTTGACTGGACTTGAGTCCTTTACGTTCGGCAATATTGAAAAAGAAGAGATTGCTGGAGTTTATAGCGAAGCTCTTGAGCGTTTTTATCCTTTCATCGCAGCTGATTTTTTTTCGGAAAGAAAACTCACACTCGCTGAAAAAAGATTTCTTAGGGCGGGAGTTGTTCAAGGAACATACTTTCAGGAGAAATGTGATTTAAAAAAGAAAACGTTTTCTCTGAATCAACAATTTATTCCTGGAACCAGCAAAACTGTCCGACTTGGAATTGGTGCCACGACAGAAGTGGGACCGATGTTTCGGGCCAGATGGTCCAATCAGAGATCTGGAAATATGGCCTCATTGAGTGAAGCTAATTTACAGTTGTCGTTCAGGAATCAATACTTCAGTTTAACTTCTGACAGGTATTTGTGGAGGGATGCTCCCAGAAGATCACTCTTAACGACACTTGAAGTGGAAAGAGATGATCAGGCCACATATCTGGAAACAACGACTCAATTAAAGCCCCATTTAAAATGGACCCGCGATGGAACTTCAAGACTGTGGACATGGTCGGCAGGACCTACGCTTATTTTTGGTTCATACATTACGAATGCCAACAACTCAGATACTAAAAGAGTGAGAACCGGTGCGCTGGAAGGAATGCTTCAGACTCAGAGTCACACTTATGAAATTTTTGACCTACACCCGGAAGATGGGGACTTCATGCAGTTTAATTTTGATTTCCGTCATCCGAGTATGGGATTTCAAGATCCTTTATTAAAATTAGATTTATCTTATTTAAAACTGCTGCGTCTTGGAAATCTTGGAAAAGGAAGTGCTATTGGAGGAATCCGTTTAAACACTTCTACCACATGGGTGCCTGAGAATGTTTTATTATCATCATTGCAGCCTTCGGTTAAGTATTATGGTGGAGGCAGCGATGATGTCCGCGGCTTTAAGCTGAGTACACTTCCGGATAATAACGGTCTGGGGGCACTGACAAAATTAAGTTTTAAATTTGAATTTAGAAAAACCTATGTCTTCATTCCAACGATAGAGAGTTTTACATTTATTGATACAACCTTCTTTGGTGCAAGACCTTGGGAAGTTGAAAACAGGTTATGGTATTCTCCGGGAACAGGCCTAAGATGGCTTTCTCCCATCGGAATCGTGCAGGGATATGTGGCCCGCGCGCTTTCAACTGAAGAAATTAGGGACAATGGGAATTATTACTATCTTGGTCTTGGAGGAGTTTTTTAATGAAAATTCCTGTGAAACAAATTTTAAAAAGACTTACTCTTGTCATAATAGGTTTTGTCGCTTTAATTCTGATTACAGTGATCACGATTCTCGTGACCTTCTTTTACAATCCTACTATTTTCATCAATCCAAAAAATCTGGATTACGCTCTTACCAGAACAAAAGTTTTAGAAAGCTGGTCTTGGAAAAATGCTGAAATTAATCATCAATGGATAGAGTGGAATCAAAGACGATTTTACGGAGGCTTTGAGGACTTGTGTCTGGTGTATGACAATCCGGATGTGAATGTTGATACATGTTTAGAAAAAATATCATGGAACGTAGAACTTAAGTGGACGCTTAGTGGGGGATTCAGCTATGTGGTGTATGAGCCGCTGATGATTGATTCCAGTAAACTTAAGATTCTTCCAAAGGAAAATGATGAAGAGATACCACCGCCGGATTTGATGAGCTACTGGGACATGTTATGGAGTCCACTCGTTCCGGATTTAAATATGAATTTCAAAAAGATTGAAGTTCTTAAAAAAGAGTCACCGCTAACCTTTGATTTAAAGGTCATTAAAAAGGCCAACTCTCTGACGGCCGAAGCCTTAGGGTTTAATCTTTTAGCGACTCCTAAAAAGATTAATATCTTTGCTCCTAAGAACATTCTTTTGCCTTTTGATTTAAAAACCCAAAATCCACTTTATTTCAGTGAAATAAAGTTAGAGGCCAATATTTTACCAACGACAATTCCTGTTGTTGTGTCGGCAAAATTAGAATCGGCCGTTTTTAAAATTCAAACGACGGTGGCAAAATCTTCTTTAAAAGAAGACCTCTCAAAACCAAAGTTTTTAAGTGATATTATCCTGGGGACAACGGGAAGTGTTGAAGTTTCGAAGGTGAAGTCGACTATCGAAAAGCTGGTGCGCCCACCTTATAATATTTTACCGGCCCCATTCAATGTCATGGAAGGAACTTTAAAAATCGGAGTAGTCACTGAGAAGTATGTTGAAAAAGATTCGGTACTTTTAAAAATTAAAACAGAACTGGATATGACGAGTGCCAAGCAGGACTTAAAACTTACTGTGAACTCTGAAGTGCCTTTCATGCTACGTGATAAAAGTATTGGCTCAATTGTTTTAGGTCTTGAACTTAAAAAAGTGAAACTACTTCTTCCAACACTTGCGCGAAATAGACTTCCACCACAGCTTATTCCTGATTCCAGATTTAAAAACTCAACAGTGGTTGTTAGAGAAAACTTAAATCAGCAAAAGCTTCCTCCCAAACTAAAAAAATCTCCCGTGAAAAAAGAGATGGAAGTGGACATGAAGCTGCAGGCATTGAGAGAAAATGCCCTACAGATTAATACCAATTTACTCGATCAAACATTAAGACTGAATTTTGATATTGAAATAAGTAATGGTGAGATTCAAAAAGGATGGATTCAAGCTCTGCCTCTCACAACCACTCTTTTTAAAAGAAAAATCGTGATTCATTCTCTGCGAGTTGTATTCAATGCACCACTTGAGCCGGAAGTTATTGCGACCATTGAATTCCAGTTGCCGGAATATGACATCACACTTCAACTGGAAGGGCCGGCCTCAAAACCACGTCAGGCCTTCTCAAGCCAGCCGCCACTACCAGTAGATGATATTTACGCCGTTTTATTATTTGGAAGACCATTAAGTGGACTTGATCCTGATGACAAAACAGCGGCACAGAAATCTAACCAGATTATCTCTAAAGGTGTTTTATCACTCGCAGTTCTTTATTACTTTGCTGGCAGTCCTATTGAATCGATTGGATATGATCCAGAATCAAATGAAGTGTCGGCGCAAATTGGTTTAGGTGCTAAGAACTCACTTCGAGTTGGAGGCTCTGGCAGTGGACTGAACTCCGCTGGTGTTAGACGTGCGCTTGGAAAGGGCTGGTATATCGACAGCTCTGTAGAGAGAACGACTAATCAAAATGGTGCGAATGGAAGCGGCTACGGTGTACTGCTAGAGCGAATTATTTCTTACTAGTGCAGTGGCGCGTGCTCTTCAAATAAAATTTTATGTAATAGGCGATCAAATTCCTTCGTGTCGTTAGTGTCCCAATCTGCCTCAATTGCCGGCGGTAATTTTACACTAACAGCTTCCTTTAATAGAGCGTGCTCATTTAAAACGGCCATCATTCTATCTGCATTTACCCACACCACGTCGTCAACTTTGTTAAGTGTATGGTTTATATCGTCTGTCATAGTTTCTAAATAATGATTAATGGCCTGTTGTTTTGATGTATACATGAAATACCTCCCAAATTAGTCACCCATAAAAGTGATGATCATAAGTATATAAGCAAGGCGCATGCCACTAAGCATTAGGTTTACATCATGGTTGATAAGTCAGGTAATGAGCATGTATTATTCTTTTGAGTCTCTTTTACAAAGGCACAGCATGATCTGGATTCATTTGGTTATTTTATTCTCTCTCTTTCAGCTTTTAGTTTTCGTGGTTATGGTTGGAAAGGCGAGAGCGACATTTAAAATAGCAGCACCTGCAATCTCGGGTCACGATGGTTTTGAAAGATACTACCGCGTGCAAATGAACACGATTGAAATGCTGGTGATGTTTATTCCTTCAATTCTTTTAGCTGCTACTTACTGGTCTCCATATTTAATGGCCGCTCTTGGTTTAATTTATTTAATCGGAAGAGTTTTGTACTTCAGAGCGTACGTTACAAGTAAAAAAAGAACGATTCCTTTTTTAATGGGACTTATTCCCATTCTTATTTTTTTAATCCTGGGAATTCTGGGAAGTATGAGAGCGCTGATCAATGTCTAAAATACCTTACTTCGCATACGGCTCTAATATGAATCTCTCACAAATGTTAGAGCGCTGCCCTCATTCAGAAAAAATCGGCATAGGGTTTATGAACGATGCTGAGGTTTTTTTTCCAAGTTTTTACGAACCGTGGAATAGCGGAATGGCCGGGTATAAATCTTCACCTGGAAATAAAATGTGGGGAGTGATTTTTAATCTCGACGAGCGCGACCTTGAAGTCATGCGTGACTATGAAGACTATGTTCCAGGAAGAGAAGCACACTTAAACAACTACAACGAAGTCATGGTTGATATTATTTCCAATGATGAAGTCATCAAATGCATGACTTATGAATCAATCATCACGGGGAATTATAGGCCATCATTAAAATACCTTCAGGGCATTATTCACGGGGCCACTGAAAATAATTTACCTGAAGAGTACATCGAAAAACTTTCTCAAGTCCTTTAGTGTGTTTGTTACAAATTAGTAACATCAATATTTATCACTCATTCTAGTGACTTAAAAATCTATCAAAAAAAGCGAATCATTTGGACAATATTGTGCATTTTTAGGATTCGAACTTGCATGGAAGAATACATTAAGCGGCCTTTATAAAACCGTTACATGTATTAACTTCACTAGGAGAAAAATATGAACTCTACAATTTTAGCAACAGCTGCTGCTATTGGAATTACAGCGGGCACAACAGGTCATGCAATGACTATGGCAGAGATCGGAAAATTAAAACCACCATTTGTCTTAGCAGCACTTCCATATGCGGCCGGATCTCTTGCTCCAACGATTGATCAAAAGACAATGGAAATTCACCATGGCAAACATCATAAGACTTACATTGATAATTTAAATAAACTGGTTGCGGCCGAAAAAGACAAAAAAGATTTGTTATCTATTCTGACTCACTTAAAAGGTAGAGAAGCAGGAGTGAGAAACAATGCCGGTGGACACTGGAACCACACATTTTTCTGGAGCGTTTTAACTCCTGAGAAAGAAAACCAAAAAATGCCAGAGAGATTAGCAAAAGAAATTACAGCACAGTTTGGTTCTGTTGATAAATTCAAAGAAGAGTTTCAAAAAGCAGGGGCCGCTCAATTTGGTTCAGGTTGGGCCTGGCTAATTAGAGATGCCAACGGAAAACTTGCCATCACGACAACGAGTAATCAGGACAACCCATTAATGGATATCGCAGAGACAAAAGGGAGACCGATTTTCACTGTGGACGTCTGGGAGCACGCTTATTACTTAACTTACCAAAATATGCGCGCTGATTACTTAAAGTCAGTTTGGAACGTAGTTAACTGGAATCAAGTAGATGCTTACGATAGAGAAGTGACTGCTCACTAAAAAATCTTATCATCACAGGGGCCCTGGCCTCTGTGATCATAGACAAAAGGTCCGCCAGATAGTAAATATTTTCCATGGAAAAAAAGTTTTATCTGGGGCTTGATGTCGGCGGGACTAAAGTTGAAGGCGCGATCGCATTATTAGATGAGAGTTCGCACTCGATTGCTGTTTTAGCTAAAAAAAGAATTGCATGTATTCAGGAAGTGACGCCATTTATGGAGTCATTAGTTCAGTTGATTCAAGATCTTCTCACAGAGGCGGCCTTATCTTTAACTGATCTTAGAGCGATTGGAATTGGTCTTCCGGGAACGATTCACCCTAAGACAAAAATCATGTTAAACGGCAACACTCAATTTCTTATTGGTGTTGAAGTTCTAAACACTCTTCAACAAAAATTAAATACCGATATTCCCATCGTCGTTCAAAACGACGCCAATCTTTTTGCCCTAGCAGAAGCATGGGGTGGAGCAGGTAAACACTACGCCATGGCCCGTGGAGTCCCTTTCAGTGAACAAATTGTCATCGGTGTAACATTGGGAACTGGTGTTGGTGGAGGATTTGTTTCAAAAGGACAAATCTTAAATGGTGCACATGGATCTGCTTTGGAAGTGGGGCATATTGTTCTTCATTCGGGAGGAAATAAATGCTACTGCGGACAACAAGGTTGCTCAGAAACTTATTTATCAGGAACAGCAATTAATAAGAAAATGGATTCAAAGGTTCTCTTTGAAAAAGCAAACAAAGGTGAAGCCGATGTTCTGCAGACCATGATCGATTACCGCATCGACCTGGTTCAGTTCTTAAGTATTTTAAACAATCTCTTCAACCCACATTACATCGTTTTCGGTGGGGGATTGTCTGCTCAAAAAGTTTTATTCGAAGACTTAAAAACAGACCTGGAAGAAAATATTTTCCTTTCAAAAGAGTACTGCCCTGACATTTATATAAACCATCTGGGTGACAGTGCCGGACTATTTGGGGCCATGATTTATGCTAACGAAATTCTTTCTTAGTTTTTTAGTATTATGTCTTCAAAGCACTTTTGCTTCTGACGTTCTTATCTGGACTTCAAACGAAGGTGCCGCTAAAGCAATCAATGAAATCAAAGTTGATTACGAAAAAGAGTACAAACAAAAAATCATTGTAGAAGTTTTAAATAAAGACTTAACATCACTTTTTAAAACGGCCGCTTTGACTGGCAAAGGCCCCGATATTTTATTATGGGCCAATGATGTAAGCGGCGAGCTTGCTCAATCAGGATTAGTGGAACCACTTGATGAATTGCCATTTTTAACTGAAAACTTTCTTCCTGTTTCACTTAAAGCATTTAAGTACAAAGGAAGACTTTACGGTTACCCATACGCAGTTGAATCATTGGCACTTTTCTACAATAAGAACATGATTAAAACTCCACCTTCGAGCTTTGAAGAGATCGAACAAATCGCTCTTAAAATTAATAATCCTGCAAAAAAGATTTATGGATTTTTATACGACTTCAAAACATTTTTCTTCTCATTTCCAATTTTGAACGCGAGTGGCGGATATATTTTTGGTGAAGACGCAAATGGATTAAATTCAAAAGACATCGGTATCACTCATCAAGGCTTTATTGATGGATTAACTTTCCTTCAAGGCCTAAACACAAAAGGAATCATTCCCTCATCAACTGACCGCGGGATTGCTTTTGAGAATTTTAAATCAAATAAATTAGCATTCATGATTGATGGCCCATGGGCGATTAAAGACCTAAATGAAAGCCGCGTGAATTATGGCATCGCTGTCCTTCCAACATTCAAAGGCAAAGTCGCAAAACCTTTTGTCGGTGTTCACGGATTCATGGTGAGAAGATCGAGTACCAATAAATTGCGTGCAAAAGAATTCATCGAAAAATTTCTTCTCTCGAAGAAAGGAATCACCACTTTTTACAAGTTCGATAACCGTGCTCCGGCCAGAATTGATGTCCTGGATGAACTCTCAAAAACTGACCCCAAGGTCGAAATTTTAAAGAGAAGTGCCGAAAATGGTGTTGCTATGCCCAATATTCCTCAAATGGGTTCTGTCTGGACAGCTATGGGCAAAGCGTTAAGTCTGAGTTTGGAACAGAAAATGCCAGCAAAAGAGGCCTTAAACCTCGTGGTTAACCAAATCAAATAGCTATTTTTTACATTCACACCTCTAATAGGATTTTTGTTTTTTCAAATAGCGTTCCTCCGCGTATATAAGGTGAACTTATATTATCTATTAAGGAAAGAGCGATGAAACTAAACTATAAAGTTTTATGCCTAACATTTTGTTTTGTTATGATTGGGTTGGCCCAAGCTGCAACTCCATTCAAAGACGATTGGACTCAAACTTTTTATACAGATGATTCTTCAGTCTATTTAACTTTGTATCCAGATGGATTTAAACAATTAATCCGCGTGAATGCAGAATCATGTCAGCAAATTTCTAAAGTCAGTATCGTTTTAAAAAACGATTCAAAAAATAAATTCAATACGACTACAAAGTTCAAAGCACTAACAACTCCAACTGTTCCCAAAATTTATGGTTTAGATGCAGCTGATTATTGTTGGTACGAAGTAGAGGTGAGAAACCTCACATCAATCAATGGATTAAAATACGTTATTCAGATTGATGACACTCACAGTGGCTCTCCTTATTTCTTCAAGGGAATCACAAACTCACTTATTCCACTTTACCGTTTAACTCAAAACTCTGCTATCGATGCATGGATTGATCTTGGATCTTTCGGGGCCACTCCAGTTGTTGGTGGTGGTGTGTATTTTAAAATCTGGGAGCCTCTTTCAGATGAAGTGCACCTGTTTTTAAATGCTGATAAACCAGTTAAACTTTTTTCAGAGTACCCGTTAAATGATGAGCGCCGTTACCACTACGCTTACATGAAAGCAGCTAACATCAAAGACAAGTATCACTACCAGTTCGTTAAAGGTGGTAACTACGAAACTCTTGAAGTGGCAAACTTCGATACATTCAGTCCCATTAAAATTGATCCAATGGCCAGAGAGCTTGTGTACGATAACAAAGGTGGACGCTTTAACGGTTACATCAATCCTCGCGGAGTGATTGCCCGTGACAACGAATACACTTGGAAAAACGACGCTGCTTTTAATGGCATGACGGCACTTGATTACAATAACTGGATCATCTATCAGTTATGGCCTTTAACGTTTAACCCGAAAGAAATTGACGGAGCTTACGTTCAAGGAAAATTCTTAGATATCATTCCAAAAATTCCTTACCTGAGTGACCTTGGGGTCAATGCAGTTGAGCTTCTTCCTGTTCATGAAAGCAGATTTAATGCTTCATGGGGATACGCTTTGGATTCATTAATCATTTTAGAAAACACGCTTGGAACAAAAGCGGATATGAAAAAATTGGTGGATGAACTTCACGCTAAAAAAATGCGCGTGCTCTTCGATGTTGTTATCAATCACGTCAATAACACTCTTTTAAGAGAGCCAATCAACGAAACAAATAAAACGTCTAAGTTCTACGGTGGGGACACTGCCTGGGGGCCACAGCCGCGTTTTGAGAGTGTGTGGGTAAGAAAGTGGATCACTGATTCATTAATCCATTTAATCACTGAGTATCACCTTGATGGATTCCGTTTTGATATGACGGATTCAATTTTCAATAACACCAAAGGTGGATATCGTTTTCTTCAAGAATTAACTTACTTAATCAGACAAAACTCGCCGAACTTCTATAACTCAGCTGAGCAGCTTCCAAACAATGTTTGGGTCACATACCCAATCTCTGAAAATGGATTAGGCTTTGATGCTCAATGGAACGATAGATTTAAAAACTTCTTCGAGCTTGAATTCGATCACTACTCGGAAGGAAGCCGCTCGATTGACCTGACTTTTTTAGGTCATTCAATGCAAGGCCTGAGTGATCATCAAATGACTCCGGGAGTGTGGTATCCGTTTGGCCATCCACAAAGAACAGTCAACTATCTTGGAAGCCACGACTTCATTGGAAACAAAGACCCTCTTATTAGAATCGTTTCTAAATATAGAAGTAGTGAAACTGAAGACAATAATGTTTTTTCAAGAGTCAATCCTCTGGAAGAACCGGGTGATCTTCGCATTCCATTTAGAACAATTCACAATCAATTCAGTCATGCAGCGACAAGACTTGCTTACGGTATTTTATTTACGAAACCAGGTGCTTCATTATTTTATCAAGGTGAAGAATTAGCTCAGGACTTAAACATCCAGAACGAGTGGGACTATGTTGACGCTCAAAAAGGAAATAGATTTCCAAGCAAGAACGTGAACATTAACAAGTATGTCCGCTCACACCGTATGCCTTGGTACTACAATGATCTTGCTGGCGGTAAA
Organism: Bacteriovorax sp. PP10; assembly: GCF_035013165.1. Taxonomy (NCBI): domain Bacteria; kingdom Pseudomonadati; phylum Bdellovibrionota; class Bacteriovoracia; order Bacteriovoracales; family Bacteriovoracaceae; genus Bacteriovorax; species Bacteriovorax antarcticus. Next base: position 957,030 of record NZ_JAYGJQ010000002.1, read on the forward strand.
AGAGGTCCACTTCTAAACTTCACAACAGAGGCCGAAGCTTCTTTATTTGCAGGACATAAAACGTTTTTCAAGGAAATGATCAAGTTCAAGAAAAACAATCCTGAGATCAACAATCAAGACGCTCAAAACGTGCGCATTGATAACGGGTCTAAAACTTTTTCATATGAGTTAAGAACTTCAACTGCTAATTATTTTGTCGTTGGAAATTTCAACGTTGATAATGGTGGTGCTTGGGTACAATTCCCAGGTGACAATAAAACGTGGTGGACTGAAGTGATGAACTCATCACTAAGCAAGTACGGCGGAGATGATGAAAGATTCCAAAATATCATTTCAAATCTTGGTGGAAGAAAAAATCTTCTAAGACTTAAAGGCCCGGGCTTTTATATCTTTAAAGCAGGAGCTACTTCGACGATTTCAAAAAAGTTATACTTTAGAACTCTGGCCCTAAACTGGCTGGCAAACGAAGAAACTGAACTAAAAGTGAATCCAGCAAACAGTGATGAACTGATTATAGAGCTAGCTTTTGCTAAAGCGCAGACAATTGATTTCAAGTTGGGAACAAAGAACTGGGAAGCTGATTTTGGCAAGTCGAACGACTCAAAAGCCGTGAAGTCGCTTCTTTCTGGATCTATGACGTACATCCCGAATTCTGCAAACATTAAAGCAACAGTTGCTGCTGGAAAATACTTATTTAAATTTAACATTAAAAGCTATGCCTATAGCTTAGAAAAACTTTAAAGCGAGACATGATTATGATTAACACTGAAAAGCAATTACAAGACATGGCCTATAATTACTGGTGGAGTTGGACTCAAGAAACTTGGAGTTTATTCTCATCAATTAACAAAGAAGTTTGGACTGAAACAAGAAACCCTGTTTTAGTTTTAAAGAACACAGCAAACCTTGCTGAGATCTTAAAAAATGAAGATATCAAAAAAGAAATCAACACTCTTCATACAAGACTACAAACATACTTAGAAAGAAGAGAAAAAGGGACGACTTGGTTTGCAAAAACTTACCCAACGACAAAAGGACCAATCGCGTACTTCTCAGCTGAGTACGGGATTCACGAAGCACTTCCTATTTACTCAGGTGGATTAGGAGTTCTTTCAGGAGATCATGTTAAGTCTGCTTCAGACCTTGGTATCCCAATGGTTTTCGTTGGATTATTTTATTCAAACGGATACTTCACACAAAGAATTAACGAAGAAGGAAAACAACTAGACCTTTACGGTAAATTTGATCCAGCTAATCTATCGCTTACAACTGTTAATGGTTCTGATGGATCTCCACTTGTTTTCCCTCTGGAGCTTGCTGATAGAACAATTAAAGTTCAAGCATTCAAAGCAACAGTTGGTACAAGTGAATTATACCTTCTAGATTCAAATCATCCGGACAACTCTGACTCTGACAGACTTCTAACTGCAAAACTTTACGGTGGCGACAGAGAGATGAGAATTTCTCAGGAAGTTATCCTTGGTATCGGTGGGGTAAAACTTCTTAAAGCTCTAAACATTGAGCCAGAAGCTTTCCACATGAACGAAGGTCACTCAGGTTTCTTCCAACTTGAGCGTATCAAAAACATCATGAAAGAAAAGAACTTGAACTTCGAAGAAGCTCGCGTTGTAGCAGCAGCAAACTGTCTGTTTACAACTCACACTCCAGTTCCAGCTGGTAACGAAGCTTTCAGCCTTCCATTAATGCACAAGTATTTCTACAAAATGATCAAGGGATTCGATATCTCTTGGAGACGTTTTGTTGAGCTTGGACTTGTTCCAGAAAAATCTGATTACAAGTTCTTCTCGTTAACAGTTTTTGCCATCAACGTTGCAAGATTCTTTAACGGTGTATCTGAACTTCACGGAAAGATCGCGCAGAAAATGTGGCGTGAGTCTTGGCCGAATGTTCCTGAAGTACAAAACCCAATGTCATTCATCACTAATGGTGTTCACGTTCAAACGTGGATGGCCCTTGAAACTAAGAATCTTTTAAACAAGACGATTGGTACAGGTTGGGAAGAAGAATTAGCAAACCACGACTATTGGAAAAAAATAGGAGACGTTGCTAATACTGATATCAGAGCAACAAAGATCGAACTTAAATCTAAAATGATTACTATGGTTCGTGCTCAACTTAAGAAGCAACTTGCTTCTAACAATGAACCACAAGTTGAAATAGATGCTGTTGATAACTACCTTGATGACAAAACTCTTGTAATTGGTTTCGCGAGACGTTTTGCTACATACAAGCGCGCGACTTTAATCTTTAAAGATCTAAAGAAGCTTGAAGCGCTAGTTAACAATCCAGATCGTCCGGTAGCTTTCGTATTCTCAGGAAAAGCTCACCCTCAAGACGTTCCAGGACAAAAGTACATTCAAGACATTTATAAATTCTCTCGCATGCCTCAGTTCAAAGGAAAAATCATCATCCTTGAAAACTACGACATGAACATTTCTCGTCACATGGTTTCTGGATCTGACGTATGGTTAAACAACCCACGCCGTCCAATGGAAGCATCTGGAACATCTGGACAGAAAGTGCCTATCAACTTCGGTCTGAACTTCTCTGTCCTTGATGGATGGTGGAGAGAGGCATTCGATGGAAACAATGGTTGGGCAATCGGAGAAGAAAAAGACTTCGAAAACGACGACATTCAGGATTTAGAAGACGCTCAGGATTTCTACAATACATTAGAGCAGACTATCCTTCCGCTATACTATGCTGATAAGGCAAAGGGAGAAAACGGATCATCTGCAGCTTGGATTGAAAAAACAAAAGTGTCTTTCATTACAAACATCTCTCGTTACTCAACTCATCGTATGGTTCAAGACTATATGACGAAGTTTTATAGCGAAGCGATTAAATACGGTGAGAAGTTCGCTAAGAACCCTGACCTGATTAAGACTTACGTTGATAACCGTCGTTACTTCAAAATGAACTGGAAGACGATTTACTTCTCTTACGTTCACTTTGATGGAAACCATGTTGAAGTTCACTCGAACTTCGATAAGAGTTTTAAAACGCCACTTCACCACGTTGAGTATCCTGCTGAGTACACACTTCCAGGACGCCCATTCGAAACGGCGCAAGCTCACATCCACCTTGGTCTATACCTTGGGGATATTAAGCCAGAGACAATGGTGATTGAAGCGGTTATTGCCAGCTCTAAAACTGACAAAATCGAAACTCAAAAATTCACATTGAAAGGTCCATTAGAAGATGGTGTTGGTCACTTTGAATTAAAATTCAATTCTGATGATGCTAAAACTAAAAAACTTCGTTTCAGAGTATACGGGCATGATGAATTTTTAGTTCATCCGTTCGAGTACGGTTACATGATGTGGTACTAATTAATGGATAAAGTCGGCGGTATTAAAAATTCTGGTGTTCTTTGTCACGTGACGAGTCTCTCTACTTCTTATGGAGTAGGAGACTTCGGTCCTGTTGCTTACGAGTTTATCGACCGGATGAGTGAGGCTCACCAACACTATTGGCAGATTCTTCCAATCGGAAATACAAATGATTCAGGATGCCCTTATGCAACTGACTCAGCCTTTGGATGTGCGGACTACTACATTTCTCCTGATCTTCTAAGTAAAGAGTACGATATTTCGCCTCAGGCGTTTAATAAGTATTTTTTTAATTCAGAAAGAGTAGACTTTAAAAAAGTCGCAGAAAATAAGCAAAAGATGCTTCACACCGCTTATGAAAAATTCTTGCCGAATCCTAAATATGAAGCGTTTTTAAAAGAAGAAGAAAGCTGGATTGCGGCCTACTGCCTTTTTAGAACGTTTACTGAAACTCGTGGGTTTGATTGGAAAAAATGGCCTCATTTTTCTGATGCTGAAGCTTCAATGACGGCCGCAGAAAAAGAAAAATATAATTTTCATCTATTTGTTCAGTACACATGTTTTACTCAGCTTGCTGAGCTAAAAAAATACGCTAACAAAAAAAATATCAAGCTAGTGGGAGATCTTCCTATTTTCGTTTCCTATTACAGTATGGACGTTTGGAAAAATCCAAGTCAGTTCTATTTAGATAAAGAAACTCTGGATATGAAATATGAGACAGGAGCTGCTCCTGATGGATTCTCAGCAACCGGACAAAAGTGGGGAACACCAATCTATGATTGGGAATACCAAAAGAAAGACAACTATGAATGGTGGAATGTTCGTTTAAGTTTTCTTAAGCGTTATTTCGATATTATCAGAATCGATCACTTTAGAGGATTCTGTGCAACCTGGATTTCTGAAGTCACTGCTCCAGATGCTAGTGGTGGACAGTGGTACCCAGGGCCAGGTGCTGACTTATTTAAAAACCTTCGCAATTACCCGGAAGTTATCGCTGAAGACTTAGGTTATATCACTCCTGATGTAGAGGCCCTTCGTGATGAATTTAATTTCCCAGGAATGAAAGTTTTCCAATTTCAATTAGGGGATTCAACAAACCCACATAAGCTGCAGAATTATTATTATAATTGTGTGGCCTATTCAGGGACTCATGATTGTGACACTTTGATGGGATGGTATAAACACCTGACTCCATCGGAGAGAGATACACTTAATAAAGATCTTCATGTTCAATTTCCAAATCATTGGGACTTTTTAGATATTCTTTTAAAGACTCCGGCGAAAATCGTTTTAATTCAGGTTCAGGATCTTTTAGGTCTTGGAAGTGAAGCACGATTTAATTATCCAGGCACAGTTCAGGAAACGAATTGGTCATGGAAATTAAGTTTTAAAGAAACAAAGCATATCGATTGGGAACGCTTAAGAAGATTAACGATTGATAGCAACCGCTCAGTGACGAAGGGGCAGGTATGTGGCTAAGCTACGCACTATCGATCTCGGCAATCGTTTTAGCGCTTGTTGGAATATGGATCTATGCTTTTCAAAAGAAAGACGCTTATAAGTTTTTCTTTCCGGCATTAGTGCTCTTTGTCCTATTTAGTTTAGTTCCTATCTCATACAGTATTTATGTATCATTCACGAATTTAAAGACCGGACATTTACTAGAACGCAAAAATGTTATCGAGCTTTTTGAAAACGAAAAAATGATTGAGCCGAAATCGGAGCTTTTAAATTTTCAGGTTTTCAAAGACCAGGAGGATTATCTTTTAGTTGTTGATAATCTTTCAGCGAAATTTAAAGCGAAAGATAAAAGTATTAGTCTCGGGTCTATGGCAGGCCTGCCTCCCGGTGTAACTAAAATTTCGAATGGTGATGTTCTAGACTTAATTGAAAAGAATCCTGAGATGAAGATTGTTCATCCAGCTCTTGGAGATTATTACTTCTTTAGATCTGACATCCTTGCAAAAATCAAACCTCGTTATGAGCGTCTTGGTAATGATAAGTTTAAAGATAATATTACAGGTGAAAACCTGACGGAAGACACAGAGATCGGACAGTTCAAGCTGGCCGGAGAAAGTGTGGGCCCGGGATATTATACTTTTACCGGACTGAGCAATTACAAAGAGCTCTTCTTTGATCCTGCAACTAATATGGTTTTTCTAAAGACGCTGTCGTGGACATTTGTCTGGGCCGCTCTGTCAGTGATTCTGACTTTCTCACTTGGGTCTTTCCTGGCCGTTTTATTAAATGACCTGGAAGGGAAGTCGAAGCTTATTTATAGAATGGTTTTCATCATTCCTTATTCAATCCCATTTTTTATTTCAGTCTTGATCTTTAAAGGGATGTTAAATAAAGACTTCGGTGAAGTGAATACGATTTTAAGTTACTTCTCGATTAGTCCGGTTCCTTGGTTGGAGAATAAACTATGGGCACGCGTGAGTGTTCTCATGGTGAACCTGTGGCTTGGATTCCCGTACATGCTTTTAGTGATCACCGGGATTATCCAGTCGATTCCCAAATCAATTTACGAAGCTTCATCACTTGAAGGGGCGACTAAGTTTCAGAACTTCAGGTTTTTAACTTTTCCTCTTGTGTTGCGTGCGATGATCCCACTTTTAATCGGGTCGTTTGGATTTAACTTAAACAACTTCGTTGGAATTTATCTTCTGACAGGTGGTGGCCCGGTTATGTCCGATGTCAGCACACCGATTGGGCATACAGATATTTTAATTTCTTATACCTATAGATTGGCATTTGAAGGATCACAAGGTCAGAACTTCGCTATGGCCGCGGCCGTATCAATGCTTATTTTTGTGATTGTTGTGGCATTAACTTTCTTAAACTTCAAAGTTTCAAAACTTTTAAAGAGATAATATGAGCGGATATAATAGAAAGAAACAAAGCCTGGATAAATTGCTGTCGCATCTGATGTTGATTGCGATTGCTATTATCGTTCTTCTTCCGGTGTTTGTTGTCGTCTCAGTTTCTTTGAGTAAAGGTGGATCGCTTAAGACGGGACTTATTCCAGATGCGATTAGTTTTGATAATTGGAAATATATCTTAGGTATCCCTTACGTGAACGCATTAGGGGAGAAAGTTGTTTCTCCTTATCCAATAATGCTTTGGCTTTTTAATAGTATTAAAGTTTCAGTGATCAGCGCATTTTTAATGCTGCTTTTTTCAACGACGGCCGCTTATTCACTTTCTCGCTTTAAGTTTAAAGGCAAAGAGATGAGTTTAATGTTTTTGATGGTCATGCAAATGTTTCCAAACATGATGGCGATGGTGGCATTTTACTTTATGCTGGATTTTATCGGTCAGGGAGTTCCGTGGTTGGGGATTGATACGCACTGGGGATTAATTCTGATTTATCTTGGCGGGACACCTTTTAATATTTGGCTTCTAAAAGGTTACTTCGATACGCTTCCGCGCTCAATTGAAGAGTCGGCGAGAATGGATGGATGCACACACTTCCAGGCCTTCTATAAGATCGTTTTACCGCTGTGTACGCCGATCCTGGCCGTTATCGGTCTACTTACATTCATCAGTACATTTTCGGATTTTATTTTGCCGTCGATCCTTTTAAAGTCGCAAGACCAGATGACGTTTGCCGTTGGGATTCAGATTTTTATCAGTGAGTCTTTTGCCAGTCGATGGGGGCAATTTGCTGCCGCTTCGATTTTAGGAGCGCTGCCAGTTTCACTTCTTTTCTTTTCTATCCACCGCTACATTGTAGATGGTCTATCGCACGGTGGAGTCAAAGGTTAATTATAAGTTTAGGTTTTCGCCTGAAATGCTATCGAATAGGTGAGCAAAGTGTAGCTTGAAGTAGAACTCAGCTGACTTTAAATCTTTTGGCATATGCATAGCTGGGATTAAGCTTGTTAATTCTTCATTACCATACTTTAAGATTAAATTTGCTTCGTGACCTAAAAGTTCAGTGAAGAGAACTTCAAATTTCGCGTTCCAGCCAGCTTCTTCAGTTGTATGAAGGATAATGTCTGTCGGGCGGATTCCAAGCACTGCAGTCTTTGGAGATTTTTTCTTTTCTGTGTGAAACTTTGTTTTATTGTCTGGTAGTTTGAAATGGAATGCTTGGTTTCTTCCAGTGGCGTAGACACCACCATCTTTGTATTCAAGATCCACTTCGATTAAGTTCATCGCAGGAGTTCCAATGAATTCTCCAACGAATGAATTTTTTGGATTGTTAAAAACTTCCTGAGGTGTTCCAACTTGCTCGATCACACCAGCTCTGATGATAACTAACTTGTCTGCAAGGGTAAGAGCTTCTAGTTGATCGTGAGTGACATAAATAGATGTCCCTTTTTGATCGATGTGGAATTTTTTAATTTCCGCTCTCATCTTATGGCGAAGTTTAGCATCCAGGTTTGAAAGAGGTTCATCGAATAAGAAGATTTTAGCATCTTTTACGATCGCTCTTCCCATCGCTACTCTTTGTCTTTGCCCACCTGATAGATCTGATGGTTTTCTTTCTAGGTATGTTGTGAGGTCTAAGATCTCAGCGGCCTTTAAAACTTTTTCTTTGATGATCGCGGGATCAACTTTTTTAATCATTAAACCAAACGCCAGATTGTCGTAAACATTCATGTGTGGGTAGAGAGCGTAGTCCTGGAAAACCATCGCTACTTCGCGCTTACTTGGCTCGAAAGTAGAGATGTCCTTACCGTTTAATAAAAGCTGTCCTGAAGTGATTTCTTCCAGACCGGCAACCATTCTTAGCAGTGTTGATTTACCACAACCAGAAGGTCCAACGATAACGACGAATTCACCTGGATTGATATCAAGGTTGAAGTTGTTGATGATCGTTAATTTATTATCGTAGCTCTTTCTAATGTTTTTTAGTTGTAACATAAGTACTGATCTCTTCTATCAAAAGGTTTAGAAAAACGTTTCCATTTGAAATCCGTAAGCGCCACCGGCCGTTTTATCAGCATAGGTAGGAGCGTTTTGAGCGATGTTCGCTTTGTTTTTCGAATTCCAGAATGAGTGAGTGTAAAAAGCACGAAGAACCGGGCGGCCCCAGATGTCTTCGCTTAATCCTAATTGAGGAGCGATGGTTACGCGAGATAATCTTCTGGCACCGTTGTTTTGAACGATAGAACTCCCAGCTTCTGTTACCAGGTGGAAAGTTTCAGTGATTCTATAAACCGGACGAATCCCAAGACCCATCCATTGCTCTTTTGTCTCTCCGCCGGCCATTAAGCGCTCGTGGTTAAGAGATAAGTGGAAGGCCCATTTTTTATTAACGTTGTAAGTTGTGTGGTTGATGAAACGCAGGCGTTTCTCAGAACTCTGTTGGTTTCCAAGAGTGATTGTACTGTCACCGTAAAGGTTGAAGTTGTTCATTAAACCTTGACCGAACAATACAGCGAAGTGGTTGAAGCCATTATCATTGATGTTATAGTCAAGAAGTGTTCCTACGATATATCCATTGGCCTTTTCGTATTTTACTTTTGTCGTCGTATCGGTTGCTTCAGGAGCACTTCCGAAAGCTACCCAGAAGTTTTGTTTTAAAGAGTTATTCCATGGAACATTTTTTAAACGGGCATCGTACACAGTGATTCCCTGAGTTCCGATGTTTGTTTTTGTATCAGTCACTTCACGAAGGTAAGCAAGAGAGAATTTCCCACCTAAGACATCAACGTTACCCATACCGGCACCGTTTCCGTTCATACTTCCGAAGTAGTAGTAGTCATCGATATAAACATCTTGGTCACGGTAGAATCTTTTACCAACCCAAAAGCTGTATGGAAGATCATTCATTCCCTGGATTTCTGCGAAGGCCTCTACAAAGTTTGTGCTTTGCTTAGCTGATTCAAAAGAGTCGTTTCCGGGGCTTGTATTGGCAATACGAAATTGTGTGTAGACATTTTTTGTCTCACTTTTAATATGATTGAATCTGAAACCAAGCTCGAGATAGTTTGAGCATTCGTTGGCAAGACGGAATTCGTTTCTTCCCACTCCTGATCCACCACCGGCACCTTGGTTATAAAAACATTCCTGATCGCCGCCGTAAGTGTTGGTTCCAACTCCTGCGCGAAGATAGCCAAACATCTCAACATTTTTAGTGTCGAAAGCGCGAGCGTTTCCTGAAATTAAGATAAGAAATAACAATGAAGAAAAGAATGATTTCATACGTTTTGGCCCTTGGGAAATGTAAGTGAAATTTGCCAGAAAGTGCACGAAAATTCCACCTTTTTTAGTTAGGTGTTAGCGATTGTTTGAGAGGGGGAAGTGGCGATTTAAGACCACATTTAAGCTACTTAAAACGAAAGTTGAAAACTATTGGATTTAATGGCACAATACTCAACATGAATATCTAAAAGCCCGCCATTTTTGTCCCCATTTAAAAATCTAAATTCACGTTTATATCAGGAGTTCGCCATGAATTTTTCTCATGTCTGTATTGGTTTAATTATTTGTCACTTTAAGACACGAGAAGGTCATTATGTTCATAAAGAAACTCATCATAGGGTTATTAAGTTTTTACGCAGTTGAAGTCAGACGCGTTTCAATAAGGGATGAGGGATCCTCTCTTAATGAATCGCAAATCGAACGTTTATATGAGTCACGCAAAAAGCGTGAGCAGGAAAGAAAGAAAACCAAACTCTATGACAGGAGTAAGTGGAAGAAGAGGAAGAAATATCATGAGCAGCATTATAAATTAAAAGGCACTAACTCTAAAGACTCCCGCTATTCAAACCAGCAGAAGTTAAGACGTATGTACCGAAACACATAAGATAGTTTTCATTAGTTTTCAAAACATGGAATCTTTGTCAGACTTAAGGCACACAATGCCTTTGGCGGAGATCTCATGTTTAGAAAACTATTATTTTTGTCGTTACTCCTTGCTGTAAATGTCACTTTAGCTGCTGAACAAATCAGAAGCTATCAGGTTTCAGTTAATCCTTTAAAGATGAATAAGATTGCCAAGCAATTTGAAGTTGTTCAGAAATTAGAAAAGGGTTTTGAAGTTTATGTTCTGGAAGAGCGTGTGCCCGAGTTTTTAAAACTGGCACCCCATGCTGTTTTATTACAAAAGAACATTCATTCTGAAACTGCTGATAAGGCCATTCCCGTTTATAGAAATTACGCACAGGTTGAAAATGACCTGAAAGCGTTTGCTGCTGATTTTAAAAATCTAGCGACACTGGAAACTTATGGCGTAACAAAACAAGGGCGCAACCTTTATGTTTTAAAATTATCAACTGGTGGAGAAAATAAACCTCGGCTGATGATCACGGCCGCAACTCACGGTGATGAATTAATTACAACGGAAGTTCTCTTCAATTTAACGGGAGAGTTACTAAAAGGTTATGGAGTTGATGCTCGTCTGACAAAAATTCTTGATGGACGCGATATTTATATTATCCCAGTAGTGAGTGCTGATAGTTTTGAAGCGCGCCAAAGATATGTACAAAACATGGACCCGAACAGAGCTTACCCGTGGCCGGATGAACCGAATAACAAAACTGTCGATGTTATTCAGTCGATGATGGACCTGACAAATAAAGTGAAGTTTACGGGATCGCTTGATCTGCACGCTTATGGAAAACTTGTGATGTACCCTTGGGGTTATACAAGAAAAGCTCCTACAAACGCAGCTGACGTTGTTACATTTAAAGATCTTGTTGTCTCAATGGCAAAAGACAATCAATACAAAGCTGGTCAGATTTCAACAACAATTTATGTTGCAGAAGGAAGTAGTGCAGATTACTTTTACTGGAAAACAGGAACAAAAGCAGTAGCTGCTGAACTAGGAAAAGAAAAGATTCCTCATTGGGATAAGATCCCGGCAATTACCACTGAAGCACGCGAAATGGTTTGGACATTTTTAGAATATTTTAATTAAGGAGTTCTCATGAAAGTTACAGCACAGCATATTTTAGTTAACCAAGAATTCGAAATCAAAGACATCCAAAAGAAGCTTTCAGAAGGTGTTTCATTTGAAGACCTGGCACGCGATTTTTCAACTTGCCCGTCTGGAAAAGAGGGTGGGAATCTTGGAGAGTTCGGTAAAGGAATGATGGTTCCATCGTTTGAGAAAGCGGCCTTTGCTCTTCTTCCAGGTGAAGTTTCTGAACCAGTAAGAACTCAATTTGGTTTTCACTTAATTAAGAGAACTAAATAAGGTCATCGAAATAATCCATAATCTGTTGTCTCTCGAGGACGGTGGTGACTGTGCCTGCTGCGTGATTCATGTTTTTTCTTGAAATATCGTGAGGTGGGCATTCATCAACCAGAAGTTCCTGCGTACTTGTAGGGACTGATGTGTCTCTCAACGCAATCGTTTGATGAAATGGCACTTTGATTTCTTTACATGAAATTGTCGGATCATTTTTTAGATACAGTCTTAAATAATCTTCATAATCTTTCATTTTAGTCATTCCTAAAATCCTCATATGGTTTTTTCTGAATTTAGCCAGCTCTTCAACATCAGAGTAAGCATAAATATGCGGTAGATCTCCACCGGTCACAGCAAACCATGCGCCCTTAATTCTGGGAACATGAGCAGCGATAATAAGAGTAAAAATTCCTCCCTGGCTTGCACCTAAAGCGAAGATGGGAAGCGTTTCAGGAAGATTTAGTTTTTGATCAACAGCATTTATAAAACTAATGGCGGCCAGTGCTGGTTTATAATAATCCGCATTGAGTTTTTCCGGATCAGGGTTTGGGCTATTGAGTTCTGTGTAAAATTGTTCAGTCGCAATCACTACGTATCCTCGTTTAGAAAAATACTGCGCATTGGATTCTTCAATGGAAGTCATTCCTTTAATTGTTGGTGAGATGATTAAGAGTGCTTTGATTTTTAATTTTGTAGGACGATAAACGAAGGCCTTGTAGGAAGTAGAGTTCACCTCTATTTTTAGATCAAAAATACTATAATCACGGTCTTTGTTGGTGTCTGCTGGGTTAGAGGCCCATGCAGGGGTCTGAGAGAGTAAAGTGAATATGAGAGAGATCATAAACAGCTTCATAAAACTAAACTAGGCCTGAAAAATGGAAGCTGCAAGAAAATTAATTTATGACAAAAAAAGTTTTTTTATAGAAGAGTTTTCTACAGTGATTCTTCAAAGAAACGTCTGATTTTATGTCGCCAGTTCACTGTTGAAAGTGATCCTGCAACATGTCCAGTATTAAGTGTTAGTATCATATGTTCCGGACAACTTTTTACCAATAGTTCTTGATTGGCAGTAGGAACTTTATCATCTCTTAAAGTCATTGTTTGAACGAATGGTGTTTTGATGTCGGCACATGCAGTGGCCGGATCATGAGTTAAATGCTCTCTTAGATAAATTTCATATTCTCTTGGATCAGTGATCCCTAAAACTTTCATATGCTTCATTCTGAAGCTGGCAATCTTTTCAACTACTGAGCGAGCATAAATAGCAGGGAAGTCTCCACCGGCCGTTGCAAACCATGAAGCGGTAATTCGCGCTGAGTGAGAAGCAATGATTAATGTCCTGATACCACCCTGACTTGCACCCATGGCAAAGACCGGAAGATTCACTGGTAGTTTAAATTTTGTTTCAGAGAGAGCAATGAAGCTATCAGCAGCAAAAGCAGGTTTATAAAATTCATCATCAAGTTTCACGATATCTGGTTTAGCACTATCCACTTCGCTTTTATAAGGAAGAGGGATGATGATAAGGTAGCCAGCTTTAGAAAAATACTGAGCGTTTGATTTTTCAATAATCGTAACTCCAGCAATCGTTGGAGTTAGTACCAGCATGGCCTTAATTTTTGTTGTTGTAGGAAGATAGATTGAAGCTTCAAAATTTCCTTCAGGAATTTCAGTCTTCATCTGATAAATATCGTAGTGACGTTTAGAATCCACGGCCGTGACTGAGTCAGCTGCGTATGTTTGAGTCAATATAGTGAAGAGAGTAATGGCGATTAATGTTTTCATGAACTGGACATTAAACCAAAAAAATAGACCGTGGTACTAGACCACGGCCATACAATGATTTTTTATAGAGCTTTATTTGGAATAGTGCTTAAAAGTTGAAGGCAAATCCCTTCTACTTCAGCTTCTGGAGCAGGTCTGCTCATAGTAGAGATTAGTTGTCTCCCCATGATGTTCATTCCAATAAATGATAACTGCATTCTCATAATGTTAATGGCCTGGATTCCGTTGCCAGCACTTGCTGTTGCTACGACACCAGTTTTAGCATTAAAAGTTTCGCGCCAATTTTTTGTTGAGCGACTTACCCAAGCAAGAAAATTGTTGAACACAGGTGGAGTTGATCCATTGTATTCTGGAGAAACAAACACGAAAGCATCGGCCGCTAGTCTGTCCTTAAAAGGAGCAACTAAGACTTCTGCCTGATGACGAGTTTCTGCTACTGTTGAATAAAGAGGAAGATCTAGTTCTACCAGATTTAAAAGGCCAGCATCTGCACCATGTTTTTTAAGGTGAGCTACTATTGCCTCAGCTAGTTCTAAATTTTTCCCGACACTTGCTGTAATTACACATATTTTTTTCATCCCAAGAATTTACCTTAATGGCCTTAAAAATGAAAGTAGAAAGGTTTAGTTACCAAAAAGTAAGCCTTTAACTAATAGATTTTATTGATGTTTTTAGGTCTAGTATTCGTCCACTGTAATCTTTTCAAGAAGGCACCTAGAATTTTTGGTTCTGATACCATGAGTGCATGAGGAATTTACTTGGGTTGTTACTATTGTCACTGTGCTTGTCATCGAGTGCCTATTCGAAGGTCTACGATTACACTCACAATAATCGTCTATCGTTGATAGAAGATCCACGCACGTCTGTCGACTTGAAAGTTGAACTGATTAGAAGTGCAAAACACCATATCAACATTGTTACTTTTTTCTGGGATGACTCTGCTGTCCCCGCACGTCTTGCTGTTGAATTAAATAAAGCGCACGATCGTGGAGTTGAAGTGAGAATCCTGACTTCTTATATCGCTACACTTGGAACTGATCCGTTAGGAAAAGGAAAAAGAAATCTTAATTTAAAATCTAAAAATCATGCAACTTATAGTTACCTGTCACTGACACCAGGTACTTCTTTTTCAGTGAACAACAGCCTTCATGAGAAGATCTTTGTTATCGATGGTGAAAAAGCAATTATCGGTGGAAGAAATGCTTCTAATAGTAGTCTTTCTGGAAAAGATCTTGAAGTCTTAATGGAAGGGCCGGTAGTGAACCAAGTTCAAGATCATTTTAAAAGAATGTTCGACTTTATTATTGATCAAAGAATTAGTACACACTGTAATCAAAACGATAGTGTAGATTCTCAATGTGTACAAGAGTATAAAAAATTGGAATTCTCTTCTAAAGATGCAAACTTCTTCCCGGAGCAAGCTGGATTTACTGGTGGAGAAGACGCGAGAATTTTATCTCATGAAGCTTTAATTCACCAAAAAGAATTAGGGTTATCAAGATCAGAACGTTTAACTCAACAAGATGATATTTTAGATACAGTGACGAAGATTGAATTTAAAAAACTTCGCGCTTATAACTATTTTATTATCCCTACTCCAAAATATAAAAAGTTTTTAGAAGACAGTCTTGCTGAAGGTGACTCTATCGAAATGATCACAAACAGCTATGAATCAGCAAAGTTCTCAAGCAACTATGGTTATATTTATTCAATCCCGGATGCGATGGATTTAGTAGAGGATGGATTAGAACTTCACCAATGGCAGAGAAATCAGAAACTCAATTACGTGCATGAGAAAGTGATGATCTTTGATGAAGACCATGTGATCGTAGGTTCTCATAACTTTGGTGTGGGAAGTACGGCCGTCAGTAATGAAATCGCCATTGAGTTTAAATCGAAACCGATAGCAGATAGATTGATTGAAGTTTTTGAGTATGAGTCAGGGAATCCGGCCATCACGATGAAAGCGGACTTAAATTTCTTAGAGCAGGAGTATGAAAAGTACAAGATGCAGATTAAGATC
The DNA here is from genome assembly GCF_035013165.1 of Bacteriovorax sp. PP10. NCBI lineage: Bacteria > Pseudomonadati > Bdellovibrionota > Bacteriovoracia > Bacteriovoracales > Bacteriovoracaceae > Bacteriovorax > Bacteriovorax antarcticus. The sequence continues at coordinate 972,337 of NZ_JAYGJQ010000002.1, forward strand.
CTGAGAATGAAGATAGTGGAAGGAATTTTAAGAGAAATTTATTAGCATAAAAAAAGGGAGCTTTAAGCTCCCTTTTTATTTTATATTATCCCATTCTTAGTTTTGAATATGCCTGATAAGCAGGACGATCACTAATCGCTTTCATCCACGCATCAACATTCTTGTATTTTGATAAATCAAAACCAACATGTGGAGCAATGCTTACAACAGTGTGAGTGTTTAAATCAGCAAGAGTAAATGTCTTTCCGTTTAAATATGTTTTTGAAGCTAGAGCATTGTTTAGAGTTTCGAAGAAAGCTGGAAGCTTTGCTAAGTTCTCATCAATCACAGCTTGAGATCTTTTTTCTTCCGGCATGAAAACCTTTTGAATAAAGACCTGAATAATTGGGTCTTGAAGTTCTGAAGAGGCCCAGAAACTCCATTGGTATGATAGAGCGCGCTCTTCTGGAGTTAGTCCAAGAAGCTCAGGCTTATATTTATCAGCAAGGTAAAAGTTAATTGCCATTGATTCAAAAAGAGTGACATCTCCATCAACCATTGCAGGGACTTTTCCGTTTGGATTTAATTTTAAGAAAGCTTCTGACTTATGTTCTTTTGCTCTCATGTCGACATTCTTATTTTCATAAGCGACACCAGTTTCTTCTAAACACCACAGACATCTACCAGCACTTGTACGTGCAGATCCGTAAAGAGTAATCATTCCAATATCCTTGTTAGAGTTAGTGATATTGAAGATACGATGCCTTAAATTAAATGGCCACAGTAATAGAGTGCCGGATAGCTTGCGCACCATACCCAGAAAAAGCGATTGAGACCAAATGTCATAAAGTTAACTAAATGAAAGATGGCGCCTGCTATAAGGTAGAAATTGGTAAGCCAAGGAAGTGAAAGAACCAGCGGGAAAGATAATTCAAAAAGTATGATCGACCATGCAATGGCCTGTGCCCATGCAGGATTCCTGCTTTTTTCGACAATGAAGCGCGGTGTTTTGTAGTTTGGTGAAGAAACAAATCCATAAACTGCTGTGCCCAGTCTCCATTTCGTTTCTTTAATTTTATAGAGACCTGCTAAAAAATATGAGCTGATCACTTGCAACGTAATATACCAAAGTGCGGCCTTGGCAAGAAGTGGGTGAAGAAATCCGATTGAAAGACAAAGAAGAATGATCAGTGTCAGGTAATCGCTTCCACCATTAAAAGATCCACGCCAGCGCAGTGTGATCATGAAAGTTGAGAAAAAAAGAATAAAGAAAATAACAAAAATATTTGGATAGATAATTGTGATGATGGCCGCTGCAAAACGAATCGTCATCATTTCGATGAAGCGCTTGTCAGTCATTATCCAGTCGAGGGCCTTGACTATTTTTTTAGGCAAAAATAAATACTCAGTACGCAGCTGACTCCAGCGCCAGATACCAGTCTCAGTAATACTTTCTTTCATCTTGATAAATTCCAGCGATTGAAACATCACTGCGATTCCCATCAAGCGGGCAATTAAAACAAGAACGTTGTGTGAATCAGTCATCAAATCCCTCTTGATAAAGTGGAGAGATGATAATGTCTTCACGCGGATGGGCCTTTTCATCTACCGAAGCAAGCTTGAACTGGTAGTAAAAAGATTTCGGGTATTTTTTTCTAATTGCATAGATCACCAGGTTTTGCGTGATCTTGTAACTTAGAGTGTCTTCGAATGGTTTTGTTTCGTCGTGAACTTCAATATCGTGCAGGAGTTGCTGGATGTGGGACTGTGCCGCCAGCATCAGGTTTCCCTGGTTCACAAAAAGTGATGAGAATGTGGCCTTAGGGTTTTGGTATAACGGTGCCCATTCATTAAAAGTTTCTTCGGAGGTGGTTTTGGCACGGTAGAAAAGCAAGCGCGTTTCTTCAAAGTCATCATAGAACTTCCACGAAGGGATTAAGGGTTTGATGAGATTTAAGTATTGATTGTCGATTCCTTGCGATGTTTTTTTAAATAGAGAAAAAACAATGATCAAAACAAAGTAGAGGAGGACGCAGAGTAAAATAATTAATGAATTCAAGAGTGTTTGATTCCTAAATTTAAAGTATAGACAAGTATAACTCTACAATAGTTGAAAAATGAACTCAAAACCAACAACATGGCATAAAAGAAAGTGGATTAGTCCGCTATCATAGCTCACTTTTTTCCCCTCAGAGAAACGATTCCAAAGCTTAGGTAAAATAGAGTCATCTATAAAAACCCTATTTCTAGGAAGAGAGCGATGAAAAAATCAGCACTGATTCTTGCATTCATATTCATTCAAACGACTGCAATACAGGCTTCAGAGGCCATTGGGTATTACTCAGCAGGAAGTATTAAAGATGCGGAGTCGATTCAGGATCGCGGGACACCAATAAGAAAACTATTTCTTCAAAGAGGAAGATTTTTTGGAACTCAGGAAATGCAAGACATCATCAGTGATGCTGCTGACTTTGTTCGCCAGGAATTTCCAGAATCTGAAATGCTACAGGTTGGAGATATCGCCAATAAAAATGGCGGGGCCTTAAAAGAACACGGCAGTCACCAAAATGGACTGGATGCTGACATCGTTTATTTAACCAGAAATGGAAATCTTCAATCACAGACTGCTGTTTACTGGCAGGAAGAGTTTGTAAAAGGTGGAGTGGTGACAGCAAACTTTAATACAGAAAGAAACCTGGCGCTGTTTAAGCATTTAATTATGAATACGCCGACAGAGCGCATTTTTGTTGATGCCGCGATTAAAAATCATTTCTGTTCGTATGCTAAGAAAAATAATTTATTAAATGATTCAGAGACGAAAGAAACACTAAGACGTCTTCGTGTAGAGAAGCTTCATACAAATCACTTTCATATGCGTATAAAATGCCCGACAACGGATTTAAAGTGTAAAGCACAGGCGGCAGTCCCAGTGGGAACTGGCTGTTAAAAACGGCACTCGATAAAGTCTTTTTCAGGCCTTTGGGGACTGACACCCTGAAGGTCTTTTAAAACTTTATTTTCATAGTGAAGGAATAGATCCTGATCTGCTCCAATATTCACACCTTCTTCAGTATAAATAATTGTTCCAGGGGCCTTTTCAATTTTTAAGTATTGAGGGCCTTTTTTATAAGGTGATGTTTCAATTAAATGATCTTCTTCATTATGGTCTTCACGGTAAAGAAGATAAGTAGGGATTTCACTTTCACTTGAATCTTTATAGAAGAATCTCGTTCTATAAACCACACCATCAACTTTTTTATGAATATTCACAAAACGAATTGACGTTTTTTCCATCTTTTGAACTTCACTAAGAGTTTGATAATGATCGCGCATTGATTGGCAAAGATCACTTGGAACGGCCGGGTTTTGCGATGTCACAGCTTCTTCAGGGGCCTTTGAGAGATTAGCATCAGGGTTGATAACCTGAATTTCAGCAGGGGTTGCAGTAGGAGATAAAAGCGTATGATCTGCCTTTTTATTTTCCAGTACAACAATCACAATTCTGGCAACAACGAGTGCTGCCAGAACGATGATTAAAATGTTCTTTTTAGATTTCATTAAAAATTAATACCAACGTTTGCATTTCGTAAGTGGTTTTGTCGTTTCTCCCCAGCGAACTCCAACAATGTCGTTCGGGTGGCTAGACATACGATCGTTTTTCATTCTACTCCAGAAAGTTGCCAGGTCAATTGTCGCTCCATCGCGGTATGCAATTGGACAAGCAGCAAGAAGTTCAGCTTGAACTGATCCTTTTCCAGTGAAGATATAATCAGCGAATGAAAGAATAACTGGGTCCACTCCGCCTTGAGACTGAGCACCTTTAAAAGTTGATTCTAAGTTTAAGAACATATCTTTTAGAGCGCCATCACGAGCAGGTGTTGAGTAAGCATCAAACGCAGCGTAGTCCATACATGCATTGTTTGTTTTTTTAGCGAACTCCAGAGCTTCATTAACGTACATGATACGTGCTTGAGCTTCCTGACAAACGTTATTGAAAACTCGTGTCAGACGCTCTCCTGATGATTCAGTCGTCGTTGCCAGTTGCTTGCTTACGTATTTAAAGAATCCCGATCCTAATGAATTTGCCAGAGCAAATTGTTCAGTCGAAGCACCAAGTTCAGCAGGAATTACTTCAAGTCCTAAACCTAAATGTTCAGGCCATTTGAATCTTCTGTATCCCCATGGATCACTTGGAAGGTTTTCAAATTCTCTGTCTCTTCTTCTTAGAAGGTCACCGCGTTTTTCGTGGTTTGCTTGAGTAGAGTAGATAACGTCATAAGTTCCAACCGGGTTTACAACTTTGATGTTGTAAGTGTGACGAATGAATTTTCCAAATTTCGCTTTCATTTTATAAGTGAATAGTGATCCACCTTTAATTGTTTTAATAGCGATTGGGTAAGTGTCGTAACGAGTAAGGTTTTCTGTTCCAACTGATTCACCAATTTCAGTGATCAATGCCACTAATCTTTTATTCTCAGCGCCAGCGTAATCAAACTTGTTTGATTTGTTGTTAAGAGTTTTACTGATGTCACGAGACCCAGAAGGATTAATGATGGCGAATGGAAGTTTGTTTTCATAAGCAAACACAGCTCTTAGAGCGTAAGCAGTATCAGCACAGTCAGTGTTCACTCCATAGTAGGGAGATGATTTGTCAGTAAACATTCCTTCACGAACAGAAGTACTTCCCATCCATGTCGTAAATTTATTTTCGTAGTCGATTGACCATGAGTTTGTGTCTTCCCAAACAGCGGCAGATGCGTTCTTTGTTGAAACTGTAAAAAGTACAACAAGAATTGTTAAAAGGATTTTCATATGATTTCTCCAATAAAAGGCGAGGCATAAGTTTCTAATCACGTTCATGACAAAGGTCAAGATAACTTAAATTTGTTAAAAGCGTTAAGTAAGTAATAAACTGAATCACCTCAAGAAAATAAAAAGTAATCAAGAGCGTCATTCTTACATCTGGTGAAATCTGCCCCAGAATCCGTGGCATTCATTTTGCTTTTAATTGTTCGTGTTACTGAACAAGTATTTTAAAATCCAAGGAGAGAATGATGAAAAAATTAATTTTGTGCCTCAGTTTATTAGTTTCAATATGTGCTTTTGCAAAGCCTGAGCCACTTCCTGTTGCAAGTGATGTTGATGTCGCGCGCTTCATTGGTAAGTGGTACACAATCACATCACTGCCACAATTTTTTACAAGAAATTGCGAAGGACAAACAGCGGAGTATGGAATCATTAATGAGAAAACGATTAGTGTTCACAATGTTTGTTATAAGGAAAATGGAAAGACAAAAGACATTAATGGAAAAGGTGTGATTCAAGATGCCCCAAACAATGCTCGATTGATTGTTACGTTTGATACATTTTGGACCAGATTATTCAGAGTGAAAGGTGATTACAATATCATTAAACTTGGTGGAGGTTACGACACTGTCATGGTGGGATCAAATGATAAAAAAACTTTGTGGATTATGTCACGCACTCCAACGATGGACCCAACAGTACTGCAAGATTATAAAACATATGCAAAAGAGCTTGGGTTTTCCACAGAGCAGCTTAAGAATTCAAAATACTAGACAGAAACATTCGGTTTAGTCCAAAATAGGGGATGAAATTTTTTCTTCCCCTATTACTCTTAGTCACGAGTTCATCTTTACATTCTAAAGTTGAAATCCTTCCTTACAAATCAAACTACTCTTGGGACAATTCCTGGAATGAAGCTGTTCGTGCAGAATTAGAACTCGAAGCTGAATCAGTTATTATGAATCAAGAGATCAATGCAGAAGATCTGAAAGAATTAGATTGCCCGGGATACAATAGTGTCACTGACAATGAATTGAAAAAAGATTTCTGGATTGTTTTTTTATCGTCATTAACTCGCGCAGAAAGTGGCTTCAATACAAAGGTCCGTTCACGTGGCGGAAATATTGGTCTGCTACAATTTTCAAAAGCAACGGCAAGAACCAATTGTGGCCTGAAAACTTCAGAAGAAATTGCTGAGCCTAATGATCATCTTCGTTGTGGAGTGAGAATGCTTTCATGGCAACTTGAAGGTGCACCAACTGCAAGTGGAAGAATGCTTCGTCCTGATTTGAAAGGGCAGTTATTTGGAAAACATATTTTATTATGGGGACCACTTCGTCAGAATGATAAGAGCGGAAGAAAACTATTAACAACTTGGTTTAAAAAACATCTCGATCAATTGCCATTTTGCTCATCTAAAGCAGAATAAAAAAAGGCCATCACTAGGATGGCCTTAGATAACTTATTTTCTTACAAGCGGTCTGAAATCTGACCATCTCGATTTAACAAGAATAACAAATAAAATGACCACGAAGATTGCCATTGGTAAACCAGAGCGTTCTGCGAAGACGTGAATAAGGAAAATGTTAACAATGATTGGTCCAAGAAAAACGATTGCAGCGTTGATGTAGAATCCACTTAATAGAAGTACACCTGAAAGAAATTGTAGTAGCGAGACTAATCCCATTAAGTAACCAGTTGCCGCAAATCCAGTCATGATTGTAATCATATTCTCTGGAGGAGGAGGCATTGGAATGAAGCCATTTCCAGTGAAGGCCATCATAAGTCCATTTGCACCAAAGACCGTAAACATTAGACCGAGAATGTAACGTGAAGCGAGAGCAACTTTTGAAAACATATTTTCTTCCTTGATAAGAGTAATGCTATTATCATTTAAACATAGAAGGTTTATTTTTCAAAGGATGTATATAATGAAAATTTTAACGATCACGATGACTTTGTTACTTTCAATATCTCTGCATGCAGAAACTGCAAAGACGACGACAACTACAACGACTACTGAGAAAAAAGAAATTCCAACGAAAGAAGATAAAGGGAAGATCCAGGCGACTGCTGAGAAGGTTTCTGGGGAGACCAAGAGACTCTTAAGAAAGATTGGAAGAAAGTCTATGGATGAGACTTGTGAGCTTAATACGAGCAAAGAAGAGTGTGATAAGCAGAAAGCTGAACATAAAGCTTTGACTGAGAAGGAAGCGATTGAAGGGGTTCCTGGTAACTAAAAACTTTAAAGACTAGAAGAACGTCTCAATCACTTCTTTAGAATAAAGATTTTTCTCATTATCCACCGCCGCCTTCGGGTGGCGATCTGGATGAACCATTCTGGTATACGAATCAATCTTCGGATTGAATAAGAAATTTATTAAAACAGCAGTCCAAGAATTATAACTCACAAGCGTATCGTAATACTCCGGCGCCATCTTCTTAACTTTCGGTTGGTTAATCCACGCTACATTCATGAAGTCATGGTGCTCATTATGGTAACCCATATTGAAAGCTAACTTATTAAGAGGGCCATAGTAACTGTAAGTTTCTTGTCCTTCTTTCGTAATAAAATGCTCTTGAATCCAACGTCCACCTAATGGGTGTAAACCAAGGGCAAACAAAGTTGAAAGAGTTAAATAAAGAAGTGCCATCGGTCCGATATAAATAAACACGGCAACGTTGATTGCGATATTTAAAATTGTATTTGTGATCGTCCAAAAGTTTAGTGGTTTATAAAACTGAACTTTAAGCGGGCGAAGAGCTTGTGAAAGAGAGAAGAAAGTAATCCAAAGAGTTTTTTTGATCGCAGAGTTTCCAACAAGTCTTGCTTCTGTATGACTGACGATATCCGGATCGTACGAGTATTCACCTAAATGTTTATGGTGAATCATATGATATTTTCTAAATCCCATTGCTGATGGCAAGACAAGAGGGATGTCACAAACAAGACCCATGATCTTATTTCCCAGCGCTGTTTTTAAAACAACGTTGTGTGTGCATTCGTGAATCATGACGTAAAGAGAGTGGTTAGCGAAAGCTCCGACAGCGTAAGCAACAAGAGCGATAACCCACCAAGCTTGGTCTTTTAAAAAATATGAAAGTGCTAATTGGAAAGCGACGATTAAAACAATGTATAAAGCAGAGGGAGTGTAAGGCCCGTAAAGATCTCTGATCTCTGGGTGCTTTGCTATAATTTCACGTCTTCTACTGATGTGATAATTAGGGCCGTCTGTATGAATAAAATCGCGCTCTGTCTTCATGGGGGGCACATTAGCTCAACTCAAAAGCTTTTTGAATGGCCCTTATAAAAAATTTTAAAGAAATTATGGTGAACTTGGTTACCTTAAGCTGCCGGAACAATAGAGGGAGATGGTTACTTTCGAGGTACGCTTCTTATTCTTTCTTCATGTAGGCACAAAAGCCTGGACGGGGTCCGATTTTAGGATGGTTGCGACAAGTGTCGGGACGGGTTTCATATTGAGTACATCTTTTGTTTGCATCCAGGAAGAAACATGAGCCATCAGGTTTTTGGGTCAGGGTGAATTTGGACGTGGAAGGCGTGTATCTCAGAACACCGGGGTGTCTAAGGGCATCTTTAATTTGTTCTTTTTCTGAAAGCTCTAAATGAAACTCAGCTAGAATCCCAAGTCTTATCAGGTCGGGGGTCATTACCTCGACGGGCATATAACAGCATAAACCTTCGCACGTATCGCACATTCCCTTCTTATAAGGGAGCCAGCGGTTCAAATCTTTAAGGTGTTCCTGAATTTTCCCAGGCGTGTTTTTTTTACTCATCTTGCAGGGGATACTATAAAAGTGTTTGCCATTTAGATAGAGTGAGTTTAAATTTCGGTAAATATTATTAACTCTACTGAGGCTACAAAAATGGACGAAGATCCCAAGAGATTTGTATTAAATTGCTCAGTGGAGAATCACTTTAAGTCGTAAGACTTCCTGTACCCTCCACTTAAGATTCACCGATTGTATTTGAATATGGTGCTTAAATGGAAAACAACCTTCTAAATGACGATTTCTCTCTAGAAAACTTACTGGATAACTGGCAAAGCTTAACGCATAACCAGCGTGAACAAGTGTTCATGATGCTTGGGCGTATTGACCAGGAAGAACTCTTTATTAATCTGTCGTCAGATTATCAGGCCGAAATTTTCGAACTGATCCCACATGCTGAAAGACGTTCATGGATTCGTTTGCTGGCACCGGATGATATCGCCGATTTAATTCAAAATTTATTTGATGAGTCTCAAGCAGAAGCTCTTCGCTATCTTGATTATGCAACACTGGTAGAAGTTAAAGCGCTACTAGCGTACGCAGAAGATGAGGCGGGGGGATTAATGAACTCGCGTTTTGCTCGTCTTCGCCCGGAGATGACAGTAGAAGAAGCGATCAGATACCTGCGTGCTCAATCGAAATCACATATTGAAACAATTTATTACGCTTACGTTTTAGACCGTACACAAATTCTTTTGGGTGTTATCTCTCTTCGTGAATTGTTCCTCGCTAAAGCGCAGACGACAGTTGAAGAGAATATGAACACTGACCTGGTGACGATTCTTCAAGATGAAGATCAGGAAAGTATTTCGAAAACTTTTTCTAATCACAATCTACTTGCGATTCCCGTTGTTGATGAAAACAATGTCATGAAAGGTATTATTACAGTAGATGACGTTGTTGAAGTTATCGAAGAAGAAGCGACTGAAGATATTCAAAAGATCGGGGGTATGGAAGCACTAGGTGAGCCGTATCTTGATATCAGTTTACCGTCGATGATTAAAAAACGTGCGGGTTGGCTGATGGCACTTTTCATTGGGGAAATGTTCACAGCAACAGCGATGAGCCATTACGAACACGATATCGCAAAGGCCGTTGTTCTCGCTTTATTCATCCCACTTGTTATCAGCTCTGGTGGTAACTCTGGATCGCAAGCAACTACACTTATCATTCGTGCGATGGCACTTGGTGAAGTTCGTCTGCGTGACTGGTGGAGAGTTTTAAATAGAGAATTAATTTCAGGTGTATGCTTAGGTTTAATTCTTGGATCTATTGGTCTTATGAGAATTTTATTATGGCCTGGTAAAGAAACACTTTATGGTGAGCACTATGTTTTAGTGGCGGTCACAGTTGCTTGTAGTTTAGTGGGGATTGTATTGTGGGGGACACTTGCAGGATCAATGCTTCCATTTTTACTGCGAAGATTAGGTCTCGATCCGGCCACTTCGTCTGCACCATTTGTCGCGACATTAGTCGATGTAACAGGATTAGTCATTTATTTTACTGTGGCGAGCCTATTCCTAAAGGGCATTTTGCTCTGACCCTAGTCCTTGAAAATACTCAATTTTATACTTAAAAATGGGATTAAAATTAATTAATCCCATTTAAATCTCGTCTTAATATCATAGGTCCAGAATGTATCCATAGACAACCAACACTGCTCATAACGAGTGGTAGAATTATGGAGATATTTATGAAAAACGCACTAATCATCGCTCTTGCTCTTTCAACTGTTACAGCTTTCGCTGGAACAAAAGTTTCTAAAGAAGCTCGTAAAGAAGCTGTTACTGCTTGTAAGTCAGAAGGTAAAACTAAGAAAGAACTTAAGTCATGTGTAAAAGCTAAACTTGCTGCTCCTACTGCTTCTACAGAAGCTGCTCCTGTAAAATAGTTTTTTGCCCTATATTGATTAAGCAAAAACGGGAGTGTTAAAACTCCTGTTTTTGTTTTTCTTTTGATAAGGCCAGCAAGACCATCGCAATCAAAATTAAAACCCCGCCGCTAATTTGAATCATAGATAATTTTTCTTCCAACACCATAGCTGCAATCAAAACTCCAAAGAGAGGCTCTGTCGTGCTTAAGATCGAAGCTTCGCTCGAAGTGATTCTTCTTAAACCTGCAAGAAATAGTGTCATCGCCATGAATGAGCAGATGATGGCCATGCCTATGATAATGGCCGGATGACTTATGACAATTGAAACGGGTCTTTCGAAATTATGAAAATGAATAAGAGATAAGACAGTCCCCGCACCAAGCTGTACGTAAAAAGATGAAGGCATCGCGGGAACATCACTTAAGTATTTTCTTGAGTACATTATGTAGATTGAATAAAAAAAGGCGGCACCAACTCCGTAGAGTAAAAACTTTGGATCACTGATTGAAAGCTCTCCCCAGACTAAACCAATCATTCCGACAGAAGCGAGGCCCAGGGCCATGACTCCTTTTTTTCCCAGATGCTCTTTTAAAATAAATTGAGAAAGTACTGCGACCATCACTGGGTAGGTATAGAGAAGTAAAACTGTGAGTGAAGCTGAGAGTCCAGTCAGAGCGATAAAAAAGAAACTAGAAAAAAGTGCGTATCCACAAATTCCTAAAAGAAGAGAGGAGATTAATTGGAAGCGAGTAAGAATAAAAGATTTCGGATTCGTGAAGAGGATTGTGAGTCCCATAAAAATGGCCGAGATTGAATAACGAAGGGCCAGCAATTCTCCGGGCCCAACCGAAACTCTGTAGGCCATTTTCCCAAAAAAACCTAAAGCGCCAAAACACATCCCGGAAAGGATAATTTGGATAAAGCCTACTTGTCTGCTGCTAAGATTTTTAAACATCCCTTAATTGTATAGGGCAAGCGCCGTATCTAAAAGGGCCTGAGGAATATTTTGTTTAATCCATGGAAGATTTAACTCTTTTCTAATTTGGGCGTTTACCAAATCTTCTTTAGATTGGAAGGAATGCTCTCGAACTTCCAGCACTTCAATGTTTGATGAGCAAGTTTGTCCATTATCATCACTGGTTTTTGGATTGAAGCCTAGACATCCATAAGGTTTGGCCGAACGGGAAAGACCACAGCCAAGGGATCCATTATTAAAAAATGGGCAGGTGTAGTTTTTTCTTAATGCTGATGAATTTTTTTTGCCGGTGTAGATTTCAACGTTCAGGCGGTAACCTGAAACTGTGCTGGTCATGCGTTCTTTAAAGGCGCTCATTTGGGAATTGTCGAATTGGTCGACTTGTAAACTTTGTAAAATTTCTAAGGCCTCGATAGGTGTGATTTGCATCGAGTTTGCCTGGGAAGTGCAGCAGGTTCCTGGACATGTAAAACAATGGATTGTTTTACCTTCCAGGAGTTCCATCTCTTTGATCAGTGCAAATCTTCTGTCATGGGAAGACGGAAGTCCGTTAGTCTCATAGAGATCACTTAAATAATTTTTTAGCTCTGGCATGAATTATTCTTATCACGGCCGCGAATTCTGTGCAAATTTACGCACCCCGTTTTGCCTAAGGAATTTTGTCTAATATACTTTTAATCCTATGGAACCTTTCAAAAATATGATCAATGACAAAGTAGCTCTTCAAACTGCAAAAGCTATCAGTCGCAACTATCCAGATTTCGATCAAAAGAACTTTATGAAAGGCATGAGTGATGCCCTGGCACCTTTGGAGTTAAAAGATCGCGTGATCTTTTTGGCCAACAGGCTTCATGAGTTTTTACCGAAGGACCTTAAAAAATCCCTGAAGATTTTAAAAGGGGCGATTCAACTAAACGAGAAAGACAGTGTAGGGCTTTCAGGTTTTGCTGCCTGGCCGTTAACTGAATTTGTCGCCCGCTTTGGACTTACTGAATTTGATTTATCAATGAATGTTTTAAAAGAGATGACGAAAGTTTTTACCGCTGAGTTTGCTGTCCGAGCTTTTTTTATTCACGATGAAAAAAGAACGCTGACGTTTTTTGAGTCATGGGTAGATGATAAAAATGAACATGTGAGAAGACTGGTGAGTGAAGGCTCACGTCCATTACTGCCTTGGGGGCAAAAGCTTCATAGTTTTGTGAAGGACCCGATGGCGACATGGGATCTTTTAGAAACATTAAAAGATGATGAGTCGGAGTATGTGAGAAAGTCAGTGGCCAATCACGTGAATGACCATTCGAAAAATCATCCTGATCTCGTTGTGAAGAAATTATTGGAATGGAAAAAAGCGAGTGCCGGCGATAAAAATGTCGACTGGATCATTCGTCATGCCAGCAGGACTCTGATTAAAAAAGGGCATCAGAAAGCTTTTCTTCTTCACGGAGTTGAGTCTGGTCTGGTGGAAGTGATCACTTCAAAAATTATCACGAAGAAAGTTGATCTTGGAAGTGTACTGCAAGTTGAAGTTGAATTTAAAAACATGGGAAAGAAGAAATTAAAGATCATTCTTGATCATGAAGTTCATCTGTTAAAAGCAAACAGCACTCACAATATTAAATGTTTTAAAGGCAAGAGTATTGAGCTTGAATCTTTAGAGCAAAAGAAAATGTCGTTTAACATTCCGCTGAAGCCGGTGACGACGAGAACGTATTATAGCGGAAAACATTACTGGAATATCAAAGTGAATGGGAAAAGCGAGGAAAGGCTGGCCTTCACTTTAAATGTATAAATGGAGTTGTACACAATGAAAAAAATGATTTTTGGTCTGGTTTTATTGATGAGTTTAAGTGTCCACGCATGGGATGCTCCTGAGGTTTTTAAAGGGGCCTGCGATTATGGTTGCACGCCAAAAATGCAGGCGTTGTTCGATGAATTTTTAGCGACACCAAACGCTCTGGCATTTTATCCGGGAATGTATTCGGGAGAGTGTAATCATCTTTCAAGTTCACTTAATCCAGATACAACTCATTATGCAGGAATGCTTTTTAATACTGACGAAATGGGCGCTTACATGACGGGCTCGATGCAGTATTTTGGTGAAAGTAATGGCCTTGGGAATTTGTCTTTTGAAGAAGCAAAAGAAAAGTTTTTACCTAACTGGAAAGGAAATGGAAGACTGACATTTCATCCAACGTCGACAACGACTCAGTTCTTAAACAAAGACGGCAACCCGCAAATTATTTACTGGGCAAGACAGAACTTAGAAACAAAAGACATTCTCTTTCTTATGTATATGAAAGATTTCAGTACAGCTTTTTGCAGACTAAAACCTAATCCTAATGGATTTCCTCTATGAAAAAATTCATCTTTCTAATCGCGGCACTTTCATCAATGAATATTTTTTCTAAAGACTATGTCTCTGAGGGACAAAAGTTTACAGTCGAAACTCTTTTTGAAGGAAAGGATGTGATCTGGGGATTTGATTTTTTAAATCCTAAAGAAGAAAGTCTTATGATTTTCACTGAGCGCGATGGAAAGATGAGAGTTCTTGATTTGAAAACTAAGAAGGCAACTGAAATAACGGGAGTACCAAAAGTTTTCAATCATGGTCAAGGTGGGTTGCTTGATGTTTATGTTAAAAATGATGAAGTGTTTTTAACATACTCGGACCCTGTCGACAAAAAAGGCACGACGAGTTTAATGAAAGGAAAACTTTCAAGTGATAAGAAGTCTTTTACCGGTACGAGAATCTTCCAGGCAAAGGCACTTGAGAGTACGGGTGAGCACTTTGGATCACGTATCGCTATCGATAAAGATGGATTCCTTTTCATGGGTGTTGGTGAAAGAAATATTCGATCCCGCGCTCAGGATTTAACTACTCATCATGGAAAAATTCTTAGACTTACGACTGATGGAAAGGCACCGAGTGATAATCCCTTTGTAAAAACGAAAGATGCACTTCCTGAGATCTGGAGTTACGGTCACAGAAACCCACAAGGATTAATTATTGATTCGAAAGGTGTTTTATTAGATGCAGAGTTTGGCCCACGTGGTGGTGATGAAGTTAATTTAATTGAAAAGGGTGCAAACTACGGATGGCCTGTGATTACTTACGGCCGCGAGTACTGGGGACCAACCATTGGAACGACAGAAAAGGCGGGAATGAAGCAGCCACTCTATTATTGGGTTCCATCAATTAGTCCTTCGGGGATGATGATGTATGAAGGAAGGGCCTTTCCAAAATTTGAAGGAAATTTATTTTTAGCAACATTAGCGGGGAGTCATCTTCACCGCATCGTGACTGATGCTCATCGAAAAATCGTGAAGGAAGAAAAGCTTCTGGAAGACTTAGGAGAGCGTTTTAGACAAGTAAAAACAGGCCCCGATGGGCTCATCTATTTATCTACTGATAGCGGTAAAATCTTAAGACTAAAACCAGTACCATAAGTTACCAATACGGAACCTAACTTAGTCAAAGCTTAGGCTGACAACTCTTCCAATGACAAAACTTTAAAAGTGGCAGAAAATGAGAGGGAATTATTAATGACTCTCTCATCTTATTGAGGCCCTTATGTCTGTCAGTATCACACGAAATCCGAACCTCTCTAAGGCCGGAAAACAAGTCACTTTCGAACACCAGTTAAAAAAAGAATTTGGTGATTCATGGTGGACTGGTTTGCCTCCAGAAAAATGTCCTGGTTTTGATCAGGAAAGAAATTGTCTGGTTGCTCTACCATTACTTAATCTTAGTATCTGTACGCGCGAAGATATCTTAGCTTACTTCAATAACTCATGGACACTGACAGAATTACTTTTTCAAAGTTTAAAAGTTGAAGAAGCTTATATCAGACCTCCATACCACGCTCTAAGACATCCACTTATTTTTTATTATGGTCACCCGGCAGTTTTATATATTAATAAACTCCGCCTGGCCGGATTCCAAAGTGAGCCGATCAATATCTATCTGGAAAAAGTTCTGGAGACTGGTGTTGATGAGATGAGCTGGGATGATATGTCCAAAAACGAAATGAACTGGCCGAAAGTTTCTGCTGTTCATGCGTATCGAAAAATCGTCTATGACATCATCGTTGACTTGATTAAAACTCACCCGGACTTAAATCAATTAAAGACTCACAATCAGTCTTCACCATGGTGGTCACTATGGATGGGAATGGAGCACGAGAAAATTCACTTTGAAACTTCAAGCGTATTGATGCGTGAACTTCCGATTGAGTATGTTGAAACTCCAAAGTTCTGGGTGCCACTTCACCCGTCGAAAAATACTCCGAAGAATATTATAGAAAATTCTTGGGAGAAAAAAACAGGTGAGACTGTCACAATTGGAAAACCTTTTGAGACTGAATCTTATGGTTGGGATAATGAATACGGAAGCCGTACTGTTAGTATTAAAGATTTTGAGTATACAAAAAATCAAATCACTAATCATGAATACTTAGATTTCGTGGCCTCTGGTGGATACATCACTGATAAGTACTGGAGCGAAGAAGGACTTCTTTGGAGAAAATTTAGAAACACTAAACGCCCGACGTTCTGGGTAGCAACAGGCCCTGAAGGCTCACACGAGTATGAGCTAAGAACTGTTTTTGAAATGATTCCTCTTCCAATGTCATGGCCGGTAGAAGTAAACTTTCACGAAGCCCAGGCCTTCTGCAATTGGAAAACAGAATTAGATAAAACCAATTTGAAATACCGTCTGTTAACTGAAGCAGAATTCGTTTCACTAACTCCAAAAACAAAAGATCCTGTTTTACAAAAACACGCTTATAAAACTTATAAAGGTTTTACTGACTACAATGATGAGTACAAACAAAATTTTAACTTCATCTGGTCATCGGCAAAAGACGTAAACAGCGACCTGTACGGAAATACATGGCACTGGTTAGTCGATCAGTTCAATCCGCTTGAAGGATTTAAGATCGATCCATTGTATGATGATTTTTCTACACCATGCTTTGATGGAAAACACCAAATGATCAGAGGTGGATCTTTCATGAGCTGTGGGCACGAAGCAAGTCACTGGGCGAGATTTCATTTCCGTCCACACTTCTATCAGCACTCAGGTTTTAGAATGGCCGCAACTCTTGATGGATCAAGTGACAACGGAGCAAAACTTTTATTAAAAGCAAAAGAGTACATTCACCCTCGTCGTGAAAACATCTTGGATCAGATGAATACGAAAGACTGGTGGAAAAACATTGAGCAGCCGCTTGAGTTAGCTCATGATGAAATGAAAGCGATCTTTGATCAGACTGAAACTCAAGTGTTGAAGTACATGGAAGAGATGCCTTCTAAATCTCCAATGGGGGAAGCTCATGATCCGGCCGTTAATGGATTAAAAGAAAATTTCAGCATTCCATACCAAACGACAAAAAACTTTCCAGCTCACCCCGAAAATTACGGTGTGCTGATGAAAACTATTTTTGAAGACATGGCAAAGTACTCACAGCTTCCAGGGCATCCGGGATTTGCCGCTTACGTTGCTGGTGCTGGAAACTTTATTTCTAATACAGCTCAATTGATTGCCCAGACACTAAATCCTTTCACTGGCCATTACATGATGGCACCAGGTCTTGTGACTCTGGAGATGGAAGTGATCAAGTGGTTTCAAACTTTAGTAGGCTACAATGAAATGTCGTCACAAGGGTTTTTAACAACGGGAAGCTCATACGCAACACTAAGTGCACTAGCAATGGCGAGAAAAGAAAAACTTGAAGGGCATGACTTTTCTAAAGTCACAGCTTACGCTTCAAGTGACTCTCACCACTGTATTGCTAAAGCGTGGGCCATTTTAGGATTCAAAAAAGAAAACCTAAGACTTGTTCCTCTTCGCGATTTTAAAATGGATACAAAACTTCTTGAAGCTAAGGTTGAAGAAGATACTGCTCGTGGATTTAAGCCATTCTTAGTTGTGGCGACACTAGGTTCAACAAAAACTGGTTGTGTCGATTCTCTTCAAGACATTCTTCCTATCTCGAAAAAACATAATCTATGGCTACATGCTGATGGTGCTTATGGTGCCTTGTTCATGCTGACAGGAGCGGGGAAAGAGATCTTAAAAGGAATTGAATCAACTGACTCAGTTGCGCTTGATCCACACAAAGCACTTTCTATTCCCTACGGAACAGGATGTTTATTAGTAAAAAATAAAGATCATATGTTGTTTGATTATTTATCAGACGATTCATATATGCCACCTCGTCCAGTTGATCAGGTTGACTATGCAGACATCACTCCGGAGCTCTCAAGAGACTTCAGAGGGCTGCGTGTATGGCTTCCGATTAAGACTCTAGGAATTGGTCCATTCCAATTAAACCTGGAAGAGAAATTAAAATTAGCAGAATGGTTAGCTAAAGAAATATCTCAGATTCCTGAACTTGAAATTGTTTCAAAACCAGAGCTGACGATTTTAACTTTCGCTCATAAAAAAGGCGACGAGGCGACGAAGAAGTTGATGGAAAAAATTAACAATCAAGGAACACTATTTTTGTCATCGTGTTCGATTGATGGAAAAGTCGCGATTCGTTTTTGCTTACTAGGATTCAGATTACACTTTGATCGCTTACAAAAAGCGGTGAACGAAATGAAGACGATGGTGTAATCAGTGACGATTGAAAAATTTAAATCAGAGTTTTATCAGGGGACGGAGCGTATCCATTTAAACAATGGTGGGCTTGCTCCTATATCTGCACCTGCGAGAGAGCGCATTCTTTATTGGGGAGACCGCTTTTATAAAGAAGGGTTTTATACTGATTTAGATTACGTTGAGAACGTTTTTAATTCGAGAAAATCTCTGGCCACACTTATTGGATGTGATCATTCGGAAGTCGCTTTTTTTCAAAGCACTGCAAGTGCAGTTAGTCAGTTTGCTTTTCAATACCCTTTAGAAGAAGGTGACGAAGTGATTACGTGGGCAGAAGAGTATGGCTCGCATTTGTTTCCCTGGCTAGAGGCTTGTAAAAGAGCAAAGGCCAATCTTATTGAAGTGAAGTCTGGTGAAAATCTGTCAACTCCTTATCAATTATTAGTTGAAAGGATAACGAATAAGACAAAAATTATTGCCGTGTCTTGGGTGCAATTTCTAACTGGAGCTAAAACTGATTTAGAAGCTCTTGGAAAAATCACTCGCGCTAAAAATATCTTTTTATTCGTCGATATTATTCAAGGATTGGGACTTCATCCATTTGATATGAAAAAACTTGGAGTCGATGCGGTTGCAGGTGGCTCTCACAAGTGGTTATTCAGTCCTGTGGGCGTGGGTTACCTTGCCATTGATCAGAAACATATCGGAAAAGTAAAACCTCATAACGTCGGCTCTTATACGTTTGGAACATGCGATGACCCGACTGATTCGGTCTGTATGCCAAAACTAGATGCACTTAAATTTGAAGCAGGATCAAAACAAGTTTTAGAAATTACCGCTCTTGGTGCTTCAGTTGATTTGATTTTAAAAACAGGTGTGAGTGTGATTGAAAAAGAAACTCTCAGACTGGCGACGAAACTCAGAGTAGGGCTGGAAGCAAAGGGATACAAAGTTCATTCACCCTATAGTGTTGATAATCACCAATCGGCGATGGTTAACTTCATTCCCAAAGATCATACAATTGAAGCATTAAAATCACTTCCATGTAACTTTGCGATTCGAGGACCTGGAGTGAGATTAACTCCTGCTGCTTTTGTTTCTGATTTAACAATTGAAAGAGTCCTGAAGGTTTTATGAAAATTCTAGTTTTAGGTGGCACGAGATTCTTCGGAGCTCATTTAGTTAAGTCTTTAATTGTGGAAGGACACAATGTCATCGTTGCCACTCGTGGAAATAGTGATTTTGCTTTTCAAGGCCAGGCTCAATTTGAAAAAGCAGACCGAAATAACCTTGATGATCTAAAAAGACTAGCTGAGCTTGAACCTTTCGATTTGATTTACGATCAAGTTTGTATGTCTGCTAAAAATGCTAACGATGCTTGCACGGCCTTTAAAGGAAAATGTAAGCGTTATATTTTTACCAGCACAGGATCAGTTTACGATCCGGAGAATGATCTTGAGTTAAGTGAAGAGTTGTTTGATCACAAACATTACCCCATAAAATTGGAAGACACAGATCCTTACGACTATCAGGAAGCCAAACGCCAGGCAGAAGCGGTGTTTAGCCAGACGGCTTCTTTCCCCGTGGTGATGGTAAGGTTTCCACATGTCATAGGACAAGACGATTACACTCATCGATTAAAATTTCACATCGATGCGATTAAGAATGGAAAAGAAATTTATTTCCCTTCTTTTTCGAGCAGATTAGGCTTTATTCAATCACATGTAGCAGGGCAATTCTTAAATTACATTGGGAAACAAAGCTTTACTGGTGCCGTGAATGCAGTCGGTACAGGTTATATTTCCATGGCAGATTTAGTGGCCATGATTGAACAAAAAACCGGAAAGAAAGCAGTGATAGCGAGTGTGGCAACTGAGGCCAATCATTCTCCATTTGGATTTAGCACTGACTTCATGATGCCAAATCAAAAAGCAAGATCACTTGGATTTCAATTTGATTCATTAACTCAATATTTGCCGGAGTTGATTGACTGGTATGCAAAATCCTAGAAACGACTTTATGGATCTTCGTCAGATTAAAGCGGCAGCATTTGCTCTTTATCATGTTTAAATTTCTTTAAAAGGTTTTTAAATTCAAAAAAAGTATATTACACAAGGAATAATTATATTTTTTTCTCTATTTTGGAAAATGAATTTTCATTGGTAAATATAAATTTAAATATTTTATAGTATGTTTAGCTTAGTATTCTTCTAGCATCAGTTTCAAATTTTTCATTGAATTACTTGTTGTTAATTTTTTTGTTTAAAATAGACTCAAGAATATGAAATACACAAAAACATTAATACTCCTTGGTGCACTATTATTAACCGTGTCTTGTAAGAAAGATGATGTAGTTGCCGCTGCAGCAGCGGGAGCTGGTGGTGGTGGTGGTGGAACAACGACTAAAGAACTATTCAGTACAGTCTGGTCAGTCAGTAACAATGCATGGGAATTAAATTGGGGAGCAGGGAACTTAGTTGGAACACCTTTTACTTCGCAAGTAACATATGCGGGTGGTGGGACATGTACTTGTACAACAACTATTGCTGGAACTCAGTCAGCTGGAACATATTTAACAGATTGTTCTGTTAATACTCCGGTTAGTGGTGTTCCTAATGCTGGTACATGCGATGGTCTCGACTATACACCGACAGGTTCATATACAAATACAGGTGGATATTTAACTTTATGTAGAAGTTCTGGAAGTTGTTCTTTGGTTTATCACTAAAAAAATTTTTCCTGGCGGCCCTTCTTAGTGTCGCCTTTTGCTTTTTTAGATTTGATTCTCTCGTTAACTGAAGACTTAGTAGGTTTAGTTGGCTTCCTGACTTTTGGTGGAAGCGCGATTGTTTCAATTAAGTCATGCAGCTTTTTTACCACTTCAGAAATATTCATATGCTGAGTTCTATGCTCCTGACTTGTTAAAGTCACAAAACCATCAGCACTAATTCTATTCCCATATTTTTTATAAAATCTTTCAATCACAACAGGTGGAAGAACTTGAGTGTCACGGACATTCCAATGCAAAGTCGCCTTGGTATTGACCTTATTAACGTTCTGTCCGCCAGCACCACCGCTGCGGGAAAAACTTAATTCATACTCATTTTCGGGGATATTAAACTTATACATACTGGGAGTGTAACCTAAAAAGAAGGGGATGGGTAGGCTCCCTCGGGAAAGTGACCTTTAGAGGGCCGTAATCTTTACAAACTGGCCCGGTAAAACCCAGGTTTTTGGTATAATTCTCCAATGAAATTCTTATTGTTGGCAGCTCTTATTTTAAACTTTTCAAAGGTCATGGCAAATGACCTAAGCGCCGTTTATGCGACTAAAATGAAGGAGCAAACTTTTTCAACATCAGAACTTACAAAATTAAAAAGCTTAAAAGTTCTCATCGTTCCCGGAGTTCTTGCTGAGTCTTTTGACAGCAACAGTGGAAATCAAATTAAAGTCGGATTTATTTTTGAAGAAGGCTTTAGAGAACAACGAAGATTATTAGAAAAAAATCAAATCAATTACGAGTATCTAAAATTTGATACTGAAAGTCCTCCTACGGTAAATGCGAAGGCGATTATCCGTGCTATTCAAAATTCGCTGGTGCCTGTTGTGATTTATTCTCACTCAAAAGGTGGATTGGATACATTAGAGGCCTTTAGACAAAGACCAGATTTACTTCCTAAGGTTCGCGGATGGGTGAGTGTGCAAAGTCCTTTTTGGGGAGCACCGGTAGCAAGTCTTATGTACGATAACACTCTTTTAAAAGACAGTGGTAAAACGTTATTCGAATGGATGGGCGGAGATGTTGGGGGCATGAGTGCACTGACAATTCCTGAACGTCAAAGTTATATGGAATCAGCAGAAATAAAAAATCTTATTGGTGATATTAAAAAGAAAACCAAGTTTTTGAACTTTGCTTCTTTTAAGTCCAATGTTTTTGGACTTGATACACCGTTGGAGCTTTTTAGAAACCTGACTCAGTCGAGAGCAGGCAACAACGATGGCGTTGTCCCACTAACGAGTGCTTTGATGCATTCACATGGTTATGAGGTGGACTATGCAATTGAGGCCAATGTTGATCACCTGATGCCGATGACAAAGTACCGTCCGGATAAAATAGATATCTTTCATCTTTCGAGATCACAATATGATCAACAAGCTCACACTATGAGTTTGATTAAAATGCTGCTGTAGAAAACGATGGCCTAAAATATGACCTCTAGGTAGATTGAGTGTATGGATCAAAGTCAGGAACTTGAAAATTTAATCCTCTCAACATTGTCCTTTTACGAGCCAATGTCCTTTTCAAAAATTGTTTTTGATATCGATACTGACGTTTTGAAAAAATACCCCAATTTCGACAAAGATCAGATGTTTTTGATTCTTAAATCTCTGGAAAAAAGAGGAATGGTCCACAAAACCGGAGAGGGCACTGAGACCCAATGGCAGCGAATTCACAAAAAACGCTCTCTTTGGAAGAGGCTTTTTTCCTTCTAAACAATTACCGACTAAAGTATGTCCCGAAAACTCCGATCAGTTTACTGAACTGGGCCTACTAAATCAGGAGTGGATAATGAAATTTCTAGCTATGTTAATTCTTTCAATTATTTCAATTTCGGCCTTTGCAGACGAAAGTGGCTATTTACTGCAAGGTAAGAAGTTTGTTGTTTATAAAGACGGTGTAAAGCAGGACAAGGTACCGGAACGTGCACCTTCTTCTGTAAATGAGTATAAAAGTGCGGCAGTAGATTTCATCACAGACGATGTAAAAGGTGTGACATGTTACTGGTTTTCAAATGCCGGTACAGGCAATGCTCTTTCATGCGTAAAGACCAAGTAAAAGTCCTGTAAATATCACCATAGTCATTGCCAGAGAGCGTGTTTTTACATACTTTCTGGCCTATGACAAAAAATCAAGACACCCAAAATTCTCCAGAGACACTACCCATTACGGCATGGCTTCCTACAACTGTGAAAGAAGCTAAGAAGCGTGGATGGGATGAACTCGATGTTATCCTTGTGACAGGTGACGCTTACGTTGATCACCCGGCATTCGGTACAGCTGTTATGGGAAGAATTTTAGAAGCTCTTGGTTTAAGAGTCGCGATTATTTCTCAACCAAACTGGCGCGATGATCTTCGTGACTTCAAAAAATTTGGAGCGCCAAAATATTTCTTCGGAGTGACTTCGGGAAATATGGACTCGATGGTTAACAAGTATACGGCAGGAAAAAGACTGCGCTCAACTGATGCATACACTCCAGGTGGATCACCGGATTTCAGACCTGACTACGCAACTAGCGTGTACACAAAAATCTTAAAAGAACTTTATCCAGAGACTCCGGTGATGATCGGTGGGATTGAAGCATCTCTTCGTCGAGTGACTCATTACGATTTTTGGTCTGATAAATTAATGCCGAATATTTTAACGAGTTCAGGTGCTGATTTGCTAGTTTATGGAATGGGTGAGCAACCGATTAAAGACCTGGTAAAAATGCTTTTAGCAGGAGTTCCTTTTAACGAAATTAAAACGATTCCTCAGACTGCTTTTTTACATCCACAAAATGAAAAACTTCCAATGAACAATGTGTTCTGGGAAGACTTGGAATTAACCTCTCACGAAGTTTGTTTGACTGATAAAAAGCTTTACTCAAAAAACTTCATGCACGTTGAAGTAGAATCAAATAAACAATTCGCTAATCGTTTATTGCAAAAGGTACAAGGGCAGACTCTGGTCATCAACCCTCCATACCAGACGATGACAGAAGCAGAAATTGATTCATCATTTGATTTACCTTACACAAGATACCCACATCCAAAATATAAAGACAGAGGGCCGATCGCTGCTTACGAGATGATTAAGTTTTCACTTAACACTCACCGCGGATGTTTTGGTGGATGTTCATTCTGTACGATCTCTGCTCACCAGGGAAAGATGATCGCGAGTCGTTCGAAAGAATCTGTTATGAAAGAACTGGACGTTATTGCCAATATGTCTGACTTCAAAGGCTACATCAGCGATATGGGTGGACCTTCAGCGAATATGTATCAGATGAAAGGGATTGATCAGGCAGCATGTGATAAATGTGCGGCACCTTCATGTGTGTTCCCGGTTATCTGTAAAAACCTTGATGCCTCTCCAGAAAAGATGACTCAACTTTATAGAGAAGTGGCAAAACACCCGAAAGTTAAAAAAGCATTCGTGAGTTCAGGGCTTCGTTACGATTTAATGTTCAATGAAAGATCACGTGACCCGAAAAAAGATAATGAATACGTTGAGCAGTTAATCACTCACCACGTTTCAGGACGATTGAAAGTAGCTCCAGAGCATACGGAAGATCACGTTTTAAAATCAATGAGAAAACCGGCCTTCCATTATTTTGAAACTTTCAAAAGAAAATTTGAAGAGATCTCTGCTAAAAAAGGAATCCGTCAGGAAATTATCCCGTACTTCATTTCATCTCACCCGGGATGTACTCCGGAAGATATGGCACAGCTGGCGATTAAAACGAAGAGACTGGGTTACCGCTTAGAGCAGGTTCAGGATTTCACGCCAACACCAATGACTGTGGCGACAGAGATTTATTACTCTGGATACCACCCGTACACGTTGAAAGAAGTGAAGACGGCCATCACGCTTGATGAGAAGACTCGCCAGAGAACTTTCTTTTTCTGGTACAAACCGGAAAACAAAAATTACGTGAAGAATTATCTGGCAAAAAATAAGTTATTTGATTTAACGAAAGAGTTGTTTGGTTAAGGAAAATAGAACTTCAGAAAATCTGCCATATCTACCTGTGGCAGATTGAGAGTTTCTAGTTCTTCTTTAATCACCACGATTTCTTCTGACGTGAGTTTTTTGTACCCGCGTTTTTCTGTCCAACCCCAACTCCATTGAGTTTTATTTTTCACAGGTGAATGATGCCCCGTACGCACTCCGGTATAAATTAAATTTGCCCAAGTTGCCCCGGCCATTTTATTTACGCAGGATTTTAGTCTCAAGTCAGTAGCATCCATATCTTCAGTGCTGCCGCCAAACCAATAACGCAAATCATGTTCTATACAACAATTTTTCCACAGCCCCGGCTCTTTGGGTGTGCCATCGATAAACATGGTGCAACCATCAGTTTCAAATGGCTTAAGCTTTAATTCTGCTTGAACTGCAGGCGCGAGTATTAATGTACAAAGTAGTGTGAGAAGTTTTAAGTTTTTCATTGGTTAATAGTAACTTGTTATTTAATTGCGTGCTAGACGAACTTCGTAAAGATCTCTAAGCTATTAAAAAATGGAGTTAACAATGGAAAAGAAAGATAAAAATGGCCCTCTGGACATTCTCTCGGAGCTTCCGGGTCTGGATAAAAACAGCATTTCAGATATTGAAGACCGCCTGAAAGAAATTAAAGACAGGACTACGGATTTTGTCCAAAAAAACCCACTGACATCCATCGCGATCGCGGTTGGGATTGGCTATGTTATTGCTAAACTTTTTTCAGGAAGGCGCTCATGAATGATCTTTTTAAAGTCGGAGAGTTTTTTCTTAACTATTTTTTAGGAAAGAAAAATTTTATTGGTGAGAAATCACTGGAAATTTCTGCAGAAATTCTTAATCAATTGCGTAGAATTTTAATCTTAGTTGTGATGACAGTTGGAAGTCTGGCACTTTTTTGTATGGGGATGAGTTATCTGATTGAAAGGTTTTTAAATAACCTGGATAACGGACAAGCACTGTTCACTCCATCAATCTGGTTTATTTTAGGATTTTTAATTATTTGTATCGGAGTGATGGTCTACGCAACTAGAAAACAAAACTGGCTGGATATTTTTAAATCAGAAAAGAAAGAAGTTCAGGCCTCGCCTGCGCCGGTTGGTGGGAATGCGATTGAATCTGTGATCAGTCTTCTTATTTTAGATTTCATTAAAGAGCGCGAATTAAAAAGAGAACAAGAAAAACATCATAGCAAAAGAGAGTAGTCACAAATGAATAATGGATTTCACGAAACATTCTTTAGAAATTTTTTCAAACTTGCTACTGCGTTTTTAATTGTCGCATCTTTCTTATATATATTAAGCCCGTTTATCGTTCCATTCTTTTTTGGTGGAATGCTGGCCCTGGCCCTTAGTCCATTTCTAACTGCTTTCATGAGAAAGTATGGCTGGACTAAAAAGAAAGCTCTGATCATTATGTCGATCGTACTCTTTTTTATCTTTGCTGTTCCTGTCACTATCTTTTGTATCAGGGGAGCAAGAATCATTACTGAGTTTTTCTCTCAGCAATCTGTTTCAGGGCTTACGCAAAAGACTCAAGAATACGTTTATAATTTCCTGGATCACTTTGCGACAGACAATCATCTTGAAGCAGAAATGGTTAAAGAGAAGTTTAATAACTTTTTACAAAATGCCGGATCATGGACACTTAAAACTTTTAGCGATCTAGTTACTCAGATTCCTGATTTGCTATTAGGTTTACTGGTTATGATGCTTTCATTTTTCTTCTTTCTGCTTAAGGAAAGTCACATTCGTGAGATCTTTGATCGTTATTTTTATTTTACGAAATCCCATTCAGATAAATTCGTGGGTGTATTGAAATCGAGTTGCAGGGAAGTTTTCTTTTCGAATGTTTTAACAGGGATATTACAATCTTCGATTGTTGCCCTTGGAGCACTGGCCTGTGGGATTGGGGATTTCTATATTATTTTCTTTTTCACATTTATTATTTCTTTTATTCCCATTATTGGTGCGGCACCGATGGCATTTGCGATTGCTCTTTTTGCTTTCCTGATTGAAAAGAGAACAGGAGCAGGGGTTGCAATGTCGATTATCGGCGTGGTTAGTGGACTCGCTGACAACGTTATCAGACCTTATTTAGTAAGCCTTGGTGAGGTTGAAGTTCCGGCGTTTATTGGGTTTCTAGCTGTTATCGGTGGAGTTATTGTTATGGGGCTTCCAGGACTTTTTGTCGGTCCATTACTGGCCTCGATGATGTATGGGGTTTTACCAATTATTATTGAAGAATATTTTCCACCGAAAGTTCAGATGATTCAGACAGAGGAAGATTTTAATAAAAATCCATGAAGAAAATTTTAACTTTTGTCCTTATTATTTTTGTCCTTTTAATATCTTTGTATTTATTTTTTCCTGATGTAACGCTTTTTACGACTCTCGAACATATAAAGGCCTCTCACGATAAGTGGGTGGCCTTATATCAACAAAAGCCTTTCAAAATTATTACACTTTTTATTGTCTTCAATATTTTTATGGCCATGCTTCCAGTGCCGGGAATTTCTATGATCAGTCTTCTTGGCGGATCAATCTTTGGATTTGTGCCGGGAGTGATTTATTCATCAAGTGCCACGGCCATTGGAAATCTAGCGGGATTTTTCATCGCCAGGTATTTTTTGCAGGATTATGTTTACGCCCGTTATGGAGACAAGCTGAACCTGTTTCGCTCTTCATTTCAGGTCGAAGGAACTATGGCACTTTTTTCATTCAGGCTATTTCCTTTTGTTCCTTCTTTTGTGGCCAATCTTATTATGGGAGTCTCACCACTTAGTTGGTGGAATTTCTTTTGGGCCAGTTGGGTGGGAAGAATACCAATGGTTCTGGTGTATACCTGGAGCGGAGTGCAGATTGCCAAGGTGAGAAGTTTGGAGGATATTTTAAGTCCAGGGATAGTGATTGCTTTTATTTTACTAGCAGGACTGCCGTGGTTTTTTAGAATGGCCATTAGAAAATTCTAACCTGAGTGATGTATGAAAAAACATGTCGTGATTATCGGTGGTGGTTTTGGTGGATTAAAAGCAGCTAAGGTTTTAGCAGACTATACTGACTTAGTTGATGTCACGCTCATCGATAAAAGAAACTATCACTTATTTCAACCCTTACTCTATCAAGTGGCAACGGCCGGATTATCTCCCGCTGATATCGCAACACCTATTCGAAATGTTTTATCCGATGCTAAAAACGTAACCGTTTATATGGATGAAATTAAATCGGTTAATCCGCAAATCAATTCATTTGAAGCTGGCACTGTCTCTTCGAAATACGACTATATCATTCTTGCTTGTGGAGCGACTCATAGTTATTTCGGTAAAGATCATTGGGAAGAGTTTGCTCCCGGATTAAAAACACTTGAGATGGCCACAGAGATCAGAAGAAGAATTCTTATGGCCTTTGAGTCAGCTGAAAAAGAAGCAGATAAAAATCGCCAGAAAGAATGGCTGACATTTGTTGTGGTTGGCGGAGGTCCTACAGGAGTAGAGATGGCCGGAGCGATTTCTGAAATTGCCCGTCAGACAATGGAGGCAGATTTTAGGAATATTGATCCAAAGGATACGAGAGTGATTTTAATTGAAGCAGGCAAGAGAGTGCTGGCAAGTTTCAATGAAACACTTTCTATCGATGCCAAAGCAGATCTGAAAAACTTAGGTGTCGAAGTTTTAAATGAAGCTCGTGTAACAGATATTAATGCTAATGGCGTTGCACTGGCAGATGCAGCTGGAGTAGAGCAAAAAATTGCTTCAAAAACGGTTGTATGGGCCGCAGGTGTTAGGCCATCACCGATCAATGCCACTTTAAATGTTCCTCTGGATAAAGCTGGAAGAATTATTGTATCGAAAAAATTATCGGTAGAGAGTTATCCAAATTTATTTGTTATCGGCGATCAGGCCCATTTTGATGAACCAGATGGAAAAGTTCTTCCAGGACTTGCTCCTGTGGCGATTCAAATGGGGAAGCATGCTGCAAAAAATATTATCCGCTTAATTAAAAATGAAGCATCTTTGGATTTTAAGTATGTCGATAAGGGACAGATGGCAACGATCGGAAGAAAACTTGCAGTTATGGAATTTAAAGGAATCAAAGCGCGTGGGACATTTGCATGGCTTGCTTGGCTCTTTGTGCATATTTATTATTTGATTGGATTTAAAAATAGAATGTTTGTTATGATGCAATGGACTTGGTCATATATTACATTCAATAGAGGAGCGCGCTTAATTACGAAAAAAGACTGGAAAGATTTTTAAGCTGTTCTCATCGCCACATATTCATCAATCTTAGGAGCTTTCTTTAAAAAGTAACTTGCACCAATCAAGATAATCACACCATTAATTAAAAGTGCTGTATGCAGTCCTAAATGTTCAGCAGAAAATCCCATGATTAAACTTCCAAAAGGTGCCAGACCTTGGAGAGAGACGTTGAAGAAACTTAAAACTCTCCCACGTTTATCATCATCGACAGTACTTTGAATCATAGTGTTACTTGAGGCCATTTGAAGCATCAAGGTCATTCCTGTTGTAAAGACACTGAATAAAATAAAATGAAAATTATCAAGTCTTGATAAAATAATTAGAAAAATAGAAAATGCAATACCTGAAACTGCGACAACCTTGGCCAGTGTTGGTTGTCCTTTTCTGTTACTTAAATAAAGCGCACTGATAAAAGATCCCACACCCACACAGCTCGTAATCCATCCAAGTGCACTGGCACCCATTTCAGGAGATTTACCAGCAATGGCCGGGAAAAAAGTTGTGTAAGGAATAGCAAAGAAACTGATAAAAATTAAATATAATAAAATATTTCTAATACTCGGATTTTTGAAAGTGGCATCGTAGCCAACTTTCAAACCTGAGATCATTTTTCTGTAATGGAATTCAACAGGAACATGAGGAGCAACTTTTAAAACAAGGAGTGCACTGATAACTCCTAAATAGCTTACGCCGTTTAAAAGAAAACACATGCCTTCACCGACAACTGCAATCATAAGTCCAGCGAAGGCCGGGCCCAGGAGTCTGGTTAAGTTGTTGACTGAAGAGTTAATCGCGATGGCGTTGGGAAGATCTTTTCTATCTTTTACAATTTGGACAATGAAGGCCTGTCTGGTTGTTAAGTCAAAAGCATTGATTGTACCAAGAGTGAAATCGAGGATGATCAGTTGAGTAAGTGTGATCTTTCCAGAGAATGTTAAGGCCGCAAGTGCAAAGGCCTGCAGACACGCAAGAACCTGAGTCCAAAGAAGAAGTTTATATCGATTCACGTGATCGACAATAACACCTGCAAATAATCCAAAAATAAAAATGGGAAGTTGAGCACTGAAGCCTGCAATACCAAGCCACATCGGAGAATTAGTTAGTTTGAAAATCATCCAACTCATCGCCAGCTGTTGCATGGATGTACCCATCAATGAAATGAATTGGCCACTAATGTAAATGCGATAATCTTTGTGCTTTAATGCTGGAAATGCCATTTATCCTTCAATCAAGATTTAGTGGATTAAACAATTTTACTGTCATGATTGTTCTCAACGTTGATTCTAACACTACAATAGTCTAATTCGAGATAGTGGACAATAGACTTGAATGTTGATTTAATGTTAACCAGAGGTTTACAATGATTCTAAGGGATATTAACCAGATCAGGTCTTTCATTGCGATCTACCAGGCGAGAAGTCTGACGGTGGCGGCAAAAAAGATGGGAATGTCGAAAGCGGCGATGGCCAAGAGGCTGGGACTTCTTGAAGCTGAGATGGGGTATAGTTTATTTAGACGAAGCACGAGAAAAATTGTTCCTACACCTGAGGCGGATAGAATCTTTCTGGAAGCTCAAAGACTCATTGATCACGTTCATGAATTTGAAGCGGCGTTTGGAAAAGACGATGCGATGAAAGGACTGATCCGTGTGACGTGCTCAATTACTATGGCACAAGACTTTCTTGCAAAAGTTCTGGCGAGTTTTCAAGCGAAGTATCCTGAGATTACAATTGAATTGCTTGCGACAGACAGTGCACTTGATATGATTGAAAATAATATCGACCTGGCCATTAGAATGAATCCGGCTGAAGTGGCCAATCAATTAGGAAGAAGAATCGGTCAGCACAAAATGGTGCTGGTGGCTTCACCTGAATACTTAAAGAAACATAAAAAAATAAAGTCATTGGAAGATTTAAAAAATCATTCGGTGCAATTTATAAATCATCATAGTGATTTGCAGTTTAAAACTAATAAAATGAAGTTGAAGAACTTTTTCCCAACTAGAAGTTTTCTGACCAATGATCCGGGAGTGCTTACAAAACTTTCTTTAGAAGGAATGTTTATTAGTGTGCGCCCATGGTGGAACGTTAAAGATCATGTTGAGAATAAAAAGCTTGAGGTCGTGCTTAAAAATGAATTGTTCACATCTCTGGGAGATGTGTGGATCTTATCATCGGTCGGGAAAAGACAAACCCACAGAGTCAGAATTTTATTTGATGAAATGGTTGAGCAGCTTGCACCTTACTTTGCTTAGTTAAGGCTCTTTTACCAGGCTGACAATGTAGGGGCCTTCTTCAACTGCAATTGATTTTGAAAATCCTACGCGCATTTTAAATGTTGGGCCGAAAGTCACGAAGGTATGGAACTCTCCATTTTCTCCAGCGTGATCAATTCCTTCAGGAAGGCGGTTTAAGTATTCCTGATTGTATTCGCAAGCAAGAAAACTGTAACCAAGTTTTTCTTCGTTAACTGAAGTCACCAGAGCTTTGTGTCCGGTTTGAAAAAACTTTGCAGCGACTTCTTTTGTATCCATTCCCCAAAGAGGGAAGACAGCTTTCATATCTAAATCAAAAATCATTTTTTCTTTGAAGTCGCGGTCTGCCTGTTGATTGATATCACCAAAGGCCACGGTTTTAATTCCGCGTTTTGCGTACATTGAAAGAATCGCACTGACTTGTTTTACATATTCATCATCAGTCGCATCTTCTGGAAGAAAAATTCTTTGTAGTGGAAGCTTTAAAAGCTTCGCTTGCTCTAAAACAAGAACGTCAGGAATTCCATGAAGTGGAACACGATTTTTATCGCGATTAAGGGTTGTGATTAGTCCTTTCACTTCGTACTGGGGATTCTGACTTAATTCATAAAGGGCCAGGGCGCTGTCTTTTCCGCCACTCCAAAACATCAAAACTTTTTCTTTATTTTCCATAGCAGGCATTATCCCATACTTAGCATAGATTGTTGACTAAAAAAGACGGTTGAGTGCTTCTCAATACTTGTCGATAGGCTAAGGATGAAATGGACTCTTTTAATTTTCGTTCTCCTTTTTTCGGCATGCGCTGAGCTTACGCGCTATCCGGCCAATACGGATGAAATCCGTCATGTGGTTTTTGATATCGACTGGACAATTGTTTCCGAAATCAAGGAAGGCCACAAAGTTCCTTCAAAAAGAGTGATAGAAGTGCAAGGGCATAAGTATTTTATCGCTGAAGGTTTAGAAGAATTCATTCAAAGCATACTGGATAAAAAAGATGTGAAGATTTCTTTTTTTAGTGGTGGAACGCTTGTACGTAATCACGAGCTACTTTCAAAAATAAAATTAAAAGATCAGCGTTCGTTGAAAGACATTGCTTACAAAGTTTTAAATTTTGAAGACCTGGTGACCGTCGATACAACAGAGGGTGTTCCTTTTGCTGAAAGAAATAAAAAAGACCTGACAAAAGTTTCCAAAGATCTGGATCAATTAATTATGTTTGATGATACCTATAATTTTGCTCTCGAAACAAAGGTGCCACAAAACAATAATGTTTTCTTTATTGGAAGTGCCTTGGAGCATTTTGACTCCTTTAAGGATGCGCAAGGATTAACTGGAAAGTACATACCAGTGAGTTATGAGCAGTGGCTTCTTAACAATAAGAAACTCTATATTCTAAATATGGCCTTCAACGAAGCATACATGGAATCCAAGTCGGGTAATATAACTTTCAGTGAGGCGATGAAGAGAAAAGAAGACGCATTAAATTTGAAATCTCACGAATGGAATGAAGTATCCGAGCATTATTACAAAACTTATTTTAAAACTGCGCCATTGAAGAATGCTCAAGATTCATTCAAATGTGCTGAGGGGATGAAACTCCTGATAGGGTGGTAATTTCACCATAGACAAAACTCCATGTTGTTTTAGTATTAGCTATGAATATTTTTCAGTCAGTAGTTAAAAAATCCAAAAATTATAAAATTATTATCGCAACACTTCTGTTGTTTCTCATTTTTTTGAGCGGTTTTATTTATGAAAGCTATATCTCCTACAAGGGAGAGCTTCATAGGGCCGAAGTAGAAACCATTAACCTGACACGTGTTTTGCAGGAGCATATTAACGGCTCGTTTAAATCCATCGACCTGGTATTAACTGAGTTGCAAAAAGTGGTCTCTAATCGCCATGATCCAAAATGGTTAAAAAAAGATAGTCTAAATAGTCTTTTCCTGGAAAGAAGATTGAGCCTTCCGCAACTGCGCAGCTTCAAGGCCGTCGATAAAAATGGTGAGTATATTGTTGATGATAGTGGACTGGTGAACACTGTTAACCTGGCCGACCGCGATTATTTTCAGATGTTGAAAAAAACGAATACTGATGAGCTTGTTATTTCAAAACCAGTAATCAGCAAAAGAAATCATATTTGGGTTATCGTACTGGCAAGAAGGCTGGTTGATAGCAAAGGAAATTTTGATGGGATCGTCTTTGGAACAATACCATTAGAGTATTTTAAAGAGCAGTTTGAAAAACTTGATTTAGGTGAAGGCGGGGTTCTAAATCTTCTGGATAGCCATATGACAATTCATATGAGGATTCCCTGGTCAGAGTCTTATATGGGAAGGGCAATAAAGGCCCGAGACTATATGCAGAAGTTTTTTAATAGCGATGAACTTTTTCTTGTCTCAAGAAGTGTCTCAGAAGTTGATGGCATTGAAAGACTTTATACCACGAGAAAACTGGAGAACTATCCTTTTGTTGTCGTAGTAGGATTATCTACTAAGCAAATTTTGGAGTCCTGGAAAAAACGCACGACACTTTATACTGTCTCGATTTTCTTTCTTTTTACATTTTTCCTTATTTTTCTTTTTATTTTTCTGCGCTCTCAGGATCAGCTGGAAGAACAGCGCAATCAGGCGATACAGGCCTCAAAACTTTCTTCTTTAGGAGAGATGGCCGGAGGAATCGCTCATGAGATTAATAACCCGTTAACAATTATCTCGGCACTGGCGACGAGGACAAAAAAGAATTTACTGGATAAGAATATTCCTATCGAAAAGTCATTTGAAAATTTAGACAAAGTGATTGTTACTGTCGATCGCATTGCTAAAATTATTAAAGGACTACGTGCTTTTTCGAGAGATTCAAATGGCGAAGCCTTCAGGTACAAAAAAGTTAATGAGGTTGTTGAAATGACTCTGGAGCTTTGCCAGGAGAGATTCCGTGATAACGGGATTGAGATCAAGCAGTATTTAAATCCAGATGTTGAAGTTCATTGCCGTGAAATTCAAATCGTTCAGGTTTTGGTGAATCTGCTTAATAACTCTCTCGATGCTATTTCAGAATTGCCGGTTAAGTGGATTGAAATATCTGCCTGTGATTTAGGTGGAATGGTTATGATCCGCGTGAAAGATAGTGGGAAAGGAATCCATCAGGACGTGGTTGATCAGATCATGCTTCCATTTTTTACAACCAAAGAAGTTGGAAAGGGAACAGGGCTTGGATTAAGTATTTCAAAAGGGATTGTTGAAGCTCACGAAGGTAAGTTTTATTATGAACTGCATGAAGGCCATACTAGTTTTGTTCTCGAACTAAAAAAGTATCTAACAAAGTCCTAATATAATTTTTATTGTCATCATTACAAATGCCCCGTGGGGGCATTAAAGACAGTGTGGGCCTTAAAATCCATCTGGTGCTACAAACGCATCAATTAAAATTTGAAACACCGTAAAAGGGCGCAATGGCCCTCAGATAGAATTCATTTGTCAGGTACTATTGGCCGACGGTTTTACTGTTTTCATTTACGAAATGGTTTCATAATCAAAAATAATTTAAACTCATCTTGAGGTAGAATAAAGATTACTTTTCATTGGGGGATTAGCGATGAAGGCAGTGTTTCCCTGCTTGTAAAAAAAAACCTTTAACATACAATGAACAGATGGAGAAAGTACTACTTATTGTAGACGACAACAGAGAAATCATTGATGTCGTTCAGGAAATTTTAAAAGATCAATTCGATAGAATTGAAGCTGCTGCGACTGTTGAAGAAGCTCAACAGAAGCTTAATGAAACTCTATTCTCTTTTATGATTCTAGATATCAAGCTCGAGGCCCGCAATGGAGCAGAAGTTGTAAAGTATCTTGTCGAAAACCCGGAAAATGAAAATAATAAATGTCCGGTACTTATCCTGAGCGGAATTATCAATGCTCAGTTCGCAGAAAAATTTGGTTCGCGTTTTGCCGGCGTTGTGATGAAGCCTTTTAACCACGATAAGCTTCTCACAATGGTGAAGGCAATTATGCTTAATGGAAAAGTTGATCCGGATAGTTCAGAAGATTTTCCAGAAGCACCATGTGAGCTTCCATTTTCTATTCCTCAGCTGGAGCAAAAAGTTGCCAAAGTTCTGGATGTCGTTAAAAAGAATGCCAAGCTAAAACAACTTTTTGCAGATATGGCCATTGACCGTAGTGCTGACAATTATGTGATGTCACATATTGGAATGCTGATTAATATTTCGACTGGTATTTGTATGAAGCTGGAGTGGAGTACAGAAAAAACGCTTGAGAAATTTGTATTTGCTTCTTACTTGCATGATATGGCAATTTCTCATCGTCCGGATCTGGCCCGCGTTCATGGAAGTATGTTTGAAATTGAATTAATGCAGGAGCAGTTGTCCCCAAACGATTTAAGAATAGTTATGGAGCATCCAACTCTGGCCGCAAATAAAATAGCGACAATCCCGGAAATTCCTCCGGACGTGGAAATGATGATTCGTCAGCACCATGAACTTCCAAAAGAAAACGGATGGCCGGGGAAACTCTCACACGCTAAAATTACACCGCTTGCAACAGTCTTTATTGTTGCTCACGACCTGACAGACTACATTATTGATAATCCTAAGTGGGACCTGAAAGATTATATGGCCAAGGCCAAGTTAAAATTTAAAGGGCCACATTTTTCAAAAGTCCTTTCCGCATTAAACGAGATGATTTAAGCTTTTTAAATGCAAATAGATGCTCACGCTCATCAAATTTCGACCAGTACACAAATTGTTGTAGGAGTTCATACTCTAGGGATTCATCCTTGGGAGTTAACACTGCCGTTTGACCGCACAGAGTTTGATCAGAAATGGGCAGAACTTATCAAGCGCACTGATGGTGTTTATGCCATTGGAGAGTGTGGTCTTGATCGCGTTCATGAAAATATTGCAACGATAGAAGATCAAAAATATGTTTTGATGAAACATTTTGAAGAAGCGGCAAAAAGAAAAATCCCTCTTATTTTACATTCAGTGCGAACCTACTCTGATGTCCTTGAGATTCTAAAAAAGATAAAATTCCAACAACCCGTTTTACTACATGCTTATGGTGGCAATGATCATGAGATGCATGAGCTTTTAAAATACCCGGTGTATTTTTCTTATGGTGCCAGATTGTTTAATACGGATAAAAGGCTTCTGATTACACCTATAGATAAGCTCTTACTAGAAACCGGCGATCAATTGGATTACACCATTGCCGATATCTATAAAAAGGCCAGTGAGAGTCTGGGAATGGATCTTGATAAGCTGGAAAATATTCTGGAAAAAAACTTTCTAACTTTCTTTGATAAGCTCGATGATATTAGTGCCGCGGACTTCATCCATGATCTGAACACGCGCAAAACCAACTGAAAGCTTTTTTATTTCTTCCAATAAATCTCTGCCATGATGAGTGCCGGGTCTAGCTAAAATAAAAGCTCGTCCTTTTGGTTTTAAAACAAATAATGTTGCCTGGATAAGATTATGAAAGTCGCTGTCGATAAAAAAGCGGCAACGGTTTTTGAAATCATTATTGGGAGACAATAATCCTTCGCCTTGAAAGAAATAGGGAGGATTGGAGACAATGACATCGTATTTTTCACGGTGATCGTTATTAAGTAAATCAGCATAATTCATATGCAGAAAATTAAACTCTGAATCGGTCTTTTTGGCCTGTTCAACGTTCTTTTCAAAGTATGGGAGATAAACTTCCTGAACTTCCAAAAAGTCGATTTTTCTTAAAGATGGAAGATGAAAATGCAATTCCAGGCCCACGACTCCGCAACCCGAACAGAGATCCAGAACGCGAAGATCTTCCGGATGGAGCTCCGATTTCAGGGCTTCGGCCACTTTTTGCGCAAGAAACACCGAGTCTAGAGAGAATCGGTAGTCTTTAGGCTGATAATAGTCGTAACTGTAGTGAGTATTTTTGATCATTTGTTTTTTATTATCTAAAATAATCAAAGAATCAACAGGAGTTTGCAGTTGGGAATCTCTCAAATCGTTCATATACCGATTATTGCTTTAATTAATCTAGGGATTATTTATTTCTGGAACCTAAAAGTGAGAAATCGTGCCTTCAGAAGTAAGACTGTCTGGCTTTTTTCCTTTTTTGGCTCATTGTTTAATGTTTGGGGACTAGATGTTGTCCAAAGAGATTTTGTCGTAGAAAGTGTCCCTAATATGGTGATTGTAAGTGCTGGCTGTTGGCTGGTATTTGTACTCGCAACCAATGCAAAATACCTGGCAATTTATGGTTGGTCTAAGCGTGATTTTTGGCTAGACTATGCCGGGGATTTGGTAAGTTTTATCATCTCCGGGATTCTTATCTACCTTGCTACATAAGGAGAATTTATGACTATTGAAAAAGCGCTTTTAGGAGCGGGATGTTTTTGGGGTGTCGACAAAATTTTAAGATCGATTCCTGGAATTGTTTCAACTGAAGTGGGTTATGCCGGTGGCACAACGAAGAACCCGACGTACGAAGAAGTTTGTACGGGAAGAACAGATCACGCTGAAGTGGTACTGGTTGGATTTGATCCGGCAGTGATTTCATACGAAGGTGTGTTGGATGTTTTTTTCAGACTTCATGATCCGACAACTCTTAATCGTCAGCATAACGATATTGGAACTCAATACCGTTCGGTGATTTTTACTTATAACGACGAACAAAGAGCTGTGGCCCTTGAGAAAATTAAACAAGTGGATGCTTCTAAAGTTTTTAGAAGTCCGGTTGTGACTCAAGTGATGACAGCGCCTGATTATTATAGTGCAGAAGCTTACCACCAGGATTATTTAATAAAAAATCCGAGTGGATATATGTGCCACATTCTTAGAGATTAATTGATGGATAATGTACAGGCCTTATTTGATGTTCAGAGTGCTCATCGCTGGACGATGGCACAATCTACTACGAGTGAACGTAAGGCGATGCTGCTTGCTTTAAAAAAAGAGATCATCTCTCGTCGCGAGGAAATCAAGGCAGCGATGTATGCGGACTTTAAAAAGCCGTATGCGGAAAGTGAGTTGACTGAAATTCATACGTCGATTGATGAGATTAACTTTGCCGTTAAGAAATTATCAAAATGGATGAAACCTAAAAAAGTTAAAACACCGATTGCTCTTTTTGGATCAAAATCTTTCATCCAGTACGAAGCAAAAGGTGTGGTACTAATTTTAGCTCCGTGGAATTATCCTTTTTCACTTTTGATTAATCCTTTAGTGGCAGCGATTGCAGCAGGTAACTGTGTGATTGCCAGACCATCAGAGAAGACTCCTCATACAGCTAAAATTTTAGAGAGTGTAATTGGAAATGTTTTTTCAGATAAGATCGCAAAAGTTGTTATTGGTGAAATCGATCTTGCTGAAAAATTATTAGAGTTACCTTTTGATCATATCTTTTTTACGGGAAGCACTCAGGTTGGGAAAGTGGTTATGGCCGCGGCCGCGAAACACTTAACTCCTGTGACTCTAGAGTTGGGAGGAAAGTCTCCGGTGATTATTGACCGTGATGTGAATCTTGAAGACTGTGCTGAGAAATTATTCTGGGGAAAATTTATGAATGGCGGGCAGACTTGTGTGGCCCCTGATTATCTTTTTATCCCAGAAGAGCTGAAAGCTGATTTTATTGAATTGTTTAAAAAACAAATCGAAAAGAGATTTGGTGAGACCAGCAGTGAGAGACTTAAGACGGAAGACTTCGCTCGCATGGTCGATGTGAAAGCTTACGATCGTCTGGCAAATAAGATTAAAGATGAGAAGAAGTTGTTAGAAGATGGGCCTCAGAGTGATGAGAGGTTTATTCCTCCAACTCTTTTAACGGATGTGACTCTAAATAGTCCGGTGATGGAAGATGAAATCTTCGGGCCAATCCTGCCACTTTTAACTTATAAAAAATTAGAAACAGTCATTGATTATATTAGAGCTCACCCGAAGCCATTAGCGCTTTATGTTTTTTCTAAAAATAAAAAGATGATTAAGAATGTTTTGAAGTCTACCACTTCAGGTGGTGCGGCCATTAATCATGTGGTGCTACATCTGGCGAATCCCAATCTGCCTTTCGGTGGAGTTGGGCATTCGGGAATGGGGAGTTATCACGGAGAGTTTGGATTTAAAACATTTTCTCATGAAAGAGCCGTTTTAAATCAGGGGCGCTTCACGCTTACGAGTCTTTACTTTCCACCATACACAACGGCGCTTAGTAAGTTTGCATTTAGAGTTTTACGCTGGCTTGAATAGTCAGATTTTGGAGATATTATGTTAATTGTTCTATGTGTTCTGGTCGTATTAAACCTTGTTGGGATTGGATTTTTATTTTTAAGATCTAACCAGACTCAAGATTTTAGTTTTTTAAGTCAGGAGATTAAACCACTCTCAGACAAGATGGTGCAGCTTGAAGTGATTATGCAACAGCGTTTTGAGAACCAAAAAGAAGTCACAAGGCTTCAGGTTTCAGAAATCATCGAAGACAAATTTAAGAAAATTGCAGCTGAACAAAATAAAACATCCCAGGATTTAATTGAGAAGTTTGGTAATTTTCAACACATTCTTACTCAACAGCTTGTGGCGGTTAATGAAAAATTAACTCAAGAAATGGTAGGGATGAATACTAAGATGACTGTAGAGTTAGTTGGTATGAAAGAGAAGATGGCCCAGGAGCTGGTTGTGATGAATGAAAAAATCACAAAGAGCATGCAGGAAAAACTGAATGAAATCTCTGACCGCGTTCGCGAGAACCTGGATCAAGGATTCAAGAAAACAAACGAAACATTTACCAGCGTTATTGAGAGACTTGCTAAAATTGATGAAGCTCAAAAGAAGATTGAGTCGCTTTCAACAAACGTTGTATCTCTTCAGGATATTTTAACGGATAAAAAAAGCCGTGGTATCTTCGGCGAAGTTCAGTTGAATCAGATTTTAAATTCTGTATTTGGTGATAAGAACGATAAAGTTTATAAAATTCAGCATAAGTTATCGAACGGAACGATTTGTGACTCAATTTTATTTTTACCAGAGCCAACAGGAAGCATCGTTGTCGATTCTAAATTCCCTCTGGAAAACTTCAGAAGAATGTTCGACTTAGCTTTTACAGATCTGGAGCGCAGAGAATTTGCGAAAGACTTCAAGATCAACTTAAAAAAACACATTGATGATATTTCTAATAAGTACATCATCGCGGGAGAGACAACTGATCAGGCGATCTTATTCCTTCCTGCTGAAGCGATCTTTGCTGAGATCTATGCTTACCATTCGGACATTATCGAGTATGCACAAAATAAGAAAGTATGGCTGACAAGTCCTACGACATTTATGGCAATGATTACAACAATCCAGGTTGTGATCCAAAATATTGAACGCAGCAAGTACACGAATGTGATTCATCAGGAATTAAATAAACTGGCCGATGAGTTTGGACGTTATAAAAAACGTTGGGACAACCTGGCATCTCATATTGAAACGGTTAGTAAGGATGTTAAAGATATCCATACGACAACCGAAAAAATAACGAATCGCTTCAGTCAGATTTCTGAAGTTAAGATTGATAACTTACTAGAGTAGAAGAATGTTAACACTCAAAGCTTACCTTGAAGAGTACTCAGAATCTCATATGAACCCGACGAATGTCTGGATCCACAAGATCTGTGTGCCGGCGATCATGTTTAGTACACTGGGAATCATTAAGGCCTTTCCTGTGCCTGCTAGCTGGCCTTTGTGGCTTGACTGGAGCGTGATCGTTGTAGCTCTTGTTATGATCTTTTATGCGAGCTTTAAAAACATCAGAGTGTTTTTATCTCAGCTCGTTTTAGTCATTCCGATGATGTTGATTCTTGAACTATTAAGGCCAAGATTTTTTCTATTATGTATAGGGATTTTTATCGTGGCATGGATTGGGCAATTTATCGGACACAAGATTGAAGGGAAGAAACCGAGTTTTTTTAGAGATTTGTTTTATCTTTTAATCGGCCCTGTCTGGACCATGAATTCACTCACGGCCCAGATGGGGATTGATTTAAAAATTACTAGTAATGCCACGGATATTTGCTGAAATCGCGAGGGCGTTTTTCAACAAATGAATTACGTCCTTCCACTGCTTCTTCTGTTCCGTAAGCTAGTCTTGTCGCTTCACCAGCAAATAACTGCTGACCAACTAAACCATCATCAACCATGTTGAAACCAAATTTAAGCATTCTGATTGCTGTAGGTGACTTTGTATTCATCTCACGTGCCCAGTTAAGTGCTTCCGTCTCTAAATGCTCATGAGGAATGACAGCGTTAACCATTCCCATGTCCATTGCTTCTTGAGCAGAGTAGTTAGCTCCTAAGAAGAAAATTTCACGAGCGCGCTTTTGTCCTACCATGCGAGCAAGGTAAGCAGATCCGTAACCAGAGTCGAAACTTGCCACGTCTGCGTCTGTTTGTTTGAAGACAGCGTGCTCTTTTGAAGCAAGAGTTAAATCACAAACAACATGCAGAGAGTGTCCACCACCAACTGCCCAGCCAGGAACAACGGCCACAACAACTTTTGGCATGAAGCGGATTAAGCGTTGAACTTCTAGAATGTGTAAGCGTCCTAAACGGCCTAGGTCAACTTTTGCGTTTCCTGTTCCATTGTTATCGTCACCTTCATATTTGTATCCATCTTTTCCACGAATACGTTGGTCTCCACCAGAGCAGAATGCCCAACCGGCATCTTTTGGTGAAGGACCGTTACCAGTAAGTAAAACGACACCTACGTCAGCGCTGATGCGGGCATGTTCAAGGGCCATATATAATTCATCAACTGTCTGAGGGCGAAAAGCGTTTCTCACTTCAGGGCGATTGAAAGCAACTCTTACTGTGCCTTGGTCTTTTGCTCTATGGTAAGTGATATCCTGGAAATTAAATCCGGGAACTTCATCCCAAAGGTTTGGATCGAAAATATCAGAGACTTTTTTTGTCATTATCTACTCCTGGATAGCTCATTTTTATTTTTAATATTTGTGAATCGCGTTTATCTGAATCAATGTTTGTGAGTCCTTCAAAGGTCAATAGCGAGTGGTCTTTCATTCTGTAATCCACTGCGATTTCTTTAACTAGGATTCTTAAAACCCAGCTAGAAATTTTAAGAATAAAGCGTCTTTGTCCTTCTGCTTTAGCAGGTTCTTGCTCAAAGTAAAAAGAATAATAATCTAGTTTTGGTAAAACGATAAACTTGATGTCAGTTCTATCTTCATTGAAATTTTTTAAAATATAGTTGTGAAATCCCTGACCTGAAACCATGTTTTCTGTTCTTTTAATTTCATTGCTTTTAAATTTTCCAGTATTCATATCAGTGATCTTCATTGAGACCAGTTTTGAATCTTTGTTATAAGAGAGTTCTTGTTTTTCGTTGAAGCGGTGATCGATAAAAATAGTGTCGGGTATAAAAGGGTCTTTGCTAAAATCTGATGAAACATCAGCAATCAATTTACCGGCTGCATTGTGATAAGTGGTTTTAATGGCCGAGATTTCGCCAGAGGGAAGGCGTTTGTAATTGTGAGTTTCTACATAGACAAGTTTGTTGTCTTTATCAAAAGCTTCACCTTTCATGATGACATTTTCTTGTGAAAAAGCGATTGAACTCATAATGAGTAAGCAGAAAATTAAAACTAAATGCTTCATTCTTTTACCCATAATCTTTTAGGATCTTTATGATCTACTGGCCACGGTTTATATGTTAATTCACGATTGACTGCAGTCATTAAATTATGAGCGATAATATCAACGTCTTCGAGACTCCAGAAATCTTCTGCAAACGAAGACTGCGTTTCAAGAGCAAGCTGGCCTGCTAATGAATAAACGATACCACTCATTGGAGGAATCATCATTCCAAGCGTGTTTAAAACACCCTGCAGACGAGAAAGAACTCCTTTTCCACCCACTGAATGCATCGTGATCATGACCGCAGCAGGTTTTCCCATGAAAATGTCAGAAGCTTCAAACTCAGTGGCCGCTTCAAGAAAGTATTGCATCGGGCTTCCCCAGCTGTCCCAATAGGTTCCGCTGGTAAAAACAAAACCATCAGCATTTTGTAATTTTGTTTTCAATTCTTTGATGTCGATCTTTTTTTCTAATAAATCTTTTAAGTGAACAACTTCACTTGAGGTGATTTTCTTTTGTAAACGCTCTAGTAAAAATTCAGTATTACCTGAGTTTCCACCTAAACTTCCATTTAAAATCAAAATCTTTTTCATACAAACACCACCTGTGAGCTTTCAAAGAAATTTTTTAAATGCAATTCATCTTCATCTCTAAACTCTGGAGTGTTGAGTTTATGAGCAGCTGATTGAACATGCACGGGCATGTCCCACCATTGAAGAATTTTAGGAAAAAGAGGATCAGCACTTTCTGCGTCTGTGCGAATGAAAGCAGACTTAAAACATTTAAACAAATGGATAACGTAAGCATTCATATCAGAGACGACATATTCAAATTCAGATTTAAACTGAGTGTCTTCTTTTAATGATTTTTTTAATTGTGGTTGATCATAAATTTGATTTACCAGTGAATAGAAACCAAGCTGTCCCTTTAAACTTTCATCCTGATTAAAAAAATGATCAGCGTGATGAAGATCGTGAAGAACGAAACTCAGGGGATCGCGAGAAGATAAAACTAAGCGATCGATCTCATCATGATTCGTTGTCAGAGTGATACAGCGAGTGTTTTTCACCTGCATTCTTAGAAGCTCACGAGGACTAGGGATGTGAGTCAGTAGTTCAATATTCCAGTCGCCATTGGCCCAATTTAATATTGTTCTATTAACAGCAAGAGGAATGCCTTTTAAATTATAGTGATTAAAAAGATCTTTCGCACAAAGGCCTTGAAGTTTTTCTTTTTCCCAATCGTTTAAATTAAATTCTTCCGGAATGATATCCAGTAAAAGTTTTTCTGACGGGCGAGAAATGAAATTTGTTTTCTTCTGTAACCAGTTTTTTGGGTGACGAATTCGTAGAAAAAGCAGGATATACAGGGTGCATAATTCAAAGGGTGCTACCGGGAGTTTGGTGATCAAATCGATGTTTTTGATTAAAGTCTGCCTGTTAGGACCAAGGAGTCCTTCGGCAATGAGTACTTTTTTATATGAGCCAGAGCGGTTTTTCATGACTTAAGTCTATGATTTTAATAAGTTTAATGGTTTCGAGAATGTCTCAAGTTTAGCCTGAAATTTTCCGATTAGTCCACTATGAAAAGGACTCATTTTCACTATTACATTTCATTCATTTTACTCTTCATGACTTATGTCGTTATGCCGGTGAATGCTGATGAAAATAAGGAAGCACAAGAAGTTCTTCACGGCATGAAAGCATTGGGAAAAATCAATGAACATGTTCAAAAAGTAGGAACTGTTAAAGAAGACTGC
The DNA here is from genome assembly GCF_035013165.1 of Bacteriovorax sp. PP10. Taxonomy (NCBI): domain Bacteria; kingdom Pseudomonadati; phylum Bdellovibrionota; class Bacteriovoracia; order Bacteriovoracales; family Bacteriovoracaceae; genus Bacteriovorax; species Bacteriovorax antarcticus. The sequence goes on from NZ_JAYGJQ010000002.1 coordinate 1,017,029, forward strand.
TTAAGTTGTCTTGATAAAAATCCTATCGTAGCAGTGGCATTGGATAAATCGACAGTTGATTTAGGAAAACCATTATTTACTGCAGATGATGTTCCTCACGTGATTTATTTAAAACGCACTTCAGGCACTCCAGCTAAAATCAATTTGAAATTAAAAAACAGTTACCGCTATTGCGAAAAAACGTTGATCAGTGGAATGGCCACAGGATGCCTACTGTATTTGTACAAAGATATCGATGAAGAACTCTCGCTTAATTTAAAAAATCTTCCAAAACTTAAAGAAGGCACTGAAGAAATCATTGAACTTAAATTAACAAAACCAAATGTAGATAATCCTAAGTATACACTTGAGGTACAAAATCTTTCTAACAGCGCTGCTCGTGGTAGTGTCGATAGTAAGTTTTTCAGCGACGGATTTAATGTAGATTTTAAAATGGCCGCAGGGGAATAAGTGAAAGATCAAAAATACAAAAACACTATTCTTGACCTCTCGCTTATTTTAAATGAGCTGCAAAAACCAATTCAAATTCTTGATTCAGTAAAATGGCAAGAAGGCGTTGATGACTTCATTATCAAAAATAATTTTAAAGAGCTTCCGACTATCAGTTATGACAATCGTCCGCTTAAGTATGATCCGTCAAAAAAACTTCAGGAGTTTAAAGAGCTGCGTCTTAAAATCAGCAGAGAGTTAGGGCCTAGTGATCCATTGGGATTAATCATCGCCAGAAACTGCATGCAGTACGAAGATGTTATTAGAATGTTGATGGTAAGAGGGAAACCTCAGTTCTACGACTATTCAAAAAAGTTGTATGGAAGTGCCAATGAAACGATGGGTGATGGGAAAACCAAACTCAGCGATCTGGCTAAAATCATGTCAAAGCTGCTTGATTCTTTAAATGAAAATATGTTGGGAGAAAACTTCGAGCGCAGTATGACTTCTGAGCAAGTGGTTGATGAATTAAAAGGCCGCCTGGGGACATATTTTAAAGACGAAAAAATTAAAATAAAACTCTCCGACGGAATTATCTCAGATGCCTCAGCGGGATCTGACTATATTAAAATTAAAAGTGATTTAAAGTTCTCTCGCAAAGACTTGGATATTTTTGAAGTGCATGAAGGATGGGTTCACTTAGGAACAACTCTTAATGGACAAACTCAGCCATACGCCAAGTGGCTGGCGAAAGGGCCGCCGTGCTCGACTGTGACTCAAGAGGGTCTTGCCGTTATTATGGAGCTTTTTAATTTTGCGCTTTTTCCAAGAAGAGCAAAGAGATTAAATGATCGCCTGGTTGCCTGTCAGATGGCCGAAAATGGAGCTGATTTATTACAGGTCATAGAGTTCTTCAGAAATAAAGGACAGGCCGATTCTCAGGCGATTAAAAACGCCAGCAGGATTTTTAGAGGAGCACCATTAACTGGTGGGACACCTTTTACAAAAGACATTGCTTACCTGAAAGGGTTTGTGATGATTTATAATTTTATGCGCACATCAATTCAGGAAGGAAAAGTGGATCTGATTCCATTTTTATTTGCGGGTAAAGTGACGCTGGAAGAACTTCCAACATTAAAAGAGTACCACGACCTGGGAGTCATCACGCTTCCCAAATATCTACCACCACAGATTAAAGACATGAATGGTCTGGCGATCTGGATGGCCTTCTCGAGTTTCTTAGATCACATGAGACTAGATGATATTCTCAAGGAAAATAGAAACCAAGAAGGGACTAATCCATTCAGGAAAGCTTCTTAAGCTTTCGGAATATCAGTTTCAGCTACACCCGGACAATTTTTAAAACGTTCTACGAATGCTGTCATTTCTGGCATATGGGAATAGTCGTACACTTCACGGAAGTTCATCCAGTAAAGCAGCGAGTACATTGTCATGGTTAAGTAGTTCCAGTTATTTTCTGGTTTTTGAGCTGCTACCCATGGTGTGATCATCTTCATCAGAGAGGGGATGCGCTCTTTTTGTCTGACCAAAAAATAATTAGAGCTATCGTCGATATCCACTCCACCTTTTTTTAGAGAAAAAAGATTTACACCTGTTGCAATAATCGTATCCATCGCTGAAAGAATGTTTTCTTCATCAATCGTTAACGGCTTCAAATTCTTTTTCTTGGCGATGTAATTAAAGATGACACGTGAATCATAAATAGGCTGATCACCATCTAAAAGCATCGGGATTTGATTGAATGGATTGATGGATTTTAAATACTTATTTCCCTCTTCTTCGAAGTAATTGACTGCTTGAAAAGTAACGCTTGGATCACCATGAAGCAGCAGGCGAATTTTTCTAACATAAGGAGATGTATATGAGCCAATTAATGTAAGTGCCATGGGTATTTCCTTGGAAAATGTGATATCCTAAAGCTACTTTTACAAAAACGATAAATCAATTGGATTTTTATGGACTGCCACTGGTTCAAGACTAATCATTGCCACTCATGTGAGCTTCTGGATAGAAGTTATGCTGAAACTATTTTATTAAAAGAAAAAAAGCTCAGCGAGTTGTTTGCGGGACATCATCTTTTTTTGAAAGAAAGCGTAGGGCTAAATGACAAGGTGGAGAATTCAAGAAACAAAGCAAAGCTTGCAATGTTTGGAGATAGTAGCGATATTCAATTTGGTTTCTACGACAGTCAGCTTAACTTTAAAAAATTAGAAGAGTGTCCACTGCATATGGAAGGTTTAAATAATCTTCTGCCGGTATTAAAAACCAAACTAATGGAATACAAAATTATTCCTTACTCACTGACTGAGAAGAAAGGTGAGTTAAAGTATGTGATTTTATCGAAGAGTCAAAGTCATCATGATCTACTTGTCCGCTTCGTTCTAAGATCAAAAGAGTCATTGGATCGTTTGAAAAAAATGGCCGCTGACTTAGTCACAGAATTTCCTTTCATAAAAGTAGTCACGGCGAATCTTCAACCAGAGCACAAAGCAGTGATGGAAGGGGATGAAGAAATCGTTTTAACGAGCGAAGATAAAATCCTTCATCAGTTTGATGATGTCTTTTTAACTTTAGGACCTAGAAGCTTTTTTCAGGTCACACCAGAGATCGCCGGAAAACTTTATGCAAGTGCCGGGCGAGCTGTTGAAGAGTATAAAGTGAAATCGTTTCTGGATCTGTTTTGTGGAGTAGGAGCTTTCTCTTATTTTGCAGCAAAGAGTTGTCCTGATGTTTTAGGAGTCGAGCTCTCTAAAGAAGCTATCGTCTGTGCTCAAAGCTCGCAGAAGCTCAATAAGGTCAGTGGAAAGATTGCCTTTGAAGCACTAGATGTTGAGGCCTTTTTAAAAAATCTGGATAAAAACTTTGAAGCGATTCTGGTGAACCCACCGAGACGTGGCCTTAATAAATCTATTATCAAGGATATTTTGGTTCAGAAACCAAAGTTAATCATTTACTCGAGCTGTAACGCTGAAACGCTTTCGCGGGATTTCTCTGATATGAATCATGAATATAAAATTGTGAGCACGCAGATCTTCGACATGTTTCCTTACACGGAACATTTCGAAACGCTTATGATAATGCTTCGTACAGACGCTTAATTTCCTTAATCAATAACTTTTCACTAAAAGGTTTGTTAAAGAATCGGTTGTTCGGGTTGAGCGTATTAAAGTGCTCAAACTCAGGATAATCAGAGAGATCCCCACCTGAAAACAGAAAGAAAGCAATGTTGTGACGAGTAGAGTTGAAATGAAACAACTCTCCTCCAGACACCTTTGGCATCTTATAGTCTGATAGGATCAGTTGAAAATCTGAATCTGCTTCGAGAATTTTCATCGCCTCATGGCCGTCAGTCGCCGTGGTAATCTCACAGTCAATCTCGCCAGAAATTAACATCTCGAATAAATCGAGTAACATTTCTTCATCATCTACAATTAGTATTTTAAATTTTTTCATATTATTTCTTTTTTAACATATCGGACTACAGTAAAGTAAGGTGATGCTTACTAGTTTAATTAAAACTTAATTTTCGAAGGCAAATATATGGATAGTTTAATCGAGTATTCTCTTAAGAATAGCCCCCTGGACTCTTTTTCCTCTTGGTACGAAGACGCGAAGAAAGTAGAACAGAACCCGGACGCGATGACCCTATCAACGATAGATCTAAAGAACAATCGTCCTGATTCAAGAACTGTACTTTTTAAGGGAATAAAAGACGGTTGCTGCACCTTCTACACAAACTATATGAGTAACAAAGCATTGGAGCTGGAGAGCAACAATGAGGCCTGCCTGCTATTTTACTGGCATGTTTCCAAGAGACAAGTGCGCATTCAGGGCAGAGTCAGAAAGATGAGTCAGGGAGATTCCGAAAAATATTTTCAATCCCGCGATCGTCAAAGCCAGCTGGCCTCGATGATTTCAAATCAAAGTAGCCCGATTGCTGATAAAGATGCACTTCTAAAAAAACTCACTGAAGCGACAGAAAAATATGAGGGGATAGATATCCCATATCCGACAAACTGGGGCGGATATTTATTTGAACCATATGAATTTGAATTTTTTGTGTATGGGGATTATCGTATAAACGATCGCTTTCTTTTTAAAAAACAAAACAACGACTGGTCGGTGACCCGTCTACAGCCTTAGGATGAGGAATATATCAATGAACGCTAGATTCTCTGTTGACCCTGTAATCGAACAAAACTCAATCTTCATTAAGAATCTTGGACTGAGTACTATCTATTTAAAAAATGATAAAGAAAACCCTTGGTTTATTCTGGTTCCCAGAAAGGCCGGAGCTGTGGAGTTGATTGATTTAAATCATGAAGAGCAGACGATGCTGATGGAAGAAATCACAATCGTATCTGAGTTCTTAAAGTCTCACTACCGCCCTCATAAAATGAATGTGGGCTCGCTTGGAAACATTGTCACTCAACTTCATATTCATGTGATTGCGAGAAACCCAAGTGACCGAGCATGGCCGGGTCCCATTTGGGGAACACCGACCACACAAGAATTTGATCATAATGAATTAGAGAATATTAAATCGAACTTTGAAGAGTTTCTTAACTAAAAATCTTAAGCTACTTTTTCTGTTTCTGGGGTTGTTGTCACACCCGCTCTGGTTGTTTCAGTGGCCCCAGCATTCATACTATCAATATATTTATTGATCGACTCTGGAACCTCTTGGAAAAAGTCTCCGTCACGGAAGTAAACTTTGTTCTTAAGAGGAGCACTGTCCACTGCTGCTTGTGTAAAGTAGCGGTGAAGGCGATACAGAGGTCCTGCAATTTTATGTGAGTAGAATAATCCCCAGATCCCTGCAGTTCCCGAAATAGCTAGTGCCACCACGATAAATACATTCGTCATAAATTTTTTCTGCTCATGAATCATTAAGAAGAAAGGGTGATCCGGTGGAAGATTAAGTGCTTCACCTCTTTGCATATAAGAGTGGAAGAAATAATCATTTGCCAGATAAATGATCGACATCGAGCAAATTGAAATCAGTAATACTGAAATCATAAACTGAATCTGGAAGTCGTTGTTGATCAAGAATTTCTTTTCTCTTAACAGTAAACTTACGATAGGAATTCTTTTTTTAGTTGTGTTCATTGTATGATCCTGATTATTGATTGTGCCCATATCTCATTTCCTCTCTCTCTGATTCGTTGTAATTCATTTCAATGAGTTTATCTTCGATAGTTGATCCATCGTCGTTAACATCAGTGATAAAATCATCCACTTCTTTTGGTTTCTTCTTAGCAGATGCCACAGCTCGTCCGGCCACTTCACTTTGAGATTTGAAGGCCATGATTCTTTCAGTGAATGAGTCTTCACGGATAAGTTCATTGATGTATTCAATCTCTTCCATGTTAAGTCCGTTTTCTGCAAGCGACTTAATCATGTTGATCTCAGGATAGGTATAGTTCTCCTGGATCATAAGGTAGTAAACAAAGCGTGGGTCCCACTTCTCAGAGTTCGTAGGCTCTTGTTTCAGCTTCAACTTCATTTCAGTGATTTGTCCCTGGATACGTTTAATATCCTTGATGGAAGAGTTGCGGTCTAAGTAACTTTGCTCAAGCATCGCTTGAAGTTCTTTGACTCCTTCCTTGTTGTCGTAACCAGCTTTCGCTGTTTTGATCTGCTCTTTAGTTTCGTCATCAAGTCGAACTGTCTTCTCGTTGATTACGGCACCGATCTGATCAAGGTCACGTTTTCTCTTAGCAGTTAGAACGCTTCCCTTGGTATCAAGGTCCTGTTCCAATGCTTCGTTGTCAGCAGTGCTTACTGCTGGATTTTTACTGCTATCCTTCAAGAGGAAATAGGCTCCCCAAAGAAGCAGAAAGCTTGCGAAGGCAATAATAGAAATTGTTCTCATAAGGTTTCTTTCTTTAGATAGATGAGATGATGTTCTAAAAATCAAACGACGTGCAACAGACAAAATCTCATAGTTGATTGAACCTATTGTAGTGAATATAAAAATTGCTTCAATGAAAGACGAATGATGTGGATAGAAAGACAAAAGATACGAGTAGTTGAGAGTGATTTTAGAGGATTTTTAGAGAATGAAAAAAGGCCTGAAAAGTGACCATAAAAAAAGGCAGGGACTGGCCCTGCCTTGATATTTTAACTATTTTCCTTCAACACTTGCAGGCATACGCCCATGAGTGACTTGAGTAGGTGCTGGCTTCGCTGCCATGGCCTCATTCGTTTGAAGTTGAATGATTGCTAGTTGATCATTACTTTTTCTAAGCTCAACCGCTAGAGCAGCATTAGAATTGATCAGACTCTTAAGTTCTTCAGACGGCTTGATCTTCTCAAGTTGTCTTTGGTATTCCATTAGTGTCTTTGTCTTAGCAACAAGTTCTTTCTTTAAATAAGAAGACTCTTCAGAAAAACGTTTTTCAACGTTGGCCTGCATCTTCTCTGTATTAATTGATTTTTCAATTAAGCGCTCTTTTGATTTTTTCAACTCATCTTGAAGATAAGAAATTTTCTCATCATAAGAGTGTTGTTGTTGATCAAGCAACTTATTAAGGTTGGCGATCTTCATGTCTTTTTCACTTTCCATCATGGCAACTGATGCACCACCAGGAACTCCATTCTTAAATGGATTGGCATTTCCATCTTCGGCCGCGTAGGCCTTATAAGCAGTAAGACCACCTTCAACATACATTGCTTCTTTAGCAGAAACAGTCGTTGCGAGTGTTAATAATGTTAAAACTAATAGATTTGCTTTCATATGTAATCCTCTGGATGATTAACGGGTACATATGTCTTCTCGGATGATAATCAGGAATACTTTAGTAAAATCGTCGGTGGTCTGAAAATAAAAAGGCCTGGAGTAATCCAGGCCTTTGAAAGTATAGGAATTTTTTTAAAAATTATAGGCTTTCTGGAGCTGCATCCCAATCAGTAGCTGGAACACCTTTACGAGTAGTGTGGATAATTCTGCTAGCGCTATCTAGAGCGATTGCTTTTAGAACTTCAACATCTCTTGGAGAACAAGTTTCATCACATGACTTAATCATCTCAGTCATCATTACTGCACCAACTGTGTATGGACCGTTAAGGTTCTCATCACAAGCGTATTGTCCTTCCATATCGTGGCCAGCTAAACACTTAGAGTGAGCGAAAGCTAAGCTCACACCGTTACCATCACTGTGTCTTGCTTCGTGGAAGAAAGTTGCTAAACGGTTAAGGCTGTTAGCTAATGATTTTTCGTTTTCTGGATTAACAGTTAAACGTGGATCGAATAGACCTTCACCAACCTGAATAACACCAGCTCTTGGAGAGTCGATTGTAACTTTAATTTGCTTCTTAAGAAGTCCTCTTGAAACTTTCATACCGTAAAGTTTCTTTTCAGATTTTCCACCCATATAAAGAGCAGCACCCATGTTAGACATAACAGTAATACCTTCTTCTTTAGCTGTGAAGTCTTTAGCTACGAATTGGTTTGCTGGGTTTTGAGAGTATGGAAGAACATTTCCGTTCGGGTAAGACACACCGTCTTGCTCAACGTAGATAACTCTTTTAACCAGAAGCTTGAATACAGTAAGAGCGTTTTCTTCGATTACGTAGTTTACGCGATCGTTTAACCATTTACTTGCTGATGTTGTGTTAAGAGCTGGAAGACCCATAACTTCAAGAGTTCTTGGGTTTGCTTCTTTGAATTTTAGATTGTCTAGAACATCCATATCTCTTTCGATCTTTTTCATAAGACCATTTTTGATTTTTTCAGAAAGAACGATGTCGTTAGCTTGAGCGAGAGTCGCTGTCGCTAATAATGATGCCAGGATTAGTTTCTTCATTAGGTTTCCTTTGATTGGTATAGGGAAGTTTTAGTTGGCCTTTTTTAGGCCTTCCGACACAGATACTCAAGTAATGGAGGGCTTAAAGTAATTTTTACAGGGAATTTCAAGCTATTAGTGTTGTTAAATAATTTATTTATATAATTTTCAGCAGCTTATAAAGGGTTTTCACAAATTTGCCGATAAAACCGCATGAGCAAAAATAAAATAAATCTTATCCCCATCATCTTAATACTCACTCTGTTTTTATCAGCGTGCTCTTTCCAAAAGAGTGTTGTTAATCAAACACCTAGTGATCAAAATAGGGTTATTGCCAACTCTGATTTAGAAATTCTGATTGATGAATTTAAAGGTTATGTTGATGCCAATCTGAGTGTTGAGCGCAAGCAGGAAATTAAGACAGTTCAGGAAAATTTACTGAAGTACTTAATTGAGGCCACTGAGAGTACTGATGCTTATAAGATTAAGATCTATAGAGAAGCCAATAACTATTTCAATAAAGTCTATCCACTAGTTCTGCAAAATATTAGAAACGAAAAACTTGGAGTGAAAGAGTTTAACGTTATTAAGAAAGCACCTCTGTGGTCATTAAAAGAAGAGCTTCGCTACCTTAATAAGGAAGCAGACTCTCTTCCTTCGCCAAAAGTTAAAATCGACCTGATTGAAGGTCTGACTCTTTTTTCTGAGATCTATAAAAATATCGATCAAGAGCAAAGAACACAAATGGGTGCTAACTACGAAACAACTGTTCAAAAATTTATGGGGCAGGAGTTTAACCTTCACCCAAGTTATGCTGAACTTGAAACTCTCGTTGAGGGGCAGGGAACAGAAGAGCAAAAAATTCTAAAAGTGATTAACCTGGTTGATTCAAAAATCAGTAAGCACGAAGCAAGAATCAGACATATCGGTTCAGAGATCGGAAAGAGCGGTCAGGTTGATATGAATAACCCTCAGATTAAAGTGGTTGTGTCTTTTATGGACTACTACTTTAATAAACTTCCAAGTGATGTTGTAAAAACTATTATGTCGGAGCTGGTGACTGGCGGAGCAAAACTTCCTGAAGAAGAAGTGATGAAAATCGTTTTCCAAAATACAGGTCCAGGCCTTGGAAAGGTTTTACAACAAATCGGAAAAGAAAAAGGTGTAGGGCCTGAGTTCTCAAAACTCACAGCGATCTTAGAGTCTTCTGGAAAAGAAGTTCCATTCCATTTAGTTGAAGAAGTCGTTAAGGGTGATAAAGGTGGATTTGAAGTTAGATCAATTGAGCCAAAGTCTGTGGGGACGGGAACAATTGCTCAGGTTAACAAAGCTACTATTTGGGTTGATGATAAAGAGAAAGATGTTGCTTTAAGATTTTTAAAGCCGGGAGTCGCGGCCCGCTGTAAAGAAGACATCGCGATTTTAAGACAGTTCGTTCCTGATCATGAAGCATTATTTGCTCAACAGGGGATTGAAGATTTAAAAATGATGAGTACGCTGATTGATAGCGTGGAAAAATTCCTTAATGATGAAGTTGATTTAAGTGTTGCTGTTGAAAGACAGAAAAAAGCTTTTGAAGTTTATAACCGCACGGTAAAAGTTTCGGCAGATAAGTTCGACATGCTGGAAATGCGTGTACCGGAAGTTTATCTTCCACCTAATGGGAAATCGAATCTTCACGTGCAAGAGTTTGCAGCGGGGGGAGTAAAGTTTGCTAACTTAAAAGACAATGCTGTTAAAAAAGCAGTGGCCCAGGAAATGGTAAGAATGTGGTTTGAAGAAGCACTTTTTAGAAGTGGGTTCTTGAACGCCGATCTTCACCAGGGGAATTTTAGAGTTGTTCTGGTTGAAGAAAATAATAAAATTAAAATTCTTCTTTATGACTTTGGACTTTCTTCGACTTTATCAAAAGAAGAGCAAAGAGCATTCCTGCTAGTTGGTGCGGGTGCCTATATGAAGTCGTCAAAAACTCTGACGGACGGATTAATGGTATCGATGAATAGTGAAGACCCGGCACTTCGAGCGAAGTTACTCAAAGATATTAAAGCTGAAATGAAGGCCTATCCAAATAAGAAACCAGAAGACTGGGTTGTTTGGTGTGTTCAGAAAAACTACTTCGTCTCAGATAACCTTGGGGCCCTTGCTCGTGGATCGCTTTTATTAAAGCAGCTTCCGGAGAGTATGGGAGAGTCGGAAATGTTTAAGGATACGATCGTGAAGACAGCGCTTGCGAACCTTGGTCACGCCATGGCCGATCGCGATTACGATTATCCGTTGACTAAAATAGACATGCTTAAGTTGGGTATTGCTCAATCAAAATCTTACTGCATTGATCTTATTAAGAAGTTTTTCGGAAACTAGTATATACTTTTTTTATGAACTCAAAAAATAAGATAAAAGTATTAGTAGTGGATGATGACAAAGGTTTGCTGGAGCTTTTTAAAGAAGGCCTGGAAGATCTTTCGTTTGATGTACTGACTGCTGAAAATGGTCTGGAAGCTAAGAAGCTCCTGGCCAGCAATAAAGATATTGATGGAATTGTCACTGACATTACGATGCCTGAAATGAATGGGGTTGAACTAGTGACTTACCTTCGCGGTGAAGACAATCAGATTCCAGTCTTTTTTATTACGGGTTATCAAGACTACTCTCGTGAAGTTTTAAACTCTTTTAGGCCAAAGGCCGTGATCTTCAAGCCGTTTGATATTGAAGAGGCTTCTTTGCTAATTAAGAATCATTTTTTAAGAATGTCGTAATCTATCGCCAGTAATCTTCGTGATAGTTGAAGTGGGCGATCGCTTTTACTTTTTGAAGATAATTATTCACGGCTTCGCTGAATCTAAATTCAGGCACCACATACATTCCCCACAAGTGAGCAGCAATCATGATATCCATGATAGTGAATTTATCACTTTTATAGAAAGGCCTTAATTCTGTAACAAGTTCATCTTCCAGAAGTTTCGCTAAATCATCAGCAAAGCTTTTTTGATTGTGAACCAGGTTTTTAAAAGGCCCGCGTTTTACTTCTTTTTTTGTTTGAAAATACTTTCTCGAACTCTCGTTAAATTCCGGAGTCCAAATCCAGTAGGGCATCGCCAGGTTGTGAACCAGAGCACCTGACTTATCAAGTAGTGGATTGATCGCTTCAAGATTTTTTGCCAGCGCATCCCATCCAAGGAGGTTGTTTGTATCCTGTGCTTTTATAATGTCCAGGCTTTCATTCTGGGCCTTGCCGTCGTCGTACACAACAATTGGCAGCATCTTTTTACCAGTGAGCTTCACGGGCGTTTCTTCGTCGTCATAAGCGGTGACAATGGATTCGTATTTAGTTCCTAAAAAACCAAATCCTAATCGAACGCGGACGCAAAAAGGGCAATGTACATAGTGGTAAAGCTTCATGACGCTATTGTACTGCATATTGGGCGTGACAATCAAATATTAATTGATCACCATAGTCCAATGAGAAAAATTACTCCGGAGCTTAACTCACTATTTTGGACTCAATTATATGGCGCTTTAAACGACAACCTTTTTAAGAGCGCGTTGGTTATTTTAATTGCCTATAAAAATATTAGTTTGTTTGGCGTTAACTCTGCTTCAATGGTGGCGTTGTGCGGTGGTGTGTTTATCCTGCCTTTCTTCTTTCTTTCGGCGACCAGCGGGCAGTTAGCAGATAAGCTGGATAAAGTCTGGCTTACTCATCGAATTAAAGAAGCAGAAGTTTTGATGGCCGTGCTTGGATGCATCGGAATTATTTTTCAGAATTACTACATCATGCTTTTTGTACTTTTCTTACTCGGTCTGCAGGCCACATTCTTTGGGCCGATTAAATACTCACTAATTCCTCATTACACTTCTAAAGATCAATTGATCTTTGCCAATGCCATGGTGAGCTCCGGAACATTCGTCGCGATTTTGATCGGGACTATTATCGGAGGTGTCGCCGCTGGTTTTCAAAATAACTATTGGCCTTTAATTGCCGTGTTATTAATCGTGGCCTACTTGGGCTTGCATTATGCTAAAAAACTTCCGCTGGAAAATATCAATGTTGAAGAAAGAGCAGCGATCGTTGTCGACTGGAATTTTTTCACTTCAACTCGCGATATTTTAAAATTGATTTTTCAGAGTCCAATGATTGCACTTTTGATTGTTGGTCTTTCATGGTTTTGGTTTATGGGAGCAGGACTGCTTTCAATTCTTCCTTTGATTGCCAAAAATGTTTTCAACGGAAATGAAAATGTCGCAACCATGATGCTTTTTACATTCACTATCGGAATGGGAGTAGGTCCTTTTTTACTTGAGAAAATCACGAAAGGAAAAGTCCGTCGTTGGGTTATCCCGTTAAGTTTAATTGCCATGACGCTTTTTATTTTTGATTTATCATTTGTTATTAAAGCATCGTCTAAAGCAAGTTTTCTTCTTTCTATCGGTGAATCCATTTCAGTGAGAGACTTCTTTAAATTAAATTCAAGTGCTCGCGTGATCTTCGATTTATTCATGCTGTCTCTTTTTGGTGGGATGTTCACTGTCCCTCAGTTTGCTGAACTTCAAAGAGTCACAAAAGAGTCGGAACTCTCAAGAGTAGTGGCAGGAAATAACGTGATCAACGCACTGGCCATGGTGAGTGTTTCTATCCTGCTTATGATTTTTCATCAGCAAAAATTAAGTCTTTCAACAATTCTGTCCTTATTAGGTTTTTTAAATATCCTGATGTGCCTGGGACTGGTGTATTTTTACAAAGAAGAATTTAATAAGTTCTGGAGGTTCTAATTGAGTCTGCATAAAGCGATTATCGTCGATCTGGACGGAACTCTTTGTGATGTTGAACACAGAGTTCATCATGTGAGATCCAAACCAAAAAACTGGAGTGCGTTTAATCAAGCAATGGACCAGGATAAACCATACTTCTGGTGTATCGAACTTATTGCAGCGATGCAGGCACGTGGGTATAGAGTTTACTTTGTAACAGGACGCGATGAAAACTTTCGTGAGATGACAACGGCCTGGCTTAAATTTCACAATGTCTCTTATGATGAACTTTACATGAGAGCGGATCAGGATTTCCGCGAAGACTCTGAAGTCAAAGAGGAAATTTACCTCGCTCATATTGAGAAAAACTCTCAAGTATTATTTGTCGTCGACGATAGAAGAAGTGTTGTAGAGCGCTGGAGAAAACTAGGGCTTACATGCCTTCAATGTGCTCCTGGCGATTTTTAGGAAATCTTAAATTCTAATTCGTATAATTCCCATGATAGAAATTCACGTCCATTAACCCATAAAAAGGATTTTATGATGGCGATGAATTCAATGTTTCTATTCCCCAATTGGCCGCTATCACAACTTGGTGACGCAGAGGACTTTGTAGAACTTCTGACACTCAAGAAAATGTTTTTTAATTGGTTAATTTCCCATATTCGTTTAATCTATTCCTAGATTAATCATCAGTTCAAAAATGCTAAGGAAGGTATTCATGAAAAAAACATCACTTTTATTATTGGTAGTGGTCGCTCTTGTTGGTTGTAAAGCAAGTGAAACCAAAAAAGATCCTGAAGTCGGCGGAAGGATTGGTTTAATCACTGTACCAAAAGAAAGAAACTACACAGCTTCTGAATTAGTTATTGGAAGAAGAATTTGTGCTGCTCTAAAAAATAAGCGCACATTATTTGATTCGTTAACAAATATGCAAGAGCAGTTTCGTTTTAGAGGCGAGCTAAAAAACTGTGACAGTACAATCATTTACGGACAGACAGAATTCACAGCAGCGATTTCAAATGTTAGCTCAACTGAATTCGAATATGTTGCTACAACAAATAGAACAAATTATTTCAAAGACGTTGTGACTGATCAAAATGGAGCAATGAGAGCTCTTTGTGATTCTCTTGCGACGACAGATTCAATTTCAAATACAACATTAAGTGGAAGTTCATACCTGACTATTAGTTTAATGATCAGTGAAGGGTACGACCGATTTGAAGTAGCGAAACAATCAAGAGATTCAGCAGGGAATTATAATCTTGTAAGCGGTGAAGCGGTTTCTGTGATTACACAGAAGACTCAAGCAGCAGAGAAGTTCTTTGGAGTTGAAAAAGGTCGCGTAAGATACAGCGCTTGTTCAGGATCAAAAGACTACTCTGCTGTTGGACAAACTTGGTTGACGGCACTCACTTCTTTTTAAGAAAGTGAGTGGTACGCCTTAACGATTCCAGAAGCACTTAAATCAAAACGAGCATAAAGCTGGTCTGCCTTATAAGCAGACTGGCCGAACTCTCCGCCAATTCCTAAACTCTTTACTTTAAAATCTACACCATTCATTTTTAGTGCATGAACGATCATTGATCCCATTCCGTTTAGAACCTGGTGGTCTTCGATTGTAATTAATTTACCTTTTGTTTTAGCAAGAGATGCCTTTAATGTTTCAACGTCTACGTGGTTAACGTGAGAGTGGTTAACAACTAAAGCTTTCACACCAGCAGCTTCTAATTCTTTTGCTGCTGCAAGAGCTTTTCCAACCATCGGTCCAGCTGCAACGATCGTTACATCAGATCCTTCAGTTAAAATATTAGCTTTGTTCCAAGTGTATTTTACACCGTCAACATAACTTACCGGGTGATTTTCTCTTCCTAAAAAGAACACAGTTGAGTTGGGAGTCTTTCCAGCTTCACGGTCTTTTGCAAAAGTCGTAATCGCTTCGTACATAAGAGCTTCTGCTTCACTTGATGAAGAGCAGTTTACAACGTTCATGTGTGGAATAGATGAAAGAGCTGCAAAGTATGTTGTCGCCTGGTGAGAAGCTCCATCAGCAGCATCCTGGAAACCAGTGTGCGAGAATAATGCGATAACCGGACCTTCAGATAATCCTGCCATGATGAATGGAAGATTTCCTTTTGTGATACCAAATTGTGCGAATGTATCAACGATAGGAATTAATCCTACTTTTGATAAACCGATGGCCGTTGAAACCATGTTTGATTCAGCGATACCGATATCGATGTAGTGATCAGGGAATTCTTTATGGAAAGCTTTGATACCTGTTGAGCTTTGTAGATCTGAAGAGATTGAGAAAACAGGGAAGCCTTCTTTAGCTGCTTTGATTACTGCGCGAGCAAAACCATCTTGAACTTTTTCAGACTTAGGTCCTGCTGCTCCAGCTTCTTTCGGAGCTGGTTTTGATTTCATGATTTCTTCTGCCCAGTTAACAAATTCAGCTGGAGCTTCACCGTTATAAATTTCTTTTACGAATGCTACAAACTTATCGTCGTAAGCAGCTAGGGGATAACCATGTCCACCACTTGCTGATTCAACAGTTGCTTTGTTTCCGAAACCTTTTGTTGTTTTACAAACAAGAGCGATTGGTTTTGTAGAATCTGCTTTCGCGTCTTCAACTGCTTTTTCAATAGCAGAGTAAACTTTTTGAATGTCTTGCCCTTCTTGAACGCGAACAAGTTTCCATCCAAGAGTTTCAAGAGAATTAAATGTTGGCTCCATTGAAAAAGAGTCAGCATCAATTCTTCCACCAAGCTTTGTGTTGTTATCAGAAATGATAAGCACGAATGGATTCATTTTATTTTTTGAAGCAAGACCTGGAATAGCAGCGAAAGATTCTTTTGCTTCTCCTTCCATTGCTCCACCGTCAGATAGAGTACAAATTGTTACGCGATTGTTTCCAACAATTTTATCGGCCATAGCAAGACCTTGTGCTTGAGGAACACCAGATCCAAGTGGACCGTTAGAAATGAAAACACCTTCCGGGTTTAAGTGAGCTTCACCGTGACCTGTAAGTTTACTTTCGATACTTCTGAATTTGCGAAGGTCTTCAAAAGTTAAATTATCAAATCCGTAGTTCGCGCGAAGAGCGTAGACACCGTTTTCAGTGTGGCCAGCATCGTTTACGAAATGAAAATTTTCATGCCAAGCTTTCGTTGTATCTTTGAACATTAGTGCGTGAGTTGCTGACATAATTTCAGCGAAGGCAGCAGGGCCTCCCCAGTGGCAAGCAGCTCCACCAATCGTTGCATGTTGATTCATTAGAGCAACTAGTGCGCGAGTTGCACGAGGGTCACCAACGATAACGTCAGTTCCTTTCGCATCTTTTACAGTAAGAGCGTATTTTGGAGATTGTTTAGGAGTGGGTGCAAGTTTGTTCTTTAAGTTAAGCGCCTTAATCATTCAGATCTCCTCGGGGTGTGTTTGATAAAAATTTGTACAAGCATAGCAAATCTTTGTGGCAATTTTTAGAACTATTTCCTACGATTTTTTATGCTTAGGGCCTAAAACTAAAGTGGATACCCCTGAATCTACTCGGCTTACAGTGAAAACCCCAAAAAACCTTAAGAATATCCGTCAGATGACGATAAAATCTATTGTGAGGTATTGATATGTGCGAAATTTGTAAATCTGAAGGGAAAGACTATCGTTTTGTTAATGGTGCAAAAGACCTTTTAACGACTCAGCAACTTTACAAAGTTTATAAGAACTCTGTTGCCCCAGTGCGTTTATGTTACATCCACAGCATCGAGCTTTTCATGATCGGAGAAACCAGATTTCTCCGCGAGCATTTATCCTTTGCGCGTGCCTTAGCAACGCGGTCAAAAAAATTATCTGCAGTGGCCGACTCTCCATTTGGCTTTTAGTACCAGCGAGAGTTAAAATACCTCTATGGAAAATAGAGACGTATTACAGGCAAAAAGTTTTATTAATAATGAATGGGTAGGACACTCAACAACCAACGTTTTGATGGTGAAGAATAAGTTCGACCAGACACCATTAGCGACCGTAGCGTATGCTGATGCATCTGAAGTGCAGTTTGCTGTTGCGAACTCTGTACAGGCCTTTCAAAGCTATTCAAAGCTATCGGCAGCTGAGCGAAGAGATTTCCTTTTAAAACTGAGAGAAGGCCTTCACCAGGAAAAAGATAAGTTCATCAACCTGATTATTTCTGAAGCAGGAAAGCCTGCTGATTACGCTCGTCAAGAAGTTGAGAGAGCACTCTTCCAATTACAGGCTGCAGCTGATGAAGCTCTTCGTGTTGGTGGTGAAGTCATCCCAATGGATTTTGGTTTGGGGAAAGGTAAAACTGCTCACACTAAAAATTATCCGATCGGGCCGATCCTTGCGATTTCTCCTTTCAATTTTCCTCTAAACCTAGCTATGCATAAGATTGCTCCGGCACTAGCAGCTGGTTGTACGGTTATTTTAAAACCATCTCCATTCACTCCGTTAACGGCCCTGGCATTAGCATCGCTTTGCAAACGTGTTGGTCTTCCAGCAGGTGTATTAAACGTTGTGATTTGTCAGAATGAAGAAGCTTCAATCATGTTAAAAGATGAGCGTTTAAAAATGCTTTCATTTACTGGTTCTGCAGAAGTCGGCTGGCAGTTAAAAGCTCAAGCAGGAAAGAAAAAAGTTGTCCTTGAATTAGGTGGAAACGCGGCCGTTATTGTTGACCGCTCAGCTAATCTTGATGAAGCAGCAAAAGCAATTGCAATGGGTGCCTATAATTACTCAGGACAAGTGTGTATTTCGGTTCAAAGAATTTATGTTGATCACTCAGTGTTTGATCAATTCTTAGAAAAATTTAAACATGAAGTAAGTGAATTAAAAATTGGAAATCCTTCTGAAGAAGGAACTGTGGTCGGGCCGTTAATTGATCGTGTTCACGTTAACAGAATCGATAGCTGGGTGAACGAAGCGAAAGCTCGTGGCGCTGAAGTTTTAATCGGTGGACATATTCTCGATTTAGAAAATAATCTTTACGCTCCAACTCTTTTAACTAATACACAAGCGGATATGAAAATCGTCTCGGAAGAGGCGTTCGGTCCGGTTGCGATTATCGAAAAAGTTCAATATTTCGACGAAGTCATCCGTGAAGTTAACCGTTCACGTTATGGACTTCAAGCAGGATTGTTTACAAACCAGATCTCTCAGATGAAGTATGCTCAGGAAAACCTTGAAGTGGGTGCTTTAATCATCAATGGAGTGCCAGGATTCAGAATCGACACAATGCCGTACGGCGGAGTGAAAGATTCAGGATTAGGTCGCGAAGGAATTCGCTATGCCATGGCCGAGATGCTGGAGACACGTCTTATCGTGTACTAATCGCTCCAGACCTGTTAAACTCAATTTTCATTAAATCTCATTGGAGAAATCGCCATGACTGTTCGCGTACGCTTTGCCCCGTCACCAACTGGATACCTTCACATCGGTGGTGCCAGAACTGCTATGTACAACTACTTATTCGCTAAAGCGATGGGTGGAACTTATGTTCTTCGTATTGAAGACACTGACACTGATAGATCAGAACGTAAATTTGAGGAAGCTCAAATTGAAGATCTAAAATGGTTAGGCCTTCCTCACAATGAAGGGCCGGATGTCGGTGGAGATTACGGGCCGTACAGACAATCAGAACGTCTGCATATCTACAAAGAATGGGCAGATAAACTTCTTAAAGAAAAGAAAGCATACCCATGTTTTTGTACTGAAGCAGAACTAACAGCAAAAAAAGAAATCGCAGTTGCAGCGAAACTTGCTCCTCATTACGATGGGACTTGTAGAAACTTAACTGATGCTGAAGTAGAAGCAAAAACAAAAGCTGGTCTTGAATCAGTTATCAGATTTAAAGCTCCGGCAAAAGCTTACGAGTTCAATGATCATGTTCGCGGACACGTTGTGTTCCCAGAAGGAATGGTAGGGGATTTCGTCATCGTTAGAGCTAACGGTATTCCAGTTTATAACTACGCTGTAGTTGTTGATGATGCTGCTATGAAGATTACTCACGTCATCCGCGCTGAAGAGCATTTACCAAATACACTTAGACAGTTAATGCTTTATGAAGCATTCGGTGAAACTCCACCTGAGTTCACTCACGTTTCACTTTTAATCGGTGAAGACAGACAAAAATTATCTAAACGTCACGGAGCAACTTCTGTGCGTTTATACAAAGAACAAAATTATCTTCCATCAGCGATGTTAAACTACCTTCTTCTTTTAGGTTGGTCTCACCCTGAAGAAAAAGATATTTTTGATATCCATGAACTTCCACCATTCACACTTGATCGCTTCACTAAATCAGCGGCGATTTACGACATTGTGAAATTAAACCACATCAATGGTGAGCACCTTCGTTTACTTCCAACTGATACATTGATTGCTGAAGTAGAAAAAGTTCTTCCAGCAGGTCATCCATTCTTAAAAATGGATCACGATTGGAAAGTTCGTTGTGTGACTTTAAGTAAAGAGAAGATGAACTTCTTTAACGATATTATTCCTCTTCTAGATTTATACTTCGGATCTGAAGTTTCGACTGAAGCTGATTATGTTGAAGCGAGAAGCTGGGAGACGACTCCGCAAATTCAAGCTTACTTAAAAGGTGAGATTGCTAAAGCGAAAGCAGAAGGCAAAAAATTTGTTACTGAAGCTGAATACAATGAGTGGAGTAACCACGTTAAGGGCGAGCTTAAGATTAAAGGTAAGCAGCTTTTCATGGGGATTAGAGCGGTTTTAACTCTTCAGGCGCATGGATCGGATCTGAAGTTTATTGTGCCGTTGACGCCTATTGAAGTTTTAGAAAAAAGATTGAGTATGTAATATGAAAGGGGCCAACATGAGGCCCCTTTTTTTTGTATTTTATTTCTTTGTTTTAATGATTAGAGATTGATTCGATTGTTAGTGTTTTATTCAACTTTAGTAGCATTAAAGAATTCAATAACGTCAGTACGCGTGTTAGCACCTGTTTCGTGGCCTAGATCTTTATAAAGTTTGAATTTTGCATTTAAACCGGCATCTTGATAAAGCTTTTCCGCAATTGACCAGCGCTCAACAGGTTTTTTGCCAAAAGTTGAAAACACTAAATCTTCGTTTTCTTTTGTATAGCTATCACGAAAAATCACAGAGTCATTTTCATCTTTATCACCAATATAAAAGAAAAAAGGAACTTGCTTTAAATTTGGTAAATCAATATTTTCATTTGTTATTTCATCAAGATCAGAAATCCCAACTGGATATGGGAGGAGTTTATTCTTAAATTTTTTTAAAGGAGCTAAAGGCCATCCGCCAGGTGCACCAACAGCAACTCCTGCAACTAATGTTGGATGAATAAATGCAAAACGATTCACAAACATAGCAGACGCAGAAAAACCAGATAAGAAAAACTTTTGACGAAGACTTATTTTATACTTTTTTTTCAATAAAATTCTTGCAGCTTCACTCATTTTAATTAACTGAAGATCTATTCTTTTAAGGGGACCATCTTTTACCAAAAGAGTACTACGCGATAACGAATGCGTATAAATAGGTGGTTCAATATTAGGCCGTGGGAAACCAGGAATAAGTAAAACACTCGATGTTTTAACTGCGAGTGAAGCTTCCACTAATGCTTGCCGTTGAGTTATACTGTTTTGCTCTTCAAGATCAGTAATAGAGCTACCCGTATTATTGGGAACTATAAGCAGATTTTGCTTTTTAGTATTGGTAACTGGAATATAAAGGAAAAATGGAAAATTAAATCCATGTTCTTGATTGGCTTCTACTTTGATGAGTTGTCCAAGTGGAGCTATTTTAAAGTTTGTAGTCTTTGCACTTATTGATTCAATTGAAATCAATATTGCTATAAAAAATAAAAATCTAAGCATAAACAATAGTTCACCATAAGGTATTTCCATTGTCTAGAAAGCTAATGCAATATGCACTTCACGCAATCTACAACTCTTTGTGTTTCAATTCAGAAAAATTTAATGAGTCTTGTTTCGATATAGGTCTAATAAAAAACCCCTCATGGTAAGAGGGGTTTAAGCATTGAAAATTCCCTTTTTGGTCTAACAAACCAGAATTTGGGGGTGATTCATCCTAACATATTTTTACATTTGATCAAAGCGGAGAGCTCCTTTCGCCAATGAAGGCGACTTAGGAGGCAAGGATGCTCAAAGCATTGAAAATTCTAGAACTTATTATCCTGTTTTTAAAACTGCTAACAACTGTTTTAAAATTGTTAATGGGTCTGTTCTAGAATTTGGGGGGAGAAGAAATTCTCTCCCTTTTTTTGTCAAAAAATTATAAGCACAGATTTTCGGTTACACCCAATTGAAGATGTAGCCTTAAATTTAAGGCAGCAAGAGATCTAATTTAATCGTAAGGTCTCCTCACAAAAATGACTATTTAGACAATTTCTTATAAGGGCGGAGTGATTTCCGCCCTTTTTTTTTGGATCGAACTTATTCTTAATTCATGAAAATATTTTTAATGAGTATGCTCTTTTCAGGCGCATTTTATTCGGCAAATTCATTTGCTACATGCCAAGGCTATGAAGAGCTTAGACCTTCTAAAAATCCTTGCAATGATGTCATTGTCTACAATGAAGGTAAAAATGAATACCCTGCAGATAAATTAAAAGAAGATCAAGCTAGGGCAGCCGAGGCCAAAGTTAAAGTTGTGGATAAGGATTATTTAAGTGAAGCTAAAAATAGCGCCCTGGATATGCTCATTAAAGCGTCGAACGAGTATAAAAAAGGGACGATTACAAAAGATCAGTACATCCAAATTGCCAATCAAGTAAGTCAGATGGCCGAGTACGCTAATAACAATAAAACTGAGAGTAAATGTGTTAACACTGGGCTTACTGGTAACTGCGATAAGCTGGTGGTGAGTACTCCGAAGAAATAATCCCTTTCAATTCTTACAATTCCTCATTTACGGCTAAGTTTCCTTGCCGGATTCCTCTCATTTAGGATTTAATTTTTAAATTCAAGAACATTGAACTCACGGGAGAGTTTATGCTTAATTTAATCATTGGATTGATGATTGGTTTCACATCACCATCATACGCTAGCGTTGACCCTGACTGGTCAGAAAACGCGACCATCATTCCAGGTGAAAACCGCGCCAACATTTATGAGGCTACACCAACTGAACTCGAGCAATTGAGAAACGACGGTTATATTCACGCTATGAAATACCCAGTGACAGTAACTGGTCTATTAATTCCATACCGCCCACTAATTAATTTTTTAACTTCAGGAACTGATAACCCAATCAAAAAACTTCTGCTTGCTATGGGCAAGAAAATGGCCGGCTTTCAAACTGAAGCTGAAATGTATGAGTGGATTGGACTCTCAAAATTCAATTCTCCCAATGCTCAAGGAATTTATAAAATGCCTCGCCCTGAAGGGCAGTCAGATGCTTTATATGTTGGTGCTGGGATTATTAAGACAGCTCAAGGTGAAGGTTTAACTTTTAGTTGTTTTGCTTGTCACGCGACTAGTTTGTTTGGAACGACTGTAATGGGTCTGACGAATAAGCGTCCGCACTCAAATAAACTTTTCCATATGGCCCGCACCTACGTTCCGAATATCCCAACAGGGATTTTTAAGTCGAGTACGAAAGCTACTGACGGTGAAGTGTTAATGTTCAATAGAACAAAAAAGAACATCATGGCCGTTGATAGTGTTGTGCCTCAGGTTTATGGATTGGATACGTCTCTTCCACATACTGCTTTGAGTTTAGCGAGAAGAAACGACGATGATTATGCGACTAAAAATCCAGTTTTAGAGAGATACCCAAGAGACCAAGAGCTTGCGACATTTGTAGCAGACTCAAAACCAATGCCATGGTGGAACTTAAAATATAAAACAAGATGGCTCTCTGATGGATCAATCGTCAGTGGAAATCCGATTTTCACAAACTTCTTATGGAATGAAATTGGAAGAGGGACTGATTTAAAAGAATTAGAGAAATGGATGCAGGATAATTCTAAAGCAGTTAAAGAAATTACTGCGGCAGCTTTTTCAACTGAAGCTCCAAGATATACTGACTTTTTCCCAGCTAATACTATTGATGTAACGAGTGCGAAACGTGGAGAGAAACTTTTCAACTCAAGTTGCTTAAAGTGCCATGGTGAATACCAAAAAGCATGGTCTGGAGAAAATGCAGATCAATTATCAGACGTGGAATTACTTGCGACAACAAAAGTGATCTATCACGATAAAACTCCTGTGAAAGATGTTGGAACTGATCCCAACAGATACCAGGCGATGAAATACTTTGCTTCCGATTTAAACAACCTGGCAATTTCAAAATGGATGAAGACGAAAGTCGAACCGCAAGTTGGATATGTTCCACCTCCGCTAGTAGGTGTGTGGGCGAGATATCCATACTTCCATAACAACTCAGTCCCGACTTTATGTGATGTTTTATCAACTGAACAAAACCGTCCGAAGAAGTTCGTACTTGGCCCTGCAGTTAATAAAGAAACTGATTTCGACCAGGACTGTGTTGGTTACCCAATCGCAAACAAGATTCCAAAAGAATGGTTAAAAGATTCAGAGGCGGCGTTTGATACATCAAAACCGGGACTGCGTAACATTGGTCACACGAAAATGCTTCTTAAAGAAGATGGAACTGAGAAATTCAGTGCCCTTGATAAGAAAGATATGGTGATGTTCTTAAAAACTTTATAAATGATCTGGATTTAGTTTTTGATACAGCTTGCGGCCGATCCATGCATCGGTTGCAGCGTATTGAAGCTGGTCGTGCTTAAGTTCGTGGCCTTCCCAGTTAGAAAGCTTGGCCTTTTTACTCAAAGTTAAGTTCAGAATCTCTTCCGTCATACCTTTTAGTCCAAAATTTTTCAGCGCTCTTTCTTTGGCAATATCTGAGAGTTCAACGAATCCGTGGGGAGTGAAATGGAATAGCTTCTGCAGGGCCTTAATATCGTCCCTGATCGCGACGCCGGTCTTAACGATGGTCTTGTCTTCGAAAAGGATTTTAACCAGCTCAAAGTCTTTTAAGAAGTGCAGGCGAAATAGCAGAGCATAGTCGTCTGAAGCTAGTTGTAATAGGGAGACGTGATAAAACTCACCCTTCTTAAACGAAGGTTTTGTTTCTGTGTCAAAGCCGATAATGCGAACATCTTTTAGTAATTCCATCGCAGGAGCGATTTCTTCATCTTTGGTAATCGTGATGATTTTTCCGGAAAACTGGGCCTTTGCGTAATTTGGAGCGGGGTCTAATTTATCATTCATTGAAATTCCACCTAACTATTTGTACCATCATGCCTAACTAAAAGTTAAGCATAAAATGGAGAGTCCATGCCTTCTTTCGATTTAGTTTCTAAAACAGACATGATGGAAATGAAAAATGCCATCCTGATGGCCCAAAAAGAGATCAATGCCCGCTACGATTTTAAGGGGAGCGATGTGTCCCTGGAGTTGAAAGACACCACGATAGAGCTTAAGGCAGAAGACGATTATAAAATGAAAGCGGCCCTTGAGATCCTTCGAGGCCAGCTGGTGAAAAGAAATATCGGCCAGCGCTGCATCGATCCTCAGAAGATCGAGCCATCGGGAAACCGCATGATGAAGCAGACCATTAATATCAAGAATGGTATTGAAAAAGAGAAGGCCAAGGCCATCAACAAGATCATCAAGGAATCGGGGTTAAAGGTTACTTCGAGTATCATGGATGACAAGATCAGAATGACTGCTAAGAAGATCGACGATCTTCAGGGTGCCTATCAGATGCTTCGTACCAACAAAGAAGTTGATATTGAGCTTCAGATGGAAAACATGAAAAGAGACTAATGGAAAAGTTCAAAAAGTTTATTCCTTATTTTTTAATCGCCCTTTTGACGGTGTGGTTCTCTTATAAATTTTTTGTAGAGAGAAAAACTCCTAAAGAACAAAATATGGCCCTTGATTGGGATCAATTAGATTCAACATCCGGTTCTAATCCTTTGGATACTCCTGCTTCAATTAAAAAAGAAGAACAAGTCCCGCATATGCGTGAGCACAGCAATCTGACGAAAGAAGATGAAGAGCAGTTCGCTGCTTTTGATAGAATGGAGAAAGCTTGGCTGGCAAAAGCGGAGTCTATTATCGGAGTTAATCATTACGCTCGCTATCTTGAAATGCGCGAGAATAACGATAAAGAAAAGATGATGGCCTATAAAGAATATCACGATTATCTTCGTCAAAAATTCGGTGACAAGTTCACTTATAATATTTCAGAAGACCAAAGCATTCGTGAAAAAGAAATCAACCAACGTTACCTGAAAGAGCTGCTTGCTATAATTGGCGAGACAAAATTCCAGGCCTACCTGAAGGCCCGCGATCAGATCAACGAAGAAAATCGCCGCAAGAATAAAGAATTTATCCAAATTGAGTTCTAAATGAAAATTGAAAAATGGAAAACGATCAGCACTGAAGTCATCTTTAAAGCAAAAGTTTTTCGCTATTTAAAAATGAAGAGCCAGTCTCCGACAACCGGTGAGATTGGAGATTTTGATATTGTTCAATGTTACAACTGGGTCAACGTCATTGCGATTACACCTGATCAGAAAATTGTTTTAATTAAACAGTACCGTCACGGTGCTGATGATGTGACGGTGGAAATTCCTGGTGGGGCAGTTGATATCGGTGAAGACATGCAAATCGCTGCGGCCAGAGAGCTTCGTGAAGAAACTGGTTACACTTCAAGCAATTGGAAATTTTTAGGGAAGGTCGCTGCTAATCCTGCTTTTATGATGAACTCTTGCGAGACTTACTTAGCATTAGACGCCGTGAAGACTCATGATCAAGAGCTGGATCCATTCGAAGAAATTGAAGTTTATCTGAGGGATAAAAAAGATATTAGAGAGATTATCGGGAGTGGAGAAATCAATCACTCATTAGTTGTCGCTGCTTTTTATTTTTTTACTGCGACAGCTGAAGGCGCTTGATTCACCATATAGTATAGAAGTTTTCCGATGTTTAAGCGTTTCGCCTGAACTTCATCCATAAAAAGTTTTCTACATGTCGTCGACTGCACACAACTATTAAACGTTCCAAACTTAGCGTCTGACATCCATGTACCAGTTTTTGGTATTTCCATTTTTGAGGCCATGTATAAGAAAATACCTTTTGCGTATTTTTCCTGTTCAGGCTTAAGTCCAGCAAGAGAAATGATTGATGCTTTGTAAGTTAAGAACGCGACCGAAAGCTCATCGTAGTCGATAATATTGTCGCTGTTTTTATCAAAACGAATGAATGTTGATTCAATGTTAATCATTGCACCAAGAATAAGAGTTGCATCACGGCGACCAACTGGCACACCGGGCGCATTGTTATCGCGGGCAAACCCTTCAACACCTTTTAGGTAATCCAGAGACTCTTCTTTAGACACTGTTTTAAAGTAGGTATCAAGGCGAGGGAAGCTTTTTTCATACCCAAGCTTGCTCAGGATCACTTCGTAGAAATTATTGTTAAAACAGTCAGCATCGAAGACTGGATCGTCCGAGTTAATTCCCGGGTCACAAGAATTTATCAGTGTTTTATTGAATTTTCCTGAAACTTCCACGGCCGTTAAAAGCATTCCGATATACTCAGTTGCTTCGTTGATGTTGATTAACTGGTCACCATTAGAATTTTGTTGAAAAAGGTCAGCTAGTAAAACGGCATTTCTTGAAAATGTCGTAAAGTTGGGAGACCACAGTTTAAATTCTTCTAATAATGGCTTGGCATCTAATAAGAACTTAGAAAACTCATCCATTGAAAGTTGCATTTCACCTTTAGCGTCCAGGTGTCCGTAGGCCTTTAATAATTTCCAGCTGGCCCATTTAGCAAGGTTCACTTCATTGAAGCCGTCTTTATTTCTAAGAATCTTTGTATCGTAGATCGCAGACCCTGTAGTGTAATCTCTAAAGTATCTAAAGTTGATTGCTGTATCAGTGAAGCTTGAAAAAAGCTGAGCAAGTCTGACTTTGTTCGGGAACATGTCATAACCTGGAAGCACTTTATAAGGGATATCTTTTTCAAAAAGAGGGACGTCACGTCCTAAGATAATTTTGTTAGATCTGTCGTCGTAAGTCACATGATTGAAATAGAGCTTTTCAAGGAAGTCGTGAACCATTTCCATTACGGTCTGAAGGTCTTTAAGAGTCACAGAGTCTTTTTTACCACCAATAAAGCGCTGTTTTAGGGCCTCAATACTTGGCTTGAATGATTCAACGTCGTAGTTCTTTAGAATCTTTTCAGCAAGAGACACCAGCTGTTTTGAGTTCATTAACTCAAAATCTACTTGCTCGAACTTAATTGAGTGATAAACGTTTCTTGTCGCTTCCAGGTAAAATTTTACTTCTTCGGCCTTTGACCTGAAGTTTTCAGCTTTACAATAATAAACATCAAATACTAATCCCATGATTCTTGGGAGTTTCGTGATCACTTCTTTAAGCTCACTAGTTGTCAGAATTTCTTCATCACCACCAACAAGTACTTTTTTAAGATAAATAAATGCATCGATGGTTTCATTGTCAATTTCATGGTCGCCAATCTTCTTGCTCATATCTCTGATGAATGTGCGCATGTTGAGCTTTTGTTCCATTCCTGGAGCATTTTCAATCACACCAACGGCAGATTTCGCAAAGCGAGCTGTCGATTCATTGAATTTTTCACGCAGAAACCAGAAGTCTTTCTGGTGAGTTTCATCATCCATCATCTTGATGATGTTGGTAAGGATCACAGCTTCCTGATTGACCTGAACCAGAAGTTCAAATAGAGGGCTGATTTTTGAATGAGAAATGCGGTCAGCTTCATCTTTTAAAAGAATCATGTTCAATTGGAAAATTAAACTAAGCCCTTTAACGATGGCATCACTTTGATCAGTGAAGAATTTCTTAACGAAAATCCCAAGCTCAGCTTCAGTGATTGAACCAGGATGTTTTGCTCTTACGTATTTAGTGAATTGAACGAAGTTTTCTTGAAGGCATCTGATCTGCTCTTTTTGATCGGCAGTAAAGATTTCACCTAGTTTCGAGACATCGATTTTACATGTTTGCAGTTCATCAGTTTTATAAACGTCTATGTTTTGAACCGGTTTATCAGAAACGTATCCACAGCTTGCTAGCAGCAGCGCTGGAATGATCACTAGGTGATTTACGAATCTTTTAAAATATATCATTTTAGTAGTGTAAAGACTGAGCATATAATGTCAAAATAGTTTCATCATAAATAGGTGTTTTTTACAGGCTTTCCACAATGGTATTGTGTCAGGGAAATGTTAGGTAAAATGAGTTTTTAAGCAATAGGGAGTTAGGGTGTCCAAACATAGGTATAATTTACAGAGTCTATTGTTTCTAGCTCTAATCTCATTGGGAAATACGTCTCTTTTTGCGGCCACTGCTGAGCTAACTTATGAGAAATTTTATCGTTTAAATAAGCCTCTGTACCGTAGTGAGTCGGGAGACTGGCTAGGATTCAACTTTGAGACAGCGCCTCCAACACAAAATTTAGATACATTTTTAAACACAGATTTGAGATTTTATTTTCAAGATAATAATTCATTAAATTATTCCGTTCAGGAAGCATACGCACAATATAAAGGCGACACTTACACAATTACTGCAGGTCGAAAAATTCTCGACTGGAATTTAAATGAAAAATACTGGAGCCTTGGTTATTTAAATGCTGTGCAGTCATTCACACTTTTAAGCACTGAAGAAGAAGGTGTTACAGGAGTTTTATTTAATAAGCGTCTTGGCAATTTTGAATTTGATATTCTTGCTTCTTATTTATTCATTCCACAAATTAACCCGGCCATCGATTTTAAAAATGGCGATGTTCACAGTAAAAGTGAATGGGTGAGATTGCCTCCGAAGAAAACGGTGATCAGCGGAACTGAAGTACCGATTTATTACAGCATTACTGATTACAAAATTAGCAAAATTATTTTCAATAAATCCTTGGGTGGAAATATTAGATACTCATGGGAGAATGGCGGAGTTTCAGCATTCGCGATTTATAAACCAGAAAATAAACTGAGAATTAATGCCAGTGCTTATTATGACAATCTTGGAACTGGAAAAGTTAATGTAACAGCTGACCCAACAATCAACCACCATGCTTATTATGGTTTTCAGGCCTATCATGCTTTTGGCGACATCAAGGCGCGCGGAGGTGTGAGTTATGTTGATCCAAATGCCAAACTAGGAAAAGATTTTTTAGTGGATATTTCTAACGGCAGAAAAACCTTCAAGTCTGAATACTTCAACATCAATCCTCGTTATGACAAAGAAGCTTATGCTCACATGAGTTTGAATTACGACAAACATAGAAAGTACAAACTCACGTTGAACTACATTCACTTAATTTCGGGCAATATCCGCGGAAACGATGACTTCTTCAGTGATACAGTAAAATGGAAAAGTACGATCGGTGGAGGAATCCAGTATTTCTTCAACGACTCTTTCGATGCTGCTGTCGATTTAAAGTACGATCTTATTAGAAGTGACAACATCATCAAAGGTGAAGTGAAATACAGTTATCAAAAACACATCACCCTTGCTCTCGGATTAGAAATCTTAAAAGCACCGGATGATGCTTCTTACTGGAGTTACTACCGTACGAACGATACTCTCTACAGCACAGTTGGATTTATTTTTTAAGGATAAAAAATGGAAGACAAGTATTTATGGCTTGAAGATGTTTTGGGTGACAGTAGTCTTGCATGGGCAAGAGAGCGCAATAAAAAAACCATTGCAATGTTTGAAAAAGAAGAATGGTTCAATCAAGATGTTGAGAACCTACAGACGATTTTACAATCAAAAGAAAAAATCCCGGTTGTTTATTTCATCGAAGATGGTTTCGTCTATAATTTCTGGACAGATGAAACAAATATCCAAGGTCAATTGAGACGTTCAACTTTTGAAAGTTATAAAAAATCAGAACCTGGCTGGGATGTTCTTCTCGATTTAGATGCACTTTCAAAAGTAGAAGGACAAAAGTGGGTCTTCCACGATTTTGATATCTCTCCAAATAAAAAACGCGCTTTAGTTTTTCTGTCTCCCGGCGGAACCGATGCTGATGTGGTGAGAGAGTTCGATCTATTCACAAGAACATTTGTGAGTGGTGGTTTTGAACTTCCTGTTGCTAAAGGTAGCGTGCAATGGATGAGCGATGATGAGTTGTTTGTCAGCCGAGATTTTGGACCGGAAACAGTCACCAATAGCGGTTATGCAAGATTAATCAAAAGATGGAAAAGAGGTGAGTCTGTAGATAAGGCCCAAACTATTTTTGAAATTCCTAAAGAAAATAATGCCACTGACATGAGAGTTTATCATGAAGATGGCAAAGCTAGTTTTGTGGCCTCAGTTCATATAGATTTTTACACTACTGAATTTTTCAAATACGACGGATCTCAGTTTAAGCAACTTGATCTTCCCAAAAAGTTTGAATCAACGGGAGGCAATCTTACTGGATTTAATTTTGTATTAAGCCAGGATTGGAAAGAGTTTCTCATTGGAGATGTTCTTCATTTTGACTACACCACAGAAGTGGCCGAGCTGGTGTATAGAGCTCCTGCTCATTCTGCCATTTACTCTGCGCGAACGATTAAGAGTGGACTCTTTATCATTGTAGACACTGATGTAAAAGGCAGCTTCTTCTATGTAAAAAAAGAAAATGGAAAATGGATATCTGAAAAAATTGCACTACCGGAAAACGGAAGTCTCGATACATTAACGACATCTGTGAAGACGGATGATTTTTTTATTATGTTCGATTCATTCAATACTCCTGTGTCTTATTATTATGGAAATAAAAATAAGATAGAGGGCATCGTAAAAAGACAACCAGGATTTTTTGATTTCGAAAATACAGAAGTTTCCCAGCACTTCACAAAAAGTCCTGATGGTACAAGAGTTCCTTATTTTGTAGTTCACAAAAAAGGTCTTAAGTATGATGGAAAAAATCCTACTATCCTTTACGGATACGGTGGTTTTGAAATTTCATTAAAACCTCACTTCAGTAATATATTAGGCAAAGTATGGTTTGAAAAAGGTGGTGTGTATGTTCTGGCAAATATCAGAGGTGGCGGTGAGTATGGGCCTGCTTGGCACCAGAGTGCACTAAAAGAGAAACGTCAGCGTGCCTATGATGACTTTTATGCTATCGCTGAAGACGTGATTGCCAAGAATATTACTTCGTCACAACACTTGGGAGCTCATGGTGGGAGTAACGGTGGACTGTTAATGGGAGTTTGTTTCACACAAAGGCCGGAGTTATTCAAGGCCATTAATTGTGGAGTGCCTTTGTTGGATATGCGCCGCTATCATAAACTGCTTGCTGGTTATAGCTGGATTGCTGAGTACGGAAATCCTGATGAAGCAGATGGAGCTTTCATTAGTAAACTGTCGCCTTATCACAATATTAACGAAGAGCAAAAGAACTACCCGATGATGTTCTTAAACACTTCAACGAAGGATGATAGAGTTCATCCTGGGCATGCCAGAAAATTTGCAGCGACTTTAGAAGAGTACGGAATTGATTATATTTATCATGAAAATATTGATGGTGGACATGCAGGTGCTTCTAATTTGAAGGAGCTGGCTTTTATGAAGGCAATGGATTATGCTTTTTTCTGGAAGTATTTAAAATAAAGAGGATGTTATTATGAAGTATTTACTATTGGCGCTATTAGTTCTTTCGACAACTGCAATCGCGGCAGAAAAAAAAGTTGTAGCTCAAACGACGAAAAAAAATACGGTTGTAGAGCAGAATTCAAACACTTTGGATGTTACACCAGCAGATAAAACTCAAGAAAGAGCAGATGAAACTGCACTTTATACAGATGCTCCAGAAGTGAAAGCAAAAGTTACATGTAAAACAAAAGACGGGCACGAACTAAAAGCTGGTGATAAAGGTTATAAAGCTTGCCTTAAAAAAGTGAAAGCAAGTAAGCATGATCCCAAAGCAGAAGTTAAAGTAGAATTCGAAAAACAATAAGTCTAATGCCCGTGCAACCCACGGGCGTAGTTTACCTTACAATATTCCCTGTAGCATTTTGTCTCGGACTCTTTTTGTCACACAAATAAATTCTAATCATTGATGTTACTTACGGCCGGCATGTTACTTGAATCCAATACATTAAGTTAATTTGAATTTTTAATTCAATGTTTAATTTTTTAAGGAGGATTTATGAAACATGTGTTGTTATTAATCTTAACGGTTTCACTTGCCGGACAAGTTTACGGGAAATCAAATTTGCCAGTAAGCAAGGCCGCAGCCCCATCATCAGATAAGTCAATTACAGTTCATAAGAATGCTCAGGAAGAGACTAGTCAGGAAGCGATTTATCATGACTACGATAATTCTGATGTCATCCAGACAGGACAATCAGCAACAAAAAGAGAATATCAATACGACGCAAAAGTTAAATCCTGTAGAAGTGTAGATGGAGCGTGGCTTCGCTTTGGCGATGTCGGATACGCAAACTGCATGGATAATTCAAAGACCATGAAAAAATAGCGGAGTTGTAATGAAAAATTTATTTCTCGCATGCTTTTGTATTTTTACTTTTGAAGAAGCTTTTTCTCAAACCAGATTTATAGACATCGATAAAGAACAAGAAGGCAGAGAGCTAGAATTGAGAAAGCAAAGTGGTGATGAAGTTGTAACCGGACAGTCTGCGACTGAAAGGAAAACTCATCCCCCGGGCTCCTTAAAAGGAGTTCAAAAGAGCGATTCAATTAAAGGTGTGAATTGCGTGGATACGAGAGGACAAGCTTACGCTCCTAACAGCAAAGGATACAAGAAGTGTGTGGACAATGCTAACAGGGTTGAATGACCTTAAGGAGATTATATGAAAACATTATTAACACTTGTGATGGCCTTGTCGCTATCACAAGCTTATGGACAAATGTCTGGGACACCAGCTCCCTCGACAGGTGTGCCTGCAGCAGGAACTTCCTCGATGCCTGGGATGCTCAATAACAATAATCCCAATATGAATCGTCCTGCAGATCGCGCAACAGGTATTCGTAGATCAAATACAATGAACAATACGAATACAACTACTGATACGATTGGGACAAGTCAGTCTTCGACGACGAGAGGAGTGCTGCCTAATACGCCGGGAACAATTACTCCACCCAATTTAAATGCGACTGGAGTTAATTGCGTAGACCGCTCTGGTAGAACCTACGGAAATAATGATGCTGGATACACTGCTTGTGTTAATTCTATGAGAACAAGATAATTATTTTTGGTGGCGAGGGCAGTGATATGTCCCTCGTCCGCCTTGAATTGTCTTGATAACTTTTGTGACGATTCCTTCTTCCAAACACATCTGACAATGATTCTGATAAAAAACCACTAAGTGTTTTACTCCTTCGCCTTTATCGCCGTTAGCATCACGGTAGCCGCCACTGAAAGTTGTTCCTTTCGTTTCAACTGCACCATTCACAACGACATTCATTGCATCTTTAATTTTTTGGATTTCATCGGCTTCGATGTTTCCTGTAAGTCTTGTCGGTAAAATTCCAGCTCGCGCACAAATTTCCGAGGCCATGTAGTTACCGACACCAGGGAATGCTTTTTGATCGAGCAGGAAAGGCTTAATAGGCTTATTGGGGTATTTGAAGAAAATTTCTGCAATATGATCCACGTCGAAATCAGGTGAGGTGATATCGATTGGTAGAGCGTCTTCTTTGATTTTGAAGTTTTCGTTTGTGAGTAGGTAGAAATGCCCGAAGCGGCGTGGGTCGATGTAGGTTAGAACTCCGAACTGTGCTTTTGATTTATCGATGAATTCGATGTGACCGTGTTTTTCTGCTAGAGGGGCGTGGGACATTTGCCATGAACCGCTCATTCCTAGGTGAGATAAGATGTATCCGTATGGAGAGAGTTCGAAGATGAGCCACTTGGCGTGTCTGCGAATTTTAGTGATGGTGAAATTTGTTGGATCGAAATCCATTTGTTTGACCATGCGTTTTGTTAGAGGGGAGAAGACGGCCGCTTCAATCTTGAAAGGTAAGATTGGAGTGAGTTGGTTTTTTATGGTTTCGACTTCGGGTAGTTCTGGCAAGCGCGTTATCCTTTTTATATATGATCAATATACAAGAGCAATTATATATTAGCTGGCTTTCATAATGCTATTTTTAAAAGAGATGTCGGTGAAATATCTAACCTCATTTCTAGTTTTAATTTTTTGTTCGTTCATTAATAAACCTTATGACTATCTGGGCATAATACCCCAATGCTTCCTGCTTGTTACTTACTAACAGAGAGTGTGCCAGTGGCCTTTATCTTGCTTGAATTAAATTCAGTGTTCATTTGAATTTAATGTTTAGCATGAGGTGGTTTTATGGATAAATATATACGATGGTTTAATGAAATTTCTATGAAAGATCTCCCTCTTGTTGGGGGGAAGAATGCGTCACTTGGCGAAATGTTTCAGGCATTAACTCCTCATGGAATTCAAATACCTCAAGGTTTTGCTATAACTGCTGATGCTTTTTCTGTTCTGATTCAATCTAATCACCTTGAAGATAAAATCTACCCATTGCTAGAAGGATTAAATTCTCAGGATACAAAAAGACTTTCGGAAGTTGGACTGAAGATTAGGTCTCATGTTCGAAGTGCCTCATTACCAGAAGATATACAAGAAGAGATTCGGAAAAACTACGAGATGCTTTCAAAATTGGCAGGAGTTGAAGAGCTTGATGTTGCAGTTAGATCTTCAGCTACAGCAGAAGATCTTCCAGGAGTTTCATTTGCAGGACAGCAAGAAACATTTTTGAATGTTCGTGGTGTGGTGGACTTATTATCTGCATGCCGTAATTGTTTTGCGTCTCTTTTCACAGATAGAGCAATTAGTTATCGTGTTGCTAATGGATTCGAACATTCCAAGGTAAAATTATCAATTGGAATTCAGCAAATGGTAAGATCAGATCTTGCTTCTTCAGGTGTTATATTTACTTTAGATACTGAGTCTGGCGCTAGGAATGTCATTCTTATAAATAGCTCCTACGGCCTTGGTGAAAACATTGTTGGCGGAAGAGTTGATCCTGATGAATTTGTGATACAAAAATCACTTCTTGGAAAATCGTTTTTACCAATTCTTAGACGCAAGGTTGGATCAAAGCAGTTAAGAATGGTGTATTCAGGTCATGGAAGTCGTTCAACTAAAAATATCGAAGTTTCTAAAGCAGATCAGCGAAAATTATCAATTTCAGATGATGAAGTTATGACTCTTGCAAATTGGTCACTGAAAATTGAGGAGTACTATTCTAATCTCAATAAACGTGAAACACCTATGGATATTGAATGGGCAAAGGATGGTAAAACAGGCGATATCTTTATACTGCAAGCAAGGCCCGAAACAATTCATTCGAATAAATTAAAATTAGATACAGGTGTGTTTGTCCTAAAAGAGCGATCAAAAGTATTAATTACTGGGCGAGCTGTTGGTATGAAAATTGGAGCAGGCCCAGTAAAGATTATTCGAGATGTTTCTGAGTTGCATAGCTTTCAAGTCGGAGATGTTTTAGTCACTGATATGACTGACCCGGATTGGGAGCCTGTAATGAAGAAAGCTTCAGCTATTGTGACTAATAGAGGCGGAAGAACTTGTCACGCGGCCATAATTAGTCGAGAGCATGGAGTGCCTTGTGTTGTTGGAACAGAATCGGCCACTGAATTATTAAACGATAATCAAAATATTACTGTTTCATGCGCAGAGGGCGATGAAGGAATAGTTTATGAAGGTATTCTTCCTTTTAAGGAAGAGAAAGTTGATTGGAAACAAATTCAAAAAACAAAAACCAAGATCATGGTTAATATGGGAAACCCGGCCCAGGCCCTCACTGCCTCACTTTTACCCGTAGATGGAGTAGGTCTGGTGAGAATTGAATTTATAATCACGGAGTCTATTCGAATTCACCCAATGGCCTTGGCCCACTACGATCAAATAAAAGACTTATCCGTACTCAATCAAATTCGTGATGTTCTAGGTGTCTATGGAAATAATCCAGAACAATATTTTATCGATAAACTTTCTGAAGGCGTGGGGATAATTGCAGGAGCATTTTATCCTCGTCCTGTGATTGTTCGTTTCTCTGATTTTAAAACAAATGAGTATGCCAGTTTGGTAGGAGGCAAGCAGTTTGAATCCTCTGAAGAAAATCCAATGATAGGTTTTAGAGGGGCCTCTAGATATTATGATGATCTCTATCGTGATGGCTTTGCCCTTGAATGTAAGGCCATTAAAAAGTTAAGAGAAGTTGTTGGGTTGACTAATATAAAAGTCATGATTCCTTTTTGTCGTTCCCCGGAAGAAGGTCAAAAAGTTATTGAAGAGATGAAAAAAAATGGCATTATTCAAGGTGAGGCGGGTTTAGAAATTTATGTCATGTCTGAAATTCCAACCAATGTTTTAAGAGCACAGGAATTTGCAAAATATTTTGATGGTTTTTCAATTGGTTCAAATGATTTAACTCAAATGGTACTTGGAGTTGATCGTGATTCGTCAAAGATTAGTCATCTTTTCAATGAGAAAGATCCGGCAGTCTTAAAAATGCTTCAAATGGCAATAAGTGCAGCTAAAAAAGCGGGACGTCCTATTGGAATTTGCGGACAGGCACCAAGTGATTACCCGGAAATTTCTGAACTTCTGGTTAAAGAAGGAATAAATTCTATATCGGTTACTACTGATGCGGTTTTTAAAACAATTCGAATTGTATCTGAAGTTGAAAAAATGGATGGGAGACTTTATGAAAGTCGCCATGTTTAGCACTCATGAATATGAAAAAGAATATTTTTTGCAAGAATCAAAAAGTTTTAATCATGAACTCATTTTTTTAGAAACGCGACTGACCGAAGAAACGGCAAAAGAAGCAAATGCTATTCCTTGTGTTTGTGCTTTCGTTAATGACAACCTGGATTTCAAAACACTTTCGCTCCTTACTCAGGGAGGCACTAAGTTAGTGGCCTTACGTTCTACCGGGTTTAATCATGTAGATCTTATTGCCTGTAAGAAATTAGGTTTAAGTGTTGTGCGTGTACCTGATCACTCACCCCACGCAGTTGCTGAGCATGCAGTCTCATTGATTCTATCGTTGAACAGGCAAATTCCTCGTTCTTATAATCGAGTGAGGGATGGCAATTTCTCAATTGAAGGTCTGGTAGGGTTTGACCTAAGTAAAAAAACTGTGGGAATTATAGGTACAGGAAAAATAGGGAGTGTAATGGCCAGAATTATGCTTGGATTTGGTTGTGATGTGATTGCGCATGACTTAATTCATAATCAGACACTTTCAAGTATTGGTGTTCAATATGTTTCTTTAGATAAACTCTTAAGAACTTCAGACATCATTTCATTGCATCTCCCTTTAACGAATAAAACACATTACATTATTAATGAAGAAGCTTTGGCAAAGACAAAAGATGGAGTCATGCTGATTAATACTGGGCGAGGTGCTTTAATAGATACAAAAGAGCTTATTGAATCCTTAAAACAGGGGAGGATTGGTTATGCTGGTCTAGATGTATACGAGAAGGAGGAAGGAATTTTTTTTGAAGATCATTCAGGAAAAATAATTGAAGATGATATGCTTTCAAGATTAATGACATTTCCTAATGTTATAATTACTTCCCACCACGCCTTTTTGACTAAAGAAGCACTTCGAAATATTGCATTAACTACGCTTCAGAATATTGCAGATTTCGAAAGTGAGGGAACACTCATAAATGAGGTTATTCCTGAATTTTAAACTCTCTCCAAACTGGTAGCTTTAGAGCATTCCACTTCAGCATTCCTCCATCCATATTATACACTTCAGAAAATCCGGCCGATAAAGCGTCCTGAGTTGCTTGGCCCGAGCGCCCTCCTGATCGACAGACAAAAATAAGTTGTTTGGTTTTCTCAGTTTTGTTGATAAAATTTTTCAAATCTGGACCTAGGGTTACAAGTTTTGCACTCTCAATATGCCCAAGTTCTGCAGTGAATTCTTCCAGTCTTCTAACATCAATGATCTCAAAATTTGAAAGCTCATTAACATCTTCTGGGTTAATCGTTGGTATTCCATCTTTTATGTAAAATTTAGTACTCATTTTTCCTCCTACAATTTTCCAGATTTTAACTGAACATTTAAAGGCAATTTTAAATATGATTTTCCGTTTGCCTCGGCGCTTGGTAAGTGACCAGCATCAATATTTACTTGAATGCTCGGTAAAAGCAATCTGGGCGTTGCTAATTTTTTGTCTCTGGATTCTCGAAATTCAACATATTCAGTTTCAGTTGTCTTGGCAGAGAGCTGGATATTTTTTAACTTACTTTCACCGATAGTTGTATGGAAAAGCATTTCTCGGCCATTAGGACTGTAGTCATGCCCTACATAAACATTGGTCTCATCAGGAAGTGAGTACAAGTTTTTTGAAATAGAATGATAGAGATCGTGAGCACTTCCTTTAGGGAAATCACATCTTCCTGTACCGTAGTCAGGCATAAATAAGGCATCCCCAACAAAGACAGAATTTTCAAATTGATAACTCATACAGGCCGGTGTGTGACCAGGAGTGGGGAAAGCTTTCATATGGAGGGAGCCAAAATTAATCTCTTCAAAATCTTTGAAGAGATGATCGAATTGAGATCCATCTATCTTGAGATCATTTAAATTGAAATGTGATTTAAAAACTTCTTGAACAATTTTTATTTTTTCACCAATGCCATGCACGGCCTTGGGAAATAATTGTTTTAATATTTGCGAACTTGAAAGGTGATCGGCATGTGCGTGTGTTTCGAGAATCGCTTTTACATTAAGTTGGTTCTGATTGATATAATCAATAACTTTTTGAATGCTATGGTCATCAATTTTTCCCGAAGGTGGATCAAAATCAAGTACAGGGTCAATGATCACTGTATCGTTTGTTTTTTCATCGATAACTAAATAAGTAAGAGTAAAAGTATCCGGATCAAAGAAGTGTTGTATTTTCATTTTATACCTCCAACTTGGCCTATTTTTATAATACTCCCCTTAGTTACGCTATTCAATTGATTAATTGAATAATGAGTGGTATATTAATACTATTGAGAGGTTAGAGTGGATAAATTGCAACTATTAAAGAAACAACAAGGAAGTATCTTCGAATCTATGGCGGGGATATTAAGTGCAATTGCTGCACCTGTTAGAATTCGA
This sequence comes from Bacteriovorax sp. PP10, assembly GCF_035013165.1. NCBI lineage: Bacteria > Pseudomonadati > Bdellovibrionota > Bacteriovoracia > Bacteriovoracales > Bacteriovoracaceae > Bacteriovorax > Bacteriovorax antarcticus. The sequence continues at coordinate 1,056,197 of NZ_JAYGJQ010000002.1, forward strand.
TTAATCCATTTTCTCTCACAGGCACCGCTAACAGTTGAAGTCTTAGCGGCCAAGACTGATCAAAGTGTAGCGAACACTTCAATGCACTTAAGAAAAATGCTTAATGAAGGTTTGGTAAATGTAGAGAGCATGGGACAAAAAAGACTTTATACTTTAGAACCTGCAGTTTTAGACTTCTGGGAATCCTATCAGGATTTCATTCAAAAATTGGATCCAACTTTGAAAATAAATTCGCAGGAATTGGGTGGAGATATTAGTTGGACAGAAGATTGGGAAGAAACAAGAAAGCTTATAAAGAAGCAAGAAATTATTTTTTTGGATGTTAGGCCAAACGACGAAGTAACTGATGAAAAAGAATTTCCTTCAATTGTGCATATTTCACAACAAGATTTAAAACAAAATTTAAGTAAGCTTCCCAAACGAAAAAAGATTCTCGTTTTTTGTCGTGGTCGCATGTGTGCACTTTCTGCCTATTCTGTTAATTATCTAAGAGAGAATGGATACAAGGCCTATCGCCTGGAAGAGTCATGGACGCGTTTGAAAAAAGAATTATTAAAGTAGGAGTCTAAAATGATAAATGCAATTATTGGCGGAGTGCTTATTGGACTTGCTGTAAGTTTGATGCTGTTGTTTAACGGAAGAGTGACCGGAATTAGCGGAATCCTCGGCGGTATTATCAAGCCTCAAAAAAATGATCTCAACTGGAGAGTGGCCTTTGTAGGTGGTCTTCTATTTGGTGGTATAATTCTTCGCTTTTTAAAACCGGAAGCCTTTATCCAGGTTTCTTCAGCGCTATCGATTGATTATATCATTGCAGGGCTTTTAGTCGGATTTGGAACACTCTTAGGTAACGGATGTACTTCTGGTCATGGAGTGTGTGGGATCTCACGACTTTCAATTCGCTCCATCGTAGCGACTTTAACTTTCATTCTTTTTGGAGTGATCAGCGTTCTTATTTTTAAATTTGTGCGAGGTTCTCTATGAAAATTTTTATAGCATTTATTGTGGGTCTTATTTTTGCTTTAGGTCTTGGAATAAGCGGCATGACAGAAGTTCAAGTCGTGAGAGGTTTTTTAGATGTAACTGGAGATTGGAATTACTCCTTAGTAGGAGTTATGGCCGGGGCCATCTTTGTTCATTCTATTTTTTTTTATTTCATAAAAAAGAGAAGTTCTCCGTTACTAGATACTAAATTTCATCTACCTACACGTAAAGATTTAGACTGGCGATTGATTACTGGTGCGGCCATATTTGGATTAGGCTGGGGATGGGCAGGGATTTGTCCTGGTCCAGGAATCGTTGCGGTGACCAGTGGTAATATTAATATCATAATCTTTATCGTGTCTATGTTAGTTGGTATGGGAATATTTAAACTATTCGAAGATAAGATAAAATGATTGAACTAATATGTGGAATATTAATTGGAACTGTAATGGGTCTAACAGGGGCCGGGGGAGCACTCGTTGCGATTCCTCTGTTCATGCAGTTTATGGGGCAAAGCTTAAAAGAAGCCTCTCTTTATTCTTTAGTCGCTGTAGTATTGGCATCACTATTAAATTTTTTGGCCCAAAAATCCTTTGCACAATATAAAACTGGATTGCTGATTGTTATTGCTTCGGCCGCAGGAAGCTATCTGACGGCACCATTTAAGGCCGCATTATCTTCATTCTGGATCGCGATTATATTATCGCTCGTTTCTTTATATGCTTTGTATAGTGTCTGGTTTCCAGTAAAAATAAAAACGGATGATCAACCATCTCATGAAAGCTTTTGGCTCTCAACTTTAGTTGGATTGGCCTTAGGAGCACTGACGACTTTTACTGGTCTCGGCGGTGGTGTACTGATGCTTCCAATACTGCTTGGTCTTTATCATTTCAAACAACCGAATGCCGTGGCTACAAGTCTTTTTGCAGTGGGGCTGTCTTCGCTGAGTTCTTTAGTAATCCAAATTCATCAAGGGGCAGATTTTAAAATAGGAATAGGCTTTTTTTATCTGTTAGGTGGAATTTTAGCAGCAGTATTCTTATTAAAAAGACTTTCGCAGCGTTTGAGTATGGATATTTTAATCAAGATAAGACAGATCGTATTTTCTGGTGTCGTTTTATTGGCCCTAGCAAAAATCTTAAGGTTTTAAATGAAATATTTTGAAGTTTTTTTTACATTTTTTCGATTGGGTTTAACTTCGTTTGGAGGCCCCGTTGCACATTTAAGTTATTTCCATGATGAATTTGTTAAAAAGAAAAAATGGATAAATGAACACGCTTATGCTGACCTTGTGGCCTTATGCCAATTTCTTCCGGGGCCTGCCAGTAGTCAAGTCGGAATGGCGATTGGATTAAATCGAGCAGGCATCATTGGGGCAATTGTAGCATGGATAGGATTTACAATTCCTTCCGCAATCATTCTCATCCTTTTTGGATTAGGAATGACCCACTTAAATTTGAATGCACACCAAGGCTGGCTTCACGGTCTTAAAGTTGTTGCTGTTTCAGTTGTTGCCCAAGCAGTTTATAATATGGGAAAAAAACTTTGCCCAGATAAAGAGCGTATTTCAATTGCTCTTTTTTCTAGCGTGATTGTATTGTTCTTCAATTCAGCTTTTATTCAGATTTTAGTATTAGTCCTGGCAGGAATTTTTGGTGCCTACTTTTTTAAAGAAACAAAAGAGCTTCCTCATATTCCCATGGAGAGTGGAGTTAAGAAAAAAACGGGAGCAAGTTTTTTAATTATCTTTTTAGTCATATTAATTTTACTTCCGGTATTTAGATCAGTTTTTCATTATCAGGCAATAAATCTTTTTGATAGCTTCTATAGAGTCGGTTCACTCGTTTTTGGTGGAGGACATGTCGTTCTCCCTCTAATTCAGTCGGAAGTTGTTCCAACTGGATGGGTCTCAAAAGATTTATTTATGGCAGGCTATGGTTTGGCCCAAGCTATCCCTGGACCGCTATTTGCTTTTAGTGCTTATATCGGTGCTGTTTCTAATTTATATCCTAATGGATGGTTAGGGGGGATACTTTGTTTGGTTGCGGCCTTCCTACCAGCATTTCTTTTAATCGTTGGTATATTACCATTTTGGGAAAGGCTCAGAAGTTTCCCACGCATAAGACAATCAATGCTTGGAATAAATGCTTCTGTCGTTGGAATTTTGCTAGCGGCACTTTATCATCCGGTTTGGACGAGTGCAGTTTTTTCGGCGAAAGATTTTGCATTAGCTTCTGTTGGTTTTTTATTATTAGAGCGCTGGAAGCTTGCTTCATGGATAGTCGTACTGTTAACTGTTTTAATAAGCTTTTTGATTTATTGATTATAGCGAAACGGCATGAAGACCATTACATATAACGCGCAGGCACTTAAAGAAAAAGAAAATAAGTTCTAAAGTATTGGCTTACTAATTTATTACAAGGTTATTATATGTCAGATGAAAGTCAGGTCTGTCCGAAATGCAATTCACCTTATGGGTATCAAGATAGAAATTTATGGGTTTGTCCAGAGTGTGCGCATGAGTGGACATTGGCAACTGTAGAAGCTCCTAAGGAAGTTGTCGCTGGTCCAAAGTTTTTAGACTCTAATGGAGTTCAACTTCAAAATGGTGACACCGTTAGAACAATCAAAGATTTAAAAGTTGGTGGTGAAAACCTTAAGTCTGGAACAAAAGTAAAAGGGATACGTTTATTAGAAGATCCTGTCGATGGCCACGATATTTCATGTAAGGTTGATGGGCATGGATCAATTTATTTAAAGTGTTCTGTCGTTAAAAAAGATTCTTAAAAAAAGAATAAAGTTCCAATATACTTTTCTGGTCGCTATCTAACAAACTTCAATCTTGATAGGTAAGATTGAAGTTTGTTGGTTTTTGATAGTTTTGACTTCGGGTAATTCAGGTACCCTTAGCTACTCTTGGCAGTTAAACTTCAATTCAGGACAGTTAAAGAGCAAAAAACTCCTTCTTATCAAATAAGTCAGGTATTTCTTTTTAGCTAAATACCTATCATCCGATTAGAGACCTATGAAGTGTCTCTATTTTTCAATAATTTTTCTTTTACTCGTCAACGTCTTGAACGCTGAGTGTATTAATTCAAAAGACGAATGTATCAATACAGCTGATAAAAACTTATGGGCCCAAAACTTAACGGGTATTGATCTTTATCGTGATAATTTTAAAGATCATCATAAAATTAAGATTGGTGTATGGGATTTGCCAACATCGATAGAGAAAGTGAAAGGGATTGGTCCTGATTTAAGAAAGAAATTGAATCAAGGAAATTTAAATTGGGAGAAGGCAAAGAAGCCTGATGCTCCTGAAGAGTTAGAACATGCATATCTTGTAAGTAATTTAATTGCAGGTGTGCCATCAATTAGTACTGGAAAGAGCGGAGTAATAACAAATATTGGTGTCATTGAAAATGATGGTGGTGGCTATAAAGCAATATTAGAAGATTTAAAAAAATACCCTGAACTCGTTCCTGATTTAGTTAATATCTCTCATGATAATAAGCCTTATGATTTTGATCCTGCGGCGAAAGAACTTAAAACCTATTTGAAAGATACTATTTTCATATGTTCTTCTGGAAATTATTATCCGAGCAAGGCCGATAGCGAAGGTGATTCACCATGTATATTTGTAGGCTCTATTGCTGACGATGGTCGAGTAAGTGAATTCTCGGCGGAAGGGAGATCTGTAAATATCTTAGCACCTGCTGATATAAGCATTATGAGCTTTGATGGAAAAGAACCAAGTAAATTTGGCGGGACAAGTGCAGCAAGTCCTTATGTTGCAGGAGTCGTCTCCGATTTTCTATCAGAAATATATCCTTTAAAGATAGACCGCAAGAAATTAGTAGAAATCTTAGACAAGACTTCTCTTAAAAATCAGCAGAATTTAAAATCAAGTTTCTCTAATGCTGGGATTATCAATTCATTTAAACTTCATGAAGTTGCACTTCGATTAAAATCTAATCCGGAATTAATTAATTCTGATTCACTTTTTGATTTCAGTAAGGAACTCAATAAGGATCTTATGAGTGCAGCAGTCTCTTTGGTGCAAATGGATTGTGTGAAAAGAAAAGAAGCTATAAAGTTTTTGCGAAAGGTATTTTTTCTTTCAGCGCAGAATTCAATTGAGCAAAAAGATGCAGCGAAGGCGCTATTGGCATTTGATGATAATTTAGTCGCGAATAAATCATTTTATGAGTCTTTTATAGAAAAGAATAAATTGGATCTTGGAGAGCTATATAAATCAGATGAGAGTACGCATTCAAGAATCGTCAGAAGTTTGTTTGATCTATTTCCAAGTGAAGATGTTATTAAAGGCCTAGAAAGTGACTTGAATAAATTGTCAGGATCGGCTTCTGTTGCACTGATGAAAGAATTGGCCAAAAGAAATATTCGAAAAGATCTAATTGAAAAAATAATGAAAGATTCTCCTGCGAAAATGGATAGTGGAATGTCATTGAAAGAATGGGGCGATTACTTAATAGAGCGCTTTATGAATGTTGAGAATATATAATTAATTTAAGCATTCATTTTAGATGATTACCAAGAGTAATAAAGGTTCCACAATGAAAATATGGAAATTAAAAATGAAAGATACCCGCGTTATTAAAACAGTTGCCGACACCTTAAGTGCATCACCTGATAAAGAATATAAGGATTATGTTAATTCTAGTTCTAAGAAATGCGCGGATGTTTTCGATTTTGTGAGGAGTGATGAATAAGATATGTTATTAAAACCATATGAAGATTATTCTAAACATGTAAATGATCTCTTTGTCATATTATCTAAAGAGCTTCGATCAATTCTACCAGATGCAAGAATCGAGCATATTGGATCTTCTGCAGTGCCAGGATCAATTTCAAAAGGTGATCTAGATGTATTTGTGGGAGTCGATCACTCTCACTTTAATCAAGCTTTATCTTTAATTAAATCCTTAGATTTCTATGAGAAAAAGGGGACTTTTCGTTCAGATGAGTTATGCATGCTTGTGACAGACAAGTTTAACTACGATGTGGCTGTTCAGTTAGTATCAAATGGATCAGAGTTTGAAGATTTTCTAAAATTTAGAGATCTACTCAAAACTAATGATGAGTTTGTGAAAGAGTACAACGAGGTAAAGTTGATGGCCCAGTATCTAGATGGGAATGAATACCGTCAAAAGAAGAGCATTTTTATTACAAAAATTTTAAATTCTTAAAGATACATATCTCTGTGATTCTATAGAGTATATCCAATTCATTCACATTTTTATGGGCTTCTCATTTGACTTCAAGTCAACTTGAAGTTGTATGATTTATTGTAACAGCAATCTAATACAACAAGAGGAGCCAAATGAATCAACAACAAATAAATCTTTTCTTTGATGATTTGAAATTATCTTGGAATAAACAAAATGAAGAAACCATTAAAGCTGGCAAGCATGTAATGGAAAAAATGTTAAAGAGGGAAGATCTAAAAAAATATTTAACTAATCAATCTGACAATCTTGCCAAAGGAATCGAGCTCTATCGAGACAGTGAGTTTGGTTTTATCCTGTTAGCTTATTCTGAAACAAAAGGCCTGTATCGCATGCCACACAATCATGGAAACGGTTGGGTGATCTACTCAGTAGTCGATGGAATAATCGAAATGGGAACCTATGCTTTAATTGGGGATATGAACCTAATTAAAAAGGAAAAGCATCAAGTTCAAATTGGGAGTAGCGAAGTGTACTTCCCTGGAGATATTCACGATACTCAATGTGTAAGTGATTCTGTCATCATTCTAAGATTAACAAGCTGTGATTTAAAAGAAGAAGAGAAACAAGGGAGAATAAAGAAATTTCAAAAACCTTGTTCGCTTAAAACTTAATAGATAATTTTTTTGAAGAGAGTCTTGTCGCGACCTTCATGAGTTTTATGAACGTAGGGCATTCAAGATGATTCTCAGCTTTGCAATTTGAAGCGTGAATAAGAGAGTCTCGAACCGCAGTGAGTTTTGCTATTTTCTTGTCAATTTCTTTGGCCTTTTCTTTGAGTGTTGATCTGTCTATTTGAACATCGTGATTAGACTGATTAAACATAGATGCAATTTCATCTAAGCTAAAGCCTGCAAGACGTCCAAGATTAATCAAAGCGAGGCGTTCGAGAACACTGGAATGGTATTGTCTGCGAAGTCCCTTTCTTCCTGTGCTGCTGATAAGACCAATTTCTTCGTAGTAGCGCAAAGTTGATGTTGAGACATGTGATTGTTTTGAAACGTTACCAATATCCAAGAAGACTCCGTTGATAATCGAGAATAGGTAATATTAATTCCTGCCTCGTTGAATATCAAGAGGTCTTAATAGAGTCACTAAGGTGTAGGAGAAAAGTATGGTGCTTGTAGTATGGTCGATCACTCTTTTAGCTTTTGTCGTTTCTTTGGTAAAAGATAAGGAGCGTACCTTGAGGGCCGCAAAGCATAGTTGGAACTCTTTTAAAAATTTAACCTCTGGCGTACTTGCAATGGTTGGAATAGTGGGATTAATGTTAGCGGTTGTCTCTCCTGAAGTCCTGAAAATGATTTTTACCTATAAAGGATTTATGGGATTTGTTATCGTCTCAAGTGTGGGTGCGATTGTTACAATTCCAGGACCGATTGCTTTTCCACTCGCGGGATCATTACTAAAAATTGGAGCGAGCTATGGAACGATCGCTTCTTTCATTACAACTTTAACAATGGTTGGTCTTGTCACTTCACCTCTTGAAGCTTCTTACTTTGGAAAAAAGTTTACATTTATGCGCCAGCTTTTTAGTTTTCTTGCGGCCATTGCGATAGGACTCATCATGGGAGCATTTATATGATTGTAGAGATCATTAGAAAGTATCGTCTTTTTATGATTGTGATTTTGATTAATGTTCTCTTGTTTTTTGTTATGCCTGACATCGCTCAAAAATCGATGACCAATTCATTTAATTTTTTATTTGAGGTATTAAAAATTCTTCCACCGGTGATGTTGTTGATGGGACTTTTTGAAGTGTGGGTGTCTCGGGAAACTATTGAAAATCATCTTGGAGCTGAATCAGGTTTTCATGGATCTCTTATTGCCATTCTTTTAGGATCAGTCGCAGTCGGCCCGCTATTTACAGCGTTTCCCATTGCTCTTTCGTTAAAGAATAAAGGGGTACGGACTTCCAATATCGTTATTTTTTTAGGATCGTGGGCGACGATCAAGATTCCCATGATACTTATGGAAAGTAGCTTTATTGGACTTCGATTTGCCATTATGCGTTTAGTTATTACCATTCCTTTTATTCTGGGAATTGGTTACTTAATGGAAAAAATTTTAAAAAATCAGCAAGTCACACAGGTGGCAGTAAATGGGCCTTAAGTTTTTCCTTAATTGATTCAGGGATTGGAGTAGATTTTTGATTTGCATAATCAAAGCAGACTAAAAAAGATTTTCCGCGGCTGACAATTATGCCGTCTTGTATTGCTTCTTGTACGAGAACAAAAGAAGAGTTTCCAATCTTTTCTACTGCCGTTTTTACAGTAACAGATTTTTGATAATATCCTTGTGCCAGATAATCAATTTCTAATCTCGCAATGATGAGGTTCCATTTTTTGGGATCAAGGTCGGGGACAAAGTATTCGAAAATTGATCTTCGGCCTTCTTCAAACCAAGTTGCAATACTGGCATTGTTAATATGCCCTAAAGCATCGGTGTCGTTGAAGCGAGGTTTAAAAGTGTATTCCATAAGCTGTCCAGTTTGAAAGTCGATCAATTTATTAATTCACGCAGGTAATTTTCAAGAGCAATATTAAATTCTTCAGGCTTCTCCAGCATCGGATAATGACCAACCCCTTCAATCACAGAGTAATTAAAGTCAGCAAAGTATTTTCTATTAATCTGTTTATTCGTAACACCAACATCAGAATTAATGGCCCTTACAGGAATATTAAGTTTCTTAGCAAAGTCTCGAGCATCAGTTTGATAAAGAGGCTCAATGCACTTAATTGCAAAGTCCGGGCTATTTGTTAAAAACTCATTTTGAAGTTGAGTCTTAACTTCTGGAGGAGTGTCTTTTGCAAAGAGGTATTGGGGAAGAACATTTTCAACAGTGGCCTTAAAGTCTTTACGATAAAGATCAAACAGCTGGCCGGCCTGCTCAAGAGTTATCATTTGATCCAAATCTTTTAATGTATCAACTAAGATTAAAGCTTTTACGTTTGGAATTTTAACGGCAGCTTCAGTCGCGTAGACGCCACTCATTGAATGGCCCACTAAAATAATATCTTTGACCGACAGATCATCAGCAACCGCGACAATATCCTTCGCGTAATTTTCTGCTGTCCACTTAGTTCTCATTCTTCCAGAGTCGCCATGTCCCGCCAGATCCATTTGGACGATAAGATATTTATCTGAAAAGAAATCTCGCTGAGAATCCCACCAGCGCTTATTACCAAGCCAGCCATGGACAAAAAGCAAGGCCGTTTCGCCATTGCCTGATACTTCATAAGAAATTTGAGTTTGATCGTTTGATAAGACTGTTTTTTTCATGTTAAAAGCATAACAAGTCTACTTAAGGATAGAAATAAATTTATACCAGGTCTTTAATTTTATACTGACCTAATTCATCGAGAAAAGATTTTTGTGCTTTGTGAAGATAGGACTTAAGCTTGCATCCTGGACTGAGCCTACACGTATTTGATTTACTATCAAAACATTCAACTAACGTTAGGTCTTCAAATTGAATGAGAACTTCTGACAACGAAATATTAAGGGCACTCTTATTAAGAAAAATCCCACCAGCAGGCCCTGGAGTAGAAGTAATATATCCCAGCTCAGAGAGTCTATTCACAACAACACTTAAGTGATTTTTCTTAATTTTATAAAACTCCGCTATTTCCTTAATCGTTGCTTTTTCTTCCATTTGAAGAAATGTAAGCACGCGTAGTGAATAATCGGTTTTTAATGTAAGTTTCATCGTTATTTAAAACTACCACAAAGTTTAAATTTATTATAGGGCCTTATAAAAAACTCAGCTTTTGGGTTTCGCAGCGACAAATGAATCGCTTAAAATCTTCTTTGAAGAAACCCCTTTCATAAAGACCGTTTGCTTAATCTTTTTAACCATATCGGGATCACCGCAAACCATAACAGTCGTATTAAATTTATCTATGAAGCTATTTTGCAGAAGCTCTATCAGGTCTCCCTTGATAAAACCTTCACGCTCTTCACCTTTTAAATAAACAGGAGAGTAACTAAATTGCTCAAATTTATTCTCAAGATTTTTTAAATACTCAATCAGGTATAAACTCTCGATCGTAAGACCGCCGTGATAGAGTCTTATTTTATTTTTGAAGCCTCTTGCAAGGGCATCAATAGCTATACCCATGAGAGGTGCTAGTCCTGTTCCTACACCTAGAAGAAGCAGGTCATCGTTAAACATTTCCTGGGTCAAATAACATTCACCAATAGGACCGTTAACTTTAATCATTTTTCCTATCAAATCTGTATCATAAAGCCAGCTGGACATGACCCCGCCGTGCATCTTTCTTACGTGAAATTTAATAATGCGATCATTGGAGACGCTGGCAATTGAATAAGAGCGGGATAAGTTGTCATCTCGAATGATATTCAGAAACTGACCAGCATGATAGGCAAGAGGAGTGACAAGTCGAATAGCTAAAATAACAACACTCGACGAAACTCTATCCTGCGAAAGGATTTGTCCCACAATTTGATTATTGGATTCTGCAGGTTTTGTGACCTCAAAATCTTTAGTCAGACGCTGCTGGCAGGAAAGAAATAAACCAGACTCTTTTTTTTGAGCGCTTAATCCTTTTTGAGCAATAGCGTCTGCACCTGAAGTTGTCTTCAATGTGCATGACTGGCAAACTCCTCCTCTGCATGAGTTGGGAATTATCTGACCGTTTCGAATTAAACAATCCAAAACGGTTTCAGATTCATGGCCTTCAAATATATGTTCATTGTATTTTAAAAGAGGCATTTCTAGTTATCCTTCTCTGTTTAAAACCTGTCCGCGTACACTTTCTGCGATAGCTCCAACTTGCATGATTAATTCTTTGGGAACATTTAACTCCACCAAAGTTCCTGCGAGTAATTCAATTACTGCATCGACGTGAGAGTCGTTTAATCCTCTTTCAACAAGGTGTTTGTGACCATCTCTCATATTCTGGCCGCTGTAGTTAACCGGGCCACCGAAAGCGTAAGTTAAAAAAGATTTTTGTTTTGCAATCTGCTCGTCCATATCAACATCGTCAAAGAATCTGCTGATTCGGTCATCTGCTAAAACTTTGCGATAAAAAATATCTACTGCTGCATCAACTGCTTGCTCGCCACCAATTTGCTCATAGACTGAACTCATATAATCTCCTTTAGATCCGTATTGATATATTTTAAATATATCAATTGGCGTGAACGGTAAACTTAATTTTTAAGAAAATGATGGGGTCAAGTTTCCTCCTTTTTGAAAATTGGAGATTTTACGGGGCCTTGGAGAAGTTAGGTCTTATTTAATTTCAAGTGCTTAACTTGGTTGATTTATAGCCATTAGTTAATCATTTGTGAATTAAATTCACTTTTAGTTATCTGAGTTCTTCTGTAAAAAATTGAAATGCAAAGTTTTAAAAATCTAAAAATGTTTATGAAAAATCCTATTGAGCTTTTGGATGAAAAGTTTTCACCAGAATCATCGGGAGGAGTTCAAAAAATAAAGATTGGGCCTAAAAGGTTCATCCTGGTGTTTGATCCAGAGATCGCTCATGAGGTTTTGCTTGGAAAGGATAATACGTTCGTTCAAAACAGGGTCATCTTTGATCGCATAAAACCTATTACTGGTGAAAAAGGTTTAGTTCAATTGAATGGAAAATTGTCTGAAGAAACTCGTCATAAGTTTATGCCAATGTTCACACCTCAAAACTTAGCGAAGATGAAAGAGCAAATCTTAGTCAATACCGAAGAGGCCTTAGCTGAACTTCGTCCGAATACTGAAATCGAAATTGCCTCTGTTATGGCAGATCTTGTTTTAAGAAATGCTTTCAAGTTATTTTTAGGACTGGATATTAAGCATGAAGCAAAAGAGATGGCAGAAGAGTTCCAGGAATTAAATACACTTTGTGGTGAGCGAATGATTTCGCTTTTTCCAATGCCGCTAGCATTTCCCACTTCGAAAAATAGAAGAATAAAATATTTAAGATCGAGCTTACGCTTAAAGATAGCAGCTGCACTCAAAACCAATAAACCAGACAGTAGTATCAACATCCATAAATTGTTTCAGAATGACGATACATTGATTGATCAATGCATGACTTTTTTATTTGCAGGCCATGAAACGACGGCCTCGTCACTTTCTTTCACTTTTCTTCTGCTCGGCAATCATCCTGAGTACCGTCAGAGAATTATAGCAGGGGATGAAGGTCTCGCTCTGATGGTTTACAAAGAGGCCTTAAGACTTTATCCGCCGGCGTATATGCTGGTCAGGCAAGCAACACGAGGAGCGGTTCTCGGTGGTGTCGAAGTTAAAAAAGGGGATCAGGTTATTATTGGTGTAAAACAAATTCATCGGCATCCATCTTTTCATCAGTCGGCAGCAACATTTATCCCCGAGAGATTTAAAGAGTCAACTCGCGCCTTCTTACCATTTGGAGCTGGCCCGAAGGATTGTATTGGAGAAGGACTGGCCTATATTGAGGCCTTAACTATCATTAAAAGTTTTTGCAAAAGTTTTGAATTTTCGTCGCTTCAAAAAGAAATTACAAGTTTTCCTCTTGTGACTCTTCATCCTGGGGCCGGACAGTATTTAAGTCTATCGGAGCTGAGTCATGGGTGAACGAATGTTAATGGGTCTTCAAACCCTGGAAGAAAGAATTGAGAGTCTGGTTTTAAAGTATGAAGCTGTTTCAAAAATCAGAGACAGAAGACTCTTTACTCATTTTTTAGCTAATGGCTACAAAGTGACAACCCTGAGTTGTGTTTCTTCAAAAGACTCGGATAATGTCGTTTATGCAAAAATATGCCTGGGGATGATCATCACTCTTTATGATGACCTGGCAGATAATCCTCAATACTATAATCCAAAACTTTTAAAATATTTATACCAACTCAATGTCGGTGAAAATTATTCTCATTATCCAGTGCTCGATCCAGTAGACTTGTCGACTTATGATCTTGCTTATCAGCTTTTTTCAAATTTGCAGACAACGATTCAGTCTTTTTCAGGTTACTCATCAATGGTTGAAGTTCTCGCCTTTGATATTAAGCAAGTCTTCCTGGCCAATCAGTATTCTGAGTTAATCACGGCCAATCCAGATATGAGAAATATGACGGAGAGTAAAAGTCTAGGTCCATACAATATGGGAATGGTGGCCGCGGGAACAATTGATTTAATGGCCTCAACTTATTTTAATAAGGCAGAGATGGGGCAGATTAGAGAGTTTCTGATTAAGGGGCAAAGGCTTGGCAGAATTGGGAATTTAGTTTCAACATATGAGCGAGAGTTAAGTGAAGGTGATGTGACCAATGAGATTTTACTTGATCCATCTGGAGCAACAAATTATAAAAATGTTTTAATGAAAGAGTTTTACGAAGGTCTTTTAGATATCAAAAAACTTGAAGATGAAGTCAAAAGTATCGATCTTAATTCTTATATTGATGGACTACTAAAGCTCTATCATCTGCATATCGATCTTGAAGGAATCATATGACAAAAGCAGTTGTGATTGGTGGTGGGATCGCGGGACTCGCGGCCGCTAAGGTTTTAAGTCCTCACTTTAAACAAGTCATTATTTACGACAAGGGAGAAATTAAGCAGTCTCTTCATCAGCATGTTCTTTTAAAGTCTGGTCAGACAATTCTTGAAAACCTCTTTCCTGGCATTAAGAAAAAACTGGCACTGGCCGGGTGTCTTGAGATTGACTGGGCAAAAGACACTCTTTGGGAAAATTTTGATGGATCTTTTCCAAGGTATGATTCATCTGTCAAAACTTTATCGATGAGCAGAATCCTGCTTCAGAAAATGATCATTAAAGAACTCGCGAGTATGCCAAATATTCAGTTTAAAGATGAGAGAGTTGAGAAGATTGCAGACCTAGAGGCTTCGTTGGTTGTTGTGGCCGGTGGACAGAACTTTCCTCTCAATAGATTTGCAGGCAGCGTTTATTCAAAAGAGAAAATTCTTTCTATCGATTTAACTTACAGAAGTTATGTTTTTAATCAGAATGAATTACAGCTGGATGGATTTAAACAATATTATTATCAAATAGACCCTCCTAAATCTTTACTAGGAGGAGTCATTTGCCCGATCGAAGATGGCAAGGCCATGGTCACAATCATTGAAAAAGAAGCAAGAGTTTCGAAGTGTGAAAGTTATGAAGATTTCTTAAATAAAGCAAGACAGATACCTGGTGGCAAATTTTATGAAATTATTAAAAATGCTCAACCACTAACACCAATGGCAACATTCAGAAAGACGAATACCTATAGAAGAATTTTAGATGAAAAGAAAATCGCTAAAGGCATCGTCATCATAGGGGATGTACTTAATTCTTTAAATCCTGTTTTCGGACAAGGGATGACCCTCTCACTTATGCAGGTCGAGCTTTTAGAAAAAATGTTATCAAGTAAGAATTTTGATGAAAAAAACTTTCATATAAAATGTAATGGCCTGGGAGTTATTCCATACTTGCTTTCCAAAACAGGTTCTGAAGAAAAAAGCTTTGGAAAAACTATTTTAAGACTATACCTACAGCTTTGCCAAAAATCGCGAGGCCTTCATCATCACTTCTTAAAAGTCCTACACGGGCTTGGTTCCCCAGGGAAAGCAATATGATCACACTTCATCAATACCCAGAGGCCTTTGGCCTTTCCAGCTTAAGCCCATTTTGCATCAAAGTAGAATTCTTTTTAAAGGTCGCCAAGCTTCCTTATAAGAATCACGTTGAAGTTAATCCAGCAAAAGGTCCAAAAGGAAAAATGCCCTTTATTAATGTTGATGGAGATAAAATTCCGGATTCGAGTTTTATCATCGACTATTTAATGAATAAACATTCTCTAAAGGATCTGGAGATTAAAGACCCTGGAGCACAGGCGCAGGCGATCGCATTCAAATCTATGATTGAAGACGCTCTTTATTTTGGACTGCTGTATTCAAGATGGGTTGATCCCGTTGGATTCAAAAGAATGAAGTCTGAATTTAAATCTATGTTTCCTCCATTCATCGGAGGGCCATTTTTAGAATTCATTAGAAGAAATTTAACTAAACAATCCAGAGCGCAAGGGCTTGGAAGGCATTCGGCCGAAGAAGTGTATGCACTCAGTGCAAAGCAGATTTCTGCTTTAGCGACTCTCTTGGGTGAAAATGCATTTTTCTTTGAGAATAAAATAACGTATTTCGATGCCACTAGCTACGCTTTTTTAACGACGATTCTTAAACAACCAATAGATTCACCAATCAAGAAAGCTATTTTATCCCATCAAAATCTTTGTGATTATGTTGACCGTCTGGATGTTGTGTCAGGAGTGAGGAAATGAGTTCGTTGCTAGAAATTAAACATGAGTTGCAGGAGTATATTCAAAAAGAGAAGGATACACCAGCCAGACCAGATAATTTTATTATTACGAACTCTGTTTACTCTTCATTAGAAAGATATGAGCAAGAAAGCACTGCTCTTGAAAATTTCCCAAAAATTCTGGGGCCTTTAACTGAAGTTAAAAAATTAAAAGAATTTATTGTTAGTGAAACAGAATCTACTTTTAAAGTCTTTTATAATTCATGCCCACACAGAGGTGCTCGTCTTGAAAGCAATCCCGCAAGCGATCATCTGACTTGTCCATATCATGGATGGACATTTGATAAGGAAGGGCAGTTATTAAAATCTACCGGTCATAATTGTCCTTTCCCAAAAGGAGCTCTTAAACTTCGTGAGCTTAAAAATCATGTTGTCGGAGGGATGATCTTCACGGGAGATTCTAGTCAGATGGATAGTGGATTCCATCAAGAAATCCAATCTTTCTCAAAAAAAGCAAAGTATCTCACAAGCAAGAATTATGAAGTGGCATGCAATTGGAAGTTCTTAGTAGAGTCTCTTTTAGAGACCTATCATTTTCCATTTGCGCACGATACTTTCCTCGCCGGATTTAACAATGCTTTTTTCTCTTTGGGGACCTCGTCAGGATTCGATTCGAGGATCGTTGTACCTTTGGAAAACTTTGATGAGACGAGAAGTATTGATGGATTTGATGGTATCAATGTTATGTACTTTCTTTTCCCTTATTCTTTTGTATTGTTTATGAGTGCAGGCTACGTATGGTTTAAGATAGATCCATTAGGTAAAGATCAATGCCGATTTACGTTCTCATTATTTTCTTATCATGATGATTTGGATGAAGTGGCCAGAAAAAGCTTTGTCGTCTTAGAGAAGATCTTAAATCAGGATTTTGTTATTCTCGAAGGACAGCAGCAAAATACTGTCCATAACCAGCGCAATCATTTTACGGGATATGAAAAGCTCATCAAACAAATGCATAAGAACTTAAATGAGCTTATTGCTGAGAGATAAATGTTTCGTTAAACGTCGGTACTTCTTCATTGCTTAAGACTTTAAGGGAGTCGAGCATTGCAGGAAGTTTATTAGAAACAAACCCTACAGTATTAAATTTTTTAGTCCCTAATACAGCATTTAAAATATCTAAGAGCTCAGTTGAGCAATTAAGATTAAAAGAATCATACGGCCTACCAGAGCCGTATTCTGTTCCTCTTTTAATTCCTTCAAGCAAGTAAGAAACTTGATTGTATTGAGTCAGGTTGAACCTTCTTTGACTTACAGTATGGCCTTGTTCTGCAATCATCCAGTTGTATTTGTCTTCTAGCGAAACTACACGATAAGCAACATTGAAGTGACCTTTGGCTCCACCGAAAAAGTCAAAAGCTTCTCCGTAAGGCCCGATGTTTTCTTCTGAGAGAATCAAGTCGTTAAGTTCAAGAGTTTCACGAGGTCCATCTGTCGCTTGAGAGATAAGCTGAATCGGTTCAGAAAAAGCAAAGTGAATTTGAGTGTGATCAATTTCAATTTTGATTGGTTTACTGACCATTGGGAAATGCTCAGATTGTAAAATCATATCCGTCATTGAAGAAAGTGGTATCTGGGCAATCCAGTATTTATTTTTATGACTGAAGTTAGCGACAACGATCTTTCCATCAGCTGGAGGGAAGTACTTAGCGGCTTCATTACCAATTAATGCTTTCACACTACGTCTTAGCGTAGAGTTCACGCATACACCCTTATCAGGTCCCGTAACCATTCTCACGCGTGGTTCATAGGGATCGTTTGGATTAGTAATACAGTTTGGGTCAGTGTTGGCAGGAATAGGTTTAAGGCCTGGGCCGCTAGCAAATGCCATCGGTGCCATTAACGAAATTAATGTTGAAGCAATTAAGATACTTTTAATCATTTTCGAAACCCATGTCTAAATTAGTACAGACCAGGTTTATAACAGGAAACGCCGAGGGGAGAATTATTTTGAAAAGATTACAGATTTATCTCCCGTTGCAGAGAGATAAATCAGCAACACTTATGACTTAAATTTTCTTTTTGCGGTCTGAAGCTTCTGGTAACTCTCAATCAATTTAAGGTGCTTATCAAGCCCTTCAAGTTTCGTATTCGTTGGAGTTAATCCCATGAATCTAACTTCACCAGTCACTGTCCCAATGGCATTATTTAATGTCTCAGCACCAAACATTCTTGTCATATTGGGAACGTAGTCTTGAACATCAAACTCATTGAGCTCGATATCTAAAATAGCATTAAGCGCCTGGTAGTATTTTTTTCTAGCAGTCGAGTTGTCGTTAAAAGTTAAGAACATTTCAACTAGTGGCTTAGCTTCTTCAAAACGCTTAAGCGCCAGAAGCGAAAGGCACTTCAATTCACCAATGTTTAATTGTCCCCATGGCGTGTTTTCATCAAAAGCTACACCGATCAATTCAGAGATCTTTGTGTAGTCATCAATTTCACTTTCTTCTAGTTTATCAACTAGCTTTGAAAGCGCTTTATCGTTTAATGAATGCAAGTTCAGGATGTCTGCTCTAAACGCGATCGACTTATTATGGTTATCCCAAATCAAATCGTCAGTAGAGTAGATTTCAGAGTAGTCAGGAACTAAAATTCTGCAGGCCTTTACACCTAGTTCTTCGAAGTCAGAAATATAAACTTCTTTTTCTAGCTGAGAAAGAATGTCCATCAGGTAGTTGTATTCTTCTTCAGTTGATCCAGAGAAATCCCATTCAGTAAATTCATAGTCAGCTTTTTCGCTGAAGAATTTCCAGGAAATAACTCCAGTTGAATCGATGAAGTGATCGACAATATTATTTGGATCACAGATCGTGTTTTGATTGAAAGTAGGTGGAGTTAAAACGTTAAGACCTTCGAAGCTTCTTCCTTGAAGAAGTTCAGTCAGTGTACGCTCAAGGGCCACTTCAAATTTAGGGTGAGCTCCAAAAGAAGCAAAGACACCACCATTTCTTGGGTTCATTAAAGTCACACTCATAACCGGGAATTTCCCACCAAGAGACGCGTCTTTAACGACAATTGGATACCCTTCAGCTTCAAGCTTGTTGATACCTTCCATAATCGTTGGGTATTTTTCCAGAACGCTTCTTGGAACGTCTGGAAGAGTGATCTCTTCAAGAATGATTTGGTTTTTTACTGCACGTTCAAAAATTTCAGATAGACACTGAACTCTTGCTTCGTATTTTGTGTTACCAGCACTCATACCGTTACTTACGAATAAGTTTCCGATCAAGTTGACTGGGATGTAAACCATTTCTTTATCTGACTGTCTCTCGTAAGGGACAGCGCAAATTCCGCGTTTAGTATTTCCAGAATTTGTATCGATCAAGTTAGATGCTTTTAATTCACCGTCGGCATTGTATAGATCCAGAAGGTAGTCATCCATTAATCCATCTGGCAGAGAATCTTTAGGGCCGGCCTTAAACCATTTTTCACTCGGGTAATGAACGAAATCACCGTTAGCGATTTCTTCACCAAGGTATTGGTCGTTGTACAAATAGTTATTGCTAATGCGTTCAAGGTATTCACCAAGTGCAGAACAAAGTGCAGCGTCTTTTGTTGCTCCTTTACCGTTCGTAAAACACATTGGAGAGTCTGCATCGCGGATATGCACTGACCAAACGTGAGGAATTGGATTTCTCCATGAAGCGACTTCAATCTTAATTCCAAGAGCGGCGATGATGGCCGTCATGCTGGCGATTGTATCTTCAAGAGAAGCATCTTTTCCAAGGATCATTGTTTTTGAATCTGACTCAAAAGCAGTTTTGTACATCAGGCCTGAGTCTGTTCCAAGAACATTGACGATTTCAATTTGAAATTCAGGCCCTTGTTGAATAACTTTTTTAACAGTACATCTATCAATTGATTTTAAAATTCCTTCACGGTCATGCTCAGAAATACTTTCTGGAAGTTCAACTTGAATCTGGAAGATTTGTTTGTATCTATTTTCAGGATCAACAATGTTGTTTTGAGTAAGCCTGATATCTTCTGTTGGAATGTCGCGAGCGGCACAATAGACTTTCACAAAATAGGCAGCACACATAGCAGATGAAGCTAAGAAGTAATCGAATGGGCCTGGTGCCGTTCCATTTCCTTTGTAGCGAATAGGCTGGTCTGCAACTAACGTGTAGTCGTCAAAAGTGGCCTCAACTTTTAAATTGTCTAAAAAACGAGTATTGATTTTCATAGTGAGAACCTAGTATCACCAAACACTTAGACTTTATATTCAATTTTCCCAGGATGGGTAAGAATTACAAGAATCTCCCTATACAAAAGGGGTCATTGCCAGGTCTGCAAAGTTGCGTAGCGCCGTATATGGCCTAGCTCAGTGAAAACTATGATAAATCTTATAAGAATGACCGTGTCTTTTCTCATAAATAAAAATTACAATATGTATGGAATACAAATTTAAATCAAGGATTTATGATGAAATTGTCTCATGTGAAAGTCATACCGGCCGTCATTGCCTTTATTGTGACTTGCCTGTTCTGGTTTATCATTGCTCCTCCTGAAGGAGTCGACATCAATGCCTGGCGCTTATTGGGAATTTTTGTTGGAACGATTGTAGCAATTATTGGAAAAGCTCTACCGATTGGTGGCGCGGCCATGATTGGTATTTTATTAGTTGGTATTACTCAAGTGACCAATCCGGGAGAACCGGCCAAAGCAATGTCGGATGCTCTTAGTGGATTTTCAAATTCATTAATTTGGTTAATCGGAATTGCATTTTTTATTTCACGTGGATTTATTAAAACGGGACTCGGCTCAAGGATTGCTTATCACTTTGTAAAATTGTTTGGGAAAAGTACACTTGGGATTAGTTACGGTTTATCTTTTGCTGAGCTAGTTCTCTCACCAGTTATGCCAAGTAATACGGCCAGAGGTGGTGGGGTTATGTATCCTATCAATCGCTCGATTTCTGAATCGATGGGTTCATCACCTGATGAGGCCACTCGTATGAAGATCGGGGCCTTCTTAACTTTGGTCGCTTATCAAGTGAACATCATCACATCAGCGATGTTTATCACAGCGACTGCGCCGAATCCTTTAGTGACTGCTGGAATTAAAGAAGTGTCTGGTATTGATGTGAGTTGGGGACAATGGGCGCTTGCTGCTTTCGTTCCGGGAATGCTTGCTCTGTTATTAATTCCGTTAATTCTTTATGTCTTGTATCCACCAGAAATTAAGAAAACTCCCAATGCTCCAGAGATGGCAAAACAAAAATTGCTAGAGATGGGTGCCGTTAAGGTTGAAGAATGGATCATGATTGGTGTGTTCTTTCTTTTATTATTTATCTGGGCAGGTGGACCTCAATTATTCTCTGATTCACCATTATTTAAAGTTGATGCAACAGCAGGGGCCTTTGTTGGTCTTGGTGTTTTACTTTTCTCAGGTGTTTTAAGCTGGGATGATTTACTAAAAGAAAAAGGGGCGTGGGATACTGTAACGTGGTTCTCGTCTCTGGTTATGATGGCCACATTCTTAAATAAACTTGGGATTATCAAATGGTTTTCTCATTTGGTTGAAACTTCGATTCAACATTGGGGTCTTGGATGGATGGCAGCCGCGGTTATCCTGATTCTAATCTATGTCTACATTCATTATTTCTTTGCAAGTAATACAGCTCACATTTCTGCCTTGTTTGCTTCGTTCTTTGGTGTCGGTGTTGCTTTAGGTGCACCTCCATTAATGTTCGGATTATTTCTAGGATTTGCTTCTTCACTTTGTGCTTCAATCACACATTATGGAACTGGCTCAGCTCCAGTTTTATTTGGTTCTGGATATGTGACGATGACTGAGTGGTGGAAGTGGGGATTCTTTATTAGTGTGATCAATCTTCTGGTTTTTGGAATTGGTTGTGCTGTTTGGTGGAAAGTTTTAGGTTACTGGTAAGTTCATAATGCCGCTTCTCTTGTTTTAAAGAGAAGCGGTACCTATCTAGATGTTTTCACATTCAAATTAAGACTTTTTCCCAATGAAGTAGCAGTGACTATTTTTTAGACACCTTTGTAATGTTTATCAGTCCTCCGTGTATTTTTACAGGGGATTCCCGTCTCTTGATACCTTTAGAATAGTATTAATATTTACGATTTTTAAAGGTAGTTTGTGAACTATTCGAAAGAATTTTTAAAGAGAAGGCTGCAGGTCCAAACTGTTCAGCAATGGGATATCGAAAATGATATCTCATGGGAGTTAGGCATTGACCTGACTAAATCTCTATTACCACCTGTTAAGTCTCCCTCAATCATTCCTAATGGTACCCCAGAAGAAGAGCATGCTTTTTCTCAGTTTATGGGACTAATTGCAGCGGCAGCGATTGCTGAACATGAAAAATTAATTGAAGAAATTAAAGAGTATAGTTTTGATCGTACACTTAAAAATTACAATGTTTCGGAAGAGTTTGTTGAACTTGGAGAGTCCTTTTTTGAGGATGAGGCCAAACATTCAAAGGCCTTTACAAAGTATATTGAGATGTATGCTCAAGAGCTTAATCTTACTCCGGATGAATTAAAATCTATTCTTCCCGCACATCATAAAAACTCAATTTTTTGCAATCTTTTCAAACTTAATTCATACCTTGGTGGTATGGCCTTCTGGTGGACTGTGGCCACAACTGAAGAGCATAGTATGGAAATTTTTAGAATCATTCGTCCGATGCAAAAGAAGGTTGATCCACTTTATTATCAAATTCATAAATTACATTTTGAAGAAGAGGTAAGACATTCATCGTTTGCTCAAATGATGCTTGATTTACAACGCTCTAAAGAAGCTCCTTTTCTTTCAAGATTGTTAAGAAAATGTGATTTCGCTTTTTCAGACTTACTGGAAAAGGCATGGACTATTATTCAATTAAAGAAATTATCAAGAGTTCATCGCTTTAAAGACAGGCATCCACTACTTAATACTATTTCTATAGTTATTGGGAAAATTAACTCAATTCCACTGCACAAAAGAATCAATCTTTTAAGAGGGGATATTGATTATCTTTCTCTAATGATTAACCCTCGAAAACATAAAAATATCCAAAAGCAGATTTCAAAAAGCAATGCCTTTGTCTTGAAAATTCTGGAGGGATCAAAATGAATTATTTTGAATCCTATATGGATGCACCTTTAATTGTTATGCTTCATGGTTTTCCCAATAATTATTTGGTATTTGAAAATCAAATTGAAGATTTTAAAAAAGATCACCATATCCTGGCAATCAATATGCCGGGGTGTAATGATGATTCAAGTCCTACTGAAAAAGATTATGAACTAAATGTTTTAGTTTCTAAGTTAGAGACTTTAATCCTTCAAAAAGTAAGCAATAAAGAAAATCAAAAAATTATTCTTTTTGGCCATGATCTTGGTTGTTATGTTTTGGATCAAGTTGCCAACAAATTGAATAAGAAAATAGCTCTTCAAGTGTATATAAGCGGAATGGGATTGAACCAGTATGTAGGGAGACGTTTCTCACTAAAACAATGGATCAAATCTCATTACATTGTACTTTTACATATTCCTGGATCTATTAAGTTGATTCAAAATCACTTAACTGGATCTATCAGAAAGATTATCTATGGACTCTCAGGTATTGATAAAAAGTCTAGTTTATACAATGAAGCGCCTCATGGTTTTAATGCCATCACGCTTTATTTAAGCCTGGCAAAACATTCCAGAAAACTATTATTAAAGAAAATATCCAATGAGAAGTCAGCCATTCCTACATTGTTTATTTTTGGGAAGAATGAAAAATTTTTAAATCTAACGACTGATAAAGAAATTAATAATTTTTACCTGAATGGAAAGAATAAAATTATTGAAGGTGGGCATTGGGTCTTAAAAGATAAATATATTGAAGTCAATTCTGCCATTAGAGAATTCATGACAGTTAAAACAGAGGCCGTATGAAAATAAGTTTTGCAGAGTTTAGAAAAAGTCCTTATTTTTTCTTGAAATATTTTTCAATGCAAATGATAGTGATGATTGTTTTAAGTTTAGTCGTTGTACTAACATTAGGGCTTTCTCTAGATTTCGTACCTCACCTAAAAAGCTATCACTTGCTTATGCTTCCTTTCGCTTTTTGTTTTGGTATTCAAGTGCCGGTGATGTTACACAATGTGGTTCACCATAATATTAAACCTAAGTGGCTTAATGAGATCATAGGGGAGCTGTGCGGATTTTTCGTGCTCTTTGGAATGGCCCCTTTTAGAATCAGCCACGTTCTCCACCATGCATACCCGGATGATCATGAGAAAGACCCTCATGCTCCTCAAGGAAGAAACTTTTTGCATTTTCTTTCTATCACACAGCTTAATTCGATTAAGACGATTGCTAATAAATATTACGAATTTCACGGACGCTCAGTTAAAACTTACAGCATCATGGGTGTGCAGATGGCCTGCTACTATGTAGGACTTGTTTTAAGAGCTTATATTTGGTTTAAAGTTTTGGGGCCAACACTCTTTGTCGCTTTTTATATACCGGCATACTTAACGAACGTAATCGTTTTTGCTCACATTAACTTTGCTACTCACAAGACACTTCCAAGTGGAGAAGTGGAGATCGTAAACTTAAATCATAATTTTTATTACAAGATGGTAAATTTCATTGGTAGTGGCGCTTACTTCCACAAGAACCACCATACAAATCCTAATCTTTATAATCCGTCTCTTTTGAAGGTAGAACAGGCGCAGTATGCGGCCCCTCGAAATAGAGTAAGGGTGACGAGCTCTGTTTAACTGCTGACTTATGGCCCTTCAATTGCAATTTATTTTGTATGTAATGCGAAAGAGACTTTCTGTCTCACTATTAGCTCTACAACAAATTAACAATCGCAATCGAGGAGTCAAAAATGGCCAACTTTTTAAAAGAAATGGTAAGAACCGAACCCCATACACTTGAGGAAATTAAGGTTTCTCTCGACAAAGATATGGCCGATCACAAACAATTTGTTCCACTATTACGCGAACATCATAACTATCTGGAAGAATCAATTTCTGTCTTGATGGATAATGAAACAACTGACTTTCAAAAACAAGAACATCTCGAAAGATTCTTTCACATTTTAGAAATGCATGGGAAAGCTGAGCAGGAAGTACTCTACAATCATTTGAAGGCCAACGATGCCAGAGAAGTACGTCTGGAAGGCTTTGGTGGCCAGGATGAACACGATATCGCGTTTCAGCTTGAAGCTGAGTTGGTCAAGATGGGCTACAAGACAGAGTGGAATGAAGAGATTGAAGCGAAGGCAAAAGTTCTCGCAGGCCTTGTGAAAAAACACATTAAAGAAGAAGAAGACGTCATGTTTCCAATTGCCACTTCTCATATGACTGAAGAAGAGTTGGAAGATATGAGAGATTCTTATATCCAAAAATGCACAGGGTATTTAATTAATAGTAGAGCAGAGGAAATCTATTCTGGGACTTGGAATAAAGATAATTTTTCAGATAAGAGCACAGATACGATTCATCATTAATTTTAGAAAAGAGCTTTTCTGGTAAGAAACTATTCATAGTTTTTGTAGGAAGTTGTAAAAGAGTTGCGACATGGCGCATAGCTATCTATTTATAGACTAAACAAGATATTTATCTCTATAATTTGTAATGGACTCTTCAAGAAATGAATTACTATTTAAAAAAGTATGCCTATACCTTTTACCTATTATTGCCCCTTTGCTATTTATAGTAATTTTGGAAGACATTTTATCTACAGCTAAGGTCAAACTTTTCGTTGAAAAAAATGAGAATCAACAAATTTTAAATATTCAACAATGCCGTTATGGAACGCAAAATGTAGAAGAGATTTGCCATTTTGTTCCTAGGAGTTATAGAGACGGCCAGAAACTTGTACTCGTACTTGGAGATAGTACGGCCGCAGGCTATCCTGATTATAGATCGAATAATTTTAGTTCTCTTTTAGAATTATCTTTAAATAAAACAAATCAAAATTTTCATAGAGTAGAAAATTATGCATCTTCCTGCAAAGATAGTGATTTTGTAAGACGTTGTTTTGAAAAATCACTAAAGGCAAGACCAGATATGGTTGTCATATATACAGGTCATAATGATTTTACAAATCGTTTTCATCCACATGCAATTTCTTCTCTTGTGCAAAAAGTGCCCTGGATTTTTGATCTAGTGACATATTTACGTTTTCACTCCAGAACTTATTCCTTAGTTGCAGAGTTTTTTAATGATAAGAGTCGTCCAAACGGAAGTTACGGAATAAATTCTGAAATTGAATACCAGGCAAGACATAAAGAAGTGACAGGACATTTAATCGAAAATTTTCAGATAGTCTCAGGCATTGCAGAAGAAAATAAAATAAAACTCGTCATGATTGTTCCAGTATCAAATTTAACAGAGTTTGAACCACCACCACGTGAACTTAATAATGTTTTCTTTGATACTAAAAGAAATCAGGCCATGAAGCTTATCAGCGATGGGAGAGATAATCTTAAAAAAGGAAAAACCGATCTAGCATTATTTGATTTCATAAAAGCTAGAGATAATGACCCTGTTCCGTCTCGATTGACAACAGAAGCTTATAAACAGCTTAAAACTAATTTTAGTGATAGGGACAATCTTCTTTTAGTTGATTTTGAAAAAGAACTTGAAACAACTTTTCCTGATAAACATAAATTTGGATGTGACCTCTTTGGAGGACATGAAACTGCCCAATGTGACCAGTTTCATTTAAATGCTCGAGGCCATCAGCTTTTGTCTGATTTTTTATTAAAAAATATTCAGCAGAAATGGCCCGATTTTTAGAAGCTTATTCTTCAGAACTTCCTTCCACTGCCGCGAAGTACTGTTGCTTTTGTCCGATTGCATGCCCTGCTGGAATCGGTTTTCCTAATTCATCAATCGAGAAAACATCCTCTGGAAGATTAAGCGACAGACGAACCTTTTCCATCGTTGCAGGAACAAATGGATGAAGCATGATCATCAGGTTCTTTAAAATGTAAAAACAAGTGAATAAAGCATCTTTACGTTCAGTCTCATCATGACGGTCATCATGTGGCTTGTATTGAACAAACATACTATTGATCAAACGAGCATAGTTTTCAATCTGGCCAAGAAGCGTAATGTGATCAGCTTTTTCCATGTTCTTCACATACATCTGAACAATCTTCATTGTCTCTTTTTCGGCCTTTTCTAAAATTTTTCCGTCTGGAACAACTCCACCAAATTTAGAATGAACAGCAGCGATTGGTTTTTCCATCGCAGCGTTTAGAGGACCTGCTAGAAATTTATTTCTTTCATTGAAAGTATCGAAATCAAAGTTTGATTGTTTTTCAGCTAAGCTTAGAGTTGAAAGGAAATATCTCACTTGATCAGGATCGTAACCCATCTCTTCTGTAAGCTGGTCACCACTATAAAAGTTTCCACGGGACTTACTCATCTTCTCACCGTTAACCATCAAGTGGAAAACAGAGTAGACGTCAGTCATTGTGTAATTATCATTTACGCCGATCCACATCGCTCCTTGCATAAGAACATAGAAGTAAACGTTATCTTGTCCAAGGAATTGGAAAATTCTCGCTTCAGGATCTTTCCAGAAACGTTCCCATTCTTTTGGATCTCTTCCTTGTTTTGCTAAGGCAACTTTTGTAAAAGAAATGGGAGCAATCAGTGAATCAGGCCATACATAAAGAGTTTTACCACTCATGTCTGGATCGATTTCAGCTGGCACAGGAATTCCCCATGTCACATCTCTTGTGATCGAGCGGTGGGCCCAGCCATCAAGAGGTTCACACGTGATACCTTTTTCTTCCATTGCGCTTTTTCCAGTTTGATAATCAGCAAGATTTTCAAATTGAACAACGACTTTTTTTCCAGGAGCATAACGTGACTTATGTTTTGGAAGAGTCGCACGCATTTCTTTAAATGCTGGCTCATTAGTATTATCAAATTGGAAAGCTGGTTGAACCGTTTCATAAACTTCGTTAAAGACACCTTTGCGCCATTTATTTTGTTTTGATTTAATCCATTCAGTTAATTGATCTGAAACTTTCCACATATCCAGCCAAAGATGATTTGTGTCTCTTAGCTCTGGAGTTGCATCTGATAAAGATGATTTAGGATTAATCAGTTGTGAAGGATCGTATTGTGTACCACAAACTTCACATTCGTCACTGTAGGCCATCTCATTCGTACAATTTGGATTCGGACATTTTCCAGTCACATTTCTGTCCTGAAGGAAACGTTGAATCTTTGGATCAAACCATTGTTTCGTGGTTTTTTTCTCCAGCATTTTATTTTGCCAAAGTTTGATCATGAAATCTTGAGACGTCTCTTTGTGAACTGGATAACAATCAGGTTGAGATGTTCCTGAGAAAATATCGTATGAAATCCCATAACGAGTTGTCGTTTGTACTTGTTTGTCGTGAATCTGGTCGATGAACTCTCTAACCGGCATTCCTGCTTTAATGGCCGCGACTTCAGAAGTTGAGCCGTGGTCATCATTTCCACTGACGAATAAAACATTCTGCTTACCGATCAACATTCTCATATAACGGGCCATAATATCCGGTGGAACCATTGCACCTGCAAGGTGACCAAGATGAAGAGGGCCGTTAGCGTAAGGCATTCCGCCTGTGACGACCGCAGTCTTTGGGCGCTTTACGAGTTGAAGGATTGATTTAACGTCTGTTGGGGGAGTGTATTGTGGTTTATTCATGGGGAATATCATATCGCAATAGTTGGGTAGGTAACAAGGGTATAATTGTTACTTTTCATTGGAAGATCTCTCTAATCTCTAGTGCGCTGAAGCAGCAAGGAATTAATGAACTTGCATGGCATTTTCAATACCATACTTAAACGGCGCCCAGATTGGTCTTTTAGCGTCTATTGCTTCTAAACCTTTCTGAGTCCACATGTTGCATGTATTGAGCATGTGGTAAGAGTGATGACTCTTAAAAAACTTATCAGTTTCGTAGTGACTAAATTCACTTATTTTCTGAGCGTGCCCTTTTTCATCAAGAACAAAGTAGCTTTTTATAAATGAAACCAATTTGAGGTAATCATCTTTTGTTAAATAGAGCGGGTAGATTTTAGGAGATTCGCTTAAATCTTTTAAGTATTCAACGTGTAAAACAGATTCTCCAGGAAGGAAGACTGCTTTTAGAATAACACCCCATTTGATTTCATCCCACGTTTTCATATTGAAGAAAAAATTCCGACTTCCCCAGCCAATAGCAATGTATTTAGGATCTGGAATTTGAGTAGTAACAGAGCTAACAGGAATAAATTGATTCCAGCTGAAGAGGGTGTTGGATACAGGGAAGACAAATTCAGTATGAATCTCACTCGAAGAAACATAGGCTTCAAATTTAGTCTGGTCTTGTGATTTATATTCACCGGTAAAGATGTTTTGCAATATTAGGGCAAGGCCTAGGTAGGTACCGATAATGAAAAGAAGAAAAAGAGCTAAATATTTCAAAGTTTTTTTCATATGTTTTATGAAGTAAATTTTTCAACTAGAATTTCTATTCTTTTCTTTAGAGCAGTCGTCGTTGGCAAATCCATCATCAGGCCTTTGAAAATGTAATTCTCCTTGGGGATTGGCCCAAGGAGAACTCTATTTTGAATTAATTATAATCTAAAGCTGTCCAGTCAGAGAATCCACCATGAATTCTTGTCGTCACGTAATCCCCAGTCGCATTGACCGTCCATAGAGAAATATCGCCCCATGTGGCCTGCCATAAAAGTCTTCCGTTGGCATAACTCTTAGCAATCCATCCAGCGTAAGGGCCATGCAATCTATGAGTCACGTATTCTCCGGCATTATTAACTGTCCAAAGAGATACTTGTCCATCCGTATGTTGCCACAAAACTTTTCCATTAGCATAGTTGATTGCTTTCCATCCATCAAAAGGGCCATGGATTCTATGAGTGATATAATCGCCAGCAGCATTCATGGTCCAGATAGAGATCTCTCCCGTTGTCGCTTGCCATAAAATTTTTCCGTTAGCGTAATTGATGGCCGTCCATCCAGGATAGGGCCCATAAATTTTATTGGATACGTACTCACCATTATTATTTACTACCCATAATGAAATGGACCCGTCGGTATGTTGCCAAAGAATGCGATTGGTAGCGTAGCTTTTTGCCGTCCATCCCGCATAAGGGCCATGCAGACGATGAGTGACATAGTCGCCATTACTATTCACTGTCCATAATGAAACCTGACCGCCGGAGTGTTGCCAGAGAATTTTTCCATCGGCGTAGTTGATGGCCTTCCATCCGGCATAAGGCCCGTACTCTCTATGAAATAAGTAATCGCCATTGGTATTCATAGTCCAAAGCGAAATGTTGGTAGAGGTGCCTTGCCATAAAACTTTGTCTGCGAAGGCGACGGAGATGGTTAGGTTTAATAAGAGAATGAAAAAGAGCGCTCTTATTATTGCGGGGTACTTAGTAAATCTTTTCATGAATCTCTCCTGGAAAATAAATTTGTCTGATAATGAACGCAAAAAGTTATGCGCATACAGTGATATTTAATTTGCAATGAGAGTGCCGCTGGATTTTTTTTATAGGGAGTACGCCAAAATTTTCTGCGTACATATAAGAATTAAAATTAAATTAAGAAGACGAAGCTCTTTTACAGAGCTTTGTCTTTTAATAATTCTGCACGAATTTTTTCTAAGATTTCATGGTATTTGTAAGAAGGTAGTGAATCTTCGCTCATTTGGTGATCAGGTTTTAAGTTTAATCCAGCTGTTTTTAAAAGCAGGGCCTTGATCTCAGGATTTTGCATAACCTTAGCGCGAATCGCACGAGTGATTAATTCTAAGTGAAATTGACTTCCTTCTTTTCCGTCATTGTACATAAAACGGCGGTCAAAATAAGTGATGAATTTTAAATTATGATCTTTGTAAATTTGATTGGCCACATTTCCTGCTGTCTTACTTTCCCAACTAGACATTAAATAAACTTGTGCCCTTGTATTAGGCCATCCTGTTACTTTAGATCTTTCATCGTTTGCTAAAGTTGGGTCAGGGTATTTCATTCCTTGCCACAGCCCTTCAATCGAAGCGTAAGAGATGCCATCAAGAGTGAATGGGGCCTTGGATAGGTTGGAGAAAACTCCAAGCTCTGTGCGTTTGGAGAGAATGACTTCACCAGGTTTTGCCGATTGCGGAAGAATTTCCCATTTCGGTGCTGTTTGTTCATCTGCAGGTTTCCACCAGTCACTTGGGTAGTCGGCCGATGAGGCCAGGGGGGAGATGAATAAGGTAAACAGCAGTGAAAGGAGAATGTTTTTCGTCATAATAGGCCCTCTTTAACATTAAGTCGTATGGCGTACGCAGGGAAATTTAGGAAAATATACCTAATTTGATATAAATTAACAATTTTGAGGATCGCCATTTTTGGCCTAAAAACCACATATAGTTGGCAGCTGATTTACTGTGAGTTTCCCAATGAAACCCTCTAAGTGATTATTTTAATCAGCTATTAAGAAGCGATAACTGCCTATAATATTTTTTTTCCCAGTTCTATGGTTAAATTTATTTAATATTCTGTAGTTACATAAGAGATAAATATGAAACGAAATCCACAACAAGGTTCGGTTTTAATCGGTGTCGTGCTGGCCTTAGGGTTTGCCGGATTTGCCTATGTTGCTACTTCAACTAGCTTTTTTAAAAGCATCACACAGCAAAAGGCCAAGACTGAGCTTGATGTTTTATCCAAGTCGTTAACCAATGCTATTTTCAATTACACAACTTACGCCATTAAAGAGCGTTGGTGTATGGATGATAACTGGGGAAGAGATCAGAAGTGTGGTGCTTCTGGAAGTGCTGACATGAAGGGCTTTGTTACTCATCCAAGAAACCTTGAACGTTTTTTATGGTCTAAGACAACACTCAACGATATGAGCAATCGTTATGAAAAAATTTATGGAAGTGTACCAACAAAAGCATTGGGGTTAAGCAAATTAGAACAAAATATTTCAATCACTAGCCTGGAGTCTTTAGGGGAGTCACATCCTCTGAACTTAGTTATAGATGACAATATTAAAAAATGCTTGAGTTCTGTGACGGTGACAATTGAAAAACCGATGGCGAGTTACTACAAGTCTCAAGGTGATGAAGTTTATCTTCTAATTTCAGTGAAAGGAAATTTAAGCGCCAATCCTCTGAATCGCTGCTCGCTTATCAAGCAGACACCGGTTTTAAAAGGGATGGTTATTGTTTATCCAAAAACTCTTAACCAGTACGCTTTAATTAAGGCAGAAGATTTCAAGATCAGCGATTACGGAAGTTCAAATAAAGGTCTGGATTTTTACGGGCCGGTTTATGTTCAAAGACATCTCATTATCCCTTCAGCTGGTAAGTATGGTGTGAGCTTTAAAGATAAAGTGAGAATCGGAGAAGGGATCCTTCAGGTTGATGGAAAACCTTTTAAGCCTGATACTCCCGGTGGCCTAGATAACCAGTACCTGTCACAAATTCCGACGATGAATGGTTTTTTAAATGGGGTCAGTCTTGAGGCGGAAGTGGATGAAGGGCTTCCGAGATTGTTTGGTGGAGCTTATGATTATCCAACTAATGTGAACATGGCCATGTGTAAAAGTCGTAAGGATTTAAAGGATAATTTTTCACTGACAAAAAACTCACGTCTTTTTGTTAAAGGCTCTAACGGTAGTTATACTTTTGCTTTATCAGAATCAAATGAGTTTAGAGAGTATATAAGAAACGGGGCAAGTGAAAATGGTAAGTATATTTACAATACTTATATGCAAAGTTTCGTGAATGCTCAGCCATCGACAAAAAATCAATTTGCAGTTGAAGTGAAAGATGAACCTGTAGAAGTTAAGCCGATTATGGAAGCTTATATTTCAGTTAATGGCAGAGAGTATGCCAAGGTTTTATTAGGGCGTAGCTCTGAGGCAAAAATCACTTTT
Source organism: Bacteriovorax sp. PP10 (assembly GCF_035013165.1). Taxonomy (NCBI): domain Bacteria; kingdom Pseudomonadati; phylum Bdellovibrionota; class Bacteriovoracia; order Bacteriovoracales; family Bacteriovoracaceae; genus Bacteriovorax; species Bacteriovorax antarcticus. The sequence goes on from NZ_JAYGJQ010000002.1 coordinate 1,088,633, forward strand.
GGAAACAAAGAATTTTATCAAAAACAAAAAGAGATTTTAGATACAGAAGATACAACTTATCTTGATATCGATAAAGTTGATCTTAATGGTCTAAGAGTCGATTCTTCACTTAGAAATGCTTATAATTCTTTCGAAGATAAATGTGATGATGCCAAAGGTGACGACGTCAGTATTCCTGAGTGTAAAAAAGTTAAAAAACATAATAAAACTGAAGTAGCGACAGATTGTAGTACTATCACTAAAAATTGGGAAAAAGAAAAGTGTATCGATACTATTAAAGAGCTTAATCAAAGAAAACAAAACTATCTGACGAAGCAACATGCACTGATTACTGATTTGACAAATTTTATCAGCAGTACTCCGGCCGTTGTTTTAAAAACAAGTGCTCTTTTGAGCAATAAAGAAGATGTGAAAATTAGCTGGGAGAATAGAGATTCTTTCAAGTATCCATTCGTTTCTAATATTGAATCTATTAAATTCCGCTTTAACGTTTATGACTTTGCCATCGAAGAATCAAACAATACAACATCAGGTCTTCGTGCTGGAAAAAATCAAAGACTTCCAGGTCCCAATGAGTATGGATCAAATGGTGAGAACGCCATCAACTATGAAATTTCCCGAGACAATAAAGGGAATGTACAAAAAATTGAAACGAAGAGAAATGACGGGACCAATCTTGATTCGGCACTTGCTTCAAACTGGGGTCTACTAAAATCAGAAAATAAATCTTACTACAACCCGGAGCCGCCGGGAAATACTCCAGGTGGTTCCAACATCAATTATCCTGTGGATGGATTAAGTGTTGCTGAGGCAAAAGACCTGGATAAAAAATGTGAAGTTGATACCAATGCACTTCCACCTCCAAGTTGGGACGTTTCATTTACAGAGCATACTCAGTTCTCATGGCTTTATAACGTAACGAACCCAGGGATCACGATTGTGGATCCGGCACAGGTTAAACCAATGCCACTTTATACATTCACATCGCAGGATATGGATGTTGGAAATTATCAAGGGGTTCCAACGAGATCAATTGTGAAGGAATGTGTTGTTCCTCATGACCTTGATCTGATTTTTGGATTTTATGTTTGTGAAACACTAAAAGTTGAATCGAGAACCAGACCACTTAATTTTGTCGGAACATTCATCGTGAAGAATTTACGAATTGATGCTTCGGCCTTGAGTAATGGAGTGAATTTCTATTCTCTATGGAGCACTGGTGGAATTGAACTATTGAGAGAGAAGAGACATTTAAGACGTGAGAAGGCCAAGAATGAAGAATGTACATTTACAAAACCTGGATGGTTCACAGGATTGGATGAAGACACTCTTGCTGATTATCAGTCATGTAGCCCGGCCAAGTTTTTATACCAAGGTGCCAACAACTTTAACTGGACGACTATTGATCCGGAGATCGGAATTACCGATGCTAATACACAGGTGACAACTCAATCGAAGGTCGTCAATAGATACCGCAGATACGGGGCCAATGTGATCTGGCTTAGAAATGGAGCAGAGTAAATGAAAAATCAAAAAGGCTTTACTCTGGTCGAAGTGTTAGTTGCCGGTGCAATTCTTGCGGGAGTTGTTTACTGGTTTGCCGGTGGGACAACGTTCTTATCAAAAAGAAATAAGCAGCTTGAAGAGCTGATGATTATGGAGAGACATGTTAATGCTCTTTATGAAAACATTCAAAGTAATATAGATGTGTACCAGATCACGTATGACCCGAAAGAGTTTAACGATAATGCCGATCCATCAAAACTAAAAGATTACCTGCCGATGGCATGGGATATGAAAATCTTAACTGATGTAAAAAATTGTAAAGATTGTCCTGGAAGAATGGGATATGTGATTGTGCCTCTGGATGGTTATAGAGGGCTTTATAAATTAACAATCAGAGCGACACACCCTAAAGTTCCTGTCTTTAAAGATTACAATTTTTTAATCAATGGAAAATAATATGTTTCAACGCTACAAAAATAATGGATTTTCACTTCCTGAATTATTAATTGCCGGTACGATTGGTGCTGCCCTTATTTTATTCATGGGCCAGTACATAAAAATTAACGATGCCAGCAACCAGAAAGTTCAAAATGACCTGGATGACACTTCTGATAATTTAAATATGGAAGCCGTTCTTCGTAAGGATTTAACCAACGCAAAACACTCTTTGAATAACCTTAATATTCAAGATGACAAAGGACTTAAGTTTTTTGATTATTTAAGCAGTTCATCTTGTACTTCAAATTGCTCGCGCTCGATTAAGATGGAGATAGGAACAAGTGCAGGTTACATTTCGAAAAAAGCTCTTTATTTTATTCTTGTTAATTCGGCAGCGGGTGATCAGCAAATTTATAATCCTTCAGATGCCTACGATAGAGGGACACTACATTTCAATTCATTAAATCATAACAGTACACTTTCTCAACGAGAGAATTCGCCATGGGGCGAGTTCATTAAAAAACGTAGCATCCTGATGTTCGTTTATAGCCCGATTGAAATCTTTACGCCATTAACTGGTATTACAACTCCAGGAAGAACGATGAGTTTTATGGGATGGGCAGGAGCAGGGAATTATCTGGGAAGACTTATCCCGGAGCAGATTACTGATAATGGAAATAGTTATTATGTAAATGATGATTTAAGAACGGGTAAGAAGATTACCAGCGAAGATGCTTTCTTCCAAAATATGCCTTACACAACGGGGCTGGGTTCATTTGCTTTCCTTACTGCCGTCAAAATTATCCGCTACCGCTTAAAGACTGTTTCAGAGGGTGGCAAGTTAACTGGGCAGCTCATTAGGGGCGAAATGAACGAAAAACGAGAATTTGACGAGAGACCCGTTGGATTTAACATAAAAAGCCTCGAATTCTCTAGGCAGACTATTTCATCTCCCGCAATTTACATTAAAATAGATAATGCAAACTAGAATTTCCAAAGGATACCGTATGAAGCTAACTCTTATAATGACATCAGCACTATGGTCATGGTCACTTGTGGCCCAGACTATTGCAGTAATGCCTCAGAACGTCTCTGGAGTAGGCTCTATCCAGGTAGGAAATGCAATTGCAGGGAAGTGTGACGGTCTAAGCCCTAACTACATAAAACTCTCAGTTCAGCCGTCTTGTTATGGAGCAAACCTTAGAAGTGGTGGGGATACATTAAACCCGGATCACGGTGATGTTGAGCTGGACCTGACAATTAAAAATGGTGGATCAAGTTACAATACAAAAATTACGTTTCCAAATAAAGTCACATGGCCTGAAAACTACGGACAGACATGTAAGTGGAGTGGAACAAGTCCGCTTTCGACTATAGATTGTGATCAGGAAGGTAAGGTTGTTAGTTACACTTGTACGGCCGTGAGTACAGGATGGTTTTTAAATGACTATTTAAAATGTGGCCGTAGTGGAGACCCTCTTACTCATGGAGAGTTAAACCAGAATGTTCAGTGCGGTTTTTTATATAAATGGAAAGGGACAGACTACGCAGCAGTCAATTCGTATACTAGAATTGGAAGTGTCGCGAACTGTGGTCTAAGAGATAGTGATGAGAACTGGGCAGATCAGATGAAAATTACTTCATCGACTCCAGCTTCTAAAGTATCAAAGTACGCAAAACGTGGAAAAGTTGTTGTGGCCTTCGATGGTTTAAACATTAAAAAGCAATCAATCGTTAAAGACAATACGACAGGAAATTTTATTTCTTCAGGTAGCAGGTCTCAAGTTATCGCAAAATTTTCTCAATTTAATAATGAAGGTGGAAGAAAAAATCTTTCACAAAAAGTTGAAGCAAGCTTTGATGAATACGAAGAGTGCCTTGAAGTAAAGGCCGCTTTCCTTGGAACAAACCAATTCTGCGGAAGTTATTATTCACCGATCATGCTATTCTTTGATGATCAGTTACCGCAATTTGCCGGAACAAGTACATTCCCACTGGTTGAAGGTGTGAAAATGATTTACTGGCCGGAGAGTAAAGCTCCTGGTTACTTCCTGGCCATTGATGAGGCAGGATCTGGAAAAATTACGAGCAATAAACAATTATTTGGTGAGAGCACAAAGTATAAAAATGGATTTGAGTCACTAAAGAGAATTGATTCAAATAACGATGGAATTATCGATTCAAAAGATAAACTCTATTCGAAACTTGTTTTATGGAAAGATGTTAATGGTGATGGGGTTTCTGATAAGGGCGAATTATTTACGCTTGAAAGTCAGGGAGTCGTAAGCATTTCATTAAAGTATCATGATAAAGATAGAAAGAATTTTGGCAAGAGAGCAGAGGCCCGTGAAGCATCTGAGTTTACTTTCATTAAAAAGGGTATGGAAGCAAAAGGGAAAGTGATCGACATCTGGCTGGCACCGAACGCCATGGCCAATAAGAAAAAATAAAAATATCATGCCTCCAAAAAAAATGGAGGCATTTTTTATTTCATCAGAGAAAGCACGCTACCTTGAATTGAATCAATCTCACTCACGCCTTCAATGATCGGCAGGCGGACGATATCAGGAAGATTTTTAACCGCCTTTAGAGACTTCATAAGCCCATTAACATCAGTAACCGTCGTCAGGTATGGAGTATAGGCGATACATAGGACGGAAGTCTTAATAAAGCGGCGGGTCCTTTCTGGATTGCGAAGAATATAATCACCTAAAGTTAAATAATCATCTTCATCGCCACTAATAGGGTCTTTGATTAAGTCGCCGTTGTGGTCGACTAAAGGCATATTCCAGTAAAAAACACTTCCACCCCATCCAGCAAGGTCTTTAATATTTCCCACTTCCATCGCGGCCGTAATATCGCGTGCCAGGATGTTTTGTAAGGGAGGGACGCCATGAGCTTCGATAACATCAGTTAAAACGTTAATGGCAATATCATCAGAGACTCTTTGCAGATCACCAACGTCACGATCAGCAAGTTGAATCCCAATCGTGGTATAAGTTCGTACCATATATGAAGACCAGCCGGCCGCTTCATTAATATTGTCTGCTTTATCAAACCAGAAAATAGTCCCGGCATCTATGCGTGGATGTGAACTCGCATTCATGGCGATAAGCTGAGAAGAGATATATCTGTAGGCCTTGGGGAAATTTTTATTTATGTAGTGGCCCTTATTATCAAGTATAAGATTTTTTAATTTTTCAATTTGTTTATCGCTAAAACGAATGACGCTTGTTCTGTCGAGTTGGCCTTTGCTGTTTGGCAACTTTGTTTGTGCGGATAGAGAATTGGAAAAAATAATAAATAAGATTGCGATAGTTAGTTTCATGGACGTTTTATAACAACCGCATTTCGATAATTCTATTGATCTATAAAATTTTCATTGGGAAAACGTAAAGTAAGTGATGCATATATTCAGTTGTTTATTGCGATTAAATAAATAATCCCGAGACAATTTGTCAGGTCAAAAAAGCAATAGACTCTTTTAAAATATTCAATAACAATAAAATTACTGGATGGGGGTATTCGTAAAGGATGCATATGAAACCAGTTTTTTTCTCTGTGCTTGTTTTGTTGTCTCTAATTAATAAAGCGTCTGCTGATGAACTCGATCACATATTACGTAATCGCATCGAGTTTTATAATATAAGACCGATCGAAAAAAATCCGCCCAATCCCAATCGCGACTTGGTTACATTAGGAAAATTTTTATTTTCTGAAAAAAATCTTTCGGGCAATAGACGCATGAGTTGTCAGACCTGTCATAATCCAGCGACAGGCACCACTGATCGTTTACCGTTATCGCAATCAGAAAATGGGAAAAGTATTCTGGCACGAAATGCGCCTTCTTTATTTAATGTCGGATTAAAAACGCGCACGTCTATGTTTTGGGATGGCAGAGTTAAGTATGATCCAAAGACAAATGTTTTCACAACTCCAGAAGAGGCCTTGAATGGGCCTAATCCCAAGGCGCGAGAGATTACAGAGAGTCTAAAAAGTGCACTATCCGCACAAGCGATTTTTCCTTTAGTGGCCCATAATGAAATGTTAGGAGAAGTGGGAGAAAATGAAATCGCCAACGCGGGAAATAATCTGGAAGCATGGGATAGGATTATTGAGCGTATTAAAAAAGAAAGTCCAACAATGGATCCTACTGAAAATTACGTGAAGCTTTTTTTAAAGGCCTATCCGGAAACATCGGAAGACAAATTAAACATAGGTCATGTCGGTGAGGCGATAGCCGCTTTTCAAAGAGAAGAATTTCAATCGAATGATTCACCTTTTCAGCGCTATCTTCGTGGCAATAATAAAGCGATGACTGTGGCCCAAAAAAGAGGATTTGCAGTGTTCATGGGAAGAGGTCATTGCATTAACTGCCATCAAGGAAGTGAGTTAGGCAAAGGTGAGTTATTCGCATCTGTCGCCACTCCTGAATGGGGAGCAGCTCCTCTTGTTTTAGATAGAGGCCAAGGTGATGTCCTAAAAGATATCAAAAGAAATTTCTTTTATCGCGTGCCAAGTTTGGTGAATATAAAACTCACAGCGCCCTATATGCACAATGGGACCTACCAAAATTTAAGTCAGGTTATTGAGCATTATGACAATGTCAGTGGCATGCTGGTTAGCTTTAAAATTTCCCAAGAAAGACAAGATCAAATGCCAGTCAAAGTAGCTGTTGCAAACCAGCAAGCGATCCTCGATGACATTTGGCTTGCTTCGCAATCTGGTTTGTTTCCCGAACTAAAAAATCGCTTACGACTACTTGAAAGAGAGAAAAGATATTTAGAAATTTTTATGGAGGAAGCGCTGACTGATCCGAAATGGGATAAATAAAAAACATGGCTCATTTTTTGCTTATGAAGCTTCGATAAAAAAATCTATCGAAAACCTCGCAGGAGAAAGAATGAGAAAAATGTTTAACCTTCCTTACTTTAATCTTTTAAGATTTATGAAGGACCCCGAACATTTTCAGGAATCGATGTTAAAAAAATGGGGTGATCCATTTCCCTTACATCTGCCGGGCTTTCCACCGATCTGGTTGACTCAGGATGTAGAAAAAGTCAAAAAGATTTTCACTGCACCTATTACAACGTTCACTCCTTCTGAACATAATCCAGTTGCACCTCTCTTGGGTAACAACGGACTCATTATGCTTGGAGGACACGACCATACTCAAAGCCGCAAAGATTTAAGTCCTAATTTCATGGGGCAACAGCTCAAGATGATGGGGCCTTCTATCGTCGATGTTTTTTATGAAATATGTGAAGAGCAAAATATTGGAGAAGGTGAAATTATTCTGCAGGATTTCGCTCAGGCCGTGACGTTAAGAATTATTCTCAAGCTTCTTTTTCCTCATGTAGATAAAGAAGAAATGAGAAAAATGGAAACTCTGACTAAAACATTCTTAAGCAGCTATTCGCCTTCATTACTTTTTACTCCTAAGTGGCTTTCTAAAAAATGGAAGAAATTTACCGAGAGTAAAAAAGAATTAGATTACATGTTTTTTAAGAATTATATCACTGGTCTTCACAGTGAAGTCGATGGACCGATCAGAACTCTCGCTGAAAAAAATCTGGACACTGAACAGGTGCTAGATCAGCTAAGAACCATTGTTGTCGCAGGACATGAAACAACGGCAACGTCTCTGGTGTGGACGATTTATCTTATCCATCAGGAGCGTTATAAAGACTGCAAGAAAAATTTATTAAGTGATGTGGATTCACTTCCAGTGGAAAATTTTCTGGGGAGTTTAAACGATCTTGCTTATCTCGACGCAGTTATTAATGAATCACTGCGACTTCATCCACCAGTACCTTTTATTACCAGAAAAGTTATTGAAAAGTTTTCATTAGGAGAGATGGATTTAAAGAAAGGTGAGGAGCTGGGAGTCAGCATTTCTTTATTACACCGCTCGCCACTTATCTGGAGTGACCCATTACAATTTTCACCTGAAAGATTCCTGCAAAAAAAGGCCACTCCACACGAGTTTGCTCCTTTTGGAGGAAGCAATCGAAAGTGTATTGGCGCTAGTTTAGCAGTGAATGAATTGAAAATTCTTACATCTCTTTTTATGAAAGAGTTCGATTCCGTTTTATGTTCTGTAAATTCAATTAAACCTCAAGTTATGCAGATCACCATTGGCCCGAAAGAATCTATTGTGATGAAGATCAAAAGACGAAATTTCGATGAGGCACAAGAGGATAATCGAAACAAGAATTCTGCCTCATTTTTTATTGAAAGCTTACGAAGGCCTTTAGTCACTGGACAAAAAGAATTGGCATAAGACCTGCTAGAAATTCTCTGGCATAAAAATTAACAAGAAGTTTAATTATGGAAGCACAAGGAGCGTTTGGCCTAAAGCAATTAATGGTCGAACCAGCGAACATTTTGACAAATGTTCAGGAAAAGAAAGTTTACAATCTGACTCTAGGTGAGCCAAGGCTAAGTGAATTTCCTTATGAACTATTGGATCAATTAAAAAATATAGAGCAGATTAATAATTATTATCCGTCACTGGGAGATCAGGGGCTACGTCAGAGTATCCTTGATAAATATTATGGGCACTTAAAGACATCGAACATTATCATCACTCATGGGGCCATTGGAGCGCTTGATGTGATTTTAAGATCCACTCTGGATTCGACATCAGAAATTCTTTTACCGAATCCTGGTTTTCCTCCTTATGAAAAGTTGGCACAACTTACGGGTGCTAAAATTATAAAGTATAATATAAATCTTTATTCGAGTGCCTCGCTTGTCGATTGGGATCATATTTTAAAAAATGTGACTGATCAGACTAAGATCCTTCTTTTAAATTCACCTCATAATCCATCAGGAAAACTCTTCACTTTAAAAGACCGTGATTTTTTAAAACAATTGCTAATTCATTATCCCAATTTGATGTTTGTCATGGATGAAGTTTATAGAGACCTGATTTATTCAAGCCTGTCTCATTACGACCTCACAGAGTTTATAGACAGAGGGTACATCATCAATAGTTTTTCTAAGATTTACCCGCTTCAAGGTGCGCGTATCGGATGGGTGATTGCCAGTGAGGAAAATGTTCAGAGGATGAGCGGAATTTATAATAATGCTTACGGGGCCATTTCATCTTTTGGTCAAGAGCTTGCTAAACTTTTGATCGCCAAAAATATTGATTATAGTCCCCGCTACTATGAAGCACGTGAATCGGGCTGCAAGATTCTGGATTACTACGGTGTGGATTATCTTTTCCCAAATGGGGCCTTCTTCATTTGTGTGAACTATATGCGCTCGGACCTGGACGTGATTTCTGAACTTAAGGAACTAGGTGTTCATGCTGTTCCTGGCTCAGCTTTTGGAACACTCGGAACCGGGTATATCCGTGTAAGTTTTGCTCAAACTCCAGAAGTCTTACAAGAGTCTTTTCATATTATCGGTACCCATTGGAAGTTAAAGAAGAAAGAGAGAGCTATATGTTAGTTAAAGATTATATTTGCCGCTATCTTGAAGAATTAGAATGTCAGCATGTCTTTGGTGTCAGTGGCGCCAATATTGAAGATCTTTATTCGGCCATTTTTAAAAGCAAGAAAGTCTCAGTTGTTCTTTCTAAGAATGAGTACAATGCCGGGATGATGGCGATTGGAAGTTATATTTCTTCTAAATCTGTAAGGGCCGTTCTGACAACATCGGGAGCAGGCGTTTTAAATACCATTCCTATTTTAGCAGAAGGGTATTCCAGCAAATTACCTTTTGTCTTGATTAGTGGAACAGTCCCACAAAACTTAGAAGGGAAAGGGGCCTTTCAGGATACTTCAGGGGCCGGAGATACTTTTGACTTAAGTAAAATGCTTGATCCTTGTACACACAGTGTTTTTAATATTCGTGAGGCCAGTGAAATCCCTAAGGCGATTATCCAGGCATTTGCTCGTGCTAAAAAATCAAAGAGGCCTACGGCCGTTTTAATTCCTAAAAATATTTTTAATATGGAAATTCCTTCTCATATTATGAAGGAAGTTCATAAAGAGGATGTGGTTGAAGAGTGGCCACTTAATTTTGAGTTGGCACGTGAGTTTATTTCTCGCGTTTTAATTAATAAAAATGAATCACCTCTTATTATTTTAGGTGAAGACTTAATTCATTTAAAAGATCTTCGAAATATTCAATTGTTTGCAAAAAATCTCAATGGAAAAATTGCTCTTACTCCAGTAGCAAAAGGCTTTTATGATCACCTGGATAGTGACTTCTTAGGACTAACTGGTGTGATGGGGCATGATGATGTAAATGCGCATTTAAAAACATGTCATGATGTCATCGTCATTGGATCGAAGATGGATATGCTTTCTCGCTTTTCCATGGAAGCAGATTTTGAAAATAAAAAAGTCCTGCACTTTAACAGTGAAATTCAAAGAAGTAATCTCAAGAGTATGGAGCGCATTGAAGTTCTGGGAGATATTGAAAAGAATATTTTTAAACTCTATCAGGATTTTGGTTTTCACAATGATTTTCCGGCACCTGCACACACTCGTCATGAATTAGAGCACACCCATCATCACCATATTGATTATACCAGTGCGATTGCACTTATCGGAAATGAGTTAGAGAGTGATGCCGATGTTTTTGTTGATGCAGGTAATTCTGGTGCATTTGTCATTCATGATTTGAAAGTCAGAGGCGAGGGACTTTTTTATGTTTCTCTCGGAATGGGAGGAATGGGCAATAGTATCGGAGCATCTATTGGCAGTGCAATCGAGTCCAAAAAGAAAACATATGTTTTTTTAGGAGATGGATCCTTCCTGATGCATGGACTGGAAATTCATACGGCCATTCAGCATTCATTGCCGATGGTATTTTTTATTTTTAATAACAACTCCCATGGAATGTGCTCAACAAGAGAGTCTATCTTTCTTGATGGAGAAACAGGAGTGAATAATTTTAGACCTTGTTATTTCGGTCAGGGATTTGACCGCATTTTCCCTGAAGTACAAAGTTTCGAGGTCAATACGATGGAGGAGTTGCGCTTTACTATGCTTAAAACCAAACATCCTTCTATGCCTTGTATCGTTTCCATTAATATCGACAATCATGCCAAACCACCGTTTCGTACGTTTAATAAATAATAGGGAGTAATAAATGTCAGAACAAATTGATGTCAGTGAAATTCCGGGGCTAAGAAGAATTGAAATTACCGATAAGCACGAGATGGGAGGGCTGATGGCCGATATCACTCACGCTGTTTATCCGCACAAAGAGGTCTATGGAGACTTCTGTCCAATTCAATCCTATATTAATTGTCCTCCGGAAAAAGTTTTTGAATACATGGCCAATCCTCATTGTTTGAGAGAGTGGACTTACAGTATGAGAGATTTTGAAGCAGTCGATGATAAAGGATTGTTTCGCGGAAAAGATAAAATCGGAAAAAACACAGATATCTATTTTAAAGTGGATGCTAACAAAGAAGGACTGCTGGTTGATTACCACTGCGCCTGGGATCAGGGGGATCATCTGTGGATGATTTACCTAAACCGTATTGTTCCAGCTGAAAAAGTTTTAAATAAACCTGGTTCAGTGGTGTTCTGGCAGAACTGTTATCACCCTAATTATGAAAAAAATCCTTTTCCTGAACTGTCTCCACAAGGACGTCCATGGGTAGGAGATTTCTGGGATTTCTTCTATGCCGGGCATACTGTCGAGCTGGATAACCTGAAGGCGATTTTAGAGTATAGACACGCTAATAATCTACCAATGACACCAAAAGATTTATAACAAGGATAAAAAAATGAATATAAGTTTAATTGATATAGAAGAATGCCTGCCTGAAAAAATTATTGGCAACGATTTTTTTGGTGAAGAAGAAATTAGAAGAAGAAACAGAATGTTTTGTGGAACGACATTCAGGCGCCACATCGGAAGAGATGAGTTGGCATCGGATTATTTTGCAACGGCCATTAAAAATTTAATGGAGAGATTAAATCTTGATGCTGCTCATGATATAGATTTGATTCTCACAAATGTTTCCATTCCAGATGAACCTTTCACGGGATGTGGAGCTGTTATCAATAAAAAAATCGGAGGACGTGCCAAGTGGATTGTGGATGTTCACAATACGGGGTGTGTTTCCTTTTTATATCTTCTTGATATGGCAAAAACTTATATGGCCGGAAAAAATGCCAAGAGTGCTGTGATCTGCTTAGCTCAAACGGCAGCAGGAAGAATTTTTGCACAAGAAGATACCAGACAACTTGCTCAAGCTGCGATCCCTGGTGATGGTTTTGCCGTGGCCTACGTTACAGCAAGTGATGAAAGACCCATCCTTACTATGGAGTTTGAGTCTTACCCTGAATACTCAGAAGACATGCGCGCCAACTACGATGAAATGAAGTGGTGGGAAGCGAGAACTAAAACAGGCTGCATTGATTTTAATGAAAATAAAACTGCGCAAGTGGTGGCCCGTGGAAATAAAGCTGTGCCAAAAATGATTTATCAAGTGTGTGACAATATGAAAATTAAAACCACAGAGATTGATTACCTGATTACCAATCAGCCCAATACAAACTTTTTAAGAAACTGGAGAGAAGCTGCACTTCTGACTAAAGAAAAACATTTGGACACTTTTGATAAGTACGCCAACCTCTTTGGGGCCGGAATACCAATTACTCTTGCAGAGTCGATAAAAAATAAAACGATTAAGAAGGGGGATTTAGTTTGTATGGCCGGATTTTCACATGCCTGCGACTTTAGTGCGGGAGCGCTGATTAGATGGACTTAAAGCTAAAAACTGAGGGGAAATAGTCCCTTTTTCCCTGAAAATATTACATTTGTACTTACTTATTAGACATAAGACCTGGCTTCATTTAGAAACACTATATGAAATCAGGTCTATCTGCACTTATTCACCCTCATACGATTGAAGAATTTTTTGCTTCATACGAACTCAATGAACCTTTCGTTGTTCACGATAACAATGAACACATGAAAGTCATCAGAGATTTGCCATTTTTAGAGTCTTTGGAAAAACTTCTGACTTCATGGCCGTCTTTAATTCAGGCGCACCTTCCTGATGTGAGAGATGAATCAAGCTCAATAGATACGAATACCAAAGACGCACAGAAATTATTTAATAATGGAATGGGATTACTTTTTAATGAGACCCAAACGATTTCTCCTTTATTGGTTGAATGGCTGGAAGAAATTAAAAAGAACTTAGGTTTGTCGGCCATGACTTATGCCCGCTGCTTAGTTTATGCGACTCCAGATGGAAAAGGGACTGCTCCACACTTTGATCAGAACATTAATTTTGTCTATCAGGTACACGGAACGAAAGTCTGGCATATGGCCCCGAATACTGATTTAGAAAATCCTCTGACAAGACATACGATGGGGACCATGCCTGATCCGGAAATGATGGGGTATTTAGAAGCTCCATTGCCGACAAAGATGCCTGCGAATGCTGAAACCTATGAACTGAAGCCTGGATCAATTTTATTTGTTCCTAGAGGGTACTGGCATTCGACAGAAGCAGAAGGTGACGCTCTTGCCTTGAATTTTACTTTTACTGCACCAACATGGCTTGATTTATTTACGGCCGCTCTAAGAAGCCGATTGGCGATGTCACCTGACTGGCGTGAAACAGCTAACGGTGTCTCAGACCCGGACTTCCGTCATTTAGCAGAAAAGAAATTTGACCTGCTATTGGGAAGTCTTGTTCAAGACCTTCCTCATTGGAGAGCAGGCGATATTTTAGATGCTATTGAGCCACAAGAAAACTAATCCATTTATTTCAGAGCTTTCGCTTTCATAAAACTCCAGTTCATCTGAGCGATAGAGCTTAGCGGAATATGTTCAGGGCATTCAATTTCACAAGCACCGGTAAAAGAGCAATGTCCAAATCCTTCAGCTTCCATTTGAGTGACCAGATTATAAGTTCTGGATAAAGATTCGGCCTCTCCTTGAGGAAGAGTATTTAAGTGATTTATTTTTGCCGAAGTAAAAAGAGCAGCAGAAGCATTTTTACATGTGGCCACGCAAGCTCCACAACCAATACATGCGGCCATATCCATTGCATAGTCGGCGCGCTCTTTTCCTACTGGAATGGAATTAGCTTCGGGAGCAGTTCCAGTGTTAGCGGAAATGAATCCACCTTTTTGTATAATGCGATCAAAACTTGAGCGATTCACCACGAGGTCTTTTACAATGGGAAACGCATTGGCACGAAATGGTTCAAGCACAATTGTGTCACCAGTTTTAAAGCTTCTCATATGGACCTGACAAGTCGTCTGGTTGTCGTGAGGGCCGTGAGCTCTACCATTGACGAAGATTCCACATTGCCCGCAAATTCCTTCGCGGCAGTCATGGTCAAAGGCCACAGGAGATTCATTTTTTTCAACTAAGGATTCATTGAGATAATCAAGTGCTTCAAGCAGTGACATATCTTCGTGTAGATCGTTAACGGCGTATTCTTTGAATGCACCTTTTTGTTTTGAATTATTTTGTCGCCATATCTTAAAATTTATTTTCATACTCAACCTACTTATAACTTCTAACTGACGGTTTAACGAATTCGAAATTTAAAATTTCTTTATGAAGAGTGAATTCTCCAACATTTTTAAATTCCCATGCAGAGACATAAGCAAAGTCTTCATCGTTACGAAGAGCTTCACCATCTGGTGTTTGGTATTCTTCACGGAAGTGAGCACCACAGGATTCATTTCTTTCCAGAGCATCAATGCACATCAGTTCTGCAATTTCAAAAAAGTCCACCAGTCTGGAAGCTTTATCCAGTTCCTGGTTAAACTCATTGATAGTGCCACTCACTTTTACATTTTTGTGAAATTCTGCACGTAGAAGAGCGATATCTTTAATGGCCTTTTCTAACCCTGATTTCGTTCTACTCATGGCACACTCTTGCCACATAATTTTTCCGAGCTGGCGGTGATAATGGTCTACTGCTTTTGATCCGTTGTTATTGATCAAGGATTCAAATTTATCTTTGACACTTTTTTCTGCCTTGATGAATTCTTCGTGGTCGGTTGGAATTTTTCCAGTCTTAAGCTCATCAGTCAGGTAGTTACCAATCGTCAGTGGTAAGATGAAATAACCATCAACACTTGCTTGAAGAAGTGAATTGGCACCAAGGCGGTTAGCACCGTGGTCGGCAAAATTGCATTCTCCAATGGCAAAGAGGCCTGGAATGTTGCTCATTAATTCATAATCAACCCAAAGCCCACCCATCGAAAAATGTGGGGCCGGAGAAATTTTCATCGGTTCTTTATAAGCATCGATACCAGTGATCTTTAAGTACATATCAAAAAGATTTCCATAACGACTGCTGATCACATCCTGACCTAATCTTTCAATTGCATGTTTGAAATCTAAATAGACAGCATTTTTTAAAGGGCCGACACCAACTCCAGCATCAATGCGCTCTTTAGCTGCTCGGGAAGAAATATCTCTTGGAGCAAGGTTGCCAAAAGCAGGGTAGCGTCTTTCAAGATAATAATCGCGGTCTTCTTCAGGAATATCACCCGGCAATCTTTTTTCATCTGCAAATTTGGGAACCCAGATGCGTCCGTCATTTCGTAAAGACTCACTCATCAAAGTAAGCTTCGATTGTGTTTCACTACTTTGTGGCAAGGCCGTTGGGTGTATTTGAGTAAAGCTTGGCGAAGCAAAGAGAGCTCCTTTTTTATGAGCTTTCCAGATGGCCGAAGCATTACATCCCATCGCGAGTGTCGAAAGAAAGAAAACTTTGGAGTATCCACCAGTGGCCATGACAACCGCGTGAGCACTATGTCTTGTCAGCTCTCCTGTCACAAGATCACGAACTATCACTCCGCGTGCCTTTCCATCAATCATAACGATTTCCTGGATTTCATGGCGCGAGTACATCTGAACTTTTTTAGCAGCAATCTGGCGAGAGAGTTGAGCGTAACTTGCCAGCAAAAGTTGTTGACCTGTTTGTCCACGGGCATAGAAAGTTCTTTGAACTTGCACACCACCAAAACTTCTGTTGGCCAGCACTCCACCGTATTCTCGCGCAAAGGGAACACCTTGTTGAGCAAAGTGATCAATCAGGGGAGCAGAGAGTTCTGCTAATCTATAAACGTTCGCTTCACGAGAACGAAAGTCTCCACCTTTTAAAGTGTCATAAAACATACGCCAGACATTATCGCCGTCGTTTTGATAATTTTTAGCAGCGTTGACTCCACCTTGGGCCGCAATTGAATGGGCCCTTCGCGGAGAATCCTGAAAGCAAAAACATTTAACGTTGTAGCCACCTTCCGCAAGAGTTGCAGCAGCGCCGGCACCAGCAAGTCCGGAACCTATAACGATGATGTCGAGTTTTCTTTTGTTGGCCGGATTAATCAAGCGGCATGTGGCCTGATAATTTTTCCATTTTTCTTTTAAATCACCAGCGGGAATTTTTGCATTAAATTTCATATCGACCTACCTGAAGTAAAGAATAATTGGAATGATGGCAAAACCTATTCCCATGAAAGCAGCAAAGGCCACAGAGAGAGTGGCCATCCAGCGGATATATTTTTTGTGATAAAGACCTAGAGTTTTAAATGCGCTTTGTACGCCGTGAGATAAATGCAGTCCCAAAGGAAGCATTGCTAAAGTGTAGATCAGTAAATAAATGGGATTTTTAAAAAGATCGACAACCATTTGGTAGATGTCTTCTTCCTGGTGTTGGAATTTTACTTTGAACCAGAAGTTCGCCATATGAATAACGATGAAAGCAAGTATTATTGTCCCTAGGAGCATCATGTTTTGTGAAGTCCATGAAGAATTCTCAGACGTGGTATTCATTTCATAACTTACACTACGAAATGACTTATTTTTTCTGGTGACGATGATCGCGTATAAAACATGGAAGATAATGCAGGCATAATTTATATAAGCAATAATTGAAATGAAGAAATTTCCTCGCAATGTAGCTGAGTAATTATTGTAGAGTTCACGGGCCCTTTCTTCCGGGAAAAGTAGCAGGAAATTTGCTCCCAAATGGGCCATGAGAAAAATACAAATGAATAGCCCGGTTAAAGCTAGAATGGTCTTTCTGAAAATAATCATGCAGCACTCAGTTAAGTAAAATTTAAAATTGATATTAAGAAGGCTACTCCTAAAAAATTAAGAGTTGGCTGATATGAATCAGGTTAATGTATTTTTATTTAAAATAAAACATCCGAATGACCATCTCGTGAGATTTCGAGATTCCGAAACGATGATGCAGTCAGAGAAATTGTTTTCATAACTTTGAATAGTCAATATTGCCTTCTGTACGTATGATTAACACGTACATTTTTACGGGAGAATATTCATGAAAGTTAAAGCAGCAGTAGCATGGGGACCAGGACAGCCACTTAGTATTGAAACAGTCGATTTAGAAGGACCTAAAAAAGGTGAAGTTCTAGTACGCATTGTTGCAAGCGGAGTTTGTCATACAGATGCCTATACACTTTCTGGAGTTGACCCTGAAGGAATCTTTCCAGTGATCTTAGGACACGAGGGAGCTGGTATTGTTGAAGAAGTGGGAGAAGGGGTGACGTCACTTAAAAAAGGTGACCACGTAATTCCGCTTTACACTCCAGAGTGCAGAACTTGTAAATTTTGTCTTTCGGGGAAAACAAATCTTTGCCAGAGAATTCGTGAGACTCAAGGAAAAGGTTTAATGCCTGATGGGACGACACGTTTTTCAAAAGATGGAAAACCAATCTTTCACTATATGGGAACATCAACATTTGCTGAGTACACAGTAGTCGCAGAAATCTCTCTTGCTAAAATTGATGAGAAGGCACCTCTTGATAAAGTTTGTCTACTTGGCTGTGGAGTAACAACTGGTATTGGAGCTGTTTTAAATACAGCGAAAGTTGAAGAAGGAGCTAACATCGCCGTTTTCGGAATGGGCGGTATTGGTCTTTCTGTTATCCAAGGGGCGAAGATGGCGAAGGCCGGAAAGATTATCGCTATCGATATCAATAATTCAAAAGAAGAAATGGCCCGCAAATTCGGTGCAACTGATTTCGTTAATCCAAAAGAAATTGAAGGAACGATCGTTGATCACATCGTAAAATTGACAGATGGTGGAGCGGATTATTCATTCGAGTGCGTAGGAAATACAACTCTTATGAGACAAGCTCTTGAGTGCTGCCACAAAGGATGGGGAGAGTCGATCATCATCGGTGTAGCAGCAGCAGGACAAGAAATTTGCACTCGTCCATTTCAGCTGGTCACAGGGCGTGTATGGAAAGGATCTGCTTTTGGTGGAGTGAAGGGACGTACGGAGCTTCCTGGTTACGTAAATCAATACATGGAAGGAAAAATCAATCTTGATGATCTTGTAACTTTCACAATGCCTATTGAAGAAATCAATAAAGCATTCGATTACATGCATGAAGGTAAATCGATCAGAAGTGTTGTGACTTTTTAATTAGAGGTTTAAATGAAGAAGTTAAAATCCCATAAGTCTTTTAAAGGCCATACAGAGTTCTGGTCGCACGAATCTAGTGTGACAAAAACTGAAATGAAATTTTCGACATTCATTCCCGAGGGAGATGTTGAAGGTTGTATTATCTGGTTGTCTGGTTTGACTTGTACGGAAGAAAACTTCATCTCTAAAGCTGGAGCACAAAAAGCTCTTGGTAAGAAAAACTTAATGGTCATTTGTCCGGATACCTCTCCTCGTGGATTGAATCTTCCGGGAGAAAACGACTCTTATGATTTTGGAACCGGAGCAAGTTTTTATGTCAACGCAACGGTTGCTCCTTATGCTGACAATTATAAAATGTATGATTATATCGCCAATGAACTTTACGATTTAATTGTGAATGAATTTAAAGTAAAAAATATTTCAATCATGGGCCACTCAATGGGTGGCCATGGTGCTCTTGTGATTGGTCTTAGAAATCCTGAGAAGTTTAAATCGATCTCTGCTTTTTCACCGATCGTGAACCCTACAGTTTCACCTTGGGGGAATAAGGCCTTCACTGGATATTTAGGAGCAGATAAGAATACTTGGTCTGCTTACGATGCGACAGAGCTTTTAAAAACGGGGAAAAAACACCCGGCAAGTATTTTGATTCATCAGGGAACAGGGGACGAATTCCTGGCACGCGAATTGTTAACTAATAACTTAGTTGAGACTGCTGATAGTGTTAAGCAAGAGTGCGTGGTGAATTATGCTGAAGGCTTTGATCATAGTTACTACTTCATTGCGACTTTTATTAAAGAACACATCAAGCATCATGCGGGTTATTTAACTTAAAAGATCAAGTACCTCAAAAAAGTTGGCAAGGGTTGTGCTCGTTAAATTCTAAGATTAATTATAATCAAGGAGTTTCAATGAACCGCAACCACCAAAATGACAATACCCAAAACCATACGAATCGCGGAAGACATCATATTGCAAGAAGACAATTAGGGCCGAGCTTTCACACACCCATGAGATCAAATCCTAGTGAAGAAAGAAGTGTGAGATATAGTACGGCAGCGTTTTGGTCAGAAAAAGATTATCCTTTTATCGATCAAACAATCGATTATGACCGAGACTTCTATGCGCCTGAGACAAGTCGATCAAGTAACTATATCGACTCAGATGTAAGGCCAGTGCAAATCATGGCAAAGGAGTCATTAAGACATGAGCATGATGCTATCAGATATCATGATCATCATGGAAAAAAATTTAGTTACAGGGCCGAAGCAGAGATCGCTGAGACCGGCAATGAAGAGTATATTAAATCTTATGCAGGTGTCGGTCCGAAAGATTACACAAGATCAGATGCATTCATTGAAGAAGAGGTTTGTGAGTTGTTGGCCGCTGATATTTTTATTGATGCCAGTGATATTACAGTCTCGGTGAAAGATGGAAACGTAAGACTTTTTGGAACTGTTCCATCACGACATCATAAATTTGATATTGAAGATCTAGTTGAGGCCATTCCAGGTGTGAACGAAGTTCAAAATGATATTCGAGTTGATAAAGAGTCAGCTTTGAGACGACTATAAATTATAACGAGAGAATCCTAAGAAATAAAAAAGGCTTCATTGCTGAAGCCTTTTTCTATATGCAGTTGTGTTGTGTGAGAAAAAATTAAGCTAATACACTGTCTTTAAGTAAACGAAGAGTTTCAAGGTGAACGTTGATTTGTGCCTGGATCTCAGCGTTTCTTGAATTGTTTTCTTTAATTTCTTGCTCTAGTGAAGTGATCAAAAGAGTAAGCTCATCAATTTTTTGGTTTTGAAGAGCGATTAAAGATTGTCTCTTAATATGCTTTTCAATTTCAGCAAGTTTTGCTGCGTCTGATTTTTCTTTTAAGTCAGCAATTGAAATTGACTGAGTTCTTGTTTCTGTTTTTGTTTCAGCTACGATCTTTTTATCGAATGCGTATTTTTTTGGAGCAGAAGCAATAGAGTCACCGTAGCTTGCTCTACTTTGTGCACTTCTTTCTTTCATATCTTTTGGGATATCTGTTGATTTAATAAAGTAAAAACCCATACCAGCTAATACTGTCAACATTGCAATTCCTTCTAACATGACTGACCTCCAGATAAGACCGTTTATTCTTGTAATCGTTTTGTAAAATTTATCATGTTCCAGGGCGTGAAGAGGCCCTTGTGTAAAAATGAACAACCTCTCTAAAAATCTGTCTAAAATTTAAACAGTGGGGCAAACGGGTCAGATTTACACATAGATATGGAATTTTGGGTCTGGGAAGAGTAGGTAAGTTGTTGGATTTGTTTCATTATATATGGCCGGGTGATTGCAATTATTACGGTGTTGTAGATACTACACATAATTGTCAGGAGCATATAATGAATGAAACTACTATGAGCAAGAATACGAAAACGAGCGAGTCGATCGCTGAACCTGTTTTACATCAGACAGCGAAAGTTATGCAAAAATACGGGACACGCTTTCGCGTACCATTGGGGCTTGAAGATAAAGTATGTGAGGCCAGTATCTCTGATTTAAACCGCGTTCTCGCGGATACAATCACTCTAAGAGACCTTTATAAAAAATGTCACTGGCAAACGTCAGGGGCGACTTTTTATCAATTACATTTACTCTTCGATAAACACTATAATGAGCAATCAGCACTTGTGGATTTAATCGCCGAGAGAATTCAGTTGTTAGGTGGGATCAGTGTAGCAATGGCCAAAGACGTTGCGGAGCTTTCTCATATTGAACCTGTTCCGACAGGGCGAGAAGAAGTGCCAGCACAGATTTCTCGTTTAGCTGCTGCTCACGAAGTTATTTTTAAATTCGTAAGAAAAGCTGCAAAGAGAGCTGCTGAAGGTGAAGACGATGGGACAAATGATTTATTGGTAAGCAATGTCATTAGAACTAACGAACTTCAAACATGGTTTATTACAGAGCACTTAGTGTCGCTTTCCCCTACGGAAGTGTATCATGATGTGGCGCCTTCAAAATCGCATTCTTCGACGATTCCAAAACATTAATCATAAAATATTGGGCCTCTTAAAGAGGCCCTTTTTTTGACGAAGTCTTCGCTCTAGAGTTACTCTTGTGTGATTCACACATTAGATTTTTAGAGCAAGGATTTTCCATGAAGCATTCATTTCAGAACTTTCAAGTAGACCACGTTACATTATTACTTCAACCGAGACTTTATAATGTCGCGTTCGTTGCTTTCAATGTTATTTTTGGTGTAGGCCCTGAAAACTTATTATATGAAAAAAGAAAAGAATGGGTACCAGGAGAAGGCGAGCAGTCTTTAACTTACGCTGTCCAAGTTGGACAAGGGAGTAAAGACGATAAAGCGCAAAACAAAACGATCTTTGCTGTCGTTCAACCTTCTGAACCAAAAACTCAACCTTCACACGTTAGAGAAATGCTGGACTCACATAACTCGGCAGCTCTATGGCAACATATCGCTTTAAGAACTCCGGATCTTTTAACGTTTCACAAATTCGCTCTTGAGCGTGGTGTGAATTTTATTACTCCGATTCTAAAAGACGATGAAGATGATCTTATCCAGGTTTTTTCTGGAGAGTGGTTTTACCCAGGGATCAGATCAAGTGCGATGTTCTTTGAATTCGTTCAAAGAAAGCCAAGTGTAGAAAGTTTAGAAGCGCTTAAAGAAGCTAACCGTGAATTATGGTTTAGAGATAAAACGTTCCTAGGTCTTTACGGTGAAAAGGAACAAGAGTATCAAAGTGGAAATGTTGTTCCATTTTTAGATTTCGAATTGTTTGAATTGATTGAAAAAGAAATTGAGGGATTGAAAATCTGGCAAATTTCTCAAGAGATCATTGATCGTTGCGAGCAGGTGATGATTAATTACGCTAAAAATAAAGCTAAGAAATAAATATGAGGCCCGCTTTATGCGGGCCTTTTTTGTTTTAAGGGAAATTATTGCCTGGAAAAAAAGTGACACCAAATAGTCCGGTTGTATGACTAGTCAGTATCACTATGATGAATGTTTAAATCAGGTCATCACACGCATATGGATTGTCTTCAATCACTGTCTCAACATTTTTTAAAAGTTGATTACATGATGTTGTGATCTCTGCTTCTTTTCTTGTGATCGGCCCGTAGTGAGCGCGAAGTACACGAAGCATAACCATAGCGTACTCAGCGGCGAATGCCGGGCACGATTTGTTTAACGCTTGATAAGTAGCACCTTCTCCAGAACCCGCTATTGAGGAGCTCCCACAGCTGCTTACGCCTTCTTTAAAAATTCCAAGATGACATTTCTGTGGATTGGCCTTGTATTCAGCATAGAGCTTACTTAACTCAGCTGATGCTGACATAGAGTTGTAGCTGGTTTGAAACATTCCTGCTTCAGCTGTGCTTGCTGATGTATTGGAAGCTGACATGTCTCTTCCTTCGCAGTATTTTCCAGAACTCTCTCTCATTCCTAATCCAATTCCTAATGTATACACAGAACGAAGTGGATTGATCCCTACAGTATTTACATCCATAGAAAGACTAGAAAAAGTTGATGAGTAATGTGCAAGTGCATCTTTAGCAGCAGTCTTTGCTCCACTCGTGAAAAGAGTGACTAAACCTGTCGGCGCATCTTGAGTTGTTTTAAATCGGCAAAAACTTCTAGCATAAGTTAAGGCCATCCCTTTCATATAACCGGCCGGTGCTCTACCACGATTTTTCCACGAGTAACTTGCACACGTTGATCCAGCAGCAAGCGTAGAGATTTGCTCAACGATAGGTCCGCTTAACTCTGGAAGTGGAGGATTGGTTGGAGTTGTAGGTGGAACTGTGGGGGTGGTGGGTGGCGTTGGAGTACTGGGGATGCTAGGTTTCTTTGACCCCCATGCGTGAGCGTTGGTTGCAACCAACAGTGATACGCAAATTATCACTAATTTTTTTTGAACATGCTTCATCCTAAAGCTCCTAATGAATGTAAGGACATTTTTTTGAGATCGTTGTGATCTACATTTCAATAGAGCATGGATAGTGCCAACGCATGAGGATATTTAAATGATTGAAAATTAATATTCTCTAGTTAAAAAAAATATAATACTCGGTTACATTTTGATTCTGCTCAAAAAAAATTATGAATAGCTAATAGTCACCGAGGTAAACGGATTCGCTCAAGAAGCATTTTGGTATATTGTGCACGCTTGTTTAGGAACATATTCCCCGAAAAATTTTTCTTAAATTGAGAAATCATTAAGTTACAGCAGAATATTATTTGGCATCCAAGGTGCAATATACATAGATAAGAGGCCGGAAGAAATGAAGGTCTCGGGATGAGATGGTAATAGTGAAAACGTATTGAATAGCTATTACTCAAGTCATTTAAGAGTTGGAAGGTATGTTATTAGGCTAAGAGCAATTGTTTCGACGCCGAAATAAATACAAAAAAGATGGTTCATTAACATGCTCCGATCGATTTATCCTTCTCGAAGAACTTGATCCCAACAATCAATAAGAAGCCACTCTTGAAACGAGTGGCTTTTTTTTTTGTTAATAATAAACTAAATCAAGTTTAACAAGGTGTTCTTTGTCGTAATATGTTTTACTCATTAAAATAGTCTTATGAAAAAAACAAAATACACCTTCTTAGTTCTCTTGATGGGATTACTTTTTTCATGTGGAGGAGGAAGTTCAACTTCTGCTTCACAGGATGGCAGTGGAATTATTTCGACTGAACTCTATACTGGAAAAGTTTTTCCAAATGACAACCCCTGGAACCAGGACATCTCTGGTCAACCCGTAGATCCAAACTCTGATACCTATATTAATTCTCTTGGAAGAAATGGATACATGCACGCGGACTTTGGTACGTGGTGGGATGGAGCTCCTAATGGTCAACCTTATGTGATCGTGTCGGGTAATCAACCAAAAGTTCCAGTGAAGTTTGATTATGCTAGAGAAAGTGATCCCGGCCCATATCCAATTCCAGCAAACGCACCTATTCAAGGTGGCCCTAATGGAACCGGAGACCGACATGTGATTGTTGTCGATAAAGATAATGGATTACTTTATGAAATGTATGCGGCCTATCCGGATGGAAACGGTGGATGGAAAGCAGCGGCCGGTGCCGTGTTTGATTTAAAAACAAATGCACTAAGACCAGCAGGTCATACATCAGCAGATGCAGCGGGACTTCCGATTTATCCTGCTTTAGTAAAATATGATGAAGTGATGGTGAAAAAAGAAATCACTCACGCACTTCGCTTTACTGCTAACAGGACGAGGAATGCTTACGTTTACCCCGCACGACATGCGGCAGGTTCATCAACAGATACATCACTTCCTCCCATGGGAATGAGAGTAAGACTAAAAGCTAATTACGATATTTCAACTTACCCTGAAAGTGTGCAAGTCATCTTACGTGGATTAAAAAAATACGGGATGATTCTTGCTGATAATGGAACAAGCTGGATGATCAGTGGTGCTCCAAACGATAACTGGAATGACTATGAACTCCACACCATCAAACAAGTTCCAGGCTCGGCCTTTGAAGTTGTAAAGATGGGTGAAATCCAATATGTACAATACTAATAAATCTATTTGTGCTGAACGTACTTAATATCTTCTATCGAATAACCCGTTTTTGCGATATCTCTAATAATCTGGTCCACCTTTTCGCGAGGGAAGTGTGGATCTCTTGTCATCACCCAAAGATATTTCTGATTGGGAACTCCGATAACAGTCCATTCGTAATCATCTGCTAAAGCAATAATCAAATAATCAAATTTAAGCGGCCACCATGGTTGAACTTCCCATGTGGCATTTGTTTTTGTGTCTTTAACCCATCCGACTTGTGGGACTTTTTTTAATGGCCCGTCGAAAGCACCTTCATTGTAATGAAAGTCGATATCAATTCTTTTATTCTCATCATTCCACGTATAACTCTCAACACTGTTATAGGGATTCTTTTCAAAAGACGTAAATCTTCCGGCCTGCACATGCCAGGGAATCATGAAGCGCTTCAAGTCAACGTTGGAAACTGTTTTAGTATAAGGTGTCGTCGTGTTACAGCCTGATACTAGCATGTATAAAAAAATGGGTAGAGAGATATTAAAAAAACGCACATAGTCCTCCGGTTTCTTGCCTGCTTGTAGGCTAACAAGACTTTGAATATAAGTAATCCTTGCACACTCATTGTCGAGGCCGAAAGTTAACTAAATCTGTCATCGATTGACGACAAGGGTTCAACTTATTAAACTTTCATGCATGATTAATGATTATCAGTTTCATTTTAAGGCCATTATCAATCTGGGAATTGCCTTGACGCTTATTGCTCTTACTGTTGGTGTTTCGACGGCCGCTGTTAAGTTATTAATCAAAAAGCAAAGTGTCTGGCTAAGGCCAATCTACTTTAAGAGTCATGAGCTGGTATCGACGGCCATGCTGGTTTCCGTACTGTCTAATATTGTCACGGCCATTAAGTGGATTCTTGTTTTATCCATTCTCTATTTAATGATTCCATTTGTTCTTCAGGAACTTCCAGTCACTCATGACTATGCTGTGGAGTTGATGGCCTCTGTAAAAAGTCATTTGATAACTATTGGTGATGGACTCTTAAATTTTATCCCTAATTTATTTTTTATTGCTTTTGTTATTTTCTTAACCAGATCACTTCTTCGTTTTGCAAAATTTATTTTCTTAAAAATTGAAAAAGAATACATCGTCATTGATGGCTTCTACGCGGAGTGGGCAGGAACAACTTTCCAACTTCTTCGATTTTTTATCTGTATGTTTGCTCTTGTTATCATCTATCCATATTTACCGGGTTCAGGAACAAAGGCCTTGGAAGGTGTTTCAGTTTTTGTCGGTTTGATGATTTCACTTGGTTCATCTTCGGCAATCGCTAACATCATCGCCGGCGTTATGATCAGTTACATGCGCGCCTTTAAAAAAGGTGATTATGTAAAAATTGGCGAATCAATGGGGAAAGTAACTGAAAAAGGCCTGATCGTTACGAAGATGATTACTTATAAAAATGAAGAGATTACTATCCCGAATACTCAGGTTTTAAGTTCGCAAGTAACAAACTATTCAACGAAGGCCCAAAGCCGCGATCTAATCTTGTATACGACGATTACGATTGGCTACGATACTCCATGGACATTAGTTCACAAGATGATGATCGAAGCCGCAGAGAGATCGCCACTTATTTCACAAGACAAAAAACCTTTCGTGCTTCAAACGGCCTTAAATGACTATCATATTTCTTATCAACTAAATGCCTTTACTGAAAATGAAGACAAGATCCCTGGGGCCTATTCAGAGCTTCACCAAAATATTCAAGAGGTATTTGCTGAGAATCAGGTGGAAATTATGTCTCCAGGTTTTACAGTACTTAGGAATACTCCTAAGAACACCACACCTGTCCTTTCCAAATAATTATTTTCATAAACTGATCTGAATCATACTTATCGCCTCAAAAATCATTATTATGGCATCATGATAAACATTTTTGGAGAATGATATGGATGAGAAGTTTACACGACGTTCTTTCTTTCAGCTAGCGGTCGCAAGTCTTACAATTATACCGTTTGCATTAAAAGCAACAACGTCTTTGGCCGCAGACGCATGCCCTGCAAAAGCACCAGCTGGTAAAGCACTGGGAAGCCCGACAGAAGGTATGGGAAAAGGATTAGAGTACGTACTGGACGCTAAGACTTCAAAGAATGCCAAGTACAAAGCAGGATCGACTTGTGGGAACTGTAAGTTCTACAATGCAGCTAAAGCTGACAGTGGATACGCGCCTTGTACGATGATGGGTATGAAGTTCGTGACTCATTGTGGATGGTGTAAGAGTTATTCACTAAAAGCGTAGGGGTTTCATGAGTGATTTACTAGCAAAATACAACCGTCAGGGACCGCGCTATACAAGTTATCCGCCTGTACCTTTCTGGAAAAATGCACCTAGTGAATCAGAATGGATCAATCACTTAAAAGTGATTTACAACGACGAAGAGGGGATGGACCTTTATGTGCACATCCCCTTCTGTGAGAAGCTTTGTTACTATTGTGGATGCAATCGCATCGTAACTAAAAATCATAGTGTGCAGGATAATTTTGTTGAGCTGCTGATGACTGAGTGGCGTTTGTACTGTACTCGTCTGGGATTTATTCCCAAAATCAATTCTCTGCACTTTGGTGGCGGAACGCCGACATTTCTTACACCTGAGAATTTAGAAAAGCTCATTATTGAATTAACAAAAAATAAAAAAGAAACATTTACTGGCTCAATTGAAATTGATCCAAGAAATACAACGATAGAGCACCTCGACTGTTTTAAAAGAAACGGTATTAAGCGCGTTTCACTAGGTATCCAAGATTTTGATCCTGATGTTCAAAAGGCCATTAATCGCGCTCAATCTTTTGAGATGGTAGAGACTTTGGTGAATGAAATGCGTCTACGCGAATTTGAATCAATTAACTTTGATGTTATCTATGGTCTTCCTAAACAAACACGCGCCACAATTACTGAAACATTCAGGCTTATTAGAAAATTAAAACCTGATCTCATTGCCTATTATAGTTATGCTCATCTTCCTGAGCGATTAAAAAATCAAAGACTCATTAACAGTGCAGATTTACCGGAGGGGAGCGAAAAGCAAGCTCTCTATGATTTGGGTAAAGAACTTCTGGCAGAAGACGGTTATGCCGATGTAGGGATGGATCACTTTGCTCTTCCACATAATTTTCTTTTTAAAGCGAAGGACAGCAATCGTCTGCATAGAAATTTCATGGGGTACGTAGATAAAAAATCTCCCATTCTTCTGGGTCTTGGCCCATCATCAATTTCCGATTCATCATTGAGCTTTGCCCAGAATGAAAAGGGGATGAATGAGTATGAGATAAAAATTAAATCCAATCAGCTTGCCATCAATCATGGGCATACTCATGATGAAAACGACTTGAATGTGCAAAAAATTATTTTAAGTTTGATGTGCAGAAATGAAAGTTCATTTGGTGAGATTGAACAGATTCCGTACTGGGATGAGGTGAAGACAGATTTAAGTTCTATGGAAGAAGATGGAATGATTAAATTAGACGATTACAAAGTGATTGTTCTTCCTTTGGGGAGAAAATTTATTCGCAACATCGCAATGGTTTTTGATTTTTACTTCAGGGAAAAGATGCCGGCCGAAAAATTCAGCCGGACAATTTAAATTTTTATTTTCTAGGTCTCATGACTAATATATCACATGGTGAAAATTTACATAAGTAATCTGTAAATGAACTCGAAAAGAATCCGGCCACACCATGTTTTCCACGAGTAGCGACGACGGCCAGATCGGCATGTACTTCATCAAGATATTCTTTTACCTTTTTTTCACGATCATATTCAAAGAAGCACTTACAAGTAACCTGATCTTTTTCAACACCTAATTCCTGAGCAAGTGAATTAAGTAAATTAAGAGCGCTTGCTTCAATTGCCGGGAATTGATTTTCGACTGGATAAACATAAGGCGATAGGTCAACAGTGTAAATCTGCTTTTCAATAACCGTAATAATGTGGATGTTGGCCTGCTTAAGTTCAATATCGTTTTTAAGTTTCTTAAGAGTATTGATGCTTTCTTCATCTAGACTAGCGCATAAAACATAATTCTTCATAATAAACTCCTCGTTTAACTTTTCTTCATCTTATTCCTGTGATGACGGATAAGAAATGATTTGAGTCATTATAAAAATTAATTTTACCTTTTTTTTATTAATTTTTAGAGTGTTAATGCCTTTATCTAACATCCGTAGGATTGTTTTCAAGCGTAAAAAAAGTATTAATAGTATTAATTAAAAGGGTCTAGATTAAAAAAAAGGAAAAACATGATTGATTCAGCACAAGTTCACCTCGCTCTTAACCACTTTCCAATTGCAGGAATGTTCTTCACCATCCTCTTATTAGCGATAGGGTTTATCTTGAAGAAAAGGGAACTGATTTTGTCGGGAATGTTGATCGCTGTGATTTCCAGCATTGCTATTATTCCCATGAGTTTAAGTGGAGAAGGGGTTGAAGAGATTGTTGAGCATAAGCCAGGTGTGACCCACGAACTCATTCATGAGCACGAAGAGATGGCAGAAAAAGCACTGATCGTTTTTATCGCGACAGGGCTCTTGGCAATTTCATGGTTTGCTTTAAGAAAAAAGAAGCAGCATTGGGCGGTAAAAATTGAAGTTGTCACTTTTCTTTTGTCTATCATTTCTGCTTTAATAATAGCTCAGACTGCACATTTAGGCGGCATGATTAGACATGATGAAATAAGATCAGAGAAATCACAATAAAGATATTGAGACATTTAAAAATGGAGTTTTAGATGAAATTTTTTTTGCTGTTAGGTGGCTGCATGTTGATGTTGGCATCATGTGCGAATGTTCCACAAATTGACCGTGGTATTCTGGCCAAAAGGATTATGCAATTTGATCCACACCCGGAAGAAACTGTTTTCCAGGATGAAGTAAGGGCCTTTAGAGAAGGTGCCATTGGCGGAGGAAAAGCAGTAGGAGGTGGTTGTGGATGTAATTAAATTCAATCGAATCATGCTGACAATTCTTCTACTTGTATTAAGCGTACAAAATGCTTTTGCTGAGATGATGGAAAAGGGGAAAACAAAAGTTAAAACCCTTTTGAATGTTTACAATCAAAAAAGTAGTACGGGTAAGCAGGTTCTTGATAACTCGGGCAATGAAAAAGTCACTGTTATTGAGCCTGAAATTTTTGTAAAACATCAAATAAGTGCTGATACTGAAATTAATGCCAGTTTTACAATTGATACGTGGACAGCGGAGTCAGATACCATTCTTGACGGAAATACAGGTGCCAGTGGATCAGGAAAAAAAGGGCAGTCAAGAATTGCTCCCAATATTGGAGTAAGAAGAGAAGTTGGGAAGAATAAGTACGGAATGAACTTAGGATTTTCTAGCGAGTATGACTACACTTCAAAAAATATTTCTGCTGATTTTGAACGCTCATTTGCTGATGATAACTTCACGCTTGGAATCGGGGGCCAGTATTATGCAGATACTGTAAGTCTGTTTCCAGACATCACTCCACCGGCAAATGCTAAAATCACTAAAGACTTAAAACGTGATATTTATGCAATTAATCTTGGTGCTTCTCAAATTTTAACTCGTAAAGATATTGTTGAAGTTGGTGTTACATATGCCAATTCAAAGGGGAGACTAGAGTCAACTGCGGGGACTGTAAACATTGCAGGTACTCGTGAAGTTGAAGTTCTTCCTGGAAAAAGAGAAAGAAGTGCAATTTCGACAAAGTGGGTTCATGCTTTAAGTGATGAGATGGCCTTCAACCTGAGTTACCGCAATTATTTTGATGATTGGGGATCACATGCCAATACAGTAAGAGCAGCTTATTTAATTGCTTTAAGAGAAGAGCAGGATTTTATCGAAATAGCGCTTCGTTATCATTCTCAAAGTGCAGTCGATTATTACAAAGATAGTTTTGGAACGACAGAACGTTTTATGACGAGTGATTCAGATATGAGTAAATTTAGTTCTGTTGAGCCTTCAGTAATGTACTCAAGGTCGTTGGGAGGATTACATGTCTTTGGTGTTGAATTTCAAGATGCAGAGTGGGGTACTTCTTTAACTTATGCTAAGAGAAATACGGGCCTTCAGTACACTTATTTGCAAACATCTTTGGCATTCTCTTTTTAAAGGAAAGTTATGAAACAATTAGTTCTGTTGTTATTTTTTTTCTCATTAAATGCTTATGCAGAAAAATTACCTGACTTCAATTTGCCAGTTTATAATACTGATTCTAAATTTCATTTAAGCGAAAGTTTAAAAGATAAGAAGGTGCTTATTAATTTTTGGGCCACATGGTGTACATCATGTATTCATGAAATACCACTACTGGAAGCTTTGAAAGAAAAATATGGTAAGGATGTGGTTTTTGTCGCTGTGAATGCCGGTGAAAAATCTAATTTGATTGAAAGATTTTTAAAGAAATACAAATTTAGCTACATTTTGTTAAAAGATGAAGACCGCTCATTCTCAAAAAGTATTGGTGTGGATTCTTTGCCGGTAACTATTGTATTAGATAAAGATAGAAATATTATTTATCGCGATGTTGTTCCGCCAAAAGAAATATGAAAGATATCATTTGCAGTAGAAATTATCAGGTTATGGGGGGAGAGTTTCAGTTTCTGTGCTTCCCTCAGTCTTTTTTATCTAAAAAAGATGTATACAGGCTATTTGACGAAGCTTATGACGAAGTCAAAAGAATCGAAGTTAAGTTCACTGACTTTAGGCCAGGATTCTTTAATGATATTAATAAATATGCTGGAGTTCGACCTGTAGAGGTTGATGAAGAAACAATTTATTTAATTAAAGAGTCCATGACTGTTTCACAAAAATCTCATGGAACATTTGATATTAGTTTTGCCAGCATTGGACATCTTTGGCGGGCACAGAAAGAACAAAATAAAGTTCTTGAGCAAGAAACGATTAAAGAACATTTAAAGTTTATTGATTATAAACTGATTCAAATTGATGAAGTGAATAAAACAGTTTATCTGCCTTATCCACAAATGAAAATCGGGCTTGGAGGAATTGGCAAAGGTTATGCTGTCGATCAGGTTTATAAATATTTTATTAAAAAAGGTCTTTATAATTTTTATATCAATGGAGCAGGAGATATCAGAGTTCATAGTCGATTAGATGCTCCCAGGAAATGGCGTATTGGAATTAGAAATCCATTATCAGCAGATGCCAGTAAATCAGTAGGAATCATTCAGATGGGAGAGGGGGCGATCGCTTCTTCCGGTGGATATATTCATAATGTAAATGGAGATAAGTTTAATCATCATATCATTCATCCTAAGACCGGAATTTCCACTAAAGAAGTCATTGCCAGCACCGTGATTGCAAATGATGCCATTACCGCTGATACGACGGCCACAATCTTAATGAATATGGGGAAAGTTGAAGCTGTAAATTATTTGAATGAACACAATCTTAATGGGCTCGTGTTTTGTTCAGAGGGACGAAGTTATCTCTCAAATAGAGCTTTAAATAATTTTGGAATGTCTCTGAGTTAGTGGCACATATGCTCCGTAACAATCCCGCTTTCTTTTGCTTTGCTATGAAGGTCGTAATAGGCCATGACTCGGAAGCTAACAGTCAGTAAACCAATTAACACAAGAGTCGCACCATAGGTTTTTGGAAGTTTATTTCTTAACGGATTTAAAATCTTTCTTAAAATATGTGGGGCCGTCACCATTGATGGGACAGTACCAAGCCAAAAGAAAAACATAGAGATGAGTGCCATTAAGGGGTGTTGAACGGCCACTCCACCAAGAACAACTCCATAGAGCAGACCACAGGGCAGAAAAATAGAAATAAGGCCTGTAAAAAAAGATTTAGAAAAATTTACGTTTTTATAGACAAGTTTTTTCCATAAGTAAGAATACAATTTCCCCATGAATTTAGGCATTGGTAGTTCTGCTTTTTTTCCTCGCCAGTTTTGAATTCCCCAATATAAAAAAAGCAGGCCGATGACCAGGCCAGGGATGATGGCGATAGCAGGGGAAGTTTGTTCAAATTTAAACAGACTCCCTATGAAGCCTGCAAAGAGTCCTAGTCCTAAATAGCCAAGCAGTCGTCCTAGCTGATAGCGAATGATATCGTTATTTTTATCACATGTTGCTGTGACAAGTCCCCCGCACATTCCAACACAGTGAAGACTTCCCCCGAGCCCCGCTATAAAAGAAACCCAGGGAAAAAAGTTTTGAAAGTTAGTGAGTAGGTCCGACAAGTACGACCTCCTTTGTTGCAACTACTTCGCTTGTTGTTTGATCATAGACATCAACATTTATTTTCTTCGCACCGTCTACTAGGATCTCC
Organism: Bacteriovorax sp. PP10; assembly: GCF_035013165.1. NCBI lineage: Bacteria > Pseudomonadati > Bdellovibrionota > Bacteriovoracia > Bacteriovoracales > Bacteriovoracaceae > Bacteriovorax > Bacteriovorax antarcticus. The sequence continues at coordinate 1,121,868 of NZ_JAYGJQ010000002.1, forward strand.
GGAGAAAATCTAAAAAAGATAATCACGCGCTTTTCATGTTGGTCTACAGGAAGTGGAGAGACTGGTGTGACGATTTTGACTTTATCTACCAGTGTAGGATCAGTCATTTTAAAAATTAAATTATAGGTACGACTCCCTTGGTGATTAAGCTTGAGAGTAAAGCGATTTGTCACTTCATTCACGTTTTGAGTATAAGTTTCCTTTCCTCTCATGAAGATCAATTGCAGTTTAGAGCTGTTATTTAAGAAAGCGAAAATACTTCCAAGAAATAGGAGTGTGATGCAGATATAGATTATCGAGCGTACGGTTATAATTTTTCTCTCACCACCCTGAAGCTCAACTTCTGAACCATAACGAATCAGCCCGGTAGGTTTTTTTATTTTAATCATGATCTCATCACAAGCATCAATACAGTTTGTGCAAGCAATGCATTCCAGCTGAGTTCCTCTTCTAATATCAATCCCCGTAGGGCAGACCTTTACGCAATTATAGCAGTTGATACAATCACCTTCGTCTGATCTCTCGACTTCAGTTGTCCCTCTTCGTGGTTCGCCTCGTTTAACATCGTAAGCAATTACAAGTGAGTTCTCATCCATCATTACAGACTGCATTCTGCCATAAGGGCATGCAATAATACAAAACTGCTCTCTAAACCAGCCAAAGTCTAATAAGAAAATACCTGAGATGATCATTGTCGCAATAAACATCCCAACATGGTTAATCGGATTTTGCATGGTCATTTGAAATAATTCTCGAGGGCCCACAAAGTATCCGATAAAGGTATGAGCGATATGTAGAGAGATAACAGTGAAGACTAACCACTTCATTGATTTTTTAAATAATTTACTAAAGCTCATCGGAGCTTGCTCTAATTCGCGCCTTTGTCTGGGAGTCCCTTCAAAGAACGTTTCAACTTTCATAAAAAGCGCTTGAATGAAAACGGTCTGTGGACAACCCCATCCACACCAGACTCGTCCAAAAAGACTGGTCATGAAAGCAATAAAAAAAAGTGAGGAGATAGCAATCAGAAAAAACAAAATCGGGTCCACTCCAAAAAAAGTGAACCCGATAAAAGTAAATTCTCTATTAAAGATATCAACCAGCAGTGCTGGTTTTCCTTTGATGTAAATCCAGGGAAGAACGAGGTAGAGCACAATCAAAAACCAATAGACAATATGCCTTCTGTTTTTCCATGGGCCCTGAACATCCTCAGGGTGCAAATACACCCTGTGGCCTTGTTCATCTGTGGTAGCAAGTCGTTCGGCGTCCAGATCAAATCTATTCTTACTCAACTTTATTTCCTTGAGGTGCTTTACCTTGTGGTTGATGTGTTAAGTGCAGAGTCTGCACATAGGCCACAACCTGATAAATTTCATCTCTACTTAAAACTTCAGACCAGTTCGGCATTCCGTTCTCCACAACGCCATTAAAGACGACTGGATAAATTGTATCGGGAGTTCCTTTGGCCCATAGCCAGTACTCATCAGTTAAGTTTGGCCCGATATCTCCACGGCCTTTTTCCATATGGCAGGCCACACAGTTGTTGGTAAAAACTTCTTCACCTTTTTTTATTTCAGCAGGTGTTGAGTGTACGCTATAAATCTCATGGTTAAAGAGACCTTCTTTCTTTTTAAACTCAGCTTGAGAAGCAACAATGACTGCATAGTCTTTGTTGAATTCATCGCGCAAACTAGGGCCGCCTAAAAATTGATAATAAGCAAAATAGGCGACAGCATAAGCAATGCCGGCGTAAAACATGAAGGCCCACCACGAAGGAAGAGGATGGTTTAATTCCTGAATCCCATCGTAACTATGGTCGAGCAATAAATGTTTTTCATCTTCCTGCACATGAAGTTTAGTTTCTTCTTTCACTCTTCGCCTCCTCAAGCGGTAACATCGACGCTTGGTCGTAAACTTCTTTATTTTCTTTTTTATAAGTCCAATAAGTGTAAAGACTAAAACACGCAATAAAGATGATCAGTCCTGTTATTGGAAGCCACGGCAAATTAAACTGACTTAAAGCTTCTTGTTTCATTGTGCAACCTCCACTGGTGTCTCCACTGATTTTCCATAATCCACACCGATGCGTTGAAGGTAAGCAATCAATGGAATAATTTCTTTGTCGAGTACAGCTGTAGGAACTCCGGCGGCGACTAAGTCATCTCTGATGGCCTCAGCTTGAGCTTTTGCAGCAAGAACGCTCCCTTCAATTTCCTTTTTTGTATAAGGAACACCTAACGTTTGCATCACTTGCATCTTTTTCATTAAACTTTCATAGTCAGCTTTGTCTGTGAAAAGCCAAGTGTAGCGAGGCATGATTGAACCAGCTGTCACTTCACGCGGATCCCACATATGGCGGTAGTGCCACATATTTGGATATTTTTGACCTACGCGAGCTAAATCAGGACCTGTTCTTTTTGATCCCCATTGAAATGGGTGATCGTAAACGAACTCAGCTGCTTCAGAAGCTTTTCCATAACGAAGAACTTCGTGAGTCATCGGTCTTACGGTTTGAGAGTGGCAAAGGTAACATCCTTCGCGGATATAAATATCTCGTCCCATAAGCTCAAGTGGAGTGTATGGTTTTACAATATCCATTTTCACGATAAAGTTTTTTGAAAGAACAGCAGGGACAAGCTCGATCCCAGTACCAACTAAAATGGCAACTAGAGATAGAACCGCGAAAATCATCGGCCATCCTTCAAGTCTTCTGTGAGTCGATGCACCTTTTTCAATTGAAGAGTCATCAAGAGCGTAAGCTTCTAAGATTGGCTCTTTTTCAATGTGACCAGATTTGGCCGTTTTATAAAGGTTGTACACCATGATAATCATCGAGATTAAAACCAGTGTTCCCCCGATCGCTCTTACCCAATACATCGGAACAATTTTAATAACTGTTTCAATAAAGTTTGGATAAACAAGTTTTCCAGAGGCATCCATCGCTCGCCACATTAGTGATTGAGAGATTCCGGCCACCCACATTGATACAACATAAAGAACAAGTCCGATCGTTGCGGCCCAGAATTGAATGTTAGCAAGCTTTAGGGAATAAATTGTCGAGTTCCACAGTCTCGGAACCATGTAGTAAAGAATCCCGGCAATGATTAAATAGTTCCATCCGATAGTTCCGGCGTGAACGTGTCCTGGAATCCAGTCTGTAAAGTGAGCGATTGCACTGACAGATTTAATTGATAGGAGTGGACCTTCGAAAGTCGCCATCCCGTAAAATGTTAAAGCAAGTGCCATAAATTTTAAAACAGGATCTGTACGAACTTTATCCCAAACACCTCTTAGAGTTAGTAGACCATTAATCATACCTCCCCAGCTTGGCATCCATAGAGCAATCGAAAAAACCATTCCTAAAGTCTGAACCCATTCAGGCAATGTTGTATAAAGAAGATGGTGAGGTCCTGCCCAGATATAGATAAAAACTAAAGACCAAAAGTGAATGATCGAAAGTCTATATGAATAGATCGGACGATTGGCCGCTTTGGGAACGAAGTAATACATTAAACCTAAAAATGGTGTTGTTAAGAAAAAGGCAACGGCGTTGTGCCCATACCACCATTGCACAAGAGCATCCTGAACTCCGGCGTAAATCGAATAGGATTTAGTTAGTGAAACAGGGATTTCAAGCGAGTTGATAATGTGAAGTACTGCGACCGTTATAATTGTTGCAATGTAAAACCAGATTGCTACATATATGTGACGCTCTCTTCTTCTGATGATTGTTCCAAAAAAGTTTACAGCGAAAACAACCCAGATAACCGTAATTAAAATATCGATAGGCCATTCAAGTTCGGCGTATTCTTTTCCTGATGTCATTCCCATTGGGAGAGTAATTGCCGCAAGAACAATGACTGATTGCCATCCCCAGAAGTGAATTCTTGAAAGTAAGTCATTATACAAACGCGCTTTTAATAAACGTTGGTGGGAATAATAAATCCCGGCGAAAATGGCGTTTCCACAAAATGCAAAAATCGCTGCATTGGTGTGAAGTGGACGGAGACGCCCGAATGTTAACCAGGGAACTCCCATGTTCACGTGCCAGTCAGCTAACTGAAAAGCAATTGTAACTCCAAGGAGCATGGCAACCACTCCCCAAATTAGTGTAGCAATAACAAAAAGTCTGACGATTTGATCGTCATAGGAAAAACGCTCGAGTTTTCCTTGTTGTGTAACGGCGGAATTCATAATTCTCCTTCTTTAGTATGAGTAGCTTTTTTTTCATCTTCTAAAAGCATTCTGTGTCTTGGTGTTTCCAGGTCATCGTATTGTCCCTTTTTGGTCATCCAGATAAATCCACCTATAAAGAAGGTGGCCATGATGAGCGCAATCGGAATAAGAAACGGCATTATTTCCATAGCATCCTTAGTTTTTTAGTACCTATTAGTGTCGAGATTAAAACGGACAGCGAACTTAAAGGCATGATAATGGCCGCAGTTAAAGGGGAGATATACCCTGTGAAAGCGAGCACTACGGAAATACTATTGTAAAAAAGTGAGAGCACTAAATTGCGATAAATCACTTTCATTGTTTCTTTGGAAATTGTAATGAGCTCAGCGACTGGCAGTAATCCAGGAAGACTTAAATAAACATCTGCGGCCCGCAGAGAAATATCCATCGCCCCAAAGACTGCGATCCCCGTATCAGCATAGCTAAGAGCGATTGCATCGTTAGCGCCATCTCCAATCATGAGAGAGTGCTCACTTGCTTTAATAACCTGACTCTTCTTTTCAGGTGAAAGACTTGCTTGATATTCAGACGGAAGAAGACCTACTTCTTGAGCAATCGTGCTTACATACTCTTCTTTATCACCTGAGAGAATTTGAATGTTCACATTGTGATGACGAAGTTTCGCGATGGCCTCTTTAGCGTCCAGACGAACGGTGTCTTTTGCTTCAAAAGTGCAAATGATTTTATGATCTTCATAAATTGAATGATTTTTTATTTCGTAAAAATGATTTTCAATAATACCACTGACGCCAACACCTGGAACTTCTTTTAAGTCTGAAACCAGTAACGGTTTTAAAGGCAGAGGTTGAATATAATTTTTTAAGCTGACGGCCAGTGGGTGAGTCGAATGTCTTTCAAGGTTGAAGATGACGTCATGAGGCGCCACAATTGAATTTTGTAGAATATAAAAAGAAGATATTTTTAGCGTGTTTTGTGTGATTGTTCCTGTTTTATCAATAAAGATATTTTTCACTCGAGAAAGCTTCTCGATAACAGAGTCGTCTTTAATGATAATTCCTTTCTGGGCAGACTTAGAAAGTGTCCTGATAAATGTTAATGGAGTGGCAATCGCCAAAGCACATGGGCAAGTCACGATTAAAAGAGTGAGTGCCTGTTCAAGAGCATGTTTTGTATTTCCTTCTCTATAACTCCAGACAAAGAGAACTATTGAGAGAATAAAAACGATGGCCACAAAGTATTTTGAGATCAAATTCGTTACATCAATAATTTTTGACTTATGTCCCCATCCATTTTCAATACTTCTTAGGATTTGGCCTAAACGAGTTTCCTTATTGACCTTTTTAACTTTGATGATGATTTCAGTTCCCATATTCATCGTGCCTGAGAAGACCTCAGAGTTCAGTCCAACTTTTTGTAGCTCTGATTCTCCAGTCAAAAGGGAATTGTTGAGGTAGGTTTCACCTGAAACAACCACAGCATCTGCCGGAATGATTTGCATCGGAGAAATTTTCAAAAGGTCGTCGACTTTAATAAATTTAGGATGGATTTCTAAAAATTGTCCGGGATTATTCTCATCAACTCTTAAAACACTTTCTCCCTGATAGAAGAAATGTAAGTCAGTCGTACCTAATCCCATTTCCTGAATGGCCTTGAGAAAGTAGCGTGACATTAAAAGTAAAAAGACTAACGCACTTAATGAATCAAAATAGTTCTCGTTAATTCCATTAATTAAATTATAAACTCCCATCACACCACCCATGATAAGAGCAAGTGAAATAGGGACATCAATAGAAAGTGATTTATTTTTAAGAGCAATCCATGAATTGCGATAAAAAGGAAAAGCAGAGTAAGTTAAAACAGGCACAGCAAAAAGAACTGTTAGCCAGTTAAAAAATGTCGCATACTCAGGCCCTGCTCCGGCATATAAAGACACAGCGTAAAGCATGATATTACCAGCAGCTGCTCCAGCTATTCCAATTCTTAAAAGTCCTGATCTTTCTTCTTTGGTTTTAAGGTCCTGAGAATCCTGATTCATTTTTATTGGATGAGGGTGATAACCCAAATTCTCCAATTCATAAGCAACCAGTGAGAATTTTCCCTCAGATCTCAAAACGATACTGACTACTGAGCGGCCCATATTCAATTTACTTGATCTGACACCAACAACGAACTCAGGGAGTTTTTCAATAATCCATAAGCACGCAAGGCAATGAATACCTTCAAGGTAAAACTCCATTGTGCGTTCATTATTTAAACTTTGATAACTGTATTCTTTTAAGAAATCGTCATCATCAAGATAAGAGTAGTGTGCGGTCTTGATCTCAACGGGAGCGCGTTTTTTGAAAAATGAGACATTCTTTTTGATTTCATAATATTCAGCCAGGCCTTTAGCATGAATTACATTGTAAACAGTCAGGCATCCACGGCAACAAAAAGGGCCTTCGTCGCTTTTATCTTCATTGAAATAAGCTGTTACGACGCTCTGGTCGCAATGGATGCATGCACTCATGTGGCCTTCTCGATAAGGGCCTTGAAAAGTGCTACAAGTTCAACATCATGGCCTTTAAAGATTTCTAGGAGAGTGCTTCTGTCGAGGAAGCAGATTTCGGTGTTGGGAAAAGCTTCTGCACTTAACTGGATAGGTTTCTTATGAAGAAGTTCAGCGACACCAATCAGGTAGCCAGCATTAAGCATCTTTTTAAATTTCTTTTTGTAACTGACTTGAATAGAGCCATCTAAAACCAGATACCCGGAAATCGGAATCTGTCCTTCGTAAAAAAGATGAGATTGAGATTTGAACTTTTTTGAGGGGAAATAATCAGTGATTTTATCTATTAGATCACTGCTTAGTTCGATGTGCTTTACTGATTTCATAAGCACATCTTACAAAGAATTTTAAAACGAAAATATAATCTATATCAGCTTTGGAAAATAAATATTAATAATGAATGTTGGCCCAGTTTAGAAGTTCTTCTTCATCTTTGACGTAGAGAACTTTTCCTTCCTGTTCAATAATTCCGGCCTCTTTAAATTCAGTCATAAAACGAATGAGAGTTTCATTGGCAGTACCAATCATTGTGGCCATCTCTTCACGAGTCAGCTTTAGATCAATTCTCCAGCGATTATCCTCTTTCACTCCATGAGTGGCCTTAAGAGATAAGAGAAGTTCAGCGAGACGCTCGCGAACATTTTTTTGGTGTAGAGAGCTAAGTTTGGTTTCAGCATTCCCCATGTCGCGGGAAAGTTTGTTGATAATGTTCAATGCAACAGATGGATTTTTTTGAATTAGAGAAAGAATGTACTTTTTGTCGATGAAGCACACTTCAGTGTCTTCCATTGCCGTGGCCGTTTTTCCAAAGTCTTCATCTGTAAAAAGACTTCTGTGTCCTAAAATATCACCAGCATGAACAATGCGAACGATAGATTCTTTTCCATCGACACCAGTCTTTGTCAATTTAATATTTCCTGCACTAATACAGTAGAGACCAAATGGATGTGTCCCTTGCACGAAAAGTGTCTGACCTTTTTTATACTTATTGGTAATTTTGTGATGGCTTACGTCGATAATATCGGCGAAATCCAGATTACAAAAAATCCCTTCTTGTCTGGCCGGACAACCTTCACAACTGCTTGGAGAAACTTTTTTCATTTTATTTTTTTCCTCTTATTGATCATTTATTAATTTAACATTAAACAAGTAAAAAAACATGATCTAGCTCAGCTTTGTTAATTAAGTTTTTGCCATTCACTTTGGTCGGGCCGATAATATTGAGTAAGTAGCTCTAACATAAGGCATTCCCGAAATGATTATAAAAATAGATAGCAAAGATGCAAAAAACCTCATCCCAAAGCGCTCTAAGTTATCAAGTAAAATTGACGGTGGAAAGGTGCTAATTGTTGCAGGAGGCGCTGGACTTCATGGGGCGGGGATTCTTTCAGCGCTGGCGGCCACCAGATCTGGGGCAGGTTATACCCATTTGATGACTGATTTGGTTAAGTACCCGTGGGTGAAATTTCCAGATTTTATTCTTCATAAGTTTTCATTAACTGAATTAAAAAAGAATTCTAAAGATGTCATTGCGATGGGGCCAGGACTTGGAACGGCGGAAAGTAAAAAAAAGTTGTTACGTTTCTTAATAAAATCAAAGATCGAGAAAGTTGTTTTAGATGCTGATGCTTTGACGATGTTATCTACAATGAAAGTTAAACAACTTCCATCGACGTGGATTCTTACTCCTCACGAAGGAGAACTTGCAAGACTTCTGGGAGTCACTTCGACTTCAGTTAAGAAGAAGCGCGTAGAGCATCTTATAATGGCCCAGAAGAAGTTTGGATGTGTTGTTTTGCTAAAAGGTGCGGAGTCACTAATTAGCGATGGCAAGCGTATACAAAAAGTCTCAAATGGAACAGTGGCCTTAGCGAAAGCGGGGACAGGTGATGTTTTACTCGGAATGATCGCGGCCTTTTACGCTCAAGGATTAAATCAGGTTGAGGCCACTGTGCTTGGGACTTTTATTCATGGGCAGGCGTCGGCAGATTGGATGAAAAAAGGGAATGATCATTTAAGTCTCCGCCCAATGGATCTCATTGAGCAGATTCCTAAAACGATTTTTAAACTAAGGGGTAATGTAGTTAAGGTTTAAAGTATTTTTAAACATTCTGTCTTCATCCATCCAGATTTTTCCTTCTTCTATTTCAAACTCTTTATTTTCCAGCTTCCAGTTTGGTCCCCAAGAGTTTTGTGCAAGATACTGAATGCGATTATTTTTACAACGATAACCTATGGCCGTGACAGCATGAAATCCGTGAGGTCCTGCGTTTCCACAAGTATTAAGTTTAGTTTTTGCATCTTCTTTATGGAAATCATAATTTGGCTCTTTCCAGAATTTTGAACAAATATCTATTCCGACAGCGCGGTTCTCGGTCATGTTTGCCATGATTCTTGCGCGATTTTCTTTAATCATCCCGACGGCCTTAGGTGAAATGTTATTACCGCGGAAATCACTTGAATCTAGTACAAAACCTCTTCTTTCACATTTAAGAGTTAGAGGTAGGGCAATTCGCTTTTCAGGAGAGCAATCATTGGCAATCAGTGACATGATGGCATCATCATATTTAAGTCCTGCTTTATCTGTAATGAAGTCAACAAAGCCTGACATATTTTTAAATGACTTCGCAGGCATTGTACCGGCAAGCTCAGAAGCGCTGTTTAAGAGTTCAGAGTAATTGCAAAGCACCACATCTTTTTTCGCTTTCTCCAGGAAGTCTTTTTTATCTTTGAAATAACTTAAAACATTGCTGGCCTTACAGTCATCCATCTTATTTAAAGCAATACGGTCATAATCACTTTTAATATTATTCATATCTTTTGGAGAGATACTAGAGACAATCATTTTAGCAAATTTCTCTTTATCGGCCGGTGTACCTTTTAATCCATCGGATTTAGCAAGAGCACTGCTTAGGCCATTCATGAAGTCAGGAAGACCTGATTTAATTTGAAAGAGAGGAGAGATTGCTTTTTTCGTTGAAGCTCTTGATTTACTGTTTTGGATAAAAGCAACTTTACTATTTTTAGTAGTCCCACCCATCGCCAGCATTTCTCCCATTTGTCCAAAGTTCTGGCATGGACCTACAGTTGATAATGCTTTTCCTGAAATACATTGAGGGTTGTCGTTTAGAGCACGAGATAGAGCATTTTCAATCGCCGTCATGACAACTTCAGGATTATTCTCTGAGCATTTTTTTGAAAAATAAGCGTCTCCGGAATTTTTAACAAATCTATTAAGTGCAATTTTAAACTGATCAGCTTTTTCTCTTTGCCCCTGACGTCTTTCACCATCTTCCACATTACCAAATGTTTTTTGGTAAGCATTCATATAGCGGGATGCCTGAGCAAGAGATTTCTCCTGAACGTCGCCATCATCGAGAAAGTTATTATCACCCTTAAAAAAGCTATGCTCTAATGCAACATCTTCAGCTTTACAAAGGACTCCGCCATTAGTGGCCTTCTGTCTATCGAGTGCAGCATTGATTGTGTCACATGTATTTCCAGTATAAATTCCTGAGCCGACAGCAGTGACCTGGCCATTGGTACCTGTAAGGTTTCTAGTATAGGTTTTATCTCCCTTAGCTCTTCTGTCTTTTAGCGTTTTATCAGTGGCGTAGTAGAGCCCAAGATTAAGATAAGATAAATTGGGGTTACCTGGAATAATTGCTTGCAACATCAAGGCACCTTGATTGGCAAAACAACTACCAATACCATCCTGATCCTGAACGGCCGCTTTTGTTAGACTTCCACTTCCTTGATCAAGGCGAACAACTTTGCCCTCAGGAATGTCACCGCAATCAAGTGCAAATGCATTAAGTGAAATTAAAGAGAGTAATAATCCAATTTTCATATCTAGTCCTTAAGTAGAGATTGTAAATTAATGGCAGAAATCATTGATCCATCATTAAATTCACAAAAAGAATTTTCATTATTTTTTGAATTCGTAAAAATCCTAATTGTCATTTTTAGTCCAACAGCGCAGGCTACTGCACCAGGATTTTTTCCACCACTAAATTGAGAAGCAGGAACGGTAAGAGAATGTTTTTGGTTAAGGGCCTTAATCGCATCGCACTTGGATTGTTCCAAAGTGACTTCATCATTGAAGCAATTTTCTGAAACTAGTATCTGACTTGGAGAGTGCAGCGAAAATAGATAATGGTCGCTATTATGACTCCAGATTTGTTTCGTAAAATCCGACGCAAAAGCGCTGAAGCTAAAAATTGATAAAAATACTATTGCTTTCATTAAAAACCTCTGTCTTTATTATAGGAGAAAAGGGCATTTAGAGTTAGCGGGTCAAAACTCACTACTCGAGAACAGAAGAGCGAAAAAAGAGACATGGAAGAAAGTAAAAAAATAGAATTGGTCGGACATTACGGAGCAACGCTTTCACTGATTGAAGTAGGGTTAGGTTCACTTCTTCATGCTTTCAAAGTGCCTTTCTCAGGTATTTTACTTTCATTAAATCAAGGTTTTATTCTTTGTAGAGCAGCGATCCTCTCTCGAGAGATCCCACAAAATCTTTGGACAACGTATAGTATCTCCAATGTTGCGGCCGTTCTAAAATCACTTTCTCCAGCGGGAAAAAAACTAGGACCCATGTTGAGCCTTAGCATGCAAGGCCTGCTCTTCAATATTGGAATTCTTCTTTTCGGCACCAATCCTGTGGGCCTTTGTGTAGGAATGGCCCTGTTATCAGTTTGGACTTTCCTTCAACCACTGGTTACATATTATCTTTTCTTCGGAAAAGAACTCATCAATGCTGTTGAATATCTTTATGAAAAAACTCTTCCGTATCATGGATTAAAAGCAGAATCTCTGCTTTGGATTTTCCTAAGTCTGGTCGCTGCAAAGATGTTGCTTGCAATGATTCTCGCAATTATTGCTTGGCGTACACAAGGTGAAACGATTTATGGAAAAAATTACGAAGAAGGCTTAATAAAGTTAGCACGAGAAAAAGGTGCAAAAATTTCTGATGAAAGAAAGAGTGGAAATGCTGCCTGGATGGCCTTTAAAGATTTACTTCGTCCCTTGTTTCTTGTGTCGTTGCTAACAACTGGAGTTTTTCTTTATTTTTCACAGCATAATTACGCTCAAATTGCATGGTATCTTTTACGTCCCATCGCCATTGGTTTCATCTTTTTTTATATCTCACGCACTCTTACATTAGACCGATGGTTGATGAAGATTGAGAATGGAAAATTACGTTCTTTTAGCTTGGGCTGCCAAACTGCACTCGCAAAAATCCGCAGCATCATCTAAAAAAAATTCAGTTAAACTTGAGTTAGAAATGATAGTTTTTATTTACCTCCTCCTGTAGCTTTAATTAATTTGGAAAGTTAATGAAAGATTAATTCGGGGGCGAGATGTCTAAAGTCAAAATTGCTTGTCTTTTATTGTGTGCAGGGAAGAGCTCGAGAATGAGTCCTGATCACAAACTTCTTTTGAAAATTGATAATGAGCATTCTATTTTACAGAGAACTGCTATGGAAATTACCCGTAGTCAGTTTTATGAAATCATTGCTGTTACCGGTTTTGAAGAAGAGCTTGTGAAGGCCGAATTAAAAGGTCTTGCTCTGGAAATTTATCATAACAAGAATTATGAAAATGGCCTGCACTCATCAATTAAAGAAGGGCTTAAGCATTTGGGCCCGCAAGCAGATTATTTTACCATATGCCTTGCAGATCAACCCATGCTTAGTCATAAAGATTATAATTTGTTAATTGATACGGTGAACGCGAATCCCGATTTCACATTATTTAGACCTGTCTTTAATGGAAGGCCTGGAAATCCAGTTGTGATTTCAAAAAAGTATATTCCAGAAATTTTGGCCCACGAAGATGTAGACCAGGGTTGTTTTTACTTATTTGAAAAATACCCTGAAGCGACAATTGAAGTTCCTATGAAAAATCACTCGACCTTAATAGATATAGACACGCCTGAGCTTTTTGAAGAAGTCAGATTTCATTTAAAAGAGAGAGAATAAGATGTCTCAAGAAATAGAGAGAAAAGGGCAGTGCCATAATCCATTGTACGGAGATAAGATTGCAATCTCTATAATGAGTAAAGATGGCATTCTTCAAAGTATAAAAATTTTGCCTACTGGATGCAGTATTTCTGCGGCCTCTGCTTCTCTTATCGCGGACCTGATTGAAGGGAAAACGATTGCAGAAGTTGAAGAGTTTATCACGTCAGTGAATGAGCACTTTTCTCTAGTGAATGCACATAAAGAATGGCCGAAAAAATTAAAGTTTTTATCACCATTAAGACGCATTAGAGAAACCCCCTTTAAAGATTCCATGCGTGCTGATTATCAGGGTACTGCAAAAGAAGCCTTGAAAAATTATCAATCCTCGACAAAAATAGAGGACAGTGATAAAGTAGAAACGCGAAAAGACACTTAAATTGCTATGTGATAATAGTTACTTGCCAATGAAAGTCCATAGATTTAACCTATCGCTCAAGAAACAAAATCAATTATCTCTATTTCTAAAAACCTCCTATACTGAATAGGAGAAATATAATTTCTTAGTAACAACCATTATTCTAAAAAGGAGAACACAATGGCCGCAACGTTAATCAACACACAGGTACCTGAGTTCAAAGCAAACGCGTACCACAACAATGATTTCATCACAGTTACTGACAAAGACCTTAAAGGTAAATGGTCAATCTTCTTCTTCTACCCAGCTGACTTTACATTCGTATGTCCAACTGAGTTAGGAGATATGGCAGATAAGTATGAAACATTCAAAAAAATGGGAGTAGAAGTTTACTCAGTATCTACAGATACTCACTTCACTCACAAAGCTTGGCACGATACTTCTGAAACAATTAAGAAAATCAAGTACCCAATGCTTGCTGATCCTACAGCAAACCTTTCACGTGCTTTCGGTGTTCATATTGAAGAAGAAGGTCTTTCGTACAGAGGAACTTTCTTAGTAGATCCAAACGGAAAAATTAAGTTAGTAGAAATCAACGACAACGGAATCGGAAGAAACGCTGACGAACTTCTAAGAAAAGTGCAAGCTGCTCAATTCGTAGCTGCTCACCCGAACGAAGTATGTCCAGCTAAGTGGACTCCAGGTGCAGACACTCTTAAACCAGGTCTTGATCTTGTAGGTAAAATCTAGTTTTTAGATTTTTATATAGCGAGGGTCGCGATGAATACCGCCGCCCTCGCTTCTTTCGAAAATAAAAAGAGGCAAATATGTTAGACAATAATATTTTAGATCAATTGAAATCAGTTTTTGGAAAATTAGAAAAGAATGTTGAACTTGTTTACAAAGCAAGTGAGCACGCTGATCAAAAATCTCTGGTGGAAATGCTGGAGCAAGTTGCTTCAACTTCTGAAAATATTACCGTAAGACCAGCTGTGGGCGACCACAAAGCAGCTTACCCTCAATTCCATATTGAGTATGAAGGTAAAGAAAACGGAATCTACATTAACGGGATTCCAACTGGACATGAGTTTACAACTCTTATCCTTGCAATTTTAAACTCTGACGGAAAGGGGAAATTCCCTGACGACAGCGTACAGTCTAGAATTAAAAGACTAAAAGGGCCGATCGTTATTAAAACTTTCGTTTCACTTACATGTGAAAACTGTCCTGATGTTGTACAAACATTAAATCAAATGGCCGTGATCCACGGAAACTTCAAGCACACGCTTGTCGACGGTGGATACACTCAAGATGAAATTAAAGCCTTAAACGTTCAGGGTGTTCCGAGCGTAATGGTTAATGATAAATTAGTTTACTCAGGACGACTTAACTTAATCGATCTTCTTACAGCACTAGAAAAAACATTCGGTACTGAAGATGCAACTCACGCAAAAGTCGTGAACGCTGACCTTGGAAAATTCGATGTTGTCGTTATCGGTGGTGGACCTGCTGGTGCCGCTGCTGCAATCTACACTGCAAGAAAAGGTCTTAAGACTGCTCTTCTTGCTGAGAGAATCGGAGGCCAGGTTCAAGACACGAAGGGGATTGAAAACCTTATTGGGGTTAAGTACACAGAAGGTCCTCAGCTTGCGGCCCAATTAAGTGGACACATTGCTGAGTACCCAATCTCAGTATTCGAACACAGACGTGTTGAAAATATTGTGAACGGAACTGAAAAAATCATCACTCTTGAAGGTGGAGAAAAAATCACTGCTAAAAACATCATTGTTACAACTGGTGCAAAGTGGAGAGAGCTCAACATTCCAGGTGAAAAAGAATATATCGGACGCGGAGTCGCTTTCTGTCCACACTGTGACGGCCCATACTACAAAGGTAAAAAGATTGCCGTTGTTGGTGGTGGTAACTCAGGTGTTGAGGCCGCAATCGATCTTGCAGGTATCGTAAAAGAAGTTATTTTATTCGAGTTCATGGATACACTTAAAGCGGATAAGGTTTTAGTTGATAAATTAAAATCCCTTCCAAACGTTTCAATCGTAACTGAAGCTCGCACAGCTCAGGTTATCGGTGACGGAACAAAAGTTGTCTCTCTTGAATATGAAGATAGAAAAACGAAGAACATGATGAAAGTTGATCTCGATGGGATCTTCGTTCAGATCGGTCTTCTTCCAAACTCTGGTTTCATCAAAGACATTGTTGAAACAACTAAGTTTGGAGAAATTATTGTAGACGTTAAAGGTAGAACGAATGTCCCGGGGATCTACGCCGCGGGAGACGTGACAACTACTCCGTATAAGCAAATCATTATTGCAATGGGCGAGGGAGCTAAAGCGGGACTTGCTGTGTTTGAAGATCAGATGTTGCTGTAAGATTTAGCGTCGGTACTTTTTTTGAAACTCATTAGAGGCCCGCTTTTATGCGGGCCTTTCTTTTTTCCTATCTATCTTTCGTGCGAAGAAAAAATAGCCAGACTTTTAAATTTGATTTCTGATGGACTCGCAAAACTAAAAGATGAAGCGCTCAGACCTATCAAAAGAATAGAAAACTTTATCCAGGTTAATGTTTTGATCTGTGGAAGTGGAAGAGTGTGTTGATAATTAGCAGCTGAGAATTTTTTAGAAGCAAGAGTTTGTTCAAAGTGAAATTGTGATCCGTACATGTGTGTCTCCAGTTTTGTTAAGTTTGATATTTACAAAGCAATGACTGGACCAAATTTATCAACTTTGAATTCCTCATATTTCTCATCTCTTAGTAAAAAGAAAGAGAGTCGACCATTGAATGGGTGTTCTTCTATCGAAATAAAGTGTTCTTAAAGAAGAACGATTGTATGTAAGAAAATGTGATTTCCCTCAAATCCGTTTATCCCTCACACTAGTTAAATGAAAACATTAATACTTATCTCTTTATTAGCTTTTAATACTTACGCTGCCGACGACCGTCAGTTCCCGGACCCAGATCAAATTTACATACCTGGTAAAGATATCGGTTTCTCTAAATACTTAACCAAGTCTTTAAGAGCAACTAACAAGATCGCCCTGACTTTTGACGATGGCCCAGATGTTAACTTAACTCCAAAATTATTAGACACGCTAAAAGCATACAATGTGAAAGCAACATTCTTCATTCTTACTGAGAGAATAAATGCGCAAACACTTCCCATCATCAAGCGTATGGTTGCCGAAGGTCATAATGTGGCCAGCCATCACCATGATCACATCAGCAGTGATAATAAAACTGAAACAGTCTATAGAGCTGGATTAAAAAAATCTATCCTGGCAACCGCTGGCATCATGGAAGAAGAAAACTCTCTTAATAGAGAAGTTTACTACCGCTTCCCATACGGAGCTTATGGTTCCAAAAAACTTGCTTATCACCATATGAACGTTATGAAAGACGTTTCAAAAGAACTCTTTGGCGACAACTGTATTAATTTTGTGTTCTGGGATATCGATACGGCAGACTGGTTAGAAACAATCACTTCGGCCGAGATCACTCAAGGTGTAATGGCCAATTTTTTTGGTGGGACAGCTTATACTTTCGAATATAAAAACGGAAAGTACATCAAGGTCAAGTACACGATCAAAAATCCAATTGGTGGGGGAGTTTCTCTAATGCACGATGTGCACGCTCATTCAGTTGCAGCTGTGCCAATGATGCTTGAGAAGTTCAAAGAAAAAGGAATTGAAGTTGTGCCTCTTCAGGAAGTAGAGGAGTTTGCTTACAATGGAAAGGAATGTCGCTTAAAGATTTGATCCTTCCGATTCTGGAATTCGTAAAAGCAATGCACTTCTGTGAACTTTAAAAGTAGCAGGAGTGCGAGTCTGAATATCACCATCCACATCAATCTTTAATATTCTTCTGGTTGTCAGCTCAATTGTCTCGGCTTCAAATAAACTCACATCATGATCTTTTTTATAACGGCCACTAATCAGTGCAGGAATAAGAAAAAATCCCTGCCACCATTTAGCGACTTCAGTGCTAAGAGCATGGAGTTTACCATCAAGAAGAGAAGCATCGTGTTTTACAGTTAAACCATTTCCGTAGTGGCGACCATTGCAGACGCTGATTTGCCAGCTTCTACGAGTATAACTTTTTCCATCAGCAAGAATATTTAAACGAAACGGGCGAATCTTTGTTGAAAGATAAAAAGCAGTAAGGACGAAAGCAAAAGCGCCCAAGTATTTCTTTAGCGTAGCAGGGACTCTTGTATTTACATAAGTACTAAGGCCCAGACCCACAACATTAACGAAGTAAATGTTGTTCACTAACCCAAGGTCAATTTTCATGTTCACACCAAACTCAATTACGCGTAGAGCTTCAGCGATATCGTAAGAAAGATTGTAGTGACGTGCGAGATTGTTGGCCGTTCCCAAGGGAATAACGACTAAAGGGACCTGAGCTTTGACTAAACTTGGAAGGACTTTATTAACGGAACCATCGCCACCACCCACAATAACGTAAGAGATTTCTTTCGCGTATTTTATGATCAATCCGTTAGGATCAGTGCTTTCCTGATTCGGGTCATTGATGATAGAGTAACCTAAGGTCTGTAAATGCTCAGACGCGAGCGTGATGGACTCAGCTCCACGACGGGATTTAGGACTAATTAGCAGAAGGACTTTTTTCATATGAGCTCCGATAGAAAAACTCTTAATATCATCCATTTTTCCGATCTGCACTTTGGTCGCATTCAAGATCAGGTGTTGAACGATCTGGATCAATACCTGAAAGACAACCAGGATTTAATCAATCTGGTGATCTTAACAGGAGATCTTACCCAGAGAGCAAAAAAAGAGCAATTTATTGCTGCAAAAGAATTCCTCTCAAAAATCAAAGTCCCGGTGTTTGTGGTGCCTGGAAATCACGATGTCCCTTTGTATAATTTATTTCTAAGGTTTTTTACTCCTTATTCACGCTTTAAAAAGTATATGGGTAATCTGATTAGCAATTACTACGAAGACGAGAACATCGCCATCTTTGGTCTCTGGACGGTGAATCCGTTAAGAGTGCAGGAGGGGAAGATTTCGGAGTCTGACATCCTCGCGGTGACAGAAAAGTTTAAGAAAGTTCCTGATCATAAAATTAAAATCCTGGCAGGCCATCATCCGATTGCTACATACGAAGAACCAAAAATTAAAAAGCTTTTTGAAAAATTGATCGAATTAAAACCAGATTTTTTAATGTGGGGCCATGACCATCAAAGCAGCATTAAGTACTTTGATGAAAAAACCAAGATGCTTCCTTTAATGATGGCATCAGGAACGACGATCTCTTCACGAGTGCGAGCAGAGGCCAACAGTTTTAACCTTATCACTATCATGGACACAGACGTCAATGTGAAGACCATGGCACATATGGAAGGGAAGGGTTTTTTTGTGGCCGCTGAATTTAATGGGACTTTAAATAGATAAGTTCGTTATTAATTCCAACCAATAACATTATAGCCTTTATCGGCCAGGCATTGATTCACATAACGATGCTTCACTTGATCGGGAGTGAGAGAACCTGAAACTGCACCACCAGTACCACCGATAGCTGCGCCTCTTGCGGCACCACCACCAATGTCTCCGTAAAATGCTCCGGCCACGGCACCCATCGCTCCACCAACTGCTGCACCAAAGCCTGCGCTCTTCACAATCTTTTTTCCTTCAGATGAATCAAGATATGTATCAGCATCTTTTAAGCATTGATCGATATCAGCTTCAGAAGCTTCTTTACCTTTTGCCTTCAAGGTTTCATTCGGATAAAGCTTTGGTCTTGAGGCACATGAAGCTAAAGTGAAAGACAAAATAATGAATAGAATGATATTTTTAGTTTTCATAAAGCGATTCTACCATAAATTAATGTTCCCAGCCTACAATCTGGTATCCACGATTAACGAGACATTGATTAGTATAGTTTCTTCTGACTTGTTCCTCACCAGACAGGCGTCTGCTTCCGCCGCCACCTACACCAACACCAAGTCCGACTCCAGTACCACCACTACCGAAACCAAATCCGATAGCAGTTCCAATAGAGGAGCTGTCAGCACTTTTACGTAATTTTTCACCTTCAGGAGTTTTTAAATAATCTTCTGATTCTTTTAAACACTCATTGATATCAACTTGTGCTTTTTCGTTGCCTTTATCTTTTAAGGTTTGATTTGGATAGAGTTGCGGTCTGCTAGGAGTAGATGAGCAAGAGCTTAGTGCGAGAATAAATAAAGACAGGGTGATAATTCTTGATAACTTCATGACTAATCCTTGTTATCGTCCAGAATATCGGACTGTCTTTATTCTAAATTTTAATTGGCCACTTCACCAGTCGATTTGCGTTAGACATTACCCGTCTGCATAGATCAGAGATCCATCTTTAATGGTATTAATGACATCAGCTGCATATCTCACTTCCAGGGCCGGGCAACCATAGCTTCTACCGATTAATGAAGCTTCTCTCACGTAACTTGCCCCGTGAATGACAATGGCGCGAGAGCGGGCCTTAGAGTTCGTAGACGATAAACCATCAAGGCGAAGTGAATACCCGTTATCTCCATAATAAGTTTCAGCAGTCAGGTAAAAACCGACTGAACTCATATTTGAGCCTGATGTATTGGAGAACTTCGTCGCGTATCCATCATAATCTGGGTCTGAGTTTTTTCCATGGGCCGTTAGGTATTGTTCAACATCACCTGACTGCATGTTGATGAGATAAAAACGTTTTTTAGAATTGTGTTGTTTGAAATCAATAACCACGATGTAGTTTTTATTTTTGATCTTAGAAAGATTGGCATCGTAGTAGGTAAGAGTTTTTAAAAGTAGAGCAGCAGGAACAATTTTTTCCTGATCTACATAGGAGTATTTTTCTGCAATGGTCTCTGATCCTTCACTTGAACCATTATCAACCGGTGGAACTTCAGGTTGTACCACTGGAGGTTTTGGTGTTGGTGCCGGGGTTGAACTCCCTCCAGTCGCGGGACGTTTTGCTCCTAGAGCAAAAGCATTGTGAGTAATAAATAATAAACAAAGAGCAATAAAAACTGAACTCAGTCTGTGCGTGTAATTAGGCCTCATGCCATCTCTCCTTAAACTTCATGTTATTGTGCCTTCGAGGATTACCCGTCGGCGTAAATTAACGAACCACCTTTGACTGTATCAATGACGTCGGCCGCGTATTGCTCTTCCAGAGCAGGGCAACCATAGCTTCTGCCGATTAACGAGGCATCTCTCACGTAACTTGCTCCGTGAATAACAATCGCGCGAGAACGCGCATTTGAGTTCGTAGAAGACAATCCATCCAGGCGAAGTGAGTAGCCGTTATCTCCATAATAAGTTTCGGCAGTCAGGTAAAAGCCAACTGAACTCATTAATGAACCATCAGTATTAGAAAATTTCGTCGCATATCCATCGAAATCAGGATCAGAGTTTTTTCCATGAGCAGTTAAGTACTGTTCAACATCACCTGTATTCATATTGATTAGGTAAAAGCGTTTTTTAGAATTGTGTTGTTTGAAATCAATCACGATGATGTAGTTTTTATTTTTAATCTTGGATTGATTAGCATCGTAATAGGCAAGCGTTTTAGAAAGTAGAGCAGCAGGAACTATCTTGTCATGGTCTACGTGTGAATATTTCTCTTCAATAGTTTCTGAAGAACCTCCAGAATCGCCGGATGGAGCTTCTGGAGGCCTTAGAGATACAGAGTCTGAAGTTGAACCATCATCAACCACAGGACGTTGTGCACCTGAAGCAAAAACAGTGTTAGAAATAAATAAAAAACAAAGTGCTATGAAGACTGAAGTCAGTCTCAGTGTATATTTGGGCCTCATGCCTTCTCCTTTAACATAATGTAGTGATTGGGAGAGTTGCAGGTGAGAGGCCAGAAAATGAAATAAAAATTTTTGTATTTTGAGGTGTTTTGAAGTCGGGGTGTCCCCGAAAGGATTACTCAGTTATTGTTTTGGGATTGAAATATCACCGAGGAAAAGGGTTTGCACTTATTAAGAAGGCGGCCGTACTAAACCGCCATCTCAATACTAATTAAATGCTGCTTGAAGAAAATTTGAATTTTTAGCAACTAAAGACAACGGTTTCATTTCTAACAAATCTTTTAAATCAGAAATATCATTTAAAAACTGAACTAACATTCGCTCTTGTTCTTGCAAGTCAGGCATTCTCAAAATCGCCGAAGGGTGAGGCAAGATAATCGTATAATCAGACAATGATGTCTGAAAAACTTTCCCATGCGAGTCATGCACTTTCATTACTTTTCCAAATACCGACTGAGCAGCACTCGCTCCAAGACAAACTAAAATTTTTGGACGTATCATTTCTAGTTCAGCTTTTACCCACGGTCTGCAGGCAGAAATTTCAAATGAAGAGGGATTGACGTGCTTCTTAAACCCATCTTGATCTTTCCATTTAAAAGCTTTAACTGCATTGGTAAGATAAACATCCTCACGTTTAATATCTGCCTCCTCAAGAGCTTGCATAAATAATCTTCCCGCAGGACCAACAAACGGCGACCCCGCAATATCTTCTTCAAGTCCCGGCTGCTCTCCGACAAAAACGATATCCGCGTTTACTGGCCCCTCGCCAAAAACAGGATTAGTCGCTTTAGAGCAAATCGTACAAGCAGAACAATTAGGTAGAGCAGTTCTCAATTCTGAAAGTGAGCTCACATTAACTGGAATACTAGCAACGGCCGATGTTCTTTGTGTTTCAATAAATCTATCTACCATGTACGGTGCCTCTTTAATAAGTCCATCTATTAACTGTGCTTCAGGCAAGGTCGCCCAGTGGCGGACCGGTAATTCGCTTTTCATCATTTTTACTTTTAAGCGTGCGGGATTGAATGTTGAAGCGTAGTACGTTTTCCATAACTCCTCCGTTTCGTCATAAGCTTCGGCCTCTTTCTGAGAAATCCCAGGGCCAAAACTTAATTCATTATTTATCCAACTCATAGACTCATCTTCGGTGAAGATGATCCAGTTCATGCCGTTAAAGCGATCTGTAAAAAATGGAGCAGAAAGTTTAAGGATACGATGATCAGGACGGTGCCAAGCCATGTAAATTGATTCGTCATTGTGTTTAATCTCCTTAAAGCGCACGAAGGCGTGCATTTTGTGCAGATCACGGCCGACGAGTTTCATACGTCTATGAAAGTCGAGAACGTCGTTATCAAGCGGGTTATCCATTAATTTTTTTTGTTCGTAAGCAATTCTGTAAAGTAAGCGATAAAGTAGAGACCAGGTAGAGTCATCATTGTAAGTAGAAACAAAAGCAGCATCTTTAATAAACTCACGTGGTATCTTTACAGTAGAAGGTTTTTGTCTATGATCATCTGGCATACAATCAAAAAGAGATCCAGTAGTAGTAGTTTGCCAAACAACGTCTTCGAAATGGATCTTATCTTCAAGCAAAGTCCTTGCATTTTTCCTCCATGATTCAAATGTAGGTTCAATGGATACGATTTTCATAAAATTAAAATTCTCCTGTCACGCTGACAGGAAGGCTCGAAAATAAGTCGAGTTGTACGTGAACCTCGGGCCTGAAGTGTTTTGCGAAATGTAGTGAGTCTAGCTGGGTAACAGGTGGGTTGTAATCTTGCGTGACTACAAATGGCCTGATCTTATCTAAGTGCACGCGCATCTTTGATAAGTCAGTTAGACGAATTTTTTGGAACTTTCTGGTCGCTAGGATTTTATCTACATTACGCACACCCAGGCCCGGGATGCGCAGGAGAATGTCTCTTGTGGCCACGTTCAGATCAACCGGAAAGCTAGCACGATTTCTAATGGCCCATGATAACTTGGGGTCCATTTCTAAATCTAATTCCGGAACATCAGCAGGCAATACTTCGTCTACATTAAAACCATAAAAGCGTAGTAACCAATCAGTCTGATACAGACGGTGCTCACGAATCATTGGAGGGCGGCTTGATGGCAGATCGGGGCTCGCGTCTGGTATCGGACTGAAGGCACTGTAGTACACGCGCTTTAAATTATAATTTCCATATAGGTTAGAAGCTTTTGTCATGATGTCGCGGTCACTCGATTTCGTTGCCCCAACAATCATTTGAGTCGACTGGCCACCAGGAGTAAAAAGAGGAGCAAGCTTGAAAAGTTTATGCTCCTCTTTATTCTCAACAATCCTATCTTGAATTTGCTCCATCGATTTTTCAATCTCGGTGTGTGTTTTAGCTGGAGCAAGTTCATTGAGATCTGTTTGTTTTGGCAATTCAATATTGGCGCTCATGCGATCAGCATACAGACCTGCTTTGTTCAGCAATTCTTGAGAGCAACCAGCAACCGCTTTTAAATGAATGTATCCACCAAACTTGTGATCAACACGAAGTCGGCGAGCGATCTCAATCATCTCTTCCATTGTTTCATCAGATGAGCGGGCGACACCTGAGCTTAAAAATAATCCTTCAATGTAATTTCTTTTATAAAAATTCATCGTAAGGTTCACAACTTCTTCAACTGTAAACTTCGCGCGCTTAACCTGGCTTGAAACGCGATTCACGCAATAGCTGCAATCGTAGATACAGATGTTAGTTAACAAAATCTTTAAAAGAGAAATACAGCGTCCATCTGGAGTGTAGCTGTGACAGATTCCAGAACCTTCCAAACTTCCAATTCCACCTTTTTCTGCGGCCCTCTTTACGCCACTTGATGCACATGAAGCATCGTATTTTGCGGCGTCGGCCAAGATTGAAATTTTGTCTTTTAGTTCCATTTCTAAATGCTAATTGAACTTTTTTAAAAAGAAAGCGTAATTTTTGCGTAACTTTAAAAATTGAAGAAATTCAATTATTTAAGGCCTAAAAAAAATAAAATTTGTTCTTGTTTTCGAGATTGATCACACTATATAACCAATGTTTATAAACATTTATCTAGCATACCTAAAGGAAAGCTTAATATTGTCGAGAAGTGGGGAGTTATTAAAAAGCGGGGTATGTGTGTTTAAAAATCTTAGTCTGAAAGCAAAATTACTTATCTTGTGTGGGACACTTTTGTTCTTCACTGTGGTTATCGGAGGAGTGAGTTTTTGGGGGATCAAGAAAATTGATTCTCACTTAGATAGAGTGGCCCACGTGAGTCTTCCCAATATTAAGTCGGCCGATTCAATGTATCTTACTTACAGTAAAATTCGTATTGCTTTAAGAACTCTTGGGTTGCCTGGAATTTCCAAAGCAGAAGAAGATCTGTCTGTAAAAACAGTTCTGGATTTAATTGAAAAGTATGAAATAGAAAATAAAAAATATATGGTAACGCCTTTTTCTCCAGGAGAAAAAGAGTTGTATGACCGTGTTGATCAAGACTGGAAAAATTTTAAAGCAATCGGGGTGAAAGTTTTAACACTTCAAAAATCAGGAACAGCAGAAGACAGACAAAAGATGTTAGAGATTTTTTTAAAAGACTGTCCAGAGGCAGCAGCAGTTTATAATAGAAGCATTATGGCGCTGGTAGATTTTCACCAGAAAAATGCAGCAGAGTGGGTTGCAGAAGCATCGAAAGATGGAGATTTTGTCGAAACCATCCAGAATGTTATTATGTTCATCGGTGTGTTTGGCGGTCTGGCAATCGGCTACTTTTTTGCGATCTCGATTTCAAGAATGCTTAATCAGATTTCAAACAATCTATCTCTTGGATCAGATACAATCGCCAATTTTACCAATGAAATTAATGCTGCCAGTATTTCTTTAAATTCAAGCATCACTCAACAGGCAGCGGCCTTACAACAAACGACTTCAGCAGTTGAAGAGACAAGTGCTAGTGTTGTGAGCAATGCCGATAATGCAAAAAGATCAGCAGAAGTTTCTGAGCATAGCAAGACCAGTGTGCACAATGGAAAGATGGCCGTTGATGAAGTCATTAATTCAATCAGCCAGATTTCTATGAGTACGGAAAAAATTAAGGAAGAAATTGATCAGAGTAATAAAGAAATTGCAGAAATCGTCAATGTGATTAATGAGATTGGAGCGAAAACGAAAGTGATTAATGATATCGTTTTCCAGACGAAACTTTTATCTTTCAATGCTTCGGTTGAAGCTGCAAGAGCAGGTGAGCATGGTAAAGGATTTTCTGTCGTAGCAGAAGAAATTGGAAAACTTGCTCAGATGAGTGGTAGCTCCGCAAAAGAAATTTCAGAATTATTAGAAACCAGTATTGAAAAAGTTCAATCGACAATTGAGAGCTCAAAAAAACGCATCAACTCTCTTATGATGTTAAGTAAGGATAAAGTTGAAATGGGAACATTGACTGCCAAAAAGTGCAGTGATGCTCTTGATGAAATTATTATGAACGTTAATAACGTTGACCAGATGATTTCAGAAATTTCATCGGCCAGCCATGAACAGTCTCAAAGTATTCGTGAAATTACTAAGGCCATGAGTGAGATTGATAGTGCTTCTCACCAGAATAGCTCGTCTTCACAGCAAGCAAGTGTGGCAGCAGGAAGTCTTGGAAATCAAGTTGATGATTTCCGAGACCTAGTCGTCCAATTGAATACTCTTATTAGTGGAAAGGCAGCGTAATTAAAAAAGTGCTGATAGCACCATGATGATTCCGACAAAAGAAATGACCCATACGAATGTACGTACGCCGGGAATTCCGGCCGCGTACAATGGGACATAAAGAAGTCTTGCCCAAAAATAAAGCATGGCCCCAATAGAGCTACTGCTACTTTGCATTTGGGTTATTTGCACGATAACGATGGCCACGATAAAAAATGGAAATGTTTCCATGAAATTTTTAAAGGCCCTATCCATTCGGCCAGCAACGCCAGTGAGTTCTGGAGCTTTTTCATCGCGAGGTGAAAGATTCCATTTGATTCCACGTTGAGCAGTTGAGAGTTGTGTTGCTATTAATAGTTGAACGATTCCCAGGATTGCAGAGTAAAAAAGCATTTTTAATTCAATTGATAAAACCATTTTTTATTCCTTATTTTTGCATCGGATGTTCTAGACCAACATCTGGTTGAACATAACGGGCACTTCTATTCATTTCAATTTGTTTCACTAGACTTAAGGCAGCTGTCTCAACTTCAATTAAAAAGTCTGGTCGCTTGTCTAACTCTTCATGGCTTTCAGCATAGGTGCCATAATAACCGATATAGCTTGAAGCTCCGGCCCCTGCTTGAATAAGTTGCAAGTCAGTCATCCAGTCAATCAGAGTTCGTCTAACATCTTGTACACCAGTGCTATCGCCGTGAACGACAACTGAGAAAGCTCTTCCTGCAAGATGCTTAGGATAATCCCAGCCTTTCATTTCTAATTTTTTTGCAAGCTCCGGATCTTTTCCGTGAGTCTTTGTAGGATCTGTATTTCCTCCATCAGCACAAACCATTCTATCCATCATTGATTTGAATGAAGTGGGAACTTGATACCAGTGGACAGGGGAGATCACTAAAATCCCATGGGCCTCAACCCACATTTTATAAATGTCGGCCATCCAGTCATGAGTTTGATCGAGAGCGTGGTTTGGGTAACAAGAACAAGGCCAGTGGCATAGAGGCATGGCCGTTGAAACACAACCTTTACAAGGATGGATAATTTTACGGTATTCAGAAGTCATATTACTTAAATCCAAAATTTCAAAATCAACTCCTGCTGCTTCAATAACTTCTTGCGCGTGAGTAAGCATGCGGTAAGATTTCGACATTTCACTTGGGCATGTATGTTCATTTCGAGGAGAAGCATTAATGATAAGAATTTTTGAAGGACTTCTTGCATGAAGTACAGCAGCTTCCATTAAACGGTTTCTGGTGTCGAGCCATTCAACTGATAAGTCGTAATTTGGATCGCTAAACTGAGGCCCTGCTTTTGTTGTAATAGGGGCCTTTCTCCCTTCGTTGTAATTTTCAAAAGCGATGTCGGCCAGTCTTTCAATTTCTGTATCCATCACTCTGAAGCGAGGGTCATAAAAAGATTTTTTAAATTCAGTGAAAAAAATTTCTTTGGATAGGCGATGGTCAGGCTGACCTTTTCTGATTTTTATATTTCCAAACATGCAGTACTCCCGTGATGACTTATGTCCGTCATAGAGTTGTATTGCAAAAAAGAGGCCTGTTAGTCGTCGGAATCAACCGGACGAATAGTATAAATCACTTCATTGCCTTTATAGTTTGGATTTTTTTCTCTGGCAGATTCTTCAAGTATATCTTTGTCTGACAATTTAATAAGCTCATCAGTTAACTGGCGGACAATTTCTTTTTGAAGGTGGCGGTCGCGACGATTTTTTTCTTGCGGAGAGCGCTTACTTTTCTTTTTATCCAGCTGTAGACCTTTTTCAATGTCACTAGCGCTGGTAAAGGGGTCGAGGTTTTTCTTTAATTTAGCTTTCTTAGACATTTATAAATCATACAGCATTCCCTAAATTCTTTATAGGGATATTTTATACCAAAAAGCCCCGCTATAAAGCGGGGCCTTGAGTTTTTTTATTTGAAAAAAATAAACTTATTGTCTTGTTGTTTCAGAAGCAGGTGCACCTTCTGGCTTAATAATAATATCTACACGACGGTTTTGAGCTCTCCCGCTAGCAGTTTTATTAGTAGCAAGTGGTTTTTGGTATCCATAACCCACAGCTTCAATTTTAGATGACTCTTCAGACATCCCACCACCGTTAGTTTGAAGGTAATTTTTTACGGCCTCAGCTCTGTTTTGAGACAGACGGTCGTTAACTTGTTTTCCACCAACTGAATCAGTGTGACCTTCAACAATGACGTTACTTGCTCCAAAGTCTTCCATTACTTTTTGAACTTTAGAAAGTAGTTCTTTATTTTTTGGTTGGATTGTTGCTTTTGCGCTTGGGAACTCCATACCTTTAAGACGGATTAAAAGAGCGTCACCTTGTTTGTAGACTTCAGCTTCATTTGAAGCAAACTCTTTTCTAGCAGCTTCATATTTTTCATTGAAAGCTTTTTCGGCCTCTAGTTTCTTTTGTTCAGCTTCTAATTTTTGTTGAGCTGACATAAGAGCAACGTTTGTATCAACTGATCCCTCAAGTGCATTTTGAGTTGCATCCAGTTCACCCTTTACGCTGCTAAGTTGGCTTTCTTTTGCAGCAACTCTTTGACGCTCTTTTTCCATTGCTAAAGCTGTTTCTTCTGAAGAAGTTTTATTCGTTCCTTTAGCTGTGCGGTTGATATTTAAAGCGTGCATTGCAGCTTGTTTTGTTTCAGCAGCACGAGCTTCAATCGCAATAGTATTGTGACGGTTTGCTGTAATGTACGCTTCTGTGTCTGTGTAGCTTTTTTCTGCAATCGCTAAAGTTCTTGGAGCAAATTTCTCTGCTTTTTCTTTTTTAGCAAGAGAGATTGTGTTTCTACTTTCTCCCAGGTTTTTTTCCTTAATTGCTTTTAATTCCAGCTCAAGGTATTTCTTCTGAAGATCGGCACGCTCTTTAGTCGCTGAGCTTAACTTATTTTTTTCGATGTCTTTTGTTACATCTTTAAAGTCTTCATCAGCTTTCTTCATTTCTTTACCAAAATAAGAAGGAGCACCTGCCGTTACAGCAGCTTGTCTTGCAGCAATAACATCTTCGATGTTACTTCGAGCGACATCAGCAACCGCATTTGCATTAGCAAGGTAAGCGTTACCAACGGCAATTTCATGTAGAACTTTGTCTGTGTCTTTACCTTTAGACTGCATCTTCTTAGCATCCATCAATGCTTCATTTGCTTCTTGAAAGTTTTTTGGTGAAAGAACGTCAACTTGGTTGGCCTGAGCGGTCTTGACGTTGTTTTCAAGGTTGGTAACTTCCTCCGTCGCATTTGCAGTAACGGGGTAATCTTGGACAACTGGCCCAGAACTACACGCTGCTGCAGCTGTAAGAACCGTTGCCATTAGTAGTGCTTTTCTAAGATTAGGGAATAATTTCATGTGTTTTTCCGGTTAGGGTTAATGTCTACATAAACCACTTTGCAAAGGTAATGCCGTCACACTAGAATACTTAAACAAAACACTTGGTTAAATCGGAGAGAATGAATGTTTGGATTTTCTAATGAGATTATTATTGCGCTATTTACATTAACGATGATGGAAATCGTTCTTGGTATCGATAACATTATTTTTATCGCTATCTTGGTGGCCCGTCTTGATATTAAAGATCAGGCAAAAATTCGAAATATTGGAATTGGATTGGCCCTTGTTATCCGCATCGGACTTTTATTCTCAATCAGCTGGGTAATGACGTTAACTGAGCCGTTGTTTACAATTTTGAATTATTCGTTTTCTGGAAGAGATTTAATTCTTCTTGGTGGGGGATTATTTTTAATCGCCAAATCAACTTTTGAAATCCACCATAAAGTTGAAGGGGATCCTGAGCACGCTCTTCCTGATGATGCAAAATCGACGAAAAAAGCAAGCCCGGGTGGAATGCTCGCACAAATTTTAGTACTGGATATCGTCTTCTCACTAGATTCTGTTATTACAGCTGTCGGTATGGTTAGCCATGTCGGAGTTATGGTGGTGGCGATGATTATCTCTATGGTGGTGATGCTGGCGTCTGCTGGAAAGATCAGTGCCTTTGTTGAAAAACATCCAACAATTAAAATCCTTGCCCTGTCTTTCTTAATCCTGATCGGGGTTATGTTAGTAGCAGAGTCAATGGGACAACACGTTTCAAAAGGTTATATCTACTTTGCCATGGCCTTCTCATTAGCAGTTGAGTCACTAAACATTAGATATAGAACAAAGAACCGTGTAAAAAACTCATAGCACCATGGCAGATTAAATCGAATCCCTTATAGTGCCGCCCAGGTGTGCGCTATTAGGGGTAAGTTTAAATGAAGTGTTCAAAATTAATTTTGATTAGTTTTCTGTCGTTATTGCAGGTCTCAGCAATGTCCGCTGAAGTTGACCAGTTTACAAGAAGTGATGAGTTTTTAGCGGACTCTTCCGCGCTTTTAAATACCAATGCTAATAAATCTATCTCACAGGCCATTAAACTCGCTAACAGCGAAGGAAAGGGCTGTCGTGAAGAAGTTCTTTACGATGAATTAAAAGTGTATTTTGCCAATCACACGAAAGGTAAACTCGTCATCGATTTGATCGAAAATCCAGCGTACTCAAAACGTCACATTGAAATTAAAGATTCTATTTTCCAAGACTGGACAATCTGGGATGGAGTGGGTCTGGGGTTTACGTTGATATCATCAAATGGTGTGACAATGTCTGATATTATCAGGGTGGGGGAGCAGGAAGTAGGCGTCGATAAATTCGAGCATATGTTTGGACAAGGATTTAACTATTTCAAGAAAAATTATCTTAAGGGTAAAGGCGAAATAGCAGCTGTTAAGAAAGGAATTTTTGGAGAGAAGTTTTTATTAGGTGGACAAAAAATCGGTAACGGAGTTTTTAGTTATGGCGATTTAAGTGCTAACTTTAACGGTATGAGATTTTGGAATCATGTTCTGCAAAAACATGATGATGTCCTGGGAGCAGACCGCAATCTTGGGCCTTATGTTTCATGTGTAAATGATAAATGGGTAAAGGCAAAAGAAGTTGATTTCAAAAATTATATTGATGAATCGATGAACGAGTCTATTAACTGCTCAAAATACCCTTCAAACAACACTCTTCAAAAATTGAAGAATCGTTTAAAGATTATGGGTGTTACTTGTCCAATGAATCAACAAAAACTGGATGATCTTCAAGTGAAGTATCGTCAAATGGCAAAATGGATCATCAATATGGATGGGCCAGGTGAAGTAAAATACTTCAGAGAATTCAAAGATAAGTAATTAATTTTTTCGCATCATCAAAAAAGAAATCAGGCGGATGAGTTATACTAAAGTATCTTCTCTCCGCTACTTTCCACAGACAGTACCCTATAATAAGACGGTAAGATCAATACTCGCAAGCTCACTTTGTATTTCATCAAAACTTTTTTGATTCTCATACTTAATATAACTTTTTAGAAGCAGCTCACTCTTTTTTAGAATCACATTTTTAATAAGTTCTTTTTGACTCTCATTGGCCAAAGGTGATTTGAAAAGATTCACTAGTGATTTAATTCTCCAGTAATCCATTGCGACGAACTTTGTAGATAACTGATCTGCATGCCCCCCATGCTTTTCAATCAGTGGGGTCGAGATGAAGGCAATGTTTTCTGTCAGTAAAACTTTTAACCATAGATCATAATCTTCACAGACGATAAAGTTTTTATCAAAACCTTGATGTTTTAAAAAGAGCTCTCTTTTTAAAATGACTGTAGAAGGAGAGATGATACAAAAATCCAGTGAACGAACAAAAATATTGTCGTTACTTTTTAAATGCTTAACTTTCGGATTCACGCGTACGCCATTTCTAATCCATAGCTCTTCACTATGAAGAAAGTTATAGTCAGGGTGCTCGTTTAAATACTTCATCTGAATTTCTAGTTTATTAGGCATCCACTCGTCATCAGAGTCCAGAAAACTAATCCACGATCCAGCACTGGCAAAGGCCGCAAGATTTCTTGCTGCACTTACTCCGTTATTGTTTTGAAAATGTATTTTAACTTGTGAGTGATTTTTGTATTTCTCTAAGACGGCCTGAGTGTCATCAGTTGAGCCATCATCGACAATATGAAGAATAAAGTTTTTATAAGTCTGGGCCAGGACAGAGTCGATAGCACGAGTCATGACTTGGGCACGATTAAAAGTGGGGATGATGACATCAACTAACATAAAAATTCCAGGTACGATAACTCTGTAGAAAGAGTTATCGTACCATGGAAATATTGTTATTTCGAGACGTAAAATTGCTCAATGAAGTTTCCTTGAAGTTCATGGTTGATAGCAAAAACTTTCACACTGAAAAAAAGAAGAATGAGTGCAAGGATAACTGCAAGCGCTCTAAATACAGGTCCTGTTTTCTCTATCTTTTGCATAGAAACTCCTATTTTCTCTTGGGGGTTGCTGCAAACCCTTCAATCATTTTCTTATTAAAGGCCGGGATGTCATCAGGGCTTCGGGAAGTAATCAGATTGTCATCAACAACCACTTCACGATCCACCCAGTTTGCTCCGGAGTTGGTTAAATCAGTTTTGAGTGAAGACCACGACGTCATGGTTTTTCCTTTTGTCATACCTGTTTCAATCAAGACCTGAGGGCCGTGGCAGATGGAGGCAATAGGCTTGCCTGCACTGACAAACGATTTTACAAAATCGACAGCTTTTTTATCATTACGTAGCTTATCTGGATTCATCACTCCACCGGGAATCATCAGAGCATCAAACTGCATCTGGTTGGCGTCTCCAACGACTGCATCGACATGAATGCTTTTTCCCCAGTCGGTTTTTTTCCATGCTTTAATGTCGCCACTTTTAAGTGAAATGATATTGACCTTGGCACCTGCATCTTCAAGTGCTTTTTTCGGTTCAAATAATTCTGACTCTTCAAAACCATCAGTTGCCAGAATTGCGATTCTTTTATTATCTAGTTGGTGTTTAGCTTCAAACATATGAGCTCCTTAGTTATGAGTTTTAGTCGGACTATGGGCATGATAAAGTTTTCTTTTTCTCACCCCAGGTCGAACAAATTTTTGTTTTTGAGTTGGATGCTTATTTTTTTGTACCGGCTCAAGAGAGATAGGGGCATTCGTGTGAATAGAGGTTAAAATCGCCTCGATAATTTTCACATCGGCCATTCCTTCAATTGAGCTTGGTTCTGGATCACGATTCTTTTGAATACAATCAGAAAAATAAAGTAGCTCAGCTGAGAACTGATCGCGCTTCTTAAATTTTTTCGTGGTCTTTTTCATGTCATCTTTTGATTTTAAAAAAGTCCTAAGTTCCATCGGTGCCGCATACTCATAGGCATTTTCTAAGCGTATACGCCCTTTCGTTCCAATGATCTCATAGTCTGAAGAATCAAAGGCCCCAAAACTCACTGTGAAGGCCGCAAGTTTTTCATCGGGGAATCTAAGGACAGCAGAAGTGATTTCTTCTGTGTTGATAAATCGTGGGTCATCACTGGTTGCCGAAAAAGCAACCACTTCAATCGGCTCAGCTTTAAAGAGGTATCTGGCCGCATTGATACAATAGATCCCAATATCATAAAGAGCGCCACCTCCAACCGAAGTGGGTTGAAGACGAATATTTTTTTTATCTTTTACCTGATAACTAAAAGTTGAATTGAAAAATTTTAGTTCTCCCAAGTCTCCACGACGACACATCTTAATTGCTTCAAGATTGGCAGCTTCAAAATGCAGGCGGTAGGCCACCATCATTTTGATACCATTTTTTTTCGCTGCTTGGTCCATATAGAGACAGTCTGAATGAGTGACGGCCATGGGCTTTTCACAAAGAATATTAATTTTATATTTTGCTGCCAGCTCGACAATCTCTCTGTGGTGATCGTTAGGTGTGGCTATATAGAGAGCATCGATTTCTTTATTCTGAAAACATAACTCCATCTCGTCATAAAGATAGGTATTATGAACCTTGTACTTTTTAGCGAGGACTTTTAGTTTTTGTTTGTCTTCTGAAATGAGAGTGGTTAATTCCGAGTTCATTGAAGCATTTTTAAAGGCAGGAAGAACTGCTGACTGAGCGATGCTACCAAGTCCCACGACGCCGTAGCGGACTTTTTTGGTGCTTGTTTTCTTTTCCATGAAAACTCCTTGTTAAATATAAAAATAGGCACAGGATCATTCTTTTATTTTTCCATCAATAAAAGAATGATCCTGTGCTGGTTTAATTAAAATTTTAATTAATCGCAGGCCGAAATTGTGTAGGGTTTAGAGAATATAAAATTCCCTGATTGCCCCCCTCCAGGTTCAATCACTACCAGATAGAAGCTAGTAGGGTAAACCGAAGTCACGGAGTCATACTCCAGACATTCTCCAGATCTATCATGTTTCACACATTCTTCTTGGGTGTATGTGCGACTGATGGTTACATTTCTTGATTCAAGCTCACTGCAGATATAGTCTTTGTGTGGGCCTGTCGGTGAATCGACAACGACCTGACGATAAGACAAACAATTGGTAACAGGAGTCTTACTTTTAAACTCTTCATCCGTAAAACATGCATTAAATAACCCCTTCGGGCCAAAAACACCTGCAAAGGTCGGTTGTTGGATTTGGACTTCAGTGCTGGATTTGATTGTTTCCCAATTGTCTCTACCAGTGATTGAAAAAACACTAGCTGATATAAGAAAGACGGTTAAGGCCACCATCATTTGCGTTTTCATCGAGACTCCATCTTCTTTTTCAATAATCCATCATTGTAAAACAACTTATCGCCTTAGATGTATAGAGCAAGTGAAATGCCAAGATTCAAGTAATAGGAAATGCACAACTGTTGCGGAGCGAATTTGCTTGAGTAGGGAATTTTGACGTGGAGATTTAGACAAGAGTCCATTGAGTGGCACCCAAATTGCTTTGTAATTGATGGAGAGTCATAATGAAAAAAACAAAAAGTTCTATTCCTGGGTTTATTCGGCCACAAATTCCTTTTGAAGTTTTATCACCTCCGCTTGAGAGGACCTGGATTCATGAAATCAAGTTTGATGGAATGAGACTGCAGGTCCATGTGGAGAATACTGTACTAAAACTTTTCAATACTAAAGGTGATGATGTTACCGAACTATATCCGACATTGAGTGAATCTATTCTGGAAATGAAATTAAAAAATGCCATCATGGAAGGTGAGGCCGTCATTTTAGATAAACAGGGAAAGTCACAATTTCAGCATTTGGAAAGGGCCCTCAATTTCCGTGAAGATCTACAGGTGAAAATCTTTTTTTTTGATCTCCTTTATTTAAATGGCGTTGATCTTAGAAAAAAAGCACTGATTGAAAGAAAGAACGAGCTCGAGGCCATCATTCCATCTATTCATCCACGCCTGCGCTACAGTAATCACGTTTCAAAGGATCCTGAATCTTTCTTCGACATAAACTGCAAGCAGCAACTGGAAGGGATTATATCGAAGGTGGCAGCGTCTCCTTACGTCTCAGGAAAAAGCAGTTACTGGTGCAAAACCAGATGCAGTAAAACCCAGTCGTTTTTTATCGCTGGTTTTAATGACGAGACCGAAGAGTTTTTATTAGGCCATTACGAAAGAAACAAACTGCAATTTGCAGGAAAGGTGAGTGCTAATGGAAATTATATAAAGATTAAAAAGAAGCTGGCGAAAATTCCGAAGACTGATTCGTCGTTTGAAAAGTTCCCCCAGCAAAAAAACATTTACTGGGTTGAACCTATACTAAAAGCGGAAGTTAATTTTTCTAATTGGACTGATGAAAAACGTTTGCGAAATCCGGTGCTGATTGACTTAGTAACCTAAGATATCAACGTATGTAACACCTTTATTGATCGCAGAGTTTGATTTAGCTCTCTGACCTTTGATTTCAATTTTTCCAGCAGTAAAAAGTTCTTTTAGAGCTCCACGAGAAATAATTTTTAGAGAAGCGTTTTCACTTTGGTTGCGAAGTGCTTCAAGAAGAACTGTATCCATGCGGTCTGAGCGGTAGTTTAAATTGATAATGACACGAAAAGATTTTGCTGGTCTTGGTGGAACGTATAAATCTGTTGGCGCGTTTACTTCTGTGATTGTTGTTTCAGTTGTATTTTCTGACATAGTTGTCTCCCGACATTCTTAAGCTTTTTGGGCACAATGCCATTATGAGTTAACTTTGTCGACCCCTTCCTCGTGTGTTAGTCTATTTTTCATGGAAAATACCCTAAGTCTTACAAAATACTGGCTAGAAAACATCGTTCTCGGGCTAGATCTATGCCCTTTTGCCCGAATTCCTTATCAGAAGGGGCAAATCAGAGTGGTGGAATGCGAGGATTTGGACGAAGACGACCAGATGAGCTTCTTTTTGGAGGAGTTGGATCTTCTTAGTCAAACGGACCCGAATGAGATTTCAACAACGATTATTGCTTATCCATTAGGGAGTTCTGACTTCACTATCTTTAATGATTTTGTAGGGGATCTTGAAGCGATGTTGGAAGAAGCAGAGCTTGGAGATGTTTTTCAGCTCGTGGCCTTTCATCCGGAATTTGTTTTTGTTGATACCGATTTTGATCATCTTGGAAATTATGTGAACAGGTCACCATTTCCGATTTTGCATATTTTAAGATCAGAAGAAATTTTCCGCGCGCTCAAAAATCCTAAAGATGGCGAGATCATCTCGTTTAACAACGATAAGAAGCTTCATGAGATTTCGAGAGAAACTCTTGATCAGCTTTTTTATTATCTAAAAAAATCCTAAGTCTATTTTTACTTAAATTCATTCTTGATGTGGGGTCCATATCAAATTATTTTAATTGTTTTTTTCATTTAGTGTTTCGTCTTTAATAATGAACCATCGTTATATTCAGTAGAGAAAAAGATAAAAAACACGGGTTTTCATTGGAGAAAATGATAATTCGTTTAGGCATAAAGTCGTCGCGGAAAAACATGCCTTAAATTTTGAAAACACTGGATCGTAGTACATTTAAAGTAAGGCAAACTTCGCCGATTATTTAGTTGAGGGATCACGACTTGAATAAGAAAGGGATGTGTACATTACTCGTTTTAAGTTTAAATACTCCTGTGTTTGCAGAAGAGTATTTTCATTATCAAGTTCAGAAGAATGATTATTTAAGTAATATCCTTCAGTCGCTAAGGCTCGTACCTATATATGGTAAGAACGGGTATTTGAATGAAGTCATCTCTCTTAATAAAGGCAAAATTAAAAATAACGGGAATCTGATTAGAGTCGGAACACAATTAATTTTACCACTGAAAGCTATTGGTAAGGACGTTGCTAGTTCGGAAGAAGTAAAAGAGACAACAGAAGATATAAAGGAAGCAGCAGTCGTCAATAAAGTCGCTGAACCAGTTGAACCAGTTGAACCAGTGGTTATCAATCAATCGACGGACCAGTATTCATTTTTTAAATTATCTCCTATGTTTACGAGTCTTGCTATCGAGTCTACAAACGATACGCGCTTTGGTGGAACGAAGGCCTCAAATACAACTCAATATGGAGTTGGAATTAGAGGAGAGTGGCGAATTGTTATGCGCCCGGATCTTTCTCTCAATACTTTTTTTTCAATGTCTTCTTTAAAGTTTTACGATGACACTGCATACGCACTTACAGATACAAGCTTCATCCGCACTTCATATGGTATTGGCGGCCAGTACGGAATAAATTCAGTATCAAGAATAGAGTCATCTCTAGAGATGAATCAAAATTATTTCCAGGATGTTGTAACACCTGCCAATATTCAAATTAGATCGATGTCACAAGTTGAATTAAAAACTCAATACAACCGTAATCTCTTTACCATGGGCCTTGTTAAGTCTGAATGGGGGGCAGGAGGATTACTGATTCTTCCTTCGTCTCACGGGCAGTTTAAAGCGACAACGGGTTATGGATTTAATCTGGACTGGACAACTGAATTTCGCTCTAAGGAAATTCAAGTTTCTTATGGAAGAAAGTTTTTTAAAGTGAACGACATTACAAATCAGCTAAGTGAAATTCTTGTACGATTGAATTTCAGCTTAGGTTATGAAAAATAAGAAATTCGTTTGCTTTTAATGGATAAAAATGAAAGTTAATCAGAAAAAAATATTCATAATTCTGGTTTCTGCTTTGGCCACAGCAGGATGTGTTCCTGTTGGTAAAAAATTTGCAATCGAATTCAAAGACCCATCAGCATTCACAAATTTAAAATTAGATGTCAGCTCAGTTCAGGTTCAAAATAACCAGCTTATTGTTCGCGGTGCTGGTTTAAAAGATATTAAGACGATTAAACTTGTTAATAACGGAGTGACTGAAACTCTTGTTGTGGAAAGTGCAACATCTGGCCAGTTGGTGGCCAATGGACTTTCTGCTATTGCTATTGGAGTAGGGAAAGTTTTTGATATGGTTCTGACAGATGCTTATGGTTCTGCAACGATGCCGGTTACTTTTACTCTTGAAAATGGCAGTATTATGATTGCTCACTTAAGTGATATGGGAGCAACGGCGGGACAAGTTTTAAAATATAACGGGACGGTGTGGGAACCAAGTACACTTTCTAGCTCTCAAGTTTATCAAGGCGTTTGGAATGCTAATACAAATACACCAAATATTAATTTAACTTCTCCTGTTTCTGGAGAGTACTACATTGTAACAGTTGCTGGAATTTATAATACAGTGGCCTTTGATGTTGGTGATTGGATTATTCATAACGGAACAGGTTGGGATAAAATTGTAAGTGCAGCGGCCAATAAACTTTCTTTATCGGGTGGAACTTTAACTGGTAATTTACAACTTGATACTCTACTTAAATTTAAAGGTGCAAGTAATTATGTTTCGCTGAAAGCGAGTTCATCTTTAGCATCTGATATTGTTTTAGTTCTACCAAAAACATTGGGGACTAGCGGACAATTTTTAACCACTGATGGAACAGGTGTTATGAGTTGGACGACTCCAGTTGATCCAGTCATTGATAATTTAGATGCAACTCAAATTGCAGATGGTAGTGTAACGAGCGCGGCCTTTCAATATCTCGCAGGGGCCACATCAAATATTCAAGCACAATTAAATGCAAAACAAGCGACAGGAAATTTTGTAACGGCCTTAACGGGTGACGTGACAGCGAGTGGAGCTGGTTCTGTGACAGCAACTGTAACAACAGTTGGTGGAGCAACGGCCGCGAATATTGCAGCAGGAACAGCTCTGGCAAATGCGGCGACTAATGCAAATACAGCAAGCACAATTATCAAACGTGATGCTTCAGGAAATTTTAGTGCAGGAACAATAACTGGAACATTTAATGGAAGTGCAACCAATGTCTCTGGGACAGTTGCTGTTGCAAATGGTGGAACAGGAAATACAACTCTTGGAGTGAACCAACTTCTTTTTGGAAACGGGACTTCAGCGATAAATGGATTACCGACGACTGCGATACCTGCAGTTCTTCTTAGTACTGTTGCTTCTGGTGCACCAACATGGACGACATCGACGACTGGAAATGTTTTAAAAGGTTCAGTGAGTGGTGTGAGCTTTGGAGCTCTTGATTCAAGTGACCTGCCAACTGGAACTCTTTCAGGTGCAGGAACAGCTAATTATGTTCCTTATTATAATACAACAAGTACTCTTGCGAATTCGCCAATGGCGATTTCAGGAAACAATGTAGGAATTGGAACGACAACTCCAGGTGCTATTTTTGAAGTTTCATCAACATCACCTTCATTAAGAATCAGTAATCCCAATGTGACGATTTCAGATTTTTCTACTACTGGATTTAGTCCAACATTGGGTGCAAATACAACTGCTCAATGGGTTAATTATAGTAATACAACAGGCGGATACCAACTTGCAGGTTTCACCAAATCAGGAACCAATAACGGAGTGCCTGCGGCCCTTGTAGGTTATCATGGCGGTACAGCACCTACGACAGCGGCAATACTATTGTCCGGTTGGAAATGGAATGGAGCAACTACTAGAGCGGCATTGGCCTCAAGTGAGATTGTTACACAAGTTGCAAATGCAACGACTCCGTTAATGACTGTTTTGGGATCTGGTTATGTCGGGGTAGGAACGGCAACTCCTCAAAAGCTATTGCATGTGTTAGGAAATGCAGGGACAGATTTTCTTTTCCAGGTTGAGAGTACTGCCGCTAGCAATGATGCTAATTTTTTATTGTTAGCAGATCAGAATACGGGCGCGACTAATTTTTCGATGAGACATGGAACATCTGCAGGGGCCGGTTGGAATTTTGGAATGAATCCTGCTGAGCATTTTACGATTACTTCTCGTCAATCAAGTACAAATACAGATCGTTTAACGATTTTAAATACTGGAAACGTCGGGATCGGGACAACTGCACCAACACAAAAACTTTCAGTGGCAGGAACCTATACTACAGATTTTACCGGCAACGACATTGTATTCAGTCGAGCAGGAGCTCCTAGTTATATTTCTCAAGGTGGGATAGGGGGAAATCTTTTATTCCTATCAAGCTATGCTACTGCGAAAGATACAAATGCACTTGCGCTTCTTGCTAATGGAAATTTTGGAATTGGAATGACGACACCTAACGCGTCTCTATACGTGAATAAAACTTCACCGACAGGAACAATCAGTTCAACTTTAACTGATGTTGTCGGTGTCGGAACTAATTTTACAGCGGCATTTAGAGTGGGAGATCAAATCGTCTCATCGGGGCAAGTGAAAACGATAACAGCAATTACAGATGCTACCAACCTGACAGTTAATACTGCTTTTTCTACAGATTTGGCCGCTGTCGCATATGCGAGAGTTGGAGCAGTTTTTTATGCAGGCAATGTCGGTATTGGGACATCATCAGCAATTTATCCCTTGGATGTAGTGGGAGACATTCGTTCCACTACAAATCTTAGAGTAGGTTCAGGTAGTGCTGGTATCTCAACAACTGGTAACGATATTACGCTTAAGGATGCTCTTAATAATACTTCCTTCCGTGGAACTAGAGCAACTTCTAGCTGGTCGGATTCGGCAAATACACAATGGTTTCAAGTCGGGAATTCTGGCGATAAGGTAACTTTCTCAGCTGCAGCAGGTAGTGCTGCTGGCCGAATGAAAGTTCAGACAGCTTCATTTCAGGTTGCTACAAGTTCCGGCTCAAACGTTCCAACTGGTCTATTTGAAGTCAGTAACAATACTATTGGTCTTTTTAATGTACTCAGTTCTGGAAATGTCGGTATTGGAACAACAGCTCCATCTACATTATTACATGTGAAAACAACGACGGCCGGAGCGACAGTGGCCACTTTTGAAAGTGGAACAGGGTCTTGTACGATAGTGCCAAATTCTGGAATGAGTTGTTCATCTGATATTAGATTGAAAGAAAATTTCGAAGAAATTATTAATGGACTCGATAAAGTTTTAAATCTTAGAGGAGTCACTTTCCAATGGAAAGAAAGAAGCCTTGAAGATGATTCACGCCATATGGGATTCATCGCTCAAGAAGTCGAGAAAGTGGCCCCTGAGCTTGTTACTAATGATGCTCGTGGGTACAAGAGGGTGAACTATGCCAACTTCGTGGCGGTCTTAACAGAAGCAGTTAAGGATCTTTTCCATAAATGGTTTAATGACAGTCAAGGACTTCATCGCGAAATCGCCTCAGTTAAAGCAGAGAGTGCTCAATTGAAGAAAAATAATGAATTACTGAAAGAAGAAAATAAAGCAATTAAATCTTATCTATGTAGTCGAGATCCCAACGCAGAGATTTGCAAATGAAATTTAATCAGAAAAAAATAGTCATAGTACTGATTTCTGCTTTGGCCACAGCAGGATGTGTTCCTGTTGGTAAAAAATTTGCAATCGAATTCAAAGACCCTTCATCATTCACAAATTTAAAATTAGGTGTCACTTCAGTTCAAGTTCAAAATAATCAACTCATTGTTCATGGTAGTGGTTTAAAAGATATTAAGACAATCAAGCTTGTTAATAATGGAGTTACTGAAACTCTTGTTGTGGAAAGTGCAACGTCTGGCCAGTTAGTTGCCAATGGGCTTTCTGCTGTTGCTATTGGTGTAGGGAAGATTTTTGACATGGTTCTGGCAGACGCTTATGGATCTGCAACGGTACCAGTTACCTTTGTTCTTGAAAACGGAAGTATTAAGATTGCTCACCTAAGTGATATGGGAGCAGTGTCAGGACAAGTTTTAAAATATAACGGGACAGTGTGGGAGCCAAGTACGCTTTCTAGCTCTCAAGTTTATCAAGGTGTTTGGAATGCTAACACTAATACACCAAATCTTAATTTAACTTCCCCGGTTTCTGGTGAGTACTACATTGTATCGGTTGCCGGAACTTATAATACAGTGGCCTTTGATGTTGGTGATTGGATTATTCACAATGGAACAAGTTGGGATAAAGTTGTAAGTTCAGCGGCCAACAAGCTTTCTTTATCGGGTGGAACTCTAACTGGAAATTTACAGCTTGATACTTTACTAAAATTTAAGGGTGCAAGTAATTATGTCTCGCTAAAAGCAAGTTCATCTTTAGCATCTGATATTGTTTTAGTCTTACCAAAAACAGTTGGAACGAGTGGACAATTTTTAACGACTGACGGAACAGGTGTAATGAGTTGGACGACTCCTGTTGATCCAGTCATTGATAATTTGGATGCAACTCAAATTGCAGACGGCAGTGTAACGAGTACGGCCTTTCAATATTTGGCAGGGGCCACATCAAATATCCAGGCACAATTAAATGCAAAACAAGCAACTGGAAATTTTATTACGGCCTTAACTGGTGACGTGACAGCAAGTGGGGCAGGGTCAGTGGCCGCCACTGTAGCAACAGTTGGTGGAGCAACGGCCGCAAATATTGCAGCAGGAACAACTTTGGCGAATGCCGCGACTGATGCAAATACTGCAAGTGCAATCATCAAACGCGACTCTTCAGGAAATTTTAGTGCAGGAACAATTACCGGAATATTTAATGGTAATGCAACCAATGTTTCAGGAGTCGTTGCAGTTGCAAACGGTGGAACAGGAAATACAACGATTGGAGTGAATCAACTTCTTTTTGGAAATGGAACTTCAGCGATAAGTGGATTACCGATTACGGCCATACCTAGTGTTCTTTTAAGTACTGTGGCCTCTGGTGCCCCAGTATGGACGACATCGACGACAGGAAATGTTTTAAAAGGTTCAGTGAGTGGTGTGAGCTTTGGAGCACTCGTTTCAAGTGATCTACCGGCCGGAACTCTTTCGGGTGCAGGAACTGCTAATTATGTTCCTTATTATAATACAACGAGTACTCTTGCGAATTCGCCAATGGCGATTTCGGGAAATAATGTAGGGATAGGAACGACAGCACCAAATGCTAGGCTTGTTGTGACTGATGGAACAGCTCCTCAAGCTTCAATCGCAGCAGTTGTACCAACGATTTCTGCTCAAGCATCAGGTCCGGCCTATTTCATGGGGAAGGATTTAACGAATGGTATTGAGTTTATGTTTGGGACAAGTACTTTAGGTGTTGCATGGGCAGGCTCAACATCGAATCATAATTTTCAGCTTAGAACCAACAATAATCCAAGGCTTTCTATTGATACAGCTGGAAATGTAGGGATTGGAACAATAGCGCCAGCATCAGCACTTGAAGTGAATGCTCCAGCAGCGGCCTTTGGAGTTAATCAATTTAAGGTTACAGATGGAACAACTGGTGGGTATTTTTCAGTAAGTGAAGGAGCGAGTGGAGCGGCCAATTATCTTCCAACATTTTCGTTTGCTTCAACAGGAGTAAGTGGAATTGGAGGAGCTTTACTTGGACTAGTACCTTCAGCTAATGATGGATTATCTGCATCAGGAGCTGCAATTATTCTAGATGGTCGAACAAGTGCGGGTACTGCCTTAACACTTGCAAATATTTTGAATATTCGTAATAACGGTACGGCATTGATGACAATGACAGCTAGTGGAAATATGGGAATTGGAACAACGGTACCTGGTGATAAATTAGATGTATTAGGAGGAGCAATGCGTGTAAGCCGCAATACTTCGCAATACCTTTACCTTTCTGGTGGAGATGCCACTAATCAACATAACTATATAAGAGGGATGTCGACGGAAGGAAATAAAAAAATAATGTATTTTCAATCCTTCAATGATGCTTCTGGTTCTGCCGCCGGAAGTAATGGATTTCAATTCCAAACAGGAACAATCGCCTCACCATTAAATGCGCTAACAATATTAGAGTCAGGAAAAGTAGGGATTGGGATAACAACTCCTACCTCTGCACTTCAAGTTAACGGAACGATCGTTGGTAAAGCTTCTGTTTTAAACGCAACGGCCACCATCGATTTTTCTACGGGAAATCAACAATACACTGCGAGCAGTTGTGGTACGTTTAATTTAAATAATTTAAAAGATGGCGGCTCTTACGCTTTTGCGATTCAAGGCTCAACGGCGGCACTTTGCTCATTCAATGCTTTCAGTGATGTCGGTGTGACTCCTTTGACTGTTCACATGCCTACAAATCATGGACTGAGTACAGCAAGTACTCATACACTCTATAACTATATGGTGATGGGAACACACGTCTATGTTTCATGGGTGCCAGGATATTAAAATGAAAATATTTTTAATTTTCATTTTAATGAGTAGCTTTACTGCGCACGCAACTAATAATTTCTTTAATGGTTCATTCTATCAGATAAGTACCGATTCAAATTGGGTGAGGAATGGATCAACTCTTGATTTAGATTTTGCCAACGATCGCTACCATTTAAACGGGACCAGCTATACTGGAATTGGCAGCTTTATAACGGGCGCTGGTGCAAGCTTTTCTCGCGCAACGACTGCGACTTATTATAATTCTTTGGGCGTTTTATCGACGGCCACGGCACATAGTCCGAGGCTTGATTATGATCCAAATACTCATGAGCCTAAAGGATTATTAATTGAAGAAGCAAGAACCAATGATATGTTTCGATCGGCCGAAATGGATAATGTTTATTGGTTAAAAAGTAGTATCACAGTTACTGCAGATGCAGCCTTAGCTCCAGATGGTACAATGTCTGCGGATTTAATAACAACTACAGGTGCAAGTAATACTTATATTACCAAATTGGTTGGTACCTATGCTGGAGGCACTGCAGTTACTAAATCTGTTTATGCCAAGGCCGGTACGAGTTCAAAAATTATTTTTGAACATGTTGTCAGTGGTCCCGGTTATTTGGTTACGACCTTTAATCTCTCGACATTAACAGTTACACCAGCAACGGGTGTGACGGCATCAATACAAAATGTAGGTAATGGATGGTATAGGCTTTCGGCCACTAAAGTTTTTGCCAATTCAAATACGACAGATTTTTGGGCAGCTACCTATATTGATATATATGGTACTGCCGCTGCTGGAAAAACAATTTATCTCTGGGGTGC
This sequence comes from Bacteriovorax sp. PP10, assembly GCF_035013165.1. NCBI lineage: Bacteria > Pseudomonadati > Bdellovibrionota > Bacteriovoracia > Bacteriovoracales > Bacteriovoracaceae > Bacteriovorax > Bacteriovorax antarcticus. The sequence continues at coordinate 1,166,834 of NZ_JAYGJQ010000002.1, forward strand.
CCAACAAGAATTAGGGGCCTTTTCGACTTCTTATATCCCCACAACCACAGCAGCTGTCACTCGAAGCAAAGACAACTTTACCGTTCCAACTGCGGCTTGGTTTAATGCCACCACTGGAACCTTCGTCACGCAAAGTTATGGCCAGATAAACTCGACTCAGAATGGTTATGGCCGTGTTGTTGGTGGAGACGGAGCTGTGAACTTTGTTGGTTTTGATAGCAGCTTATCCAGAGTTGGAACCTGGAATGGTACGACCACTCTCACTGCAGTAGGCACAGTCACTGCTTCATCTACTCAATCCATTAAAATGGCGCATGCTTGGGATCAAGGGGCGGGGACGCAATCAGTAGCTGGTAGTCGTGGACAACTTTCTACTGGAAGTTATGTTGGGAGTTGGACATCAACGAATATTTCTCCCGGTGGCAGTAGCTATAATCCGCTTAATGCTCCTGTCATGAGAGTCACTTTTTTTCCTCTGTGTTTACCTGATGCAGGTTTGAAAGATTACACCAGGTAATAATTTTTAAAGTGCGCCGTTATTGATTAAAGCAATCATGTTAATCAAATTGCCACGGTTAACAGCGATCGCCTGAATTTCTTTAACTTCTTCAGGGAAATATTCCATAACCAGGTCTTTCATTTTCGAAGCGTATTCAACAGACAGACTTCCCACTTCATCAATTTTTGCCTGTGGAATAGAATCAAATTCTCCCGCTAGTGGAACTCCGTATCCTGCTTTTAAATAATGATCTGCACTCAATTGGTCTTGCAGGTGTTGAAGTTCAATAACTTTTTCACCTAAGTCTGCTTTCAATGTTGGGTCAGCGTCTTCACCAAAAATCAGGTCTCCAATTTTCTTAGCAAATTTAATTTCTTCAGACTGAGCAATCAGGTCTTCAACTCTTAAAGCATTGGCAGTCATTTTTAATTTTGATTCACTCTTATCAATCGCCGTTTGGTAAATTTTCATTCTCTTTGCCGATTTATTGTTTTCAACAAATTTAGCAAAGTCTTTTTCTGTGATCCCAAGAACTTTTAACGAAGTTAGGATTTTTTCACCAACACCAGGAAAGAAGAATCCTTTTTTCTCAGCTGATTTGATATCGGTTAGAACAGAAGTATCTCCTAGACCCATATCAATCAGGTAGCTATAAAGACCTGATGGTGTTGTAATGTTTTTTACCTGAAGATCGTTGTCTTCACCTCTGGCAACTTTTAAAAGATAAAGAGCTTCTGTCGCGCAGTTATTTGTTAGGAAGAAGTATTTACCCTTATATCCCCAGAATAATTCTGAAGCACGAGTGACAAATCTTTGTGCTTGAGTGTCTGTTAACTTTAAAGGTAGAGACGTTACTTCGCGGAATTCACCTTTCGTGTATTCATTAATAACATCAGTTAATGGAAGAAAGAATAATTGAGAAGGGTATTCTCCGTTCATGCCTTTTGTATAACTTGTTGTGATGTCCTGAACGTTTGCTCTAAAGCTTAAAACTACATGGTAGGCAGTATCGTTCATACATGATGGGCCCTTTGCTTTTCCAGGAGCACAGAACACCAGGCGGTACATCGCGTGGCCAAATCGGCTCATCGCTGCTTTTCCTTTACCGGCAAATAAATAATGAACCTGGTAAAGACGACTGAAATCCATATCGCGAACTAAAGATGCTTCTGTTTTTGTGTTGCTGATTCCCGCAGTTACGACAATCTTCTTAATCGATTCACAGCTTTTTTCAATTCCTGGTTTTGCACCAAAGATATTTGCATAGTATTCATAATAAGTTTGTCTGCGGCACTTGAATTCTGAATCATAAAGAAAGTATTCAAAGTTAACAGCAAACGTTTCTGCGCTATTTTTGAATTCATATCTATCAGGAGAGCGCTCATTTAATTGATTAAGATTCGTTCTTTTTTTAATGATCAGACCTTTTGCAATCCATCCACCGATATTAAGGAATAGGGGACTCTTAGAGATCTTTTTCTTTTGGTCATACATGTGGGCAAGTTCGTGAACAATCGTTGCCTTCATATATGTTCTGATATCTTTATGGTTGCAGTTAATTTTGCGGTTACCTTTCTGGATTTCTTTTGCGAAAACATTTTCAACTTCAATCGTGCTGTTAGAGTCCAGCATGATATCGCGTCCAACGATAATGTTCTCTGAACAGTTATTATCAATACCACTCAGTGATACCTTATTTAAGTTCTTAAACTCGACTGTGACAGGTTTTCCGATGGTCTCCTTCATACTGGTAGGGAGTTCGGCAGTAATCTCTTTAAGGACGCCTGAAACAGCATCTGACTTAATGTTGGTCAAAAGCTTGAATTCACCTGCATGAGCAGATGTACATAGGGCCATAATGAACATAAGTTGCTTTAACTTCATAACATATCCTTGAGAGTAAATAAGTAATGTGATTTTAGCTTTTATTTGGCCGGGCAACATAGATATAGAGAGACCACTATAAAAACTTCTGTTGTTGTCTAAAGTTTAGACAGTTATTTACAACACAGAATATTTACATACTCACTATTTTTTTTTTTTAGCTGTGTTAGTTTTTGTTCACACAAACATACGGAGGATCTATGAAATTAAAATCACTAATCGCTGCAGCTTTACTTGTTACTTCAATCTCTACATACGCTGTAGACTTAACTGTATCTCCACTTTACACAGTCATCGGTCTAGTAAGAACAGCAGTAGCAATCGTTGTTACTCCAACTGCACTAGCTACTGGTTCATCTGAAGCAACTTCTGCAAACAAAGAACAACTTGCAGCTGTTAGATCAGACGCTGTTGACTTTCTTGCTGGAGCAGAAGCTTCTGACGTTCTTTCAGCTTCAATTAAGCAAATCAAAGGACAAAACGATGAAATGAACGCGTTGTCTGATACTCAAGTTGCTAGCTTAATCGTTACAGCTCTAGAATAATTTTTTTAAAAAATAAAATTAAGAGAAGGCCTCATCTGTAAAAAGATGGGGCCTTTTTTTTTGCTTAAAAAAATACCTCTTTCATTGGGGAGAGGCGTGGTTCAGTTTAGTTATTGAACCAATGTAAAAGAGTAGGGTAAAGACCCATTTTCACAGTGAAAAAAAACATTCATGGTTCAGGATTGTTTTTGAATCGGTATCTTTTTTTCCTCTCACGATCAAAAAAATGAAATATGCCATACTGAATTAAGCTTCGCTAAGAGTGAAAAGGTAATAAACAAACAAGTATTTCCTAGTGAAAAATGAAACAGTAATTTCCTCAATCTCTTTAAGTTTTTATTTTAAGGACCGAAATAAAACTTAGGAGACCTGCTTATGAAGAATTTACTATTAATCCTTGTTTGTTTTGTATTCAGCTTTATTAACGAAAGTTACGCTGACCAAATTAAACTTAAGAGTGAGCCCACTGATGCAGTTATCTACATCCGTGACTTAAACGGGACAATTAAAAACAAAATTGGAAAAACTCCTTATGAAGGAAATATCCAGGAAATAGCTTCGACATATGCAAAATCAAATTTTTTCATTCTGGTTTTAGAGAAAGAAGGCTACGAAGGTCAGTCTATTCTTCTCAACGACCTGTTTAAAAGTGATATTGAATTGAGCATGAACTTAGTAGCGAAAGAAGATATTTTAGAATTTAGAAAGCTGGATAAAAATATTAATGACCTGTTTGAATCGCAGAGACTTCTAAGAGCTCAGCAATACGACGAGGCATTGGTCTTATTAAAGAGCATTGAAAAAGAACAACCTAAATTATCAATAGTTCCTGAGATGATCGGGAGCACTTTATATTTATCAAAAGACCACAAAGGATCATTAACTTGGTATGAAAAAGCATACCGTATGAATCCTGAAAACAAGGATGCCTTCATGATGAAGAGTTATCTAAGGAAATCGTTAGGAGGAAGTGATGCTAAGTAAATTCACTTCAATTTTTATTTTGATGGTTTATGTTCTTGCAGCTTCAGTTAATGCGCAAGAGGCCGCGCAAGGTAATTTAATGCCAATAGAGTGGCAGGCGATTAAACTTCAAGAAAGCATTGAAAATAAAATCGGAAGATCCCTTAATCCAATCATCGATAGAAATGCTTACGTTATAGAAGTCAAAATTGGTGTTGATAAAGATTTAGCAGAAGATCCAAGTTCTAAAAAAGTCACAAAAACAGTTTTAGCAAAAAAAGTTAAGTTTACAGCTGCCGAGTATCCAAAAGATGGTGATGATTTTGTTATTTTTAACAAATTAGGTTTAGAAGCGCCGATTGTTGGTGATGAGCCAATTGAATCTCAGACGTCAGAAAGTGAGCTTGCTCAAAAAGCAATGATTGAGATGACTGAGAGATTTAATCTTTTCAATTTCATGAGCACTATTGATATCAAACTTACTTTTGATAAAGCACTTTCTAAAGAAACTAAAGAGAGTATTAAAAAAGTTGTAAATGGATTAAGTTTTAATACTAAAGATGTAATTCCGCAGATCAACATTCAGTATCTTGACCTTAAAGATTCTTTAGTGAAGAGCAAACTAGCAGCAGATTCTGCAGCGGCGGCAAATGGATCTAAAGAGAGTAAGATTGATAGTAAGAATGCCAATACAGATCTTTCTAAAACTAGCTTCGGTGATAGATTTAAGAATTTAGATATTATGATAGGTCTTATCATTTCTTCGTTTATTCTTGGTGTGATTGCACTATTGATTGCGAAAAATGGAAGTAAAGTTGAGTCCGAGCAGGAAAATGAAAACTCTGGGACATCTGAAGATGTTGTAGAAGAAAAAGTTGAAGAGACCGCGCTGACAGCAGATGAAGAATTATTAGAGACCGAGGAGAGCGATATGAGTATTGACCTGACACAAACAGATATTCAAACAGTAAAAATTAATCAGACTTTAGAGAGATTCAGAAAAGTCGTGAGCATTCATTATAACGATACAGTCCTGATGTTAAAAAACTGGATTAAAGTCAGTAAAGATCAGGAAATTTCAGCTCTAAGAGGGCTGGTAGAAACACTGGAAGATAATGAATTGAAAGATCTCTTCAAGGCACTTACTCATGACGAGAGATCGACATGGAAAATGAACCTTGACGGGGAAATGACAAAACCAGAATTAAGCAAGGCCTTTGCTTATATCAATAGTCAAATCATTCACATGATGATGGTTCCTTCGTTAATTGATGATTATGAAATCTGTGATTTGCTTCTTGATCTTTCGCCTGAAACAGCAGCGAAGTTCTGTATGGAAAATCCCGCTCTAGGTGTGGTATTCGCCAACGTTCTTTCTGCTAATACAATCGGGGAGATGTTCAAAATTATGCCTTATGAAATGACGGCAAATATTATTGAAGAAAGTGCATATTTCCAAAGAGAAGAGATCGTGGCCTTGATGCCGGTTCTTAAAGAGAAATTAATTGCAGTGAAAAACAATAGAGAGAAGCCACCTTTCATTAAACGCATCGTGGATATTCTGCCTACAACAAGACCAGAAATTGAAAAGAAGTTGTACGCAACATTGTTAAAACATATGTCAATAGAAGATGCGAAAGAGACAGCAATGAAAATTCTTCCATGGGAGATTGTTGCACAACTTCCGGATACAGTTTTTAAAGAACTAGTCTCAGGTTTACCAATGGACTTCCAGGTTCAGTACTTCATCTCTCAAGGTGAGAAAAGAGAAGAAGAGCTTTCAAGATTTGCTTCAAAAGGATCTAAGGGGCGCGAGATGATTGATGTGGAAATGTCAGTTGTTCTTAAAAACGAAGTCCTTGTTAAGAGAATTGAAGGGGATCGTAAGAACCAGATTCAAGCACAATTTGTCGACTACGCAAGAAAGTATTTGTCAGAGAGTACTGAAGCTCAAAAAGAAGTGGCACCACTTATTATGGACTGGTTTATGGATATCAAGAGAGAATTTACAGGAACTGTAACTAAAATAGCTTAATCAAAATTATATTTTGAAAGGATTCAAAATGAACTTTTTTTCGATATTAGGATTTTTCTTTATTCTTGCAGTTATGTTTGGTGGAGTTGTCACTACCATTTCAGCAAAAGAATACCATCTCTTTGCCGATCTACCGGCAATCTTCCTGGTGGTTGGAGGGACAGCGGGAGCTGCGGCCATCACTATGCAGATCAACAGGGTGGGAAGACTTCTCAAAGTATTCTTTAATAGATTATTAAGAGGAAAAAGAGTCGAGTATTCCAACATCATTAAAGATCTAATGATTATCGCTGAAGCTTACCGCCGTGGTGATTCTATTGCGACCGTGATTGAAAAAACCAATGACCATTTTTTGAAAGAAGGTCTGCAAATGATCGACGATAATATTTTAAAGGGTGAAGAGCTCTTTGAAGTATTGGAAAGTCGTGCGGCCCATATGTTTACTCATTACAATGAAGAAGCGACAAAATTCAAAAATTTGGGTAAGTATCCACCGGCCTTTGGACTAATGGCAACCGTTCTCGGGATGATTGCACTACTGTCGAATTTAGGTGGAGCGGATGCTATGAAGATGGTTGGTCCGGCCATGGGGATGTGTCTTGTTGCTACATTCATGGGGATCGTACTTGCGAACGTTGTTATCCTTCCCATTGGTGACTCACTTGCTGATAATGCCAAAGAGATCAATTTAAAAAATCAAATTATCGTTGAAGGGTTATACCTAATTTCAGAAAAAACGAATCCAATCATCGTTGCTGAAAAATTAAATTCATTCTTGCTTCCGTCAGATCGTCTAAATTGGAAAGATGTGGCAGCTTAGGAGAATTAAATGAGTGATTCACACGATACATTTCCTCCCATGATTCCAAAACGTGGAAGAAAAAAGAAACATCATGCAGTTCATGAAGAAGTTCACGAAGGTGAAGGCCCCTGGATTGTTTCCTATGCGGATATGATGACGCTTCTATTTTGTTTTTTCGTTATTATGACGTCGTTTGCGAACTTTGATCCTGTTGTTGTGGCCAAGAAAAGTGCTGCCATTGCAGATCATTTTGCGCCTGATTCAGTAATGGATGACTTAAAGGCCTATCAGACATTGGGACTTGATATCGGAGGACACCCGAATCTTAAAGGTGTGGCCAGATCACAGCTAAAAGACGGAACACTGGAAATTGTTTTTTCTTCTTCGTTAATGTTTGCGATGGGAGAAGTTGATATCAGTCCAGAATTCATGAAAAGTCTGGATGTTTTAGTCGGACTGATTAAAAATAAAAATCCTAATTATCGCATCATCGTCGAAGGGCATACCGACAATGCTCCAATATCGCCTAAACACCCTTATAGATCAAATTGGGAACTCTCTTCAGCACGCTCTGCGAGTGTTGTGAATAGATTCCTTTATTATGGATTTAAACCCACTCAGCTGGTGTCTGTTGGTTTTGGTGACTCAAGACCGATTGCGGTAGATCACGATAAAAATGGAGAGGCCTTACCTGAGAACCAGGCGCTCAATAGAAGAGTTGTGATAAAAGTTTTAAAACCGCTTAAGAGCGATAAAATGAAAAATTTAGGTATTGATACTTATTTTGATGATAGTGAGCTTGTTAAGTAGTGATGAAGACATATTTATTTATTTTAATTGTTTTATTTGCTGAAACCTTAATGGCGCAGACTACGACTGCGGAAATGAAGGAATTTGGCGAGGCCAATTATCTACAGCTTGATGAACTGGATGTCCCCAAAGGGATTAAAAGAGTTGAAGATCAACTTCGAGAAAACGTAATCGACGTTATTATTCATAGTAAAACTCACATGCCCATTTTTGCTCAGAAAAGACCGGATGGTTATAGTAAAAGTTATAAAAAATTCTATGGATTAAATATTAGAATTCTTCCTATCTTACAAGATGATGATTTTTATTCTCTTCAACTTTTTTATTTCAATTGGACGACAAACAAGTTTGATAAAAAACTGGTGAAAAAAATCAGTAAGTATAACGTTTTGAATGAATTGCGATTTGCAACTTACGAAATCCTATTGGGAAAACAGTGGGTGCTCGACCATAAGGATGAAATTGAAAGCAGGAATTTTGAGCGCATTCAGGCCGTGAGAGAAGTGATTTCTGAGCAGGAAAGACTGAGAAAAAAGAAAAAGAAAGAAGATGAAATCAAAAAGCTAAAGGCCGAAGAAGAAGAAGAAAAAAAAAGCGCAAGAAATCTGATTAAAAGAGAAGAGCGCGAGAAAAAAGTCAAAAAAGAAGAAGTGCCAGAAGAAGAAGAGGCCATTGAAGAAGGTGCCACTAGCGTAAACAAGACTGACCTGGATCAAAAAGGTGCGGATGTTGAGCAAGAAAAAATAAAAATAGAAGAAAGCATTCAAAAACAATCGAGCTCATCAAAAGCTTCGAAGAAAAAAAAGGCCAAGACTCCTGGTGAAGTTGAACAAGAGAACACTGAAAACTTAGTGTCGGAAATCAACCCGGAGATACCTGGGCCCGGAGTTCCTAAGAAAACTCATTTCTATGGATTTGCCAATTACTTCCAGGAAAATACTGGGGTGAGAGGGGGTTTAATTACCACTGATACAGATTTAAAATATATTGGTGCCGGCGGAAGATTCATACTGGAGCGTGAGACTTTTATTCCCACAGGCTACAGAGTCAGTATTCAAGCGGCCATGCCTATTTTTAAAGAAAAATATAAGTTTCCTATTTACCGCAGTGTCGAATCGGAAGTTTTTGCTTCTCGTATTTTAGACCGCTTTCAATTTTTTGCGGGCCTTGATTTTGTACCTGTCTACTTTGTAGGACTACCTTCAGAGGGAAGCAGGCTTCAAGTCTATGAAAACGATTTTTTATGGCTTAAGGCCGGAGCAGGAGTGAATGAAGTCCTGTTCAATAAAAAAGTAGAGCTACGTTTTTCTTATTTAAAAAGCCTTGTATCCAAAAGTAACCAAAAGGATAAATTTGAGGCCACTAAGACGATTATAACTTCTTATTTTCAAATCCATGATTCCCATGGTGCAGAAATCAATTTTAGCACCATGAATGCTTCAGGATCTTTTGATGTCGCTTCTAAAAGGGTCGCATTCTCATACATTTATAAGTTTGAGAACTAATTTCCCCCTATAAAATCTAATGGGATAACAGATAATAAGAGCAGGAGTTCTTATGAATCAATTATCCAGCAAAGACCGCTTAAAAGACAAATTTTCAAAGTTAGAGATGGATGTAGATGATGAACGTTTTGTTCATAAGCTCACTGAAGCTTCTATTAGTAATATCAAACCTGTCAGTCAAACAAGTTCAAGAGGGAATGGTTTTACATCCTTGTTTAAGCTGATGAAGTACGGCAGCTTCGTTACTTTCAAAAAAACGAAACATGCATGTAGTTATTCATTTAATAAAATCACTTCATTCAGTGCCAATGTTTTTTCCAAGACAGTTCAGTTCGCTCGTGAAAAAGAAGAGTACACTGAACTTTTACTTGAGCGCAAAGTGAATCAAGTTGAACTGATAAAAAAAGAACAAAAAGAAAATGAAGAATTGAAAAAACAGAACCTGAAAAATCTGATTGGTGATTTTCACCGTAATATGGATTTATTATTCCAGGACAAAATAGATTCGGACGATTTTTCGATTCAATATGCAAGTGAAGACAATTTAAAGTCTGTGCTGGAAGGCCAGACTCTGTTGATGGATATTGTCTCAAAAAAAATCATCTATAATCGAATGATCATGAATATTAAAAATGTAAAATTCAAAATTGCTTTTGCTGGCGATGAACTGGCCAGCAAAATGACTTTTGAGCTGGATAAAAAAGGGCATCTGTGGGCCACAATGTTTGGAAAGAGTATTGTCCCGGATCTTTATAAGGTTCTAGAAAGTAAGCAGGGTAAGATTACTATTAAGCAATCTTACAATACTACTACTGGTAAAGATCTTTTCTTTATGACAATGAGCTATAAATTAAAAGAGCAACTTAAAGCAAGTATTTTTACCACTTCAGTACGTGATGAAATTAGAGATCAAACTTTATGAAAAAAACAATTCTTATGGCTGGCCTGGCATTTTCAACAATAGCGATTTCAACTGAAGCCGTTAATGTAAATACTCTTTTAACGAATCCAGATCAACTCGATTTGGAGATTCTTAAGGTAGAGAAGATTCAGACGGTGAAGCTCGATGAAGTTCAAAAAAATAAAATTGAAAAACTAAAATTTAACTTAATTGAGTTAAAGCGCTTAGGAAGAGGATTGAGTAATGAGGGGGCAATGAATGAGGCCCTTAAATTTTCAAATACTCATCAATGGACAAATACATCGGCCTTTTTGTATACAGCAAAAGAGGCATGTCAGTCGGCCGTTAATTTAGAAAATGAATGTTTTATAAAGCTGGCCGAGTTCGATGAGTTCGTTAAGAATCGTCAAATGCCTGAAGACAGCAAAGTACACCTGAAAAATTTAGTCAAAGATTACTCTCAGTTTAAAGAAGCGGGAATGGTTATTAACGGGGCATTTCTTAGAACGACCAATGCACTACTGGAAGACTCGCAAGAGTTAATTGCGAGCTCTATAAGGCCTCTGGCAACGATTAAGATAGCTCCGGCAGCAGAAGTAAAAAAGCCGATAGTCGTCGCTCCAAAAGTCCCGGAAAAGAGTCTGATTACCTTTGAGGAATTCAGTAAATATTCTGACTTCTTAATGTGGGGGCTTGGTTCAATCCTTTTATTAGCTCTGGTCGTTAAAGGCATCTTCGTTAAAAAAGAAAAAAACAGAATTAAGCGTTTTTACTCGGACATTCTTTACGTGACTCAGAAACATAAAATTCCAACTAAGTTTTATGGAAAAATTAAAAGGGTCAATACAGCGAAACTCAAAAAGATAGACACGCTTTATATTGATTTATTGAATTCGTCCGGCGTTTTGAAAACGAACCTTGATGTTCGCCTGAAAAATAGGGATAAGAAGTTAATCATTGAGACTGTTGTCTATTCAAAGAATCCTATTCAGGATGTTGTTTTAGAGAATTCCTTTGTCAAGTTCACTGAGCAGCTTCATTTCGTAGAAAAAGAAATGATTAAGCTAGGTGGGGAATTGCATGTGACGAATGCTTTTGATCAGCAAGGAAAGTTTGCCAGTTCATCTTTTGTAGTCATTCTTTAAGCTCATATAAAAAGTAAAAGATAAAAGGCCCCACTAAAGTGGGGCCTTTTTATTATGGGGCCACGCAAGTTGCATCTGTGATTAACTTCGCTACATTGGTAGGACATTTGATAACGGCACTACAACGATAGAAGGCCGACACAGCAGTATCCTTCGCAAAAAAGACACCCTGATAAAATAAATCTACATCATCACCACCAACAATCTTGTAAAGAAGGTCACATGATGAAGTGTTGTTACAGGTCTTTTGGAAAATGGCAGAATACGTAGAATTCGTTCCACTCATGGCAACGGGAGAGTATCCCGGAAATCCTGGCAGGACCGTTCCATCATAAAGTGAAATGTTGCTTTTCATATCATAAACACCATCACCTAACCAATGAGGTAGTGAACCTATCCCATCGGGCGGATACCCTGAGCTTAGAGTGGGATCGGTAATCAGGTAATTCCAAATAGGTGTAGTGATTAACGTTTTAGTCGTTTTGTTAATCGTTCCATTAATAGACACGTTAAAGAATTTTGCCGCACAAGTTGTCACACCATTCGGTCGATTCCCGGAAGCCGCAATATAAGTCTTATCAATCAGTGTTCTCGTCAAATGGTGATACACATGATCTGCTGCTGGAATCGGCAGAGTTAAAAGAGGCAAGTTGGTATCTGATAAGTAGGTGATACCAAGATATTTTCTCACGGCCATAACTTTGAAGTAATAATACTTACCGACAGTCAAATTAGGGATGGTAACGGAATTCACACCCGTGACTTCAACGTTGGTCGGAGCACCTGTTAATTTAAATACACTAGAGCTATTTAAATTGGTAGGAACTGCATCATAGTAAATACGATATTTAAGAATGCTACCCCAGCCCGGTGTTTTAGGATTTAGATTCGGCCATGAGAATGTAGCTTTACCAGTAGCACCTGTTACAAATGTAGCGCTCACGTTTGTGAAGGCAGGAGGTTCAGGCAGTGTTGTGGACCTGTTGGGCTCGATGAAACCTTTAACATGGAAGTTAATACTCTCGTATGAGGCACGATTATTATTATAATAATTAAGTTTAAATGAATAAGGGTTACAGTTGTTATCAAGAAGGTCACCAACGCGAATCGTTTTAGATTTGACCGCTGCATTCCAGCTAGAACAACTAGTGTAAGTTTCATGGCCTGTAAACTCAACCGTGATTAAACATTGATTAACACTTGCACTATTAAATCCTTTTTGATCCATCGGTATAGCACCGTTAGATTCATCGTCTCCAAAGAAGCAGGCGCGGTTGGCCTTAACAGTAACAAAAGTATTAGTAAAAATCTGATTCCACGTTCCCAGTGCTGGTGTTGGATTCATATAAAGAAATGAAGCCTTCATCAGCGATAAGTTTTTTAAAGTCGCGACAGAAAATGTTCTACTTGTAGGGAGAGTGTCTAACACCAGATGCGTGTTCGTCGCTTTATTATATGGATTTAAATTAAATGGCCAGCTTTCACCTAATGGCATAGGCGCATTTGGAACACTCCAGTCAGTAATAGATTCAGAAGTTGTATTGGCCATCATTAATTTGGCCGGATCTACTGCCGTAAAGTTCACACCTACCATTTGAGCAATGTATTGGTTAGAATCGGGTGCAATTTCATAGATAATTCCCAGACGACGGAGTGCCACTGCCAGGGAGATCTTTGTTGGTTGATACTTAATAACTAGTTCACACCAAGCGCCTGCTGCCAGGGTTTTACTTGGAGTACACCCGTTTACTCCAGGAGTACTAATCGTGGTGTCTGGTGGAATAATGGCATTGGCATCAAAACTATTGACCATATAATAGTGGTTGAGTTTTTTAGCTGTTACAGCTCCAATGTTTGTTAAGCGGATAATCTTTTTTACATAAACACTAGAATCTTTAATTCCTGAGAACTGTATGAATGTTCCATCCACCTCAGTTACCGGAGCGTTAACCGCAGTGTAAGATCCACTTGGTGTTTCTACTGGCCCTGGTAAAGCTATATCTACGTCTGAGTATTCAACTTTTATTTTAGGATAAGTGGCCACGGCTTCACCGTACACACAGACATACTGATCTAAAATTTCTAATGTCGAATTGTAACTAAGATTAAAACAACGCTTAAAGAGTCCCGGAGCTGTGGGATGAAATTGAAGTCTTAAGCTGATAACTGCCGATTGGGCCAATGTTAAAGTTGGAAAAGGTTTTGTTGTAAGGTTATTAAAACTTACGATCTGGATTGGTGAAGTTGTCTGGCCATCTTCTGTTAAAATTATACTTTTTGCCGTTCTTTTTCCTGCATTGGAAAAATCAAAAGAAGCATTACTCGTCTGTCCAACAGGAAAAGTTCCAATGTGAACCTTATATTCCGAATCGTAAGGAGCACCTGTTAAGTTGAGTGCTTTCACATGTGTAATAGCATCATCACTTTTCGTAAAGCCATTGGTAAGGCCCGTAAAATATGAATGTGTAAAAAAGGCTTCAGCAATATTTTTAGCTGGAATAGTGACATTCGCTGGATATGTTGAAGTCATTACTGGATAAAAAATCGCAGGACGGTAGAGTAGTGCCGAAGCGACAGGCAACGGATTAGTTAAAACAATGTTGGCCGGTGGCTGGAAATCGACACTTGCAGAAATCTTTTTAGTGGCCCCTTGGTAACCGTAATTTAAAAACGATTTAGGATCAGTGCTAACATAATCACCATCTAGATATGTGTAGCTAATTTGAGTACCTGCCGCACTAACTGTACCTCGTTCCCATGCTTTGGCCGTATTTGAGAAATCAGGGCCGAATGGTCTTGTATGATCAAGGCCAACATCATAGGTCCTGATTCTGACCGTTTCAGGCGCTTTTACTTCGACTGATAAAACGCAAGTTTCTCCTGCAGCTAAAAATTTTGATGTATCGGGAACCATGGGAAGTGTCGTCCCATAGCTATAGATAACATCGTAACAGTCTTTTGTCGCTGGGGCCGAACAAGCAGAACTCAATAGACCTGTTTGATCGATTGTTCTAAATGGCCATCCAGTTGAACCTTTAGGTACAAAATTTTCAGAACTATGATTGACGATAGCGTAAATATCTCCGGTTCCCACATTGGTTAAACAAACATACTGGTTTTCTGTTAAACCAGTTGTTGAAGTGACAGTCGTTGCAAGAGGAGAAGTGATGGCAAGCGAGCCTTTTTTAATAAGCTTGGCCGTCAGGTGATTATCGAATCTTCTTAAAGTTGAAGCATCACCATTATCTTCAAATTTAGAACCATCGCTATAGATTACACTAAATGTTTTTATTTTTTTTAAGACATCACTTATATTGTCAAACATGAATTGATCTTCAAGAGTAGAGTTCGCCTGAAGAACGGGGGCCAGGTTAAAACTGATACTGCACGATGCTCCGGGAGAGATAAACCCACAACCAGCACTTGTTTTAATTTGCTGATAGAAAACGTTAGGATTGTATCCTAATTCTGTAATGACATTAGGAGTAGGCATATGTTGATCAGTAATTTTATCTGTGATGATAATATTTTCACCTGTATTTTTCCAGGTGATCTTAACAAAAGTATTGTATGTATCTGAAGAGACCAGTGCAATTCGTCCCAGGTCTACATCTACGTGATTGGTTGAGTAAGTGATTTGACCTGGATCTACGGATAGATTTCCAAATGAGATATCTTGTAAGGCCAGCTTTCCTGCCGAAAGGAAATCTGCCAGTATTTCAAACATATTATTTACGACAACGATATTTGGCGAACCTTTCCACTGACTGTCATATTTTAAGTCTATTTTAACTTCGTTAAAATAATGTTGAGACTGCGTTCCTGATTCCCATGTTAAACTTGGCCAGTAGGTAATGGCAAAGTAGCAGTTCCCACCAGAAGCATCTCCAGTAATTCCCGGAGTTTCATTTTCCATACATGAATTAGTGTCTTCAATAATAAAAGGAAAATCTTTTAAGTCTTTAGAGCAGTCAAGGATCAGACCCGAACCGGCCTTTTTACAAGTTGTGAGTACATTTCCCTGATAGTCGGAGAGAGTCATTTCTTTTAAAATACCTGCACGATAACCGTTGTTGCTGATTCTGACACTTTTAGTATTTTTATTTCCGGTAAACAACGTACCAAAATCAATCATCTTAAAATTTTCTTTAAACTTCGCCTCGATCGTTGCTGCAATAAAACTGGCGTAACCGTTAAGACTACTTTGAGTGCCCTTTGAGTCTCTAAGATAACTTAATGTCACCTGACCTTTGTATTCAATAGAAGGATCGGTGTAATTATTGTTATGTGGGGTATAACCTAAAGTGATTTTACAAGTCTCTAATGGATTGAGATTGCCAGTGCAAGAGTTACTTGTAACTTCAAATGCATTAGAAACGTCAGAATTAATAAGTTCAGTTGCTATGTTCCTTGCGCTTAATCCACCCTTGTTCACGATATTAAGATCCATATATCTTGTCGTGACTTCAGTTTGCTCGACAACACCTAGTGTATATGTCGATATTTCATTGCTAAAAACTAAAGAAGCAGGCTCTCCTGTAACAGCATGAATGGTTACAGTTTTTTCCTGAGGCTCAATCAGGTTTTCATAACTAAATTTCACTGGGATTTCAAAGGTTCCAGACTTGCGTGGGTTAAATAAAAGGATATAAGTACACTCACTACCTGATGCCAGGACATCCTGACATGTTCCACCAAGTCCTGGAGTAACGGCTTCGGCCTTAGCATTTTCCTTAAACTTTAATACTGTTTGTGTTTTATCTATTAACAGCTGCATTTTTCTGATTTTATCAGAAGAATTATTTTTAATTTTAATTGTCAGCTTAACTGGCTCTTCGCCAACAACAACTTCTCCAAGGTCTTCTTTTGGAGAGACTGTCATGGAGACAGGTTCAAGAATATTGCCCGTCATTGCATTAACGACTTTTGTAAGATCTTGCTTACAAGAAGAAGAAACAAGAGCTATTAATGTAATTAGTAAAAAAGAATAATTGTTTTTCACTTTTTTAAATCCTTTTTTAATCATCTTCATTCACTAGTACAGCACATCGAGTTCCAGAACCGCGTCCAATTGATCTTTCATCATTAAGATTCTGTCCATGGATAAAAAGTGAATAGCGTCCACTGTTTTGCTGATAATTACCTCCAGTAAACATCTTGAGAGATTGTCCTCGAGGAATTGTATAGTACGTACGATTACCCGGGCCTGGAGAAGCGGTTAGCGGAACGGCCGTAGCATATTCATAATCATTATCATTAAAATCTGGCTCGACTTTTACTCCGCTGATGTAATTAAAGGCCCCGTCATTCGGGTTGTTAGAGTTAAGTCGAGTTTCTGTATTTATGTCTCCAGTTCCCATGTTTGAAAAACGAGAATTATTAAGTGGGAAATTTTTCACAACCGGAGCAGGAACCATAGTGTTACAGTCTTTGTTCGTACAAATCTGGTCTGCTGAAAAATAAGTATTATCCCCAGCATCTCCAGCACATCCCTTTTCACAAAGCAGTGGAATACCTAAGGCCACACTAAAATAATTGGCAGAGTATGACGGAGTGATACCGTCAGCGATATTATCATCCATAGTGGCAATCGAGTCTTTTACGCTAAGTTTTGGTGCAAGGTTATTCTGACCAAAATCTAAAAAGGTTCCATCTCCATTTCTTGCTGTCAAAACGGACTTTTGATCATAAGCTTTTGGAGCTGAGACAACTGATGAGGCGAGAGCTCCCGTAAAATCATAAATTGATGTAAAAAATCCATTTGCTAAATAGGTACCAGTTTTTGCTCCGCCGGCCTCTACAATAGAGCAACTTCCGGATGCTGGTGTTGATAGTACCCATGCCATAAGCGCATTTGGATCATAGATATCAAGAGTTGGTGAAGGATAGAGAACTGACTGAGTCACTGTTTTTGCAGTTCCGAGATAAAGTTTATCTTCACTGAAGTCACAGAAAATTTGTTCAGAGTTTGCTTCTTGTAAACTTCCAACAATATCTTGAATACCAAAACGACTTGTACATTTTTCAGTGTTGGCATTGTCACCATTTTGATCGCGTGATGAATTTCCTGTCATCAGGATTGGATGCACCTGAGCGACGTGTGGAAAGTTGGTTGTCAAAAGAGCTTTTTTAGTAAACTGGGCAGTCCCATCAGGAAGGATCTTAGTTTTACTATTACATCCATTTTCAGTTGAATTTTCAATATAATTTCCAGTCTCAATTTGTGTGACTTTAGCAGCGTCATATGTTTGAGGCCAGGCAGCGGCAACAGTAGATTCTTTTTTGCGCATTAATCTTTTACTGTGCAGTTTATTATCTACGGGAATAAATCCTCTGGCCGTTGTTTCCAAACCAACTTGCACTTTATAAGTAGAGCAGATGGCATTAGAGTCACTTGGGGACAGACCTTCCAATGGAGGAAGTTTGGCACTATTAGATGTGACAACTCTTGCTAAAGTTGATGTCGCTTTATAGCGGTTACTCACCATCAGGTCGCTTGTAGGTGCTTTGACAGTAGTAGAGTCGTAAAGATCATCATTCGTAAGGACTTCTGATATTTTTTTATTATAAAGATTAAGACCACCGGGCGGAGTTGTTGGTGTTTTTAATCTTTCGAAAAGAGAGTTCACAGGAATCCAGCGTGGTTTATAATTTCCAGTACTATTAACCCAGTTTAAGTTTACACTGCAGTTACCTTGAGAACTATTAGAGGTCGATGCTAATTTTTTTCCTGATCCACCCATATATTCACGAACACCTAAGTGAGCAATGACGCTGTTTCTTTGATAAGCACTACGACTAAAGTAGACGGCAGCAAATTCACTTTGAGTAGGAGAGGCATCTTCGATTGTATTGATTCTTGAGTTCTGATTGAACATACTATAGGCATTTGGACCTATATAATCTGCTTGATCACAATTAGGAGTTAAGTCTTCCCCGATGGAACCAGGATAAGAATAATTGTATTTATTAACATATAAAGGATTAGCACAAACGCCTTCAGAAGCTCTGGACATATCATCATTTCCGAAACAATCCCCTGGGATCGTCTGGTTATAATTATAATTGGCCGTCACAACAGCATTTCCAGTTCCTGGTTCATAACCCGAGTATGACGTATTGTTGAAACACCCCTTTAGTGGATTGCCAAATGCAGATAGACCTTTAAAAACTAATTTACCAAGATTAAAAGTAGAGTCAGAGTTAGTATAGTTTTGATCTCCTCTGCTAAAAGGACAACTTAATTCAAAGCGGTCGATCATTAAGTCACCGCCAATGTCATAGACAGTACTTCCTTGTGCCCAAGGAAATGAAAGTCCCGATGAACCAAGACCGTTGAACTCGCAACTATAGTGAGAGCCTGCAGTCGTATCAATATCTTTATCCATCTCAAGGCAGATCGTTCTGTTGGCCATCATACGATGCACGAGTGCCATATTTCTTGGAGGCAGTGTCACTCTGATAATATGGTGATTGCTATTTCCTGCTGATGAATAATCTAATTCTTTTCCATCGAAGATTGGAACGACTTTATAAAAATAAATTCTTGCACGATCTACTTCTTCAACTGATTTTGAAAATTTAACGGAGTAGTCAGTGAAGAAAGTGATTTTTTCTACTTCCGCAGTCTTGTTATTTCTTGCTTGCCAAGAATAATTTGATGGATGCAGAAGTCCTGAATTCGGTATTGTTTGAAACTTATTTTGTGTCGAGTTTTTTGTTAAATCAACCCATGTCATCTGATTATCGTCTGAGCGATAAACTTTATAACCAAACTTTCTTTGAGATTTTATACCGGGAGTCGCTTCATAAAGAGGATTGGTAATGAAGGTACTCATGCTCTCAGTTTCATTGTAGAAACTGACATCTTTCCAGGCAATTTTAACAATTCCTGAGTTACTGTATTGGAAAAGTGGGTTGGCCTCACTGGCATCCATAGAGCCATAGACACCATTAAAAACGACAGAGCTTAATTTTTGAGAAGCTATTGGGTCATTAACGGTATCAGGTGTTTTTGGGTCAGCTGTCAGCATTTTTAAGTCTACTGGTATTCCATCTGCATCCAACGTTTCTATAATAAATTTTTTCGCTCCTGTATTTGTTGCAGGAGTCAGACCGTCTTCTTTAGGGCCAATGGCAAAAATATCAACCCATTCTTTGAATTTAGGAGTTGGAAGTGGAAGATTACATTCACCGATATTAACGTTGTATTGTGCAAATCTTTTAACTCCACCATCTTCAAGATAGGGAAGTACTCCAATATTATAAGTTCTTCCTTGAATCAGGTTACTCAATGTAAGTGAGACGTCATTTCGAGCAAGTGAATCAACCCATTTATAACTAGAATTGTTGTTGGTCACGAATGCATTAACTGCGTCTGGGAAATTAAAGAAAGTTGAAGTCGATTGTTTCTCACGGTAAAGAACAACAAACTTAGTGTAAAGACCACCCGTTGGTGTTGGCCAGTTGATGGATACATCTTTTCCTGAAATAGAGCAGGTATTATTTCGCCCCGGGAACTGAACAATCGTCGGTGTCTTGATTTCTGGAGTCACACATTTAATAACGGCAGTTGATTTATCTTCCTGATTTAAAAATGGAGAATAAATTGACGGCAATAAAGAGAAGCAGTATTTCGCTGATGCATCGATGACAGGAAGTTTGACTTCTAGTTGTGTAAGAGTGGCATACTCAGCAAGAGATGTTGGCATTGGAGTGAGAATTTGGATGCCGTCACAAGAAGGCTTTCCTGTACCGGTAGAGGCCGAACCATCCGTAGGTAGTGCAACTGGGTCAGTGTCTGAAGCTGAGCTATAACAATACAATGTAAATTTATTCAAAAATCCTGCACTAACAACAGGAGAGTCGAAGTTAATTTTAATTTCTTTTAGTTTTGTTTCATCTGTCGGATTGAGAATCGTTAATACACCATTGAAAGGAGCTACCGAAGCAACAACCCTTTTTTGCATCAGCATCGACTTAATTCTATTTGTTGAATCACAATCGTAAGTTCTGCATGCAATGACTTTTGCCTGGTAATACGCATAACTCGTCAGAGAAGGGAGAGTGTAAGCAGTGTAGTTAGAGTCCAGTGGAATACAGGCAACAGTATTTGATAATAAAATATCAATATCTAAATCTGTTAAATAGTCGACGATTGGTTCAGCGTCATTAGGATTTGCCACTTTTTTATAGCAAACTCTATACTGTTTAAATTCTCCACCAGCAGGAATCCAGTTGATGTTTAAATTTGTTAATCCAGCTTCACCAGCAGGACTAGTCATGTTGACTAAGGCTTCGTTGAAATCAAACAGACCAGTATTGTTTAATGTTGTGACTTTAATATAGCGTGTGTTTAATTCACGTTGATAAGTGACGTCTGATTTATAAAGGATATAACCTTTATGGATTGCTCTTACCTGAAAGTAATAAGTTTCTCCAGGGATTAATCCTGTAATTGTATACTCTGAATCTCTATTTAGTGCCGGTGGATTAGCAATCGGATAGGGAATTGTAACTACTGATCTTCCAGGTGCAGAGTAATTAACATTGTTAATGTTTTGAACACCTAAAGTTTTTGTAACGTAAGTAATTTCATAAGCAACCGGATCAGTGATTCTCGGATTGATATTTGTTCCGGTAATAACCGCAGGAACCCATTTAATTTTTACTGTATCTCTTCCTGATTCTCCAGCCCCTAATGTGACACTCGAAATTCCCAGGAAGTCTGCCGTTTCGTTTTTAAAAGTGATAGCAGAGATAGACTTAGTAGGATCAAGCTTTAAGGCCTCATTACTTCCTGCTTTTACCGCTCTCATGTTAAAAGTATAAATCGAGTTCATCGTCAGGTTTGCGACCGTAAAGACATAGTAGCCGGAAGCGTTTGCGACAAGCGAGTTACCGGTAACTTTTATGGGAAGTGGAGCATTGTTAATGTAAATTTCATAAATTAAATTAGCAGCGTCACCTTCTGCTGGTAAAAAATAAAGTTCAATTTTACTCTGAGAAATAGGAACTGCTTTTGATAGTCCATCAAAAGAGGCGACATTACTCGAATCTCCTGTCGATTGATTGGAAGCTTCTTGAGCATCTTTATCAGCGACTGTACCCACGCATGAGGCGAGTATTAAAAGTGTTGCGAGCATCCAAATTTTTGCAATATTGGTTTTCATCCTGAATCCTATAAACTACATTCAATTGTGTTTGGGTTGATTTCACTTCTAATTGGCCCGTTGATAGAATCGTAATAACTGATAATACCTAAACGGTAGCTCTTACCCGGCTGAAGATTCGTCAGGGTATGAGTTGTTTTAGAAGAGTCGAGTAAAATTCTATTATAAGCGTTGTTTTCCCAGTCAAAAGCTTCACCAAAATTAAATGAACTGGCATTTGTTACATAATAAAGCTCAAAGCTGTTAAATATACCGACATTAGGCCTAGACCAGTTGACGATAATTTCTTTGCTTGAGAAATTACATTGAAAATTATCAATACCTGGAAATTCGATTGCCGAGGGACCTTTTATTTCAGGAATTTTACACTGAGGAATTAGACCATCTCTATGCAGTGTTTTACTTCCATCATTGTTGTATGTGTAAGGCACAATTAAAAAGCAATAAGGAGTAGAAGAACTCGGATCAATCCCACTTACTTCGATTGTTGTATCAAGGCGATAATCAAATGGCTGAACATCAAGAAGAGTTGTATTGATAACGTCGGAGTCATTCAAGCTCATTGGCGATGGATTGGTAATATCAATTCCATAATACTCAACAATCAGGCCGGATAAATTTCCTGACGTTAAATCAGGAGATTCAAAGTTCAAGAAAAGTCGATCAAGCTTAGTAAGTTCTTTGGCGCTATCAATTGAAGCAATCCCTCTGAAGCTTGCTACAGGTGGAGTTGTCGTGTGTGATTTAACATTAGAGAAAACTCTTTTTCCCGCTTCACACCCTCTCGTAAGACAAACCGCAAGTGAAAGATTATATTTAGTATTGGTCTGCAAACCTGTTAATAAAAAATTACTAAGGTTTGAATCAACATACTGACAGCTGACATTACTATCCGCTGTTTCTTCTCCACTGCAGCTATAGTCTAAGATTGATGTATTAAGAAAATTGCTTAAAGTGACGGCATTACCAGTGTTGTAATAAACTCTATAATGATCAAAATTCCCTTGAGGTGGTAGCCATCCTAATTGAATAGAATAAAGTCCACCGATACCAGGAGGGTAGTAAGTTAATAATGAATCATTTTCAAAATTTAAATTACTTAAGTTTTCACTATAAGTAGAGATCTCAAGATAGTTTGTATTTTCTTCTTTTTTGTAATTAATATTTGAAGAGTTTACTGGAAGAGAGTAACCGTAATGAACAGCGCGAACCTGTACAAAGTATTTCGTTCCCGCTTTCAGGCCGTTTATAGTCGCAGAACGCTTATTACCCTGGATACTGTAAACTTTTCTATTAGGCTCCCCGAAAGCAGTATTATTGATGTCACCTGGGTTTAAAAAGTTAGAGTCAATAACAGTGACTTGATATTCAATCGGATCCACTTCATCTTTACTAACAACACCACCACGAATCTCAGCTTCCGGCCAGATAACTTCAATCCCGTTTAATCCATCTGCACCTGATAAGTTTCTTACAATAGAAATACCGTTAAAGATGGCAGTCACGTTACTGAATGTTTTAGTGGACTTCGAAAGGTTGTTAGAGCTTTCGATGTTGGTCTTTACGTTACGGGCCTGAACGCTGAACGAGTAGGGAGTATCTGATTGAAGACCAGTGATCGTATATTTTAAAAGGCCTCTATAGTCTGGCTTTAAAGCAGAACCATAAACATAAGTAGGAATTTGTTGACCATCGTACCTGATAACATAAGCGATTTGATCCGGGTCACCTTCAGCAACAGGAAAAATAACTTCAACACGATTATTTGAAATGGCAACAGCATTGAAAATTCCAGCAAAGTCAGTAACTGACTTATCCTGAACTGATGCGGCCTTGGTGCTAATTGGATCAGCGTCTTTAATTGTACCAACACAACCGATGAGCGAGAGTGCCCACAAATTTAGAAATAAAAATTGCAATGTTCTTTTCTTCATAATTTTTTCTTCTTATGTTTTTACCTAAGCTAACATCAAACTAGTCGGTCCTAAGGTCATTTACTTTAATCTGTGCGTTAGCTCTTTTTGCTGGAGAAAATTGTTCTATTTTGTGACCAGAATAAGAGGCTCGAAAAAAATAAACGATTCAAAAAAATAAATGAACCGCGCTTTTTATTTTGTTCCCCAGATATCTAAACTATAAGACGTACCAATTAAAATTTTTATAACCGTCGCTGATGTCAAAGAACCAATCGCTCGTGCACCACCAAGCTCGGCAGAGAGCGCCCACTTAGGATTCAATGAATAGAGAACACCACCTTGAGCTCCGATTTCAAAAAGCATGTCGTTTTTAGTCGCAGACTTGGTGTTGTAAACAAGATAGCCGATGCCGATGGCAGGGCCAGCATAGTAACGAAATTTAGGAAGTACTTTCATTTCAAAACCTGAATCTTTAATCACGGCCTGTGATCCAATTTGACCGAAATAAAAATTCATTCCCAATGAAGCGCTATAGTATCTGTCAGGAGTCGATCCCATGACTGGGCCTGAGACTCTTCCAAAATAAGATTTTGAAAGACCTGGGAAGTACTCATATGAAATAGCAAAAGGCATGGAAGAAGCTGTTCCTGAGTAAGGTGCTTTTGCTGTCGTTGATGTAGTGCCATCTGAGGCCTTAAGAGTGTCCTGGTTTTCTGCATAAGTCGCAGAGATCGAGCCAATATGAAAATTAAGCTGAGAGGGAATAGAGCTGCTTGCATGGGCACTTGCTAATAAGAATATATTAAACAAAGTGAGCTTAGTGAGAATCTGCTTTTTAAACGTCATTGAGAATTCCTGCTCAGTGTTGATATAAAAAGATTCTTGCTTAAATTAAGAAAATTGAAAGCGTCAGAAAAATATTCCTAAGTGTCAAAATAGATAAAACAAGTGCTTCAGTAAAAAAAATGAAACACTGAAAAAGGGTATAAAATGCCAATGGAAAATTTAGAATAGAAAAGCAGGGAGGGAGGAGAAATTAGCCGTGTGATTCTGACCAGTCGTCAGTTAATAGTTTGTTCATCTGTTGTTGTCCATGGGAAAAAGGAAATTGATAATTCATAAACTTGATCTCTTTTTTTACTTTTATCAGTAATGTTGTTAGCAAGACTACGACGCATTTTTTTTATTTTTTCTTTTATTTCAGGAAGCATTGAAGAATCAATACTCAAAGTCATGCTGCTATTATCTCTTAAATCTATAGGGAGATTTTCTAAAGCATGAATGGCCTTAAACAAAACGGCCTTTTGTCTTTCTTTCATCGCATCTGCCGTAAAACTTGGATGCATGACACTTAGATGAGATGAAACTTTTTCGTAAGTACCATTAGATTTTTTTTGTAACAGCTTTAATGTAACAAGCCTTTCAAGGGCCAGAGAAGCTTCATCAACACTAATGTTTAATTTTTTAGAGATCCATTCAGGTGTTGGTTGAAAACCATCTAGCTTTACCATTTCTAAAATCGCAAAATTATACCAATCTTGTACAATCTTGAATTCTTCAATCTCTAGTGTCCTGAAGTTTGCAGTAACAACTTTCTCTTTGCTTTGAATTTTTTTTCTGTGTTTGATTTCATTTTGAAATAAAAGCAGTTCTTCTGGAGTTAGTTTCAAAGGTTCAGCGATTCTTTCGAAAATTTTGGGAGTCATCTGAATCTTAGATGCAATGATTCGAGATAGAAGTGAATGATTTAAGTTTAAGTCTCTTGCTAATGCTCGTAAAGAATAAGAACTATTTTGTAATTTTCTTTTATCGAGTTCAGCTTGAATTCTTTGCCTGATCGTTGTCTTCATAATTGTAACTTATGATAACAGCTGTTTTTATTTTATCTAGTTAATTTATGAGTTCATGTATAGTGATGTATAAAAAATTATTTATTTTTTTTCAAGTGAAGTCGTTAATTCAAAAAATTGTACACCCATACTGTAAACAGAATCTCTACCATTCGAAGATTCAAATTCTTTCATGAAATCTCTTCTGAAATTTTTAATTCTTTCTTTAGCTAGTTTTAGTTGAGATTTATTAAACGATAAAAAGATAATTGAAAAATCTCGGTTGTCGATTTCCTGCTCATCTATAGCTTTTGTCGCTTTATTCAACATTTGTTTATTGAGTTTTCTTATTGCCTCAGAAGGTATGTCAGTTGATGTTTTTCTGTTTGTTGTTGATAGACTAAAGCCTTTTTTTTCTTCTTTTATGATATTCATGTTTAACAAACGAGCGATGGCCTCATTTGTTGTTTTAAGGTCAATACCTAAGCTTCTACTGATCTGGGTATTGGTCTTGGTCTTATCAAGGCTGATCAGTTCGATAATGGCGTGGTGGTACCAGTCTGCAATGAAATTGAATTGATCATCGTTGTATTGAACAAAGAATTTGTGAAGTTCAAGTCGTCCAAGTGCTTCTTCTTTTTCTTTAGGGTTCCTGGCATGTTCAGAACATACGAGATCTAAAAAGAGAGAAGTTTCACTTTCAGCAAATTTTAGTGTTTCACAAATTTTTGCAGCTTTTGCTACTGACAGACCGACTTTCCCTCTGAGAATTTCTGAGAGTCTTGAAGGTGTCAGGCCAATAAGTTTGGCAAAAGAGCTTATGTTGTAGCTAGAGTTTCTAAGCTTTCTAGTTTGAATTTCATTATGTAAAATTTCTCTATAATCAAATGAATTTCTCATACTTACTCGGCAGTCTTGTTTTGACCTTTATTTATCGAATCATATGTCATTTCAATTCTCAAATGTGCACTTGAGTATCGGTTTGTAAGGATCATCCTAAACAAATCATAATCTGAAAAACCATAGGCGATATCGGCAGTTCTAAGGTTTTTA
Source organism: Bacteriovorax sp. PP10 (assembly GCF_035013165.1). Classification (NCBI taxonomy): domain Bacteria; kingdom Pseudomonadati; phylum Bdellovibrionota; class Bacteriovoracia; order Bacteriovoracales; family Bacteriovoracaceae; genus Bacteriovorax; species Bacteriovorax antarcticus. The sequence goes on from NZ_JAYGJQ010000002.1 coordinate 1,192,893, forward strand.
GCAAGAAGGTCAATATTATTTTTAGATAGGGGATCCGAGTCAAATGGCAAAAGCTGTCCATAAAAAATCGGATCAAGAGAGATGCTTTCATCTTGTATTGCTTCGACCAATGCAGTTTTGCTGGCCAAAAACATTTTATAGTTCGGATTCGTGTTGATTTGATTTATAAATAAATCCTTCAATTGATTATCTGCTGGCATCTTGAAATAAGACCTGAGTAGAATTTGTGCCAATGTATATATTTCTGCTCGACTTGCAAAATCAGTGATGGGGATCTCTTTAGCGCTGGTATAGCTGAAATATTTTTGAGTCTGACATTTGAAAATGGAATTCAACGCCCATAATTTTTCATTAAAAATGCTCTCAATCTTTTTAGTTAAATTATAACGAGGAATGCAGTCTGCCGGATATTCTGCAAAGATCTGTGTATCTCTTTCTATTTCGAGCATGTTTTCATAAGTTTTCACTCTTTCATTAATCCATAGTGATTCATGAAATAAGATGGCCATTTGTTCGTTTACATTTAATTTAAAATAATCAGGAAGCAGGAGAGTGATTTTCGTTGCAGGATCTGTAAGTGCAAAAATCGTGATATTCTCTACGGGTTGTTTAGTGATTTTACTGTATTGTTCTTTAATGATTTTGAGTGTGGACTGATCGATAGATTTTTCTGTCACAGCATAATATTTTCTATCGAATGAAGGCAGAATACTTTCAACTAATTCAATGTCTACACGGCTTGGAAGATCTAATGATCTTATAAGAGCGCCGGTCATATTCATGACTAGTGACGTTTCTAAAGGTGTAGGATTGACTTCCATTTCAGCACTATAAAAAGTAGCGACTTTTCCATTGATTGAAATTCCAGCACCACCATTATTTATCTCTGTTCCAGCGTATACGACAGCACTTAATATTGATGAGAAAACAATGCAATTAACTGCGATTAGTTGTAATAAAAATTTCATCACGATGCCTTTGTGTGTGAGTGGTGGTGATTGCTTTTAAAGTAGAAACTTTTAGCATTTTTTGGTTGATATTCCAATAGAGTTTATTTGCGGAATTCATTAGTTTTTGACTTGATGTTTCAAATGGTTAACTAATAAAACAGAACCATCATTCTAATCAAGGAGATTACGATGGTGGAGCAAATGAATATAGTTTGGGGGGGAGTTAAATGGAATGAAGCAGACTAGTGAGAGAAACTCACTAGTCTGCAGAGTCTTAATAAATAGTCTTAGCGGGTCTATAAGCTTCTTCTTTCGAGTTTACCCAAAGTCTTGTATCAAATTCAGTGTTAAACATTTCTGCTGCTTTAACGCCATAATTTAAGTTCTGAATTGAAATCAAATTTTCATCGTTAAAATCATTTCCACCAGAGCTCCAGTTTTGTGATCCAACAATAATTTGTTCAGGTAGCATTTTTCCATTACCTAATCTTCTGGTAAGGGTTCCGGCCTTATAGTGATTTTTTCCAGTCCATGTGCTTACACGGTAGCTGATTTTCCCCGGAGTCACGCCTACGTTTTCAAATTTATTTGCATAAGGATTTTCCATGTTCACGTTCAAGACAGAATCTCTAATCCATGAAGTTAACCCGTGTCCTAAGCGTCTATCAAAAGCGATTTTTACATCGGCCCCTTTGGCAGCAGCGTATTGCATAGCTCGCACTAATTCATAACCAGTTCCACCAAACATTGAGATTCTGATCTGATCACCTTTTCTCGCAGACATTAACATCGGGATGATTGATCTATGTTCAGCATCATCAGTAGGGGCGAAGTGCACGCGCAGTTTAGTGCCGTCATCAAATGTGAAGTAACGTTTATTCACCGGGTATTTAGCACGGTGAAATCTTCCAACTAAACTTGGCTCTTCAGCACTTGCTGGTCTGACTTGTTTGCTCTTAACTTCAATTGTTTTGTCGAAGTCAAACATTAAGTTGAACTGGTCAAGGTAAGCGGTTGCGATAGCATCGTTACGAATATAAACAGACATGTTGGCATTCGCTTCAACACCCATACAATTTTTTGAAATATTGGCCGTTCCGGTCCACACAGACTTTTGGCCTTTCGAGTTTTCCATCACAGCAAATTTATTATGCATAATCCTTGCTGTTGACCACTCAAGGCGCACACGGGATTGATCCTGATTTGTGATACCAGCATTCATTTCACGAATGAAAGAGGGTGTACCGTCATACTGGAAAGTCATGTGCATTCCATCTGCATTTTCAGGATTTGCAGACTGGCCAAATAACCATTCACTTTCTAATTGCGGTTGATCGACATAGTTAAAGACCCATGGAGTTGCTCCGCGCTCGAAACCCATAACATCAACTACTGCGCGAACTTTTGCTTTTGTTTTTGAACGATTAATAATCGCCTGATACACATTGCTCATACTCGCATCGATATCGTCGATTCCGTACATCGCCAGTGATAAACTTTTTGTCGAGTCTTTATTGATTTTTTCAGCGAAGCGTTCTGAAACCATTCCGCGAGGAGATCCATCCCAGCCTTCAGTAAAAAACACATCCATGTCTAAAGCTGAACCGGCATTAACCGCAGTTGTGACATCTGATTTTTCAATTCTAAAGTCTGCCGTAGGAGGAAAGACGGGGGATTTTTCCAGGCACTCCCAGTCAGTCATGACAGGGCAGTCAAGAAATTGAGTTGAAGCAATAAAGAGTCTTTGAATTGCTTTTAAATTTGATGGCGTTTTTTCTTCAGTGTCTTCTCCACCTGTATCATCATCGTCACCATTGATGCCTTTAACTTTCAATGGAACTTTCTTTTCAACGAGATCCACTTCAGTAGATGATTCTGATTTTACTAAGTCGCGTGCACTCAATCCTAAGAAGAGTAGGTAGTCGCGAAGTTTGACAGCTGCGGCCGTTAACTCTGCATCTGATTTTCCTTTCGTTCTATTTTTTAATGCTTTTTTTAATCCGGCCAGGAGTTCGCCGTTATCAGTTGTAAGTTTGGGCAGTGTTTGAATAAGAGGCTGAGTGGTTTTTGATGCCACCTCGCGATTGGAGTTCGTTGGTGTCGCGCACGACGATAATAGCAATGCTGCTATAATGAGTTTGTTCAAATGCATTTTTCGTTTCTCCAATTTTCAACGCAACTGCGTGTACAATAAATTTTAACTGGATCCTGACATTCGACCTATAGGCAGAAAGAGATACTAGTTACTTCCGATTAAAACACTCAGATTTGTAACTCATAGATTTCTTTTCAGCAAAGACCGGAGATAAGATTTTTTTTATTTAATAGGAGGGATTTTCTTGAATAAACCCGACTAAAAAGGAATACTTTTCGTCATGAAATTCATTTTAATCATACTTTTGACTCTGGCCTCTACTATTTCTTGTGCTCAACTAGGGCCGACAGCACCAGTTGAATACAATGAAGACATTCTGGATTTTTATTCAGTCAAAGATGCTTACGGTGAATTTTCAAACTTCGCGCTTTATCCAATTGTCATTGATCAAGTGAAGTGGCCTACAAGTGAGCATTATTATCAGGCCCACAAATACACTGATCCTGAATTAATGGAAAAGGTGAGACTTGCTCCAACTCCGATGGCCGCAGCTTTAATGGGCCGCGATCCAAATATTCCCAAGAGAGCAGATTGGGATCAATACAAAGACGTAGCAATGGAAGTGGCCGTGAGAGCAAAGTTTAATCAATATGAAGAGCTGCGAATTTTATTGAAATCGACAAAAGAATCGCAAATTTTCGAGCATACAAAAAATGATTGTTACTGGGGAGATTGTGGAGACCGCACTGGTAAAAACAAGCTTGGTCTCCTGCTGATGAAACTTAGATCAGAGCTATAAAAATTATTCGTACCTTAGCGCCTCTATCGGATGCAGCTTAGACGCTTTATGTGCCGGATAAATCCCAAACACAATCCCAATCATAACTGAAAATCCAAACGCCAATGCAATCGACTGCCAAGACACCGAAGCATTCCATCCAATAATAATTGAGAAGGTAAAAGTAATCGTCCAACCTAAAACGATTCCCATGAATCCACCAAGGAAACTCACAAGCACTGACTCAGTTAAAAACTGCATCAGGATATCATTTCTTTTTGCACCAACCGCTTTTCTTAAACCAATCTCTTTTGTTCTTTCAGTTACAGACACGAGCATGATGTTCATGATCCCGATACCACCAACAACTAAAGAGATGGCAGCGATGGTTGCCAGTAAAGTAGAAATCGTTTTACTACTTTGTGTGATCGCATTTTGAAGTTCGGCCATATTGAAAATCTGAAAGGCATCATCTTGCGAAGAAACTGGAATGCGATAGCGCTTAAGCATGGCCTCTTTCACACTTTCTTCTACGCCATCGATATCTTCTTTTCTTGTAACTTGAATATCAATTGAGTCCACATAGTTTTTACCAAACAATCTGTACATTCCTGTTTGAGTGGGAATTAAAATTCTATCATCCTGATCCTGAGGGCCTGAAGCGCCTTTTTCAGGAAGAAGACCGATTACAAGGAAGTTAACCTTGTTAATTTTAATCATGGTTCCGATGGGATTTTGTGTGCCATAGAGTTCACGTGCAACGGTTCTTCCGATGACTGCGACTAGAGCACGCTGTTGTCCTTCATCATCAGAAAAAAATCTTCCGAAGTCGGGAACAGATGTTCTCATGCGTGCATAACTAGGAGTGACTCCTGCGACAGAAGTGTTCCAGTTTTTATTTAAGTAGGTGACTTGTCCGCGTCCTGTAACGTTAGGAGAGACATCCTGAATACCTGGGATTTGTTCTTTAATGGCCTTAGCATCTTCCATCGTAATTCTGATACGTGTACCAGACTCTTGAACAACACCGCCCACACGCACGTTCCCAGCACGTAAGACGAGCAGGTTTGATCCCATGGCCGATAACTGATCTTCAATTGATTTTTGAGCGCCGGACCCAAGAGCAAGCATGGCCACTACGGCCGCAACTCCAATAAGAATCCCCAGCATTGATAAAACAGAGCGCACTTTATTGGCCGCGAGAGTTCTCGTTCCTTGGTTAAAATGCTCCAGGATTTCTTTCCATGAAAATTGACTGCCATAAGTTTTAGGGGCCACTTTTTCAAGATCAGTACGAAGAGGAACAAATCTTTCATCCGATTGAATTTCACCATCGCGCATGCGGATTAAGCGGTTGGCCTCTTTACCAATTTCTTCTTCGTGAGTAACAATAATAACTGTAATACCTTGATCATTTAGTTTTCTTAGAATAGCGAGAATTTCTTTTTCACTCTTAGAATCTAAATTCCCGGTAGGCTCATCGGCAAAAACAATTCGGGGAGAGTTGATCAAAGATCTCGCAATGGCGATCCTTTGCATCTGTCCGCCTGAGACTTCATTTGTTTTATGATAAAGCCTGTCGCCAAGATTCACTTGTTCTAATAAGTTTTTGGCTTTTTCAAAATCTAATTTCCCTTCTGAATATATCAGAGGCAAGGCGACGTTTTGCCAAGCTGCCAGACGAGGGAGTAAATTGAACTGTTGAAAAATAAATCCGATCTCGCCACGTCTGATGATTGCAAGTTCATCTTCAGTCAGTGTTGCGACTTCAATATCATTTAGCAAGTAGGAACCGGTTGTAGGAATATCAAGCATCCCTAAAATATTCATCAGGGTTGATTTTCCAGAACCTGACGGGCCCATGATGGCCACGAAATCACCACGCTCAATTTTTAAACTGATATTTTTTAAAACGGGGACAAGAGTGTCGCCCATTTGAAATGACTTCGTAATATTTTTAAGTTCGATCATATGTTATCTCGTATTTAAAACTATCTTGGTCCGCCGCCGCCAGTGCCTTTTCTTCCTTTCGGAAATTTTGGACTAAATGGATTGCTTGAAGTCGAGGCCGCATCTCCAAGAGAGTAGTCCTGGATTAAGATCGTATCGTTGGGATCAAGCCCTTCTAGAACTTCAGTTTTTTTACCGTCAGAAATTCCTGTCGTGATTGAAACTTCTACCGGCCCTTTTTCACTTTTAGTTAAGACAATTGATTTTCCATCAACAACTTTTACAGCTTCACTTGGAATAATCAGGATGCCTTTTTTCGATTGAACAGAAAAAGTCACGTTGGCCGTCATACCACTTCTCATAAACTCCGGAGTTTTATCAGGGCGTACTTCAATAGCATAAGTCGTAACATTATTTGTAGTTGTGGAATCAAAAGCTAGTTTATCCACATGAGCAGAAATAGGAGATTTAGGATAAGCATCCAGCACAATAGAAGCACTACTGTTCATTTTAATTTGGGCGATATCAGTTTCATCAACCAGCGCCTGAACTGTAAGAACATCTGACATGGTAAAAATAGCATCTGTATTAGTGAACGTTTGTCCCGGCTCAACACTTTTTAAAATAATTGTCCCATTGATAGGAGCAAGGACGGGAGTGGCCAGATAAAGTTCAGACCATTTTTTATATTCCTCTGTGCCTTTTGCTCTGGCAGCATCAAGCATCGCTGCTCTCTCCGTTGAACTCATCCACGCAAGGATTTGGCCTTTTCTAACAACCGAGCCTTCTTTAATAAGAACTTGTTCAATTCTTCCGGCAACCGGAGCTTTAATCTCTAAACGGTTTTTGGGTTTAACAGTACCAGTAGAAAGAATGCTAATGGCGATGTCGCCAGTTTCAACTTTATATTCACTATAAGTGATCTTTGGTTTTTGGTTTTTCTTATATGAGTAGAATCCAATCCCACCAATGAGTAAAACCACAAGAGCAATAATAAGATATTTTTTATTCATGGGATAACTCCAGTACCTTGAACCTGTTCCCAGGCCGCTTCGGCAATCAGGCGGTCTCTAATTTTTGTTGTGTAATCTTTTTGGCGAGTGATCAAATCGTTTTCAATAATGTCCCAGTCATCAAATGTCGTAAGACCATTATTGTATTTACTACGCGAGATATCTGCACGGACCTTTAGTGCTTCTAAAAAAGCAGTACTGACTTTTACCGCCTGGATGGACTCATTAAAAGTAGAGTAGCTGTCTCTTAAAACCCTTTTTAGTTCCAGGTTTTGGTTTTCTAATCTTTTTTCAGCGGCCTTTACTAAAAGGTTTGAACTTG